>CAYTWB010000001.1:0-240089 GCA_964441945.1 uncultured Syntrophobacteraceae bacterium
TCTGGCATGTTTTCGCATCCTTCACGCTCGCGTCTATACTATGTCAAATATCCAGTTATTCCAGGGATTCTCTGCCAATCCCTTCTCTACTTGATGATCTTCAGCACCTGGCCAATTCGGACTCCATCTCCCTGGAGGCCGTTCCATTCTCGCAGGCTCGAAGCCGAAACCCCATAGTGCAAAGCAATCCCGCTCAGGGTTTCCCCTCTCTTGACCTTGTGCGTGATGACATGTGGCTCTTCGGTTTCCTTGAGGCCCTCAAATCGAGTGAGGAATTCTTTGCCCTTCTCTCTTGGGACTCTCAGCGTATACGATCCTTCCGGTACAGAATCCGAAATCAGTGCCGGGTTCAGGACCTTAAAATCACGATACGTCACTCCAGCCAGCTCCGCCATCGTCTGGACTGGAACGGTCGACCGCAATGCCACATTCACCCGATCCACGACTACCGTGGGGTAGCCCGCTCCATCCGGGAGGAAATAACCATACTTGTCCGGGTGGCTGAGGACCTCTTTGATGGCCAGGATTCTAAATATATAGCGTTCTGTCTCAGCCGGAAGCTTGAGATCATAGTAGCTGTTCACTTTCTGCCTTTTGATTTCGTCCTGGACGCGTCTTTCTCCGCAGTTATAGCCGGCAATCGCCAGCGTCCAGTTCTGGAACAGCTGATGCAAGTCCCGAAGATATCGAAAAGCGCTTTGTGTCGAGCTTTCGAAGTCTCTGCGCTGATCTATGCCCTCCGACTGAGCCAGACCATAGTTGATGCCGGTGTTTCGCATAAACTGCCAGGGACCAACGGCGCCTGCCGGAGAGTATGCCGAGACCTGGAGATCGCTCTCAGCCACTGCGACGTACTTCAGATCGTTCGGCAGCCCATTGCGTTCAATTTCCTTTTCAAGCCATGGGAAATGACGTTGCATCCGCTTGAGCCATAGATAGACCTGGGCATGGCCATAGACAACGATCGTGAACTCCCGGTCCAATCGCTCTCGTACATCCTGCACATGGAGAGGAACCGCTTCGCCGCAGAGATCAAGTTGTTCGGGCGGCGCATAGTAGGGTACCGTAAACAGTACCATGGGAGATGCGGTCGGGCTTTGACTCCAGATCACCTCGCGGAAATACCCTGCAGTGAACAATAACGCCAAGGCGACGATGACGATCAGACGCCTGTCGATGAAACGCATTGCTTTCCCCTTTCTTTGTGTCAAATCCTCCAGGGTTTTCCCTTCCGTATATATCCGAGCGGCACCCAAAGTAAACCTTTCAAAACGACTACAATTGATTTTGAAAATATTCTGCGGGCAACTATAATTAAACGCGGGGCCAAGTCGACGCACAAGTATCTGTTTCAGGGATGATTGATTTATGATTCCAGGCTATTGGGCGGACCATTATAAGAAGAAGTTGCAGTCTGCGTCAGATGCTGTCGCGGTGATCAAGCCCGGCCGAAGGATTTTCATAGGGACCTCGTGTGGCGAGCCGCAACACCTTGTGAAGGAACTCGCTCGCCAGGCTGCCAGATTTACCGATGTGGAAATTGTTCGACTGTTCGGCATCGAGGCAACCCCTCTCACCTCGATTGCCGGCGAAACCTCCCAGCACAGTCTCACGATCAGGTCGTTTTACGAGGGATCGACCATGATGAGGCCGCATGCGGAGGGGTGCCGTTTCTTCACCCCCATCAACCTCTCGGCAGTACCCCACCTGTTTCAAAGCAGGCAGATTCCGATCCATGTTGCCCTCATTCAGGTTTCGCCCCCAGACGACTTCGGCTGGATGAGTCTCGGGATATCGGTAGACATCACCCTGGCGGCAGCATTATCGGCCGACCTGGTCATCGCGCAGGTGAACCCAAGAATGCCAAGAATACTTGGCCACAGCTTCATCCATCTCGATGATGTAGACACCGTTGTTGAGCATGAAGAGGAACTCCTGACCGTCAAAGACTATCCCGTTCTGGAACCAGCCAGGCTGATTGCCAGACATATTACCAAACTCATTGAAGATGGCTCCACAATTCACCTCGGTCTGGGAGCGACGGCCAATGCCACCTTGCAGGCGCTCTCCAGCAAGAACGACCTGGGTGTTCACTCGCGGTTCATTACCGACGGAATGATTCAACTCGTCGTGAAAGGAGTGATCAACAACCGCAAGAAAGGCTTGAATGACGGGAAATGTGTCGCCAGCAGCGCCCTAGGAACAACGGATCTCTATGCATTCCTGCACGACAATCCGAGCATCGAATTCTACCCGTCCGACTACGTCAATAACCCCACTGTCATTGCCGCGCACAATAAGATGATCTCCATTCATGTGGCGACCATGATGGACCTCACCGGTCAGGTCGCTGCGGATGCGCAACCTCAGAACCATTTCTCCGGGGTATCCGGAATGCTTGACTTTGTTAGAGGAGCCGCCCAATCCCAGAAAGGAAAATCCATCCTTTTGCTGCCGTCCACCTCAGAGGACGGCAAAACCAGCAACATCGTACCAATGCTGGAGAATTCCGCCGTGGTGATTCCCAGAAGCGATGTGCACTATGTTGTGACGGAATTCGGTGTGGTCAATCTATTCGGAAAGAGTCTGCAAGAGCGCGCTATGGCCATGATCAGTCTCGCCCATCCCGATCATCGGGACCAGCTCTTCTTCAGCGCGAAACAGCTCGGTCTCATTGCAACCGCCAATACCCTTAAAGAGTCTATCCATGCTGTCTATCCCCTTAAGTTCGAAGAGATTGTTAAAGTCGGCGGGAGTGAGGTCACGATCCGGCCGGCAAAACCGGTCGATGAACGCAGGATCCAGGAGCATTTCTATAATCTGGATTTCGATGATGTGATATCAAGGTTCTTCCACCGCAAGACGAGTTTCATCCGGGACGATGTGGCATCGATGTATCAGATCGACTATGTTCGGGAGATGACCATTGTTGCGGTTGTCGGTGAGTTTGGATTTGGCAAGGTCATTGCGATAGGAGGGTATGCCCTTGATCAAGCTTCCAATATTGCCGAGGTGGCTTTCTCCGTCTCAAAGGAATGGCAGTGCAAAGGTCTGTCTAAGATCATTTTGAAAAAGCTTATGGAAGCCGCTCGAGACAACGGTATTTCCGGGTTTGTCGCCTATACCTCCATCCACAACCGACCGATGGTCAGGCTCTTCAACACACTGCCCTACCCCGTCCAAACGATGCTTGAGGACGGCCTCCTGGCCATGACCTGCTGCTTCAGCGATCCGGACACTCAGGAGGCGAAAGTCGATCCCGATAGTGCCCCGGCAGCCTGACGATTATTCCATGACAGGCCAACCTTAAACCTAGATGGGTATTTGACGAATCAGGTCCTAGTCTGAGGTCAAACGCAAAGCGATCTGCTGATACCATAACCCCGTTGCCTCATCGTAGACAGGATCTCCAATCTTCTCGAAGATTTCGATATCAAGGCCTGAATCTGCGAGTGTCCAGAGCCTCTCTTCCTGGTCTTTCCAAATCTTTATCCCGCCCCATGCCATGTCAGGCCCTCTGCTTCTTCACTGCAGACCATGAATGATATTGCCGGCAGACCGACCGCCATCATGACCTTTGACCGTTGTTGCCTCCACCCGATTTTTCATTGGAAGAGCACTCTTGTCTTTTCGATTACAAGTCTCTATTCTCCGTCAGACTTCGCAGGGTATTCTGATTATAGACCTTGCTCATAGAATCGAACACTCTTTTCAGAGGGGAAGCCCATTGCAGGAAGTTACCGCGGCCATTCTGGTCAAAGCAGGAAAGCTTCTCATTGCCAGGCGATCGGCCACTGACAAACCGGCCAACAAATGGGAATTTCCCGGCGGCAAGGTTGAGGTTGGGGAGACTCCGGAAGCCTGTCTGGCAAGGGAATTGAGAGAAGAGCTTGGCATAGATGTGCATATCGGGCTTTTCCTGGGAGAAAGCTGCTACCATTATGAGCATGGTGTCTTCAGGCTCCTTGCCTATCAAACCTTCTGGGACGCCGGTGATCTTGATCCCAAGGTGCATGATGAAATCAGATGGGTCTCTTTGAATGAACTGAACCACTTCGATTTCGCTCCGGCAGACCTCCCTTTTGTGGAGAGCCTTCTGAACGGCAAGTGGGATGAATGGGCAAGAGATGATGCCGGGGCCAACTGAAGTGCCGGTTGCCGGCATTGGGTCGCGCAGGGGCCGTTGCAAGCCCCGTGGATCTGCATTAAAGCATCATTATGAGGAGATGGACTGATGAAAGTGCGAAAGGTTTTGGCTTTGGCCGCCCTGCTTTTCAGCCTGGGGACCTTTGGTTGTGCAGGAATGAGCAACTATCAACCCGGGCAAGGTGGACCCACCACCATGGAATCCTGCAATGGCGATGTGCCAAGCCCCTATCCACCTTACTGTCGACCTGTTCACAATTAAACCGTCGGGGCGCTAATGCCTGCATGCCTGGGGTGGCCTCGCAACCACGCGCCCACACTCGACAGCAGGCTATCTTCTCTCCTGACAGGGAGCCTTACTTCTGCCGGCGCAGGCTGACCGCTATCAGAGCAGCTTGTTGATCGTTTCAGTGAGTTTTTCCCAGCTCAAGGGTTTAGACAGAACCAAATCGACGCCCCTGTCATGGAGGTTTTCTTCTTCATACTGGGCCCCCCACCCGGTAAGCAGGATTACTGGAAGCTCGGGATTCTTCTCTTTTGCTGTCCTGGCAACATCCCAACCATTGACACCGGGCATGCCCAGATCAGTCAGCACCAGGTCAAACTCTTCTCTCTCGATGATCTCCAAAGCCTTTTCTCCATCTGCAGCGGCAACAACTCCATATCCCCTGAAGCGCAGCATATCTCGAACGATTCCAAGTATTTCTTCATCGTCATCCACCACCAGCAACCGTGGTCTGATGGAAGACCTTCCCATGTCTAATACGCAAGAGGCTTTCTCAGGAGGATCGGCTTTGGGCAGCCTTATTGTGAAACGGCTCCCTTTTCCGGGTCTGCTTATAACCTGGATCTCTCCACCGGCTCGGGTTATCAGGCTCCACGTAACACTCAGCCCCAACCCTGAATTGCCGATACCTTTCGTGGTGTAAAACGGGTCGAATACTCTCGCCGCCAATTCCTGGGTCATGCCGACTCCGGTATCCGCAACCTTGATTAAAACCGCATCGTCCAGCAGCCTGGACCTGAAGGCAATCGTTCCACCCTCGGGCATAGCCTCAATGGCATTGAGTACCAGATTGGTCAATCCCTCGCGCAAATCGGAAATGTGGATTTTCGAATGACAATCAAGCCCGAGATCCATTCTGAACTGGATGGTATGGCCGGTTTTCTCCATAGCGTTCTTCCACCTGGGCCGCGTCATTTCTATCACATCCTTGATGGCCTCATTGACATCCGCCGCATTCACCGCAGAGTGAAGGTGCCTGTTGGACTCAGTAAACTTTTGGAGTCGACGCACCGTATTGGCCCCATCGTGAACGGCCTTTTCGATGTTTCTTAGACGACGAGTCGTCTCTTCGTCCTGGATCTGTGGCAAAACCAGCTGAACATTGCCAAGAATCACCATGAGGAGGTTGTTGAAGTCGTGTGCCACTCCACCGGCCATAGTCCCAAGGGCGGCAAGTTTTTCGGCTTGCAGCATCTTCTCGGCAAAAGCCTTCTTCTTGGAGACATCATTAATGACGAGAAGGTACCCTTTGAGGGTGTCATTTCTGGTCATTCTCACCAGGTTCACATCAGCGGAATAGACCTTTCCCTCTGTGTTAACCAGAGGGACATCCGCCATCTCCTCTGCCGGGGAGACGCCAACTCTCTCAAGAAGGGTCTCGAACATTCCAGGATCACGGAAGATTACTGCCGGTGAGCGTCCGATCAACTCCGATCCACTCCTGCCATAGTCTTGTTCAATCCTGTGATTGACCTTGACCACCTTCCCCTCGTCGTTCAGAAGACAAACCCCTTGGGGAATATATTGAAGAGCGTCTTGGGTCAGAATCGATGAGTCGTCGAGCGCACGGTCATCATTCCCGGGCTGTCCACCCGGATAACGCAGCACTTTGAACCCGTCCTGGCAACCCTTTTCGTTACCGCCGCGAGGGAAGACCCCCCTCAGAAATCCCCCAACAATTTTACCGAAATGCTCCCAGAAGCACCGGATCTGTGTCGTAAATTTCTGCGGATGGAAGGAGCTCATGTTCAAGACTCCAAAATCGAGCAGTGGAACAGACACCAATGAAGTGGGCCGCACTACCGCCCCCGCCTTGAACGGGATCGCTTCCAGTGTAGAATCCTGAATAAATACCGGATATTTCTTGCTGAAGGCTCTTCCCGCCATTCCTTCCCCGGCGGAAAAGCTCAAGCTCCTGTTGTATTCTCGGACGGTGTTCTCCCTGAACAGATTCTCCAGCCCTCCCGCCACGACCAGGGAGAGGGAATCGTTTTGGGCGTCCCATCGCAAAAGAGAACAGTTCTCAACTCCGGTCTCTTCAATAATGATTCGGAGCAATGCCCGGCACACTTGCTGAGCACCTAACCCCTGGGATATAAGCTCTGCAAGGCGTCCCATCATCGCCAGGAATATTCCAGACTCCTCTTGCTGAGAATGTGCGTCAAAAAGCCCACACCTTATGATTTCCTTGGCTGTTTGATTCATATCGTCCCCATATCCTACTTCAGCAATGCCCAGAACGCGGCAACTTGAGGCCAAACATCACGTGAACGATCGATACAATTCTCCCAATCCTCCTCGGTGAGACAGAGTTGACGGACGAAGGAGAGTGTGAGTTGATCGTTGACATACTCTGGAAACTCTCCACTATTGGCCAGCACGTCAGCCAGAGAAACCAGTATGACTTCCGACCGGTGAGACGGGCTTCGATAGGGCTGGTGATGAAATTCCGTTACCCTCTGGAATACTTCGGGCAGAGCCCACTTGACACACATCCATCTGCCGATTTCCGTATGAGTGATGCCGCATTGGGACTCAACGACCCACTGAGGGCATTTTCTCGTCTCTGTGAGGTCCGACACCGCTGCAAAGTATTCGAAGAAGTGGACGGCCATCGCCAGCCGTCCCACATCATGGAACAGGCCCAAAACGTAGGCCAGGTCTTTGCTTATCCATGGCTTGATTTGCGCGATCTGACCAGCTATGCGCGCAACAGCAAAAGCATGTTTCCAGAGCTTCTCTTTCTGCTGCGGGTCAATGCTTGCCCCATCAGAACAAAGCTGCATCAGGAGTGTACTCAGGCAGATCGATTTGACCTGATCAAATCCAAGCAGCATGATCGCTTCTGCAATCGTGTTCACCTGACCGCGACACCCATAGAATGATGAGTTCGCCAGGCGAAGAATCCTTACCGAAAGGAATTGGTCATAGAGGATCACCTTCTCAAGCTCAGCCAACGAGACGACCTCGTTGTAGATGATTTCCAGCAGCCGCTGCATAGCGCCGGTAAGGGGTGGAAGGTCTGAAATCTGCGCAATCCGATAGCGGATTGCTTGTTCGTCTGGGAAAACCGTTAGCGTGTCATCATCCATGTCAATCGACTATCCTATTTCGTTCCCATCCAACACGTCATCTATGATTAAGCCTTTTCCCGCCGGCAGCATGAAAAACCTAGTATATACTTTCGGAAGGTTTCCTGATTTGGTTAAGACTTTTCTCACTTACGTTTCAATTCTCTCTTGCCCGAACATGATCCAGGAGTAGAGGGAGCCACACAGAGAGGACTTCTGGCCCGAGAACCTGCAAGTATTGTAGACTGCGTGAAAAGGCGAGGGGCTTAGAATGGCAAAAATGAGACGATCGAAAACAGCATGACCCCTCCTCTCCCCCTTTGCATGGAAGAGAGGAGGTTGAATGCATGAAGAGGGGCATTGCGGTGTCCGACCGTGTCATCCCGCTCTGTGCGACACGACCAGTTCACCGTTTTCCGCATCCACCAGAACAGCACTGCCGTCCTGGATGTCCCCAGAAAGCAGCGCTCGCCCAATGCGCGTTTCCAGTTCATGCTGCAGGTAGCGCTTCAGTGGTCTTGCGCCATAGACGGGATCGTAGGCGGCTCTGGTGATGAATTCCTTGGCCTGATCGGAGAGGCTCAGTTCGATATGGCGATCCTTAAGTCGCCCCGCCAAGTCCTTGGTCAGCAACTCAATGATGGATTTGATTTCTTCATAAGTCAGAGACTTGAAAAGGACAATATCGTCGACCCGATTCAGGAATTCCGGTCGGAAATGGCGCCGAAGCTCCGCCATGACTTCCCGGCGGGCCCCCTCTTTGATTTCGCCCTGATCCGTTACGCCCTCCAGGAGATAATGTGAACCGATGTTGCTGGTCATGATGATCACGGTATTCTTGAAATCAACCGTTCTTCCCTGGGCGTCCGTCAGGCGGCCGTCGTCCAGGATTTGGAGGAGCACATTGAAGACATCCTGGTGCGCCTTCTCGATTTCGTCGAATAGAATGACCGAATAGGGTTTTCTGCGCACCGCCTCGGTCAGCTGCCCTCCTTCTTCATACCCCACGTAGCCTGGCGGAGCGCCGACCAGTCGGGACACGGTGTGCCGTTCCATGTACTCGCTCATATCAATTCTCACCATGTTCTCTTCCGAGTCGAAAAGCGCCTCCGCCAGGGTCTTGGCCAGTTCGGTTTTGCCCACACCCGTCGGACCGAGAAAGATAAACGACCCGATCGGTCGCCGAGGATCTTTGATGCCGGAGCGCGCCCGGATGACTGCGTCCGCAACCAGCTGCACCGCTTCATCCTGGCCCACTACACGATGATGCAAAACTTCATCAAGCCTTAACAGCTTCTCCCGTTCACCCTCCACCAGCCTGGTTATCGGGATCCCAGTCCATCGCGACACAATCTCGGCAATCTCTTCCTCGGTCACCTCTTCCCGAAGCAGACGGTTGCCCCCCTGTTTATCCACCAACCGTTCCTCTTCAGAGCTCAGGCGCCGTTCCAGTTCCGGCAAGCGCCCATGCCGCAATTCCGCTGCCTGTTGCAGGTTGTAATCACGTTGAGCCACATCAATGTCACGCCGCACCTTCTCAATTTCCTCCCGCAGGGCCTGGACCCTCTTGATCGCCTGCTTTTCCGAATCCCATTGGGCTTTCATGGCGTCGGCCTTCCCCCGGAGCTCCGCCAGCTCTTTTTGAATTGCTTCCAGACGCTCCTGACTCCCCTTGTTGCGCTCCTTTTTCAGCGCGACCTCCTCGATCTGCAACTGCCTGACCCGCCTTGTCACTTCATCGAGCTCGGCGGGCATCGAATCAATCTCCGTGCGAATCATCGCACAGGCTTCGTCAACGAGATCGATGGCCTTGTCCGGGAGAAACCGGTCGGAAATATATCGGTTGGACAAGACAGCGGATGCCACGAGAGCGCTGTCCTGAATTTTCACCCCGTGATGCACTTCAAAGCGTTCCTTCAAACCGCGCAGGATGGAAATGCTGTCCTCAACCGTCGGTTGATCCACCAGCACCGGCTGAAAACGACGCTCGAGAGCGGCGTCCTTTTCGATGTACTTGCGGTACTCATCCAGAGTCGTAGCGCCGATGCAGTGCAGTTCCCCGCGAGCCAGCATGGGTTTGAGCATGTTCCCGGCGTCCATGGACCCCTCTGCCTTGCCTGCACCGACGATGGTATGCAGTTCGTCGATGAAAAGGATGATCTTCCCTTCGGATTCCTTGATTTCCTGCAGGACCGCTTTAAGCCGCTCCTCGAACTCCCCGCGGTATTTCGCTCCAGCCACCAGCGATCCCATGTCCAAAGCGTAGATGGTTCTATTCTTCAGACCCTCGGGAACATCGCCCGCCACAATACGATGCGCCAGCCCTTCCACAACGGCCGTTTTGCCAACACCCGGCTCGCCGATCAGGACCGGATTGTTTTTCGTCTTACGACTGAGAATCCTCACCACCCGACGAATCTCCGAATCCCTTCCGATCACCGGATCGAGCTTGTTGGCTTCTGCTTCCTTGACCAGGTCCCTGCCATACTTCTGGAGCGCCTCGTAGGTCCCCTCCGGCGAAGCGCTGGTGACACGCTGATGCCCCCGCACGGCCGTCAGGGTCTGGAGAAAAAGGTCACGGTTGATTCCGAATTCCTGGAGAATCCGTCCGGCAGGAGTTCCGGTACCCTCGTCAATGAATGCAAGAAACAGGTGCTCGGTTGAAACGTATTCATCTTTCAACCGCTTCGCTTCATCCTGGGCCTTCACCAGCAGCTTGGTCAGGCGTTGTGAGATATAGATCTTCCCCGGCTCAACCCCCGGCCCGCTCACTCTTGGTTTTCTCGCAAGCTCCTGTTCAAGCCGCTCGTGGATTCGGTCAACCGGAATTTCCATCCTCTGAAGCAGTCGGGGAATCAGCCCCTCCGGCTGCTCGATCAGTGCCAGCAGGAGATGTTCGCCGTCTGCTTCCATATGGCCAAAGCGGATGGCTTTCGTTTGCGCTTCTTGAATCGACTGTTGCGATGGTATTGTGAATTTGTTTTGATCCATAAGATGGACCCTCCTTATTCAATATGATGATCCTGGCCGATGAGAATTCGGCCGGGAAGTATCCAAACCTGCATTAAAATGCTTATAACTTATTCCGTCAAAACTCAGCCGTCGCGATGGACCCTCTTCTCCAATTCTCTAACCTGGTTCTCCAGGAATTCGATCCTGGCCATGAGCTCCAGGATAACCCCGATACCTGCGTAGTTGACACCAAGGTGATTGCGAAGCCTGAGTATCCTTCTTACCACCGGCACGACGTCAACCGGAAAGAGCACATCCCCGTTGCTGTCACGCTCGACATAATCGATCAGTCCCATGCTCACCAGCCGCTCGACAAAATCCGGATGGAGACCGCAGTGACAGGCCACCTCATAGAGTGTCAGGTATGGAGAGAATAAAGAGGTTCTGCGTTTTCTAACCAGGAAGTACTTTCCTTCCGCCATGGGGACCAACCTCCTTCATCTAAAAACGCGGCCGAAACCCGGAGACTTCTTGCAGTTTTTGAAAAAGCTCCCTTTCCCGCTCGGAAGGTTCTCTGGGAACCACAATGTTGATCAGGGCATAAAGGTCCCCTGAAGCGCCTTTGGGATTCGGCATTCCTTTTGCTCGCAATCGAAGCCTCTGACCGCTTTGCGTACCGGGAGGCACTTTGAGCGTTACCTCACCCGCCGGCGTCATGAGCCCCACCTCTGCTCCAAGCACCGCTTCCCACGGGGAAATCGGAAGGTCGACGGTCAAATCCCTGCCGTTCAGGCGATACACCGGGTGGGGATCGATTTCGACCCTGAGGTAGAGGTCCCCGCGGGGGCCTCCACCGGTACCCGGGCCGCCCTGGCCCGCGAGGCGGATTTTCTGGCCTGTGAGGATACCCGCTGGAATCTTGACCTCATAGTTCTTCTCCTGAAGCGAAACCTGACCATCGGGTGTGACGCTCTGCATTTGAAGTGTAATCGACTCGGTTGCACCCCGAAAGGCCTTCTCCAGGGAGATTCTGAGGGTCGCTTCCTGATCGGCGCCGGCTTGAGCCCATACCTGCCCCTGTCCCGGCCGGCCTCCTCCGGTTCTGTAGGCATTCCGAAAACCCTGTCCTCCAAAAAGCGCCTCGAAGAAGTCGCTGAAACCCCCTGAGCCTCCCCACTGGAACTCGCTCTGCCCCCCACGCCCCGGGCCAAAATCAAACTGGACATCCCATCCCGGCGGCGGTCGGAATTCCTGCCCAGCCTTCCAGTTCGCCCCCAGCTGGTCATACTTCCCGCGTTTATCAGGGTCCTTCAGCACCTCGTAGGCTTCATTGATTTCCTTAAATTTATCTTCAGCATCCTTCGCTTTGTTCACATCCGGATGGTATTTCCTGGCCAGTTTGCGATAGGAACGCTGGATTTCCTCCTGCGTAGCCGTTCGAGGAACTCCCAGGACCTCGTAGTAGTCTCTGAACTGAACCGCCATGATCTCCTCTACCGACCTCTCTGTTGGTGTGGGCCTGAGTCCCAAACCTGGGACTCAGGAATGAACTGCTCATCGTTCAGTGAATTCTGCATCGACGACATCGTCATGGCCACCCTGCCGTGCCGAACCAGACCGGTCAGTCTTCTCCTCAGCCCGGCCTGCCTGGTGATAGGCAGAAGAGGCGAGCATCTGGAGTGCCTGTTGGAGATCACTGGCAAACTGCTGGTAGCGCTCTTTCCCAACGGTCTCGTCTTTGACGGCGCGGCGGGTCTCCTCGATGAGTTTTTCTGAACGGGCTTTCTCATGTAGGGGGGCCTTGTCGCCAAGGTCCTTGAGTGTGCGCTCCAGCTGATAGGCCAGCGTATCTGCCTGGTTCCTGGCTTCGACCGTCTCACGACGATTTCTGTCTTCCGCGGCGTGGGACTGACCATCTCGCACCATTCGCTCCACATCACTCTTGGAAAGATTTGTGGACTCCGAAATGGTGACCGTTTGCTCCTTGCCGGTCTCCTGATCCCGTGCAATGACATTCAGAATACCATTCGCATCAATATCGAATGTCACTTTTACCTGGGGTAGACCCCGCGGTGCCGGACGAATCCCCTCCAGGCGAAAACGGCCAAGCACCCGGTTATCCCTGGCCATTTCCCGCTCCCCCTGCAAGACCACTATGTCCACTGCAGTCTGGTTGTCTTCCGCAGTCGAGAATACTTCCTCGTGTCTTGAAGGGATAGTGGTATTGCGCTCAATCAATTTGGTCATGACGCCGCCGAGGGTTTCCACACCAAGAGAAAGAGGCGTGACATCAAGCAGCACCACATCCTCCACTTCACCTTTGAGTACCGCAGCCTGAATCGCAGCACCAACCGATACCACCTCATCCGGGTTGACGCTCATGTTGGGTTGTTTTCCGTCCGTCATCTTCCTCACCAATTCCTGGACTGCAGGCATGCGGGTGGCCCCGCCTACCAGGATGACTTCATCCAGGTCTTTGGCGGTCAGTCTGGCATCGGAAAGAGCCTGTTCCACCGGTTTCATACAGCGCTGCACCAGATCGTGGGTGAGGTCCTCCAGCCTGGCCCGAGACAGTTTCATGAGCAGATGCTTCGGACCGGTTGCATCGGCAGTGATGAAAGGAAGGTTGACCTGTGTTTCCGACATGCTGGAAAGCTCGCATTTGGCCTTTTCCGCCGCCTCGTAAAGGCGCTGAAGAGCCTGCCGATCGTTCCTGAGATCAATGCCGGCATCCTTCCTGAATTCTTCAGCGATCCAATCGACTATTCGCTTGTCAAAATCATCTCCACCGAGGTGAGTGTCCCCGGAAGTGGATCGAACCTCGCAAACCCCTTCCCCGACATCAAGGATGGACACATCAAAAGTCCCTCCACCAAGGTCGAAGACCAGGATGGTTTCGTTTTTCTTTTTTTCGAGCCCATAGGCCAGGGCTGCCGCAGTCGGTTCGTTGATGATCCGCAAAACCTTTAGTCCGGCAATTTCCCCGGCATTCTTCGTTGCCTGACGCTGAGCATCGTTGAAGTAGGCCGGCACCGTGATAACCGCCTCGTTGACCTTCTCTCCCAGATACTTGGAAGCGTCCTCGATGAGCTTTCGAATCACCTGAGCCGATACTTCTTCAGGGGCAATCATCTTGCCCCGAATATCAAACCGGACGGCATCAGCCGGTCCACGCACCACCTTGTACGAGACGATCTTGGATTCTTCATCCACCTCGCCCCACTTTCGCCCGATAAACCGTTTTGTTGAATAGACCGTGGCCGCCGGATTGAGAATCGCCTGACGCCGGGCGATTTGACCGACCAGACGCTGATTGTCTTCAGTATAGCCGACAACTGATGGTGTGGTTCGTGCTCCCTCAGCGTTGGCAATGACTGTCGCCTGTCCATTCTCCCATATGGCCACCACGGAATTGGTCGTTCCCAAATCAATACCTACTGCCCTACCCATAGCCTGTACCTCCCTGGCTTAATATATGAATCCGTGTCAGGTTTAATCCCGACTCAATGGGATCAGAAGAAAATTAGTAACGACACGAACAACTGTAAATATGCAAGACCGCTACGGGTTGCCAAATCGGGCCAAACGCAATCACGATCCTTTGATATTTCTGACAGGGCTGGAGGTCATTCCTCGGGCACGCGCATGGTCTCTGTGCGATCATTGAGAAGCGGCAGGGACATATGGATTATCAACTCTTTGGGCGGTTCCAGGCATACATTGATGACTCCCCCGTGCTTGTTGACAACAATCTTGCACATCGGAAGGTCCATTGTGTCGTAGGAAACCCTGGAAGTGGTGAAGGGGTAGAAGAAATGTTCGACATCGTCATTGGAGAGACGCTCGGCAGGATAGCATATCATCAAATTGATCGTATCCTTTTCACAGAATGTCCGAACAGACATCCCGGACCCCTTCGGGGTCTGTGTCAAAGCATTCCCAAGCAGTGTTTCGAGCACCTGTCTCATCAGCTTCCGGTCGAGGGGGCTCTCGGGAAGATGAGGAGCCAGGTGAAGCTCAAGACACACCTCATGCTCCTTGAAATCAGGGAGTAGCCCTTCCAGTGTCGCAGCGAGCATCTGATTCAAACTGGTCGACGAGACCTCCAGCTCCATCGGCTGAATGTATTTGAGGATCATCCGCAGAATGGCTTCCAGGCGTTTGACCTCTTTCACGATGATTTCAACCTTTGCCCTATTGGGATCATCAGGTCTCATCGAGGAAAGAAGCCGCCGCGCAAAGCCGCCGGCGGAAACCAGGGGATTGCGGATTTCATGAGCCAATCGAGCAGAGACCTCACTGATCGTTTTCAGTCCTTCGGCCCGGACCAGTTTTTGATGGAGCCTCACCATCCAGGTGATATCCATGATGATTCCATCTACAATGCTGACCGTATCCTCTGCTGTTTTGAGAGGAAGAGCGTGATCGATCACCTCAACAAGGTGCCCCTGCTTATGTTTGATACGGTATTCGCTGATACACTCTTCGCCGCTCCTGATTATCTTCTCCCGCTGCTCTTCAACACGGCGCCGGTCCTCCTCATAGAGGGTCTCCGTCCACAATGCAGGCCTGTCGATGATTTCATCAGGTGTGTATCCGAAAACCTCCTCAACAAATTGATTGACGAAGAGGATCTCCCTGTCAGGCTTAATTCGATAAACAACCAGGGGCACATTCTCAACCAGGGTCCGATATTTCTCTTCGGACGCAGCGAGTTCTGCCGTTCGTTCCTGGATCAACTCCTCGGCACGCTTGTAGTCGGAAACATCGCTCAGGATCCCTACCGATCCAATCAGCAGGCCTGTCTCGTCGAACCACGGGAAAGAGTGGTCTCGCAGCCACCTTGACACACCGCATCGAGTTCGGATGAGATAGTCTGCCCGGTATTCTCCGATCTTTCCGTCGATACGATCTCTTACAATTGCGTGAGGCTGTACATTCTCCTTCCCCGGCAGATCAATCCTGGCGACCAGCTTGGCAAATCCAAGGGCATTTATCTCCTGTGGAGAGTATCCTGTGAGCTGCTTTATTCCCGGGCTCAGATAGTCATAATGCATCGAATCATACCTGAGGCGGTAGATGACATCGCCGGTCGTTTCGGCCATAAAGCGAAAACGCTCCTCACTTTCACGAAGGGATTTTTCAGCCTCTTTTCGAGTCACTTCGACCGCGGCAAGATTCCCCACAAGAAACAAGGTTTCCAGATCAGCAGGAGAAAAAGCCGTTCGGGTCCTGTTAAGAACATAAAGAAACCCCAGGTTCCTTGACGCCATCTGGACCGGCACCGCCATACCCGACACGACTCCTTCGGCTGCAACGATCTCGCGCATCGCCGAATCCAGCGTAGTCTCTGCAAAATAGTCCTCAACGATACAGCCTTGATCTGTCCCGGCAACCAGGGCTGCCAGTCCCATCCCAGGCGGAATCCTCATGGTCTTGAATGCCTCGGTGCGAATACCCGATGAAGTGTGCTTGAAGAACTCACCGCTGTTCTCGTCCTGCAAGGAAATATAAGAGATATCGGCGCCAAGCAGCTCCCGGCATTTATCCACAATGAGCTGCAGCGTATCATCCACGCTATGGTCGCTGGTCATGGCTATGGCCAGATCGAAGAGATCACGGAACTTCCCAAGCTCCTTCTCCAGAACGCCCTGCGCCTGCATAAGCTTCATACACCTGGCTTCAAGCCCCTCCATTCTTTCTTCCAGACCTTCACTGTTCTTTGGTTCAGCCATGACGCCATCTCTCATCTATCACCCAAAAGATACCGTCTGAACATAAAATTGCACTCAGCGATAGACGGTGGCTCTTGGCGGGTTGCCATTGCGCGGTAAGGCAGACAGGAGAGCTTTGATATCGATGCGGAATGAGGGCAAAGATCGCCCTGCATGCGAGTCGCAATAAGAGGTTCGTGGCCCTACGACACGAATCGCCCACCAGGTGGTTCATGTCAAGCAACCAGCTTTGATTATGGCATAATCCTTACGGGAGTTCCAACAGGAATAGCCTCATACAATTCGTCAATATCGCTGTTGCGAAGTGCTACGCAACCCAGGGTCCAGTCTCCTACAGGTCCCCCGCCGTGAATAAAGATATCACCCCCAAGGCAAGTGCTGTCGGGCGGCAGGGTCTTCCTGTCGTTAGCCAGGATGATTTTTGAGTACTCCCCGGCCGAGATCGCTCCAAGCTGGAACGCTTCTTTTGCATGCCTGGGGGAAGGATAGTTTAACCCGAGCCCTTTGTGATATTTACTCGATGGGTTCTTCACACAAACAATGAAATCCCCCTCCGGCGTCCTCCCATCCCCTCTCAGGCATTTGTCCCCTTTGGGCTGTGGTCCCAGGGCAACTGGATAATCCCTCACGAGGGTCTTGTTATCAACCACCAGTAATCTCCGTTCATTCTTGTAGACGAAAATCACCGGCTTTGACAAAGCCCACAGGGACTTGCTCAAATCCACCTCACAGAAGGGAAGTCCGCAATCCTTGGGAGGCACTGCCCGAACCTCCTTTCGAGGCTGGATTGCCGGCTTCGATGACCCAAACCAGGAACACGATGACAACACCAGGAGAGCCACAGTCCATACCGCGGCATACACCACCCTCTTTGCCAAAGGTGATCCCTCTTCGTTATTCATAGGTTGTGCCTTCCTTTTATGTCTTTGTGTAGTGAGCTATTGCTGCGAGTCCCGACCGAGGTGCCGGGACTCGCAGCAATAGAGGCCCATTCCTTTCCTTTATTCTGACGATGGCCCACATATGACATGGTCCTTCGGCCCGGCTCGGCAGAGCGTGCTCAAAAACCGGTTCAAATCGCCCATGGAATCAGACACCACAACCGTGGTACCTATGGTCGCCCATCGGAAGAGCTTCTCAGCCGGGTCCGGTGACAGATTGATGCATCCATGGGAGCAGTAAGGGCCAACCACGTCTCCGGCGTGAATCCAGACCGCACCATAGATTCTCAGCGCAAAGGGCATCCAGGCGGGTTCGCCGTACGCGTTGTTATAGAGGTTCGAATACTTGTCCTCACCCTTGTCCAACACTTTATAGATGCCGCTCTGTGTCCATCCCCACTGCTTGCCGACACACGTCAAGGCATCTCCTTTCATCCGGCCATTTTCATACCAGCCGGTGAACGGGATGTCCTTCACTACCCAAATGAGCTTGGGGACCTCGATGTTGCCCGGCAGGTTCTTTGGCAATGGAGACCAGTTCAGATAGGCTGTGAAATCGACCGGGACCCTCAAAGGGCGTTTCTTCTTGATGTCTTCAACAATGTACAATCGGTCCTTTTTGTTGATGCGAGCCAGAACGGTCTGGCAGACATAAGTGGTTAATCTCATGTCGCTTTCACCGAGCTTCAGGATTTCATTTTCGGTGATGATTCGCTCTCTTGTTGCCAGAGAGGGCGGTCCTTTAGGTTTGGAGACCTTGGGGACCGGGGTTCCTGTTTTTGGCGGTGGCGGCACTGGAGTGGCATAGTCGAGTTGCGAGAGATCAACCTGTCTTGCTGCACAGGCTGCCAGAAAACAGCAAAGGAAAAGCACACACAACATTCCCAGCAAAAAACGCCCCGTCACAGCTGCCCCCTCCGATGAGATTGGGATCTATCGACCATCCATTCCTTCTCCTATCCTCTTCCAAGTTCGTTGCCCTACCAGAGATTGGTTTGGAATTCAACACTCATCTGTTCATTTCCGGAGGACCGGGTATGGATATCGAGTCTGGTAACAGGACAGTCCAACGAGCGAGGGAAACAGTGCAATCATTCTGCGTATTTCTGGCAGAAACAAGCCTGCCTGGATATCGGTACCCCGGAATGCTGCTCCAGTTCGGCCAGAGCATTACAGATCGCCTCCTTCATGGTGAGAAGCCGGGTGGGCACCAGCTCCCGTATCCGGGTATCTCTACAGATCACCTCATTTCTAAGCCCTTCGACCAGCGGCATGACAATACCCGCTGGGACCGGGGTTATCAGGCTGATCCAGTAGGAAGAAAGCAGGGGGCTGAGAAATGGGACGGCGATGATGAGACGGCGCAACCCGCGCATCTCGGCATAAATCTGCAGCAACATGCGATAGGTGATGATGTCCGGCCCTCCGATGTCCAGGGTCAGTCCGGCGGTTAACGGCTGGAAAGCACACCCCGTGAGATACTCGATTACATTCTCTACGGAGATGGGCTGGCAACAGGTATCGATCCACTTTGGACAGATCATCACCGGAAGACGCTCGGCAAGATGGCGAAGCATCTCGAAAGGGGCCCCCCCTGCACCAATGATGTTGGCTGCTCTGAGCACCGTCGTTTGGACTCTGCCCGACTGAAGGATCTGCCCCACCCTCTGACGGCTCATGAGATGAGCAGAGAGATTATCCGCCATCTCTCCAAGTCCGCCCAGGTAGACAATCCTTCTGAGTCCGGCCGCGTCCGCCGCCTTCACAAAATTCTCCGCTGCCTGAAGGTCTCGGTCGATATAGGCCTCATATTGGAAAATACTGCGACCGCCCATGGAATGAACCAGATAATACCCCACATCCATCGACTCCAAGGCTCTTTCCAGACCCTCTCGATCAAGCAGATCACCCTGCACAACCTCAACCCCCGGAGATTCGGCGAGATCTTTTGGAAACCTCTGGATTGAACGGGCAATACACCTCGTTGAGACCCCCGCTTGACTCAATGCACGCAAGAGTCTCCCCCCGACAAAACCGGTGGCTCCGGTTAGAAGCACTTTTGGTTTGCTTTCCATACCTTTTCACCCTCGCACGCAGTTTGCAGGAATATCCCCTGTTTGAACTCGCGTTTGCCGCCGATGAATGACGAAAAACCCGCGATCCCTGAGGTCAGCCCAGACTTCTCAAGCATGGTTCCGAAGTCGCAGCTCCACGGGGTGAGGATTCAGGTAGTACTGGTCCTGAAGATAGGGCTGCTCATATTTTCTCACATAATGCTTGATCAGCGTAATCGGCACAATGAGCGGGAAATGCTCCTGGTGATAATGTTCGATGACCTCCAGCAATTCCTGCTTTTCATCTGGAGAAAGCTGTTTCTTGAAGTAGCCCATCAGGTGTTGAAGCACATTGGTATTCTTCTTAACGGTCGATCGAAGCTTCAAGGCTTCCATCAGCAGTGTCCGATATTGCCGGAAGAGCTCATCTCCCTGGATTGCTGCGGCTCCTGCCACCAATCGCCCAAGAGCGGCAGTATGGGGGGCGCTATGAGCCATGATGAGCAGCTTGTGGCAACTGTGGAACGCCACCAGGCTGCCCACATTGCCGCTATCTTCGACCGTTTCCCTCCACCGTTTCATGACAAAAATCCGCTCAATAAAGCTCTCCCTGAGCATCGGGTCGTTCAGGCGGCCGTCATCCTCGACGGGAATCACGGGCAGGTGCTTCATAAAAACACCCGCAAAGAGGCCTGTTCCTATCTTTCTCGGCATGCCGTTTTTGCCGATGACTTTAACCCGCTCCATTCCGCTGCTGGGCGAATTGCTTTTGAATATGAACCCGCACAGATTTAGCTGTTCCAGTTCTGCAACCCGTTTGTGTGCCCAGCTGAGCATCCGATCGGTCAGATCCCTCTTGGTCCGGGAAGTGATCAGCGCCGGTGCCGATGGGTCCCCCTCCAGGTGCATGGACTCTCGTGGGACCCCAAACCCGCACTCCACCTCAGGACAAACCGGGACAAACTCCACGTACCGGCCAAGAGTGTCCCGCAAGAACCGATCAAGCCGATGTCCTCCATCATATCGTACCGGCTCGCCCAGAAGGCAGGAACTGATACCGAGCTTCAATCTTTCCATTCTGGCCCCCACCCTGTCAAAACATTGGGAGATATCGTTCCAGTTCATAGTTGCTCACCTGGATGCGATACATCTCCCATTCGATCTTCTTGTTTTCAATGAATTTATGGAAGATATGTTCACCTATGGTTTCCCGGACCAGCTCGCTTTTTTCGCACTCCATGATGGCCTGGAAGAGGCTGCCGGGAAGGGATTCAATCCCTCTTTCCATACGTTCGGCTGCCGTCATGCCGTAGATGTCCTCTTCAATCGGGTCCGGCAATTCCAACTCCTTTTCGACCCCGTCAATTCCTGACGCAAGCATTACGGCAAAAGCCAGGTAAGGGTTGCAGGCGGGATCCGGAGCACGGAACTCGATACGTGTGGCCTTCTCTTTGCCCGGCTTGTACATCGGTACCCGAACCATCGTGGAACGGTTGCGACGAGCCCAGGAGATATAGACCGGAGCTTCGTACCCGGGAACAAGGCGTTTGTAAGAGTTCACCCACTGGTTGGTGATGGCGACGATGTCACAGGCATGTTTCAGGAGTCCGGCGATATAACATCTGGCCAGCTTTGAGAGATGATAGACGTCGTGTGGATCAAAGAATGCATTCTTTTCTCCACTGAAAAGCGATTGATGCACATGCATGCCGCTGCCGTTCAGCCCGAACAAGGGTTTGGGCATAAAAGTGGCGTAGACGCCGTTTTGCCTGGCCACCTCCTTCACGGCAATGCGATAGGTCTGAGTGATATCGGCCATGCGGAGCGCCTCATCATAGCGCAGATCAATTTCGTGCTGACTCGGGGCCACCTCATGATGACTGTATTCGACATGGATTCCCATTTCCTGCAAAGCAAATATCGTATTGCGTCTCAAATCACTGCCCCGATCCAGAGGGCTGAGATCGAAGTAACCTCCTCGATCCAAGATCTCAGGAGCGGAATCCGATTTGAAATAGAAATACTCCAACTCGGGCCCGACATAGAAGCTGAAGCCTTTGTCTCTGACCTTTTTCAGCATTCGTTTCAGAGCATATCGAGGATCGCCGTCATAGGGCGTTCCGTCGGGATTCAAGATATCGCAGAACATCCTGCCCACCGGTTTTTCCCGCGGCCTCCAGGGCAGCAGTTGAAAGGTCGTGGGATCAGGCCTGGCAACCATATCGCTCTCTTCAATGCGTGCGAATCCTTCGATAGAGGAGCCGTCAAATCCCATCCCTTCAGTGAAGGCCAACGGGAGTTCTTCTACGGATACCGAAAAACTCTTCACCTGACCCAAAACGTCCGTGAACCAAAACTGTATCGACGCAACATCGTTATCCCTTGCAGCCTTCAAAACATCTTCCGGCGAAATACAACAAAACATCTTATCCCCTCCGTTACGATCAGATCGGGTTAGGCGACAGGTCTCCCAAGGCACATCCAACAATACACCCGAGAGTCAATCCTGTTGGGCATCTCTCCCCCAGGTCAAGAGAGAAGACGGTGGTACAACAGCACGCTACGGAGCACACTCCAGAGTAAGGCTTTTGACGGCCGAAGCAATCTCGCGGCTAAGACTCCCCAAGGCCCGGCTTTCAGCGGTTACAAGGGCTGAAAAGGAGGGTCCTTGGATTGCTTCCAAAAAGGTTGACCGTTTCCGCAACAGGACCTTCTTTCCCCTGCCTCCAAGAATGGACCACTGAGCATCCAGTATAGCTTTCTCGCCAGGGACCCCGTCAAAGCGGTACACATCGATCAGGACCTGGTAAGTGACATCCACGGAAGCCGGCCAGGGACTGGGCATCACGCTGTCGGTGTGCAAGAGTGAAGCGACGTTCCCGGCTACCGTTCGGGAAACACTGCCGGATAAAGGCTCAGCCCATCGATCAAACTCGGCAAGTTGAACGGAGTTTTGCTTTGTCCGTGTGACCATTTGAGGCCGATCAAGATAGTCAGGGATGCTGACCGGACCGATCCCGACACAGATACTCCGGTCGAGTGCCGTACTGGCTTCCGCTTCCACAGCCCCGGAAATCGACTCCAGCAGATAGAACCTGGAAGGTTGGGAATTTGCGCATCCACCAAGCATCAGCAGCAGGGCAACAAAAGCCGGCAGGGACGACCTTAAAACTCGACTCATCATCTTCCTATTTCCCCCCGTAGTTTCCTTTGCCGCGCAGCAAGGCTTCCGGATGCCTCTCCAGGTAGTCGGCAAAGACACGTAGCGAGCGAGCCGCAGTCGAAAGCTCTTTGAGCGCATTCAGCAACTCGACACGAAGCGGCGAATCCTCGCTGATTGTTCCTTCAATGCCGCCAAGAGTGGTCTCCGCCTTTCTCAGAGCAACTTCCGCCGCCTTCAGGGTCTTCTCCAGGCCGGAGGTGATCTCACCCAGGCGGCTGTTGATGCCGCCAACCAACTTCTTGGCCTCCCCGACCAGGTCCCTCACATCGGTTGCCACAGGGTTCACGTGAACACGAATGTCGTGCATCAAACCCTGTGCCTCGGCAAGGGTCTTTTCGACTTCTGAGAGCAGCGGCTTGATCCGGTCGTCAACGCTCTCAGTGATGGAATCCACGTGTTTCATGGCCTGATTTGTAGAGGTGAAGATTTCGCTGAGCTCCTGCGAATTCAGCCAGCGTTCCAACGCCTTGAGGACCTTATTGGCCTTTGAGGCCAGGTCGCTGAGAGGAAGGGTTTCAACCGTCTTTGAAAGGTTTTCCAGGCTGGAAGGAATCGTGGGGATCTGAGGATATCCCGTATTATTGCTGACATATCGTGGAGGTTTCTTGGGGAAGAAGTCCAGATTCACAAAAAGCTGCCCGGTCACCAAACTCTGCATATCGAGCTGGGCCCTCAACCCTTTTTCAATCAGGTAGGCCAGCAAAGATTTATCTTGGGTCTGTTCAACCATTTTGGTGAGCTCCCGAGAGTTTTCAGCCTGCATGAGCCGGTCCTGCTCGATTTCAATCAAAACGGGTATGTGCATCGCCAGGTCGCGGCTGTCGAAGACGATTTTGATATCGGTAACAGAGCCAATTCTGACCCCCTTGAAGGCCACCGGCGCACCCTTGTTCAATCCCTGCACCGAACCGTCGAAAAAAAGAACGAATTTCATCGTATCTTTCAGGAACTTCCCGCTCCCAAAAAGAATGACTCCCGCAACAGCCAGGAGTATTGCTCCAACGACAAATACACCGATCACTGTGGTATTTGGTCTCTTGCTCATGATCTCCCGATGCTTGAGCTCATCTCATTGCTAAACATTCATTTTTGGGTGGCTAGCAGGTCAAGGCATGTGACTCGCCCGCCATCGCTTCTTTTGATCCCGCTCCCGACTGACCACGGGTCAGAAAATCGCGAACCATTGGATTCTCACATTCCGCCAAGAGCCTGCGAGGATCTCCGCCGGCGACCATCGTGCGCGCATCCGCATCCAGGAAGACAGAATTGTTCCCGATGGCAAAAATACTTGCCAGATCATGGGTCACCACCACGATTGTCGCGCCGAGACTGTCCCGCAACTCCAGTATCAAATCATCCAGTCTTCGGGCACTAATGGGATCAAGGCCTGCCGATGGCTCGTCAAAGAAGAGGATTTCCGGATCGAGCGCCATAGCACGGGCCAGACCGGCCCGCTTGCGCATGCCACCGCTGATCTCCGACGGATAGAAGTCTTCGAAGCCGGCAAGTCCGACCAACGCCAGTTTTAGAGACACCAGGCCGTTGATTTCGCCTGGACTCAGATCGGTATACTGGCTGAGGGGAAGTGCAACATTCTCTGCAAGTGTCATGGAACTCCAGAGTGCACCGCTTTGATAAAGGATCCCCAACCGCCTCATGATACGATCGCGGTCCTCGGGCTCAGCCTCCCAGAAGCTCACGCCGTCGTAGAAAACCTGCCCCTTTGCCGGTTCCTTCAATCCAACCAGGTGACGCAAGAGCGAGCTCTTCCCGCACCCGCTCCCCCCCATGATAATGAAGATATCGGCACGCTGGATCGAAAAAGTGAGGTCGCGCTGGATCACGAAGCTGCCGTACGCCATCGTGAGGTCTCGAACCTCTATGTGAGCCTCTTTCTCCATTACCCGTGCTCTCTACCGCTCCAAGATTGTGCCTCATATACCCAGAATGTCGAAAATAACGGCAAACATGCCGTCAAATACGATAATAAAGACTATGGCCGTCACGACTGCGGAGGTCGTAGCCACGCCGACTGCAGCGGAACTCCTGCCGCACTGCATCCCCCGCATGCAGCCCGACAGGGCGATGATAACACCGAACACGACGCTTTTAAGCAGTCCGGTATTGAAATCGGCGAGGCTGATTGCCTTCCTGGTCTCCAGGTAATACTCAACCGGTGAAAGGTTCAGCATGCCCACACCAATCAGCCCTCCGCCCAGAATGCCCATGAGGTCCGCATACAAACAGAGCAGCGGCATCATGAGTATGAGAGCGAGGGTCCTGGGCAGCACCAGAAATTCAACGGGCGACAATCCGAGCGTCTGCAGAGCATCGATCTCTTCATTCACCTGCATGGTTCCAAGCTGGGCTGCGAACGCCGCTCCCGTGCGACCGGCCATAATAATGGCGCTCATCATCGCCCCCATCTCTCGCGTCATGCCAATTCCGACCAGGTCCGCCACATAGATCTGTGCCCCGAAAAGCCTGAGCTGGACCGCCCCGACAAAAGCCAGGATCAACCCGACTAGAACGCTGATGAGCGAAACGATGGGCAGGGCCTGTGCACCGCATTCTTGAATGAAAAGCACAAGGTCAATACGACGAAAGCGTGCTTTCCCGGTGAATAATCTGCCAAGAGCAAGGAATGTCTCCCCTAGAAAGGCTACCATATTCGCAGTGGCCGTGACGGCCTCAATCGTCTTCCCACCTATTTTTGACAGCAATGGCACACGAGCGGTTGCCTTGATTGCGTCTTTCTTTTCAGGGACCGCCGAAGCCAAAGCCAGCAGTTTGATCACACCCTCCGGGAGACCATCTTTTCTGACCTCAACATGTTCCAGGACGCAAAGATCAAGCACCTTGACAAGAAACGTGAGCAGACTGCTGTCCCAGGCACCCAGCTCATGGGAGTCAAAGGCGACTCGCTTTAGCCCGTCGGCAGCCGATACTTCCCGTTGCAGGTCAGGCATCAGGGGCAATCCGTCTTCAATCCTCCAACTGCCACGAAGATGGATCACCAGGTCCTCTGGGTCAGGCCTGCGAAATTCGATTCTTGATCCGTCCGGCACCGTCAAAGCTGGAACATTCATCCTTCCCGGTCTGCACATCGCGCGGGCCGTTTCTCCGGGTGAAAAAACAACGACATCGTTTCTGTGCAGTCCCCAACTAAAGAGCGTCAGAAAGTGCTATTTGGTTTTTTCACCAACGATATAGCCCCCCAGGGCCCCCGCCGCACCACCGATCAGCGCCCCCACACCGGCATTGCCGCCCGCGATGGCAGCAATGCCCGCACCGGTTGCCGCGCCAAGAGCGCCGCCACTCAGCGTCGTCTGTTGTGTTCGGGTCATACCGGCACACCCGAGGGTAAAAACAAAAGCCAGCAGAACCAGCACTACTGCGATCTGTCTCATATCGTTTCTCCTCTTGTTCTTCACTGAACGTTACGGTGTTTTGATGAGGGGACGACCGGCAATGCCCGTCTGAATGTTCGGCTTGATCATGATGTCCCACATGACCGCCAGAACCGCCGTATCGATTTTATCCGGGTTGGCCTTGTAGTAGGCATCCAACCTCGCAACCACATCCTTCATCGGCATATTCGACATTGCCTCAACAAACTTCGCTACGAAGCTGTCCCTTTTGAGTTCCGGATACTTGTGCATCAACTCCTTTTCAATCCCAACCACATGTATGGCCCCCCAGATAAAGGCGACCTTGCAGTCTTCCGTCATGCTCTGCCAGGCTTGTCCCCTGAGCGCATGTTCCCCCATGGACTTCTCCACTCTCTTTTCGAACCCCTTCACCTCAGGGGGGGGATCTGCCGCCCGCAAACCCACCGGGCAACTCAGGGCAACCAGCAGGAATGCAGTAAGGAGGCCCATTTGAATCCACTCAAGTCTTTTCATAATCATCTCCTTTTCCCAATGAATGATTCGCCAGACCCATTCTTCATGACCTTTTCCGGCTGCTCGCCTGCTCCCGGTCTTCTTCTTCCCCGGCTGAACGACAAGGCTCGGAGCCTATCCTGCAAAGCACACCTCCTTTCTCGGGAAATATAGTCCTTCAACCTCTTGATTTCCAGGGAGAGCCGGGCTCAGCGGCCACCCTGCCCCAATGTCCCACAGGGCAATTGATTGTGCAACAATTAGCGTCGTTTTGACAACCAGCATTTGCCCCAACCGGTGCGGACAGCCATTGCGGCTCCGTGTGTATGGTTTTTGTGACAATTTCTGCCCTTTGTGCTATGGAGGGCTTGCAACTGGGGCTCAACTTCTATAGTAATTAGCGGTTTGCGAATCCATGGAGCGTGCCGCAAGCTTCCAGGCGCAACCAACACTTTATCTGGACTGAAGACCCTGGAGGGATTGGGTTGCTGGTCCACCATCAAGGAGGCATCTGATGGGTGCATCGTTTATGCCGGTCCTCAAATCCAGGAAGGACCTGGATACCATTCAGTCGGAAGGGTTGAAATGGACCGTCGAGCATGCTTTTGCAAACTCAGCATTTTACAGGGAAAGGTTCAGACAGGCCGGCGTTGCCCCACACCAGGTCCGCACACTGGACGACCTTCGCCGGCTGCCTTGCCTGACCGCTCAAGATCTGCAAAACGACTACCCTTTTCCGTTACGATCCGTACCCTTTGAATCAATCTGCCGAATCCATGCATCCTCGGGCACTACGGGAAAGCGGAAAGTCCTTTCCTATACACGAAAGGACCTTGACGACTGGGCGGACATGTTTGCGCGATGCTATGAAATGGCCGGGCTTTCCCCGGAGGACAGGGTGCAAATTGCTGTCGGATACGGCCTCTGGACTGCAGGAGTCGGCTTTCAGCTGGGATGCGAGCGATTCGGAGCGATGGCCATTCCGGTGGGACCAGCTAATTCGGAAATGCACTGCCAGATGCTGGTGGACATGCAGAGTACGGTGTTTTGCTCGACCGCATCCATGGCCCTGCTGATTGCGGAAGAAATCGAACGGCGCGGCATTCAAAAACAGATAGCCCTGAAGAAAGTGATTTTTGGCGCGGAACGCCATAGTCAAAGCATGCGACGGCGGGTCCGGGAGATCACCGGAGCGGAGGACCTTTTTGATATTCCCGGGCTTACGGAGCTTTATGGCCCGGGTGTCGGCCTCGAGTGCCGGGCTCACCAGGGGGTTCACTACTGGGCCGACTATTATGTCCTTGAAATCCTCGATCCAGAGACGCTTGAACCGGTTCCTCAGGGCGAGATCGGTGAAATGGTGGTGACCACCCTGCGAAAGGAAGCCTCACCGCTCATCCGCTACCGCACCCGTGACCTCACCCGCTTGATCCCGGGTCCCTGTCCCTGTGGGAATTCGCTTCCGAGACATGATCATCTTCTGGGCCGCTCGGATGACATGTTCATTTTTCGCGCGGTCAATATCTACCCTGGTCAGATCGATCATGTTCTGTCACAGATCCCGCAGGTCGGAAGCGAGTATCAGGTGCATCTCTATCGTCGGGAGGACGGGCGCGACGTGATGCTCTTGAAAGCTGAACGGATCGCCGACGACGACCCTGAATCCGACCGACACCTTGCAGAGCTCATCAGCAGCGAGGTTCGCAGGCAGATTCTGGTTCGCCCCCAGATCGAGCTGGTTGACTATGGCACCCTTCCTCGTACCGAGCGTAAGAGCAAGCGGGTTTTCGACCACCGGATCAGTTGAAGGCGGGGGACCCTCACCCGGGGTCTGTCCTCCCGTTTGGGCCGTTCCTGGACGCGCAGATTACCCGCAGCTTCCTTGGGGAAGCTTTTTCTCGATAAACCATTCATTCCCTGGTCAGAAGGAGGAGAAGTCATGAGATCCAACAAACGGAAGGCCATCTCGATTTCATGTTCAGTCGTTGCACTCTCCATGTTGTTCCTTATGGGTGATGTCACGGCGCGCGCTGAAGGTCCCATAAAGATCGGGGCCTTTTTTGCGCTCTCCGGGCCTGCAGCTTCAATCGGCACACCGACCAAACTGGTGGCGCAGATGGGGGTTGACAAGATCAATAAGGAAGGAGGCATCAACAAACGCCCCCTGGAACTGGCAACGGGAGATACTGAAAGCGATCCCACGAAGGCAAAAATGGTGGCCTTGCGTCTGGTGGAAAATGACAAAGTCGTCGCCCTCATCGGTCCTACCCGCACAGATGAAGGACTTGCCGCAAAACCCTATGTTGAAGACACCGCTCATCGCCCCGTCATCATGACGATCGGGGGTGATCCCGTGATTTCAGGCGGCAAATTCGGCCCCTTCAAATGGACCTTTAAGACACCTCAGCGCACATCCATCGCCGTGAAAAAGCTCTACAATTATATCCAGTCTCAGAAACAGACCAAAATCGCCATCCTTACCGCTACAGACGGCTTCGGCAAGGACGGTCTGAACTGGCTCGAACAAATCGCCCCGGAATTCGGCATCGCGATTGTCATCAAGGAAGCTTTCTCGGTCACGGACACGGATATGACTCCTCAAATCCTCAAGATTCGCGAGAGCAAGGCTCAGGCTCTCATCTGTTGGACAATCGGCCCCGCTGGCGCCAGGGTTGCCAAGAATGTCAAGCAGTTGGGTCTGACCACCCCGCTCTATCAATGCCATGGTCAGCCGGATCCGAAATATGTGGAATTGGCCGGAGATGCCGCTGAAGGCAGCATCATGCCGTCTACAAAGCTGATGGTCGCCGATCAACTCGCAGACACCGACCCTCAGAAAGCGGTCATCAAGGAGTTTCTGAGTCTCTACAAGGATGTTTATCATTTTGATCAACAGTATCCGATCAATACCCATTCCGGATATGCCTGGGATGCGATCCTCCTTTTGGCAAACGCCATGCGTCGGGTGGGCACCGACCCGGAAGCACTCAGAAGCGCTATCGAACAGACTAAGGGTTATGTCGGAGTCAGCGGCATCTACAACCTGACCCCGGAAGACCACAATGGTCTGGGAACGGATTCCATGGTTATGGTTAAAGTGGAAAAGGGGAAATGGGTCCTCCTGCAACCCTGACGTCCAGGAGTATCAAGAAGATACTCATCCGCTCCACAAATTGGATCGGCGACGCGGTTATGACTACTCCAGCCATGGGCAGAATGAGGGCGGCTTTTCCCATGGCCGAAATTGTCGTCGCCGCCAACCCGACCATTGCAGAATTGTTGGACCGCCACCCGTCCTGCGATCGCATCATCGTGTATGATAAAAAGGGAAGGCATCGTGGACCGGGTGGTCTGCTTCGGTTCTGTGCCGAACTTCGAAAGGAAGAATTCGATCTGGCCGTTCTTTTCCAAAATGCCATTGAAGCGGCCATCCTGGCCACCCTTGCGAGGATCCCGATAAGGGCCGGCTTTACCACGGATTGTCGAGCGCCCCTTCTCACTCATCGGGTTTCAGGCTGGCGACGGGCCAGACGGTTCCATCATACGGATTACTACCTCACCATGCTCGAGGGCCTCGGAATCCGCGGCGGAAACGGCCGACTCCAGCTGCATTGTACAGAAGAAGAGCTGTCATGGGCTAAAGAACAGCTTTCCGATGACCCCTGGGTAGCGGTTAACCCAGGAGCAACCTACGGATCTGCCAAGCGCTGGCTGACGGAGCGCTTCGCAGCCGTGGCCGACACCATCGCGCAAGAGACTCCATCCCGGATTCTCCTGATTGGGGGGCCCAATGAAGGATGGATCGCAGAGGAAGTTCTGCAGAAGATGCACACACCACCCCTTAACCTTGCAGGCAAGACGTCCGTCCGCCAACTCATGGCCCTGCTTTCCCAATGCCGCCTCCTGGTGACCAACGACTCAGGGCCGATGCACGTGGCAGCGGCCTTCGCTGTCCCAATAGTGGCGATCTTCGGGTCAACCGACCACAGAACGACCTCTCCCCTGTCGAACTCATGCCGGATTGTCCGCAAACCAACCGAATGCGCTCCATGCCTGAAAACCGAATGCCCTACGGATCATCACTGTATGACGGCCGTCTCTGTAACGGATGTTTTGAATGCTACTCGAACTTTACTCAGAGGACACAAATGACTCCCAAGACACCCTTGTCCGCACCGGCCGGATTGATTGACCGGATCTCCAGTTCCAGGACCGCCGTCACGCGGAAATTCGCATTTCTCCTGGCCGCTCTATTGTTGATAATCGATCACTCCTGGCCAAGGTCCGGTTTTCTCGTTATTTTCCTGGAAACAACAGGACTCCTGCTCGTGGGGATAGGAGCGATGGGCAGAGCCTGGGCATCCATGTATATTTCCGGATATAAGGACAGGGACCTGATCACCGAAGGGGCCTACTCCATTGTGCGCAATCCTCTGTATGTTTTCAGCTTTCTGGGGGCGATTGGAATCGGATGCGCAACGGGGAGTTTGCTGTTGATCGGTCTGCTGATTCTGGGATTCTTCATCTATTACCCACTCACCATGGCAGACGAAGAAAAAAAGCTCGCGACCCAATACGGAGAGCAATACACCGATTATGCCGGCCGTACCCCCAGATTTGTTCCGAATTTCTCTCTCTTCCACGAGAGAGAAACCTATACCGTTCACAGCAGGACTTATCGCTATGCGTTCCTCGACGCAGTGTGGTTTGTCTGGATTTACGGCTTGATCCAGCTGATAGGAAAGCTTCATGAAACTGGGACCTTGCCCACGCTTTTGCGGATTCCGTAGGACACAGGCCGCTTTGGATTCCACCAGCGACCACCCGGGCCTCTTTTCCATCGCTTCGTATCGATACGATTGCCGAGGTGAACCACTGCAATGAACATGTATAGGCGATTGTTTGAAATAGCTAGGCTCCATTGGAGACGAACGGCGATAGCCATGGTCTGCATGCTTGGGGTTGCCGCCTGCACCGCAGCGTCAGCCTACCTGATCAAGCCTGTTCTCGATGAGATTTTCATCGACAAGAAGAGCGATATGCTGAAGATACTGCCTATCCTGGTCTTGATGCTTTTTCTTGTCAAGGGGTTATGCTCCTGGGGCCAGGGTTATCTCATGAGTTATGTGGGCAACAAGATAGTCCTGGACTTGAGGCAGCAGCTCTATGATCACCTTCAGACGCTTTCCTTGTCCTTCTTTGATAGAACACCCACAGGGATTTTGATGTCTCGCATCACCAACGACGTGAACCAGGTCCAAGCGGCCGTGACAACGTCGGTTACCGGCATCCTCAAGGACGCTATCAGCGTCGTCGGATTGGTGGGCGTGGTTTTCTACCGGGATTGGCAACTGGCTATTATTGCCGTGATCATTTTGCCCTTCGCCTTTTTCCCCATTGTCAAATTCGGACAGAAACTCCGCACCATCAGCTCAAAGAGCATGGAGGCAATGGGCGATATATCGGTAATCCTTCATGAAACAATCGGTGGGAATCGCATCGTAAAGGCCTTCGGCATGGAAGATTACGAAAAAGCGCGTTTTGCCGAAGAGAACATGCGTTCTTTCGACTACTCCATGAAATCAGCTTCGGTGAACGCCCTGTCTCCTCCTCTCATGGAGTTCCTCGGAGGGATAGGCATTGTCGCCATCATCGGTTATGGGGGCTACAGTGTCATTCAAGGAGTATCGACCCCCGGCAATTTCTTCTCCTTTCTTGCTGCGCTGATCCTGCTGTACGAACCGGTGAAACGGTTGAGTGGAATGAACAATACTCTGCAACAGGGAATCGCTGCAGCCTCCAGGGTCTTCGATATTCTGGACACAGCATCGGACATTGTAGACAAACCCGATGCGGTTCAATTGCCGCCGATTGAGCGCGAAATTGAGTTTCGCCATGTCTATTTCCACTATGCGGATGAACCGATCTTAAAGGACATCCATTTCAGGGTTGGGGCGGGGGAGGTCGTTGCGATAGTGGGAGTGAGCGGTGCAGGGAAGACGACTCTGGTCAACCTTATCCCTCGTTTTTATGAGGTATCGGAAGGGGCCATCCTGATTGACGGCATGGATATCCGGGATGCTACCATCGCATCACTCCGCTCCCAGATCGGCATCGTGACCCAACAGACCATCCTCTTTAATGACACCGTTCGCAACAACATTGCCTATGGCGACATTCGCAAGAGCGAAAAGGAGATCATCGAGGCCGCCCGGGCAGCCAATGCGCTCGATTTCATCTCGAGACTCCCCCACGGTTTGGATACAGAGATCGGCGAACAGGGCATGCTGCTCTCCGGCGGCGAACGCCAGCGCATCTGCATCGCTCGAGCATTGCTCAAGAATGCGCCCATCTTGATCCTGGATGAAGCCACGTCATCATTGGACAGCGAGTCGGAACTGGAGGTGCAAAAGGCCCTTGAAAACCTCATGACCGGACGAACCACTCTGGTCATTGCTCATCGGCTGTCCACTATCAAGAATGCCGATCGCATTGTTGCCCTGGCGGATGGGTGCGTTGTGGAGGAAGGGCGGCATGATGACCTGCTTCAAACCAACAGCGAATACCGTCGCCTGTATGAATTGCAGTTTTCTCAATTCGAGACTTTCAACACATGAAGTTTCCTGAAGGTCTCAAGAAAGAGCTCTCTATGAAATCCAGTTCGGCATCCGCCAATGCTCTGTCCTGCTATATGGCTGCTCTAGAGAAGGGACAGAATGGAAGCAATGGGACCAATGCAAAAAACAGCCTTCTGCACATGCTGTGGCAAAAGGGGATCCTTCGGCAGCTGGCTCAGGTCTTCGGGCGCTTCTGGTACCGCATCGACATTCGTCATCGCCGGATTGCAATGCGCAATCTTGAAATGGCCTACGGAGAGGAATTGACCGAAACCGAGCGTGAAGCCATATGCCGGCAGACCTTTACTCATCTTGCCTGTGTTTTGCTTGAGCTTCCCTATCTGTTCACCCTGAACACCGGCAATGTTGAGCGGTTCATAACTTTCTCAGGTCTTGAGAATATGTATGCTACGGCGAAAAAGGGCACCGGAGTCCTGGTCATGGCCTCTCATTTCGGAAATTGGGAATTGATGTCACTGGCCTTTTCTCTGCGCTTCTGGCCTTTCAGTGTGGTGGTTCGACCTCTGGACAGCAACCTTCTCAACCGATTGATAGACAGGGTTCGTTCCCTAGGGGGAAATCGAACCATCCCCAAGACCGATTCGGTTCGCACCATTTTGCGACTACTGCGGCAGGGCGAGGGCATCGCCATTTTGGTCGACCAGAATGTGGACTGGTATGAAGGTGTCTTTGTTCCGTTCTTCAAAGAGACAGCCTGCACCAGCAAAGCCCTGGCAACCTTGGCTCTAAGGACCGGGGCCGCAGTGCTGCCGATCTACAACTTCCGGCATGCCGACGGACGCTACGAGGCGGTTTTCGAACCCGAAGTCCAGCTGATCCGAACCGGAGACTCGATCTCGGATATCGAGGAAAACACCGCTCTCTTTAACCGGATCATCGAGGGTTATGTCCGTGCCCATCCTGAACAATGGTTTTGGTTGCATCAACGATGGAAAACCCGTCCTTATGACCCCTGGCCGAGGACGGACTAGAGGCATGCAGCTCAAAGGCAGTCCCACCATTCCAAAAGATGTCCGCAGCATCCTGTTGATACAGCTCGGTGATATCGGAGACGTCGTCCTCACCCTGCCCTGCCTGAGAGCACTGCGCGAGACCTTTCCTGACGCCACTCTGGTGGTTGCCGTCAGGGAGAAGGCAAGTGAGCTCATGGCGGATTGCCCCTGGGTTAACGACGTGATCGCCATTGACAAAGCAAAGCGATCACTCATTGAGGAACTGGTCCACCAGAAGCGGTTCTTCAAGCGGTTGCGGCACTACCGGTTCGATCTGTCCATCAACCTGAGGTCCGGAGACCGCTCAGCCATCCTGACGTTCCTGGCCGGTGCCCGCCGGCGGATCAGCTACTTCGCCCACGATGGTCAGCTTTGGCAGAATCGCGTCTCAAGCCACTTGAACCTGCTGGATTACCAGGTCGGCCAGTATGTCGCGGATTACTATTCGAGCCTGCTGGCGGCCTATGACATCACAATCCAACATCCTCAGCCGCACATGGAGGTCCCTCCGGAAAAACTGAAAAGGGTCGAAGAGCTTTTTCTTGAAGCGAAGGTTCCCGCAAACCGGCCCATAATTGCACTACAGCCTTTTTCCATCTGGCAGTACAAGGAATGGGGAAAGGAGAAGTATGTTGCGCTGATTCGCCATATCACCTCAACCTATGACCTTCCGGTAGTCATTACCGGTTCCACCGAGGAAAGGGAACGGGCCGCCGCCATTGCTGCCGAGTGTGGAACGAAGGTCTACAATTTCGCCGGCAGGACCTCCATTGGAATGCTGGCAGCCCTTTTGAAGTCCTGTGCCCTGTTCATTGGTATTGACAGCGCCGGGTTGCACATTGCGGCCGCCGTCGGCACTCCGACTGTTAGCATTTTTGGCCCCTCTTCGCCGGCGTCTTGGGCCCCAAGAGGTCCGCAACACAGGGTTGTCCAGCACCACCTCCCGTGCATCCCTTGCCGGCAGAAAGGTTGCAATGGAAAAGAACAGAGCCGATGCCTTGAAGAACTTTCGCTCGAAGAGGTGATCCCCGCTGTTGCAGGCCAGATTGCGAAGTTGCCGGCATGAGTCAAGAGAAGCGAAGAATAGCGGTTATCATTCCGAAATACGGTTTGGTCGGCGGTGCTGAAAAGTGCGTTCAAGAAATGACCGAACGGATTGCCTTGAATCCTCGCTATGAAATCCATGTCCTGGCAAACCGATGGATTCGGCAATCAGACCGGATCATCTTCCATAGAATACCCATCGCTGCTTTCCCGAGGTATCTGAGACCGATAAGCTTCGCCTGGTTTGTGAAGCGAAAGACGGAAACCATGGGTTTCGATCTGGTGCATTCCCATGAGCGGGTTTTTCGCGCCGATGTGATAACCCTGCACGGAATGCCTCACAGGGCCTGGATCAAACAGATACGGAAGAAGCGGATGAGTCTTTTTGACCATGCGACAGCCTGGGTGGAAACGTGCATGGTCAAGGGCGGGCGGTGGCGCACCATTCTGCCCGTTTCACATTTGACAAGAGACCAATATCTGCAGGAGTTTTCCATTGATGCAGAAAAGATGCAGGTGATTCACCCGGGCGTTTCCGTCGAAAAGTTCACCAGGGATTGCCTTGACGCTCGCAAGCAGACACGCCGCCAATGCGGGATTGACGAAGACGATACCGTGGTCCTGTTTGTTGGGATGAATTTCGAGATCAAGGGATTGGACAAGTTGATGTCCGCTGTCTCCATGGTGAAATCAATGCGTCCTTCCGAAAAGATCAAGCTGCTTGTCGTCGGCAAGGGCAATACCAGGAAATACAGTGCCCTCTCTCACAAACTGGGGCTGGAAAACGACATCATTTTCGCGGGAGTGGTGCATGACGGCATTGAGAACGTCTACAACGCCTCTGATCTCTTTTCCATGCTCTCCAGGTTCGACACCTTTGGACTCACGGTTCTGGAAGCCATGGCCGCATCGCTGCCGGTCATCGTCAGCAGAAATGTCGGAGCGAGAGATCTCGTAGAAGAGGGCAAAAACGGGTTCGTTGTGGATCGGGAGGACATCCCGGCCATTGCATCGAGAATCATTCTGCTCCTCAACCGCAAAGAGCGCGAAAAATTCGCCCGGGCAACCCTCACGACCGCCATGCAGAACAGCTGGAACGCCATGGCGGAAAGGGTATCCCAGGTCTATGAATCGTTGCTGCCGGGATAATCATAATTGGAAACGATGTACTCTCAATGATTCTTGAAAGCATCTCGAAACAAGCGTGGGCTGTCTTCCTGGTCGGATTTGTGACCCGGGTGATCGCCTGGTGTAATACTTCCGTGATCAACCCGGACGGAGCACTCTTTATCCATCAGGCGCGTGCAATCTACTACGGTCAGACGGACACCCTGTTTTGTGCGCTCAATGACCTGTCCAATCTTCCTGTTTTGATTGCCGGCAGCTACTGGATTTTCCACGACTGGGTCCTTGCCGCCCGGTTCATCTCATTTGCCTTTGGGTTCGGCACTCTGGTCCCTGTCTACTATCTTTTGAAGCACCTTTTCGATGACGAAATCAGTGTGCTCGGCACTTTGGTTCTTGCCGTGATGCCGGTATTTGTGGGTTCCAGCGTGGACATCATCAGAGACCCGATATCCTGGTTTTTCATTGCAGCCGGTCTCTGTCTCTTCATAGCCAGTCTGGAAGAGAACCGGGCTTCTCTTTTTGCCTTGAGCTGCGTCTGTTTCATGATGGCCTCCTGGGCCAGGATTGAAGCTTCCCTGCTAATCGTTTTCTCACTACTCTACCTGGGGGCGATCAAACAGGAAATGAAGGTCAAGAAGATTTTGGCATTTCTAATGCCCATTATAGGACTCCTGCTGCTGTTTTTTATGACCTACTTTCTATCCAGAAGTTATTTATCAACCGATATCTCCTTAATATCGACCATCACATCCAAGTTTACATCGCCATTATCTCAATATCACAATATACAGAATAAGCTTTCTGAAATAGCCGGGATCAATCGATATGATACTTTTGGCTATTTTGTAAGCGAAATCAAAAAGAATGTGTGGTTGATCGCCTTGGGAAGCTTATTGAACCGCTGCTTAGAAGCATTTTTCTACCCGTTTTTTGCTGTTTGTATTGTGGGAATCTATTCTTCATTGAAATCGATATATTCTGACAAGAGAATGATTTATATGGCATATATAAGCTCAATAATGTTGCTAATGCTTTATTGTCATATGTTTCGATCATGGTTTATTGATTACAGACATGTATGTTTACTGATACTTCCATGTACGCCTTTTATTGCCTTTGGAATAAAAAGCATTATAGAGTACTCTACCAGCAAGATTAGATTGCCAAGAACTGTATTGTTATGTATTGTTGCACTATGTATCATTGCTATGCCATTGTATAAAAACAGCATCAAGCGGGATTCCGACAAGCGCGTATTCCTAGATATTGGGAACTATATACGCAATATTAAACAAAATAGCAATGTTATATCCATTGCAACCTCATGCAGCACTTTTCGTGTGATTTCTTTTTACACCAATCTGGACTATCCGGGAGCACCCTGCCCCGAAGGCACAAGTAAGAATTGCTGGGAGTTCTTCACCAACAGCCGCCAGGAATTCCTCCAGCACTTGAAAAGCGAAAAGATCGAGTATTTTCTATCAGCGGAGAAGCTATGGCCGACCGGAAGAATGGGACCTCTTCCGCCCAATGAAAGCCCGAACCTTCGTGAACTGAAACGCTGGCATCATCCTGACACCGGTGAAATGATTCTGTTCGAGGTGCTATGAAGACAACCGCGAGCATATCCGTCATTCTCACGGCATGGAACAGGCCTCAATATCTGGCCGAGCAGGTCCGCGCCGTTTTATCGCAGACCGTAAAACCTCTCGAAGTAGTGCTCTGGTACAACAAGCCAACGAGGAGATACGGGCTCTTCAGTCGAAAACAGCTATTGTCTTTTGAACATTCAGACCGGGTGAAGAAGATCGTCTGTGATCACAATTTCGGCATCATGCCAAGGTTTTCCCTGGCCCCATGCCTGGATGGCGAATATATCTGTATTTTCGATGACGATACGATCCCGGGTGAACGCTGGTTTCAGAACTGCCTGGAACATATTGAAAAGGAAAACTGCCTGTTGGGAACCATAGGGCTCAGATTGCTCTCCGCGGACGACTATCCAGTCAAAACAGAGAAACCTAGAATGGGATGGGAGGCGGGAAACGAACAGCTTGAATTGGTTGATTTTGTAGGCCATTCCTGGTTCTTCAGAAGATCGTGGGCCAGGTTTTTCTGGCTTGAGGAGCCCCTGATCAAGACATTTGGAGAAGATATCCACTTTTGCGCACTGCTGAAAAAGCATGGTATTCGTTCGGCATGCCCACCCCATCCCAAATCGGACCGGTCGCTTTGGGGTTCTCTCCATCCTGAACGAGGAATCGACCGTGTGGCGATCAGCTCCAAGGATCGCGGCCGGGATTACTACAACGTTGTTTGTCATGAAATATCCAAAGGCTTCAAACCGATGCTGTTGTGAAGCAGGCGTGTAAAGCATGATTCGAGTACTCTCCATATTTGGGACTCGTCCTGAAGCCATAAAAATGGCACCTGTTGTCAAGGAGCTCAACAGGCATCCGGATCGCATCACGAACCGGATCTGTGTTACTGCACAGCATCGCGAGATGCTGGACCAGGTCCTCGATCTGTTCGATCTAAAGCCCGACTATGACTTGAATCTTATGCATCCCAATCAGACCCTTTCGGAACTTACAGCCAGGGTACTGCTGGGACTGGAACCCCTGCTTGCGGAAGTCCGGCCGGATTGGGTTTTAGTTCAAGGTGACACCACAACGGTCATGGCGGCAAGCTTCGTGGCCTACTATCATCAGATCAAGATCGGACACATTGAAGCAGGATTGCGTACCGGGAGCAAGTATCAACCCTATCCGGAAGAGATCAACCGCAGGGTGACGGATGTTCTGGCCGATGCCTACTTTGCCCCCACCGAAACAAGCAGGATGAACCTGTTGAGAGAGGGGGTACCGGCCGAGCGGATCATACTGACCGGCAACACGGTGATCGATGCGCTGAATGAAATTGGATCGCTGCCTTATGACCGGCAAGGGGGTGCCTTGAGCGAGGTCCCGCGGGACAGGCGCCTGATTCTGGTAACGGCTCATCGCCGGGAGAGCTTTGGAGGTCCCTTCGAGGAGCTGTGTTGCGCCCTGCGCCGGATCGCGCTCACCTATCCGGATACGGTGCACCTGGTCTACCCGGTCCATCTCAACCCGAATGTGCAAAAGCCGGTGAGGGAGATTCTCAGTGGCCTGCCCAATGTCAGCCTGATGGAGCCCCTGCAATATCTCCCCTTTGTTCAGATTATGAAGGCATCGACATTGATTCTGACGGACTCTGGAGGAATTCAGGAGGAAGCCCCCAGCTTCGGGGTTCCGGTCCTGGTGATGCGCGACCGGACCGAGCGTCCCGAAGGGATCGCGGCGGGCGTGGCACGACTGGTCGGAACAGCCGAAGAGACTATAGTTTCGGAAGCCTGCCGCCTTTTGGATGACCCCGCGGCTCATCGAGCCATGGTCGACTCAGTGAATCCTTATGGTGACGGCCATGCAGCCGAATATATCGTGAAAGCCATTTTGGACTGGAAAGCGGGATGAGATTGGGCGATCAATCCGGCCATGACACAATCGAAAGACCATCCCTTAGCGTGGCAGTCATTACCAAAAATGAGGCGGATCGAATCCCGCGCTTGCTGAAAAGCGTCCGGTTCGCCAATGAGGTCCTGGTCATCGACTCCGGAAGCATGGACAATACTCAAACCATTTGTCGCAGTTATGGAGCCACCGTGATCGAACACCCCTGGATGGGCTATGTTGCACAGAAGCAGATCGCTCTGGAAAGGGCTCGATCCGAGTGGGTGCTCAGCCTCGACTCCGATGAAGTCGTATCCGGTGCGCTTGCTGCGGAGATTACCACGGCCATTGGCAGCGCTCCGCCGGATGTGGTCGGCTTTTCCATGCCTCGGCTCTCCTATTACCTCGGCCGATGGATCCGCCATGGCGGGTGGTATCCGGACCGCAAGGTTCGCCTGGTGCGAAAGGGCTATGGGTCTTGGGCCGGGGTTGACCCTCACGATAAGCTGGTAGTGGACGGCCGGGTTGCCCGGCTCTCACAACCGATCCTTCACTATGTCTATCGCGATATATCCGACCAGCTGGCCACCATAGACCGCTTTTCCGACATCGCTGCCAGAGAACGGGGCGGCGCTTCGGGGCCCTATGTACTTGCCGGTCTGGCGCATGCAGCCGGGAAGTTCTTTGAATGCTATGTATGGAAAATGGGATTTATGGACGGCTGGGCTGGTCTGGTGATCGCTATGAACTCGGCCTGGTATGTGTTCTTAAAACATGCGAAGGCATGGGAAATGACCCTCGGTAAGGATGTCGGCTCATGATCCGCTACCTGCGACTCGTTGCAAACGTCTCCAACTGGTGGCTTCATTTTGCCGCAAAGATGGGACTCACATCGGAAGACCCGCTGCTTTTCATAGCCCGCAACCGGATCCAGATCGAGGTCCCAAGGCGATTGCATCACGAATTCAAAGAGATCTTTATGGAGGCCAGCTATACGATCGGCCTGGCTGCCAAGGTCCCCAAAGCCCCAATCATCGTGGATATCGGCGCCAACGTCGGCTTCTTTTCTCTTTTCGCAGCATCACGATTTCCCGGTGCATCCATCTTTGCCTACGAACCCGTGCCGAGGAATTTTGATCAGTTGGTGCGAAACCGGGAACTCAATCAAAAGGCGGAAATAACCTGTGTTCCCAAGGCTGTTTACGGTTTTTCCGGGCTGGTCAATCTTGAAATTGATCCGGCCGATACGTTCACGACGTCAGCCAGAGTGGCTGCCGTGCCCACACAGGCTTCCTCAACAATCGAGGTGCCCTGCACGGCATTGTCCGACCTGCTCGATGCTCACGGCATCGAAGCGTGTCATCTGCTGAAGATCGATTGTGAAGGGGCCGAATTCGATATCCTGTACAGTTGCCCGGAAGCTTATCTTCAACGAATCGAACAGATGGTCATAGAGGTCCATCGAGGGGCTACGCCTGAGAGAACTATCGAACACCTGTCCCGGTTCCTGGAATCTCGATGCTTCTCCACTCGCCGTTCTCATAACATGTTGTGGGTTTGGAATGCGGGGACCTCCCAATATCGGCACTGAACAGGCAGCCATACGCAATTTTCAGACAGCCTCCAGGATAATCCGGCCGAAACATACCGCTTGAAAGGAGCAGCGGATTTGGATCTTTCCATAGTGATCGTCAATTGGAACACTCGGGACCTCCTGCTGCAGTGTCTGTCATCCGTGTATGAAACCGTCCACACTCTTCGATTCGAAGTCTGGCTGGTGGACAATGCCTCATCCGATAACAGTGTGGCGGCGGCGATGGAGCGGTTCCCTCAAGTCCAGCTGATTCAGAATTCCTCCAATCTCGGGTTTGCCAAGGCCAATAACCGGGCACTCAGGCGGATTCAAGGGCGCTATGCCCTCCTGCTCAACTCGGACGCCACGCTGACCGAAGGCGCCGTCCAGGAGCTCTTTCTATTCATGGAAAAGACCCCGGATGCGGCGATGGCCTGCGGACAGCTGTTGAATCTCGACGGCACGAAGCAAAACTCCATTGCGAATTTTCCTTCCGCAGTTTTGCTTCTCACCAACGAGACCCTTCTTAGAATCCTTTTCCCGAAGACCTATCCAAGCAAACGCAGGCGTTATGAATCACCGGTTGAAATAGAATCCTGCATCGGGGCCTGCATGATGGTGAGAAAGTCAGCCATGGATGCCATTGGTCTCCTGGACGAGCGCTTTTTCTTCTTTTTTGAAGAAACGGACTGGGCGTATCGCATGCGAAAGGGAGGCTGGAAGGTCTTTTTTGTCCCGCATGCCCGGATTTTCCATGCCCAGGGCCGATCCGTCGGTCATAACGCCCTGAGCCGACAGCTCTACTACCGGTCCCAATACCAGTATTTCAAGAAATGGTTCCCGAAAGGATATCCCTTGATGCATGCAGCCATCTTTCTCCGCCTCCTCATCAACATCCTGCTGACCGGGATCGGGGTTGGTCTCACGGCATGCCGCATTCCGGAGCTGAAACGACGCTTGATTGTGTACCTGAAGATCCTGACATGGCACCTCCGCGGGTGCCCGGGACCCTGATCTGAATATTCTCCCGGCTCAGGTCATCCGTAGCGATGGAATTGTCAAGGGACTATGCGCGATGAACATTGCTCATTTCAATCATGATACCGTTCAGTACTTTGATAAATATACACCTGAATACGATGAATCCCGGTATAGCTTTATTATTGACCGTATCAACAAGCTCAAAACCGGGACATCTTCTCTGCTGGACGTCGGCTGTGGTACGGGAAACATATTGGCAATGATCCGGCGAGAGTGCGGCATCACCGACCTGCATGGAATGGATTGCAGTTCAAGCTATCTTGATCAGGCAAGGTCACATCTGGATTGCCGTATACACCTTGGATCAGTCCTTGACAGGCCTTTTCTTCAATCTCTCAACAAACGCTTTTCTTTTGTTATACTAGGCGCTGTGCTGCACCATCTCGTCGGGAACACACGAAAGGCATCGAGACTTCTTGCGCTGCATGCCATTGCGAACTGCCTCGATATCCTCGACACGGATGGATATCTCTTCGTTCACGAACCCACCTTTACCCCGGCTGTTATTATGGACCTTGTCTTCCACATAAAGAGAATCGTGACAAGGACCACAGACAACAGGGTTTCTATTTTCGGCAACACATGGAACAACCTGGGTGCTCCAGTCGTCTCTTACTACTCAAAAGACGAACTGTGCCGCATGGTCAATCTTTGGAAGGGAGAAATCCTTGAGGCACATCAAAACCCCACCAGACTGCCGCTTATTTTCAAGATTGGGCTTATCAGAAAGAGTGACACTACCATTGTAGTCAAGAAGAGGTCGTAGGCTTTTAGCCCGTATCGACTCGACTCATCAGGTACCGCTATAGGATATGATCTTCCAGAAGGTTCGCAGGATGATCTTGAGGTCGAGCAATGGAGAGCGATTCTTGATATAGTAGAGGTCATACTGCAGCTTGACCAGGTTCTCCTCCATGTTTCCGCCGTAACGGAACTTGATCTGGGCCCAGCCGGTGATGCCCGGTTTGACGGCCAATCGTACGCTGTAGAAAGGAATCTTCTCCTCCAACTCGGGAAGAAATTCCGGTCTTTCAGGGCGAGGTCCGATCAGATGAAGGTCCCCGCGAAGGATGTTGATGACTTGCGGCAGCTCATCCAGGCGCATCCGCCGCATGACCCTCCCAACTCGAGTGATTCGTATGTCATCATTGCTCGCATATTGAGGCCCATTCTTCCGCTCTGCGTCAACCACCATCGATCTGAACTTGATCAGTCTGAACAGCCTCCCCCCCTGCCCCATTCTGGTCTGGACGTAGAAAACGGGGCCCGGTGAATCGAACTTGATCAGCGCTGCCATCAAGGGCCCAAACAGCAGGAAGAAGATCCCTCCGAGAAGACAGAAAAGATAGTCCACCAACAACACACAAATCCGATAGGAAAGGGAGATTTGTCCGCCGGCCAGGTCCGTGGGCAGCAGCCAGTCCTTGGCGACATGCTGAACCGGCACACGTTCCATCAAGGCTTCATATAAGGTCGGCATGGGTATGATCGGAATACCGGAAGAACGGCAGTTCAACAGAGTCTTGAACGTCTCTGCGCGCAACTGGTGGGTGATTGAATAAACTATGGCATTGACCTGATGCTGTTGTGCGATCTCCGGCGTGTTCTTTATCGGGCCGAGCACCGGAAAACCCAACACCTTAGACCTCTGTTTATCGAGATCGTCATCCACGAACCCGATAATCTCAAAATCGGCCAGCTTTTCATCGAGCATTGCCTGCACAAGGAATCGACCCGCCCACCCGGCACCAACAATCAAGAGCCTCTGCTGGAATACGTTGCTCGCTATGGAGGGAGCACATTTCAGACGCCATAGCAATCCAAAGGCGAACGCGACCACAACGAAATAGAGGACCGGCACACGAGGGAGAACATCCCTCGGGGCCAGGAAGAAGAGCAGCAGATAGACGGCCAGACTGCCGAGGGATACCCCGATGAAGGTTTCCGTCACCCGGTTCGTTTTGGTTGTCAGGCCCGGAGCATAAAGATCGAAGGACCACATCAGCAGGATCCACAAAATGGAAGCAAAAGGAATGTAGACCCCAAATGTCACCAGGTCGCCAAGGAAGGGCTCATCCCTGGTGAAGCTCCAGAGGCATAGAGACAGGAATCCCGCCAGGCAGGCCACGAGAAAATCCCCCAGGCAGAGAATAGCTTTGCGTTCCTTGGGTGTTGGATTGAGCTTTTGCACTGCTTTCAGCTTGTCACGAACTTCTCAGCGCCGAAGGAGACCTTCTCTTCCATCGTCACTTGGGCCTCACTTCATCTTTAATGCGCTTGACATGGCCTCTTCCCAGGCCTTTGACTTCACATCCCAATTCGAAATAGCGGCGGATCGCCTGGTCGCTGAGCATTCCAAAACAGTCCACGACCGCCACGGGTCTGCCCACCATCGACACAACCTCGTCAGGGCCAAGCGATCGATAGGCCTGATGACGCACCCCGAGGACCACCGCATCCACTGCGTGGAGAGTCGCCTTGAGATCTTTCTCAACCCTGAGATCGCCAAGCCTTTCCTGATTGCGGAAAAACCTGGATCGAGAATGGCCGGGTGCAGGATAGGAGTCCTGTTTTTCGAATTCCCACCAATGGGCGACATAAGGGTCATGCACCACTACGTCCCCGCCCATTTCTGCGATCTTCCTCACGATCAGCTCCGAACCGCTGTAGCGGGTATCGCCCACGTCTTCACGATAGGATGCTCCAAGGAGAGCTACTTTGGACGCGGCAACGATTTTCCCCATATTGCGAAGGGCGTCCCGAACCAGCCGGGCGGCATGGAGCGCACGGGTGTCATTGATATCTATGGCCAGTGGAGTGATCTGGAAAATATCATCTTCGAAACCCATTAGGGTCTTGTAGGCCCATACTCCCAGGCCACCGTCCTTCGGCAGGCAGTAACCGCCGATGCCCGGTCCGGGAAAGATGATGTTGGAATGGGTGGGTCTCACCTTAATGGCATCGATGACTTTAATCAAATCCACCCCATTCCGCTCGGAAAAGACACTCCACTCGTGGAGAAAGGCCAAAATCGTCGCCCGATAAGAGTTCTCAACGATCTTGCAGGTCTCGCTTTCAATGGGACGGTCCAGGACCGTCATGGGATAGTGCTCTGTGTCGAGGATATCGGAGAGAAAACGAACCACTCGCTCCCGGGCCTCCGCGTTGATTCCGCTGCACACCCGCCAGAAATCGCGAATCGATGCAACATAATCCCGGCCGGGCATGACCCGTTCGAAAGAGTGAGCCAGCAGAGGTTCTGCATCCGGGTATCCGCGCTTGACAAAGGCCTTCTTGATGATCGGGTAGGCAACGTATTCCGTAGTCCCGGGAGGAACGGTGGTTTCTATGAGCACCATGCACTCCGGCTTGATCTTTTCCCCCAATACTCGGAGGCTCTCCTCCAGAGCGCCGATATCGGCGCCACCCTGAGCCACATCGCCAAGGGTATGCTTGTGGTAATCACACTGCACATCGACGACCACGACATCCGCCAGCGAAAGGGCATCATAGGTATAGGTGGCCATCAAGGTCTTCTTCTCCACGACGCATTTTCTGATCAGCAGATTCACATTGGGATCTTCGGCTTCCACCGGCGAGATGCCACGGTTCATATAGTGGATCTTCCAATAGGACCGGGGCGACGGGCGCTGCATCCCAATGACGAACTTGGTGGATTCACCGGTATCTTTGCTGGTGGAATCCGCCACGACCGCCGCCATGACGGCCCCGACAAACCCAAGTCCCATGACCACAACGATTTCTCTTCCCAGCAAACGCTGATCGCGCACGATCTTCTGGAGCCGCTTGAACTCCTGTGCGTAGTCAGCCTTGGTCGGCAGAGGAAAGACCTCTCCGGCGGGACATATAGAGACCCCATCCCCCGAGGCATTCGCTTCGAAGGTATCTGTTTTCTTCTGTTTTGCAGTAGGCATAAGCGATTCATACTCCTTGTGAATGTCACAGACTAAATCGTTGGATGAGTGATTCACACACTGCAGCCGAACCAATCCACCGAATTTAAAAAAAAGATGGCGCAGTATATCCACCTGGACCACAAAAGCAAGCTCCATATACCCGAAGGCGAGATCATTCATCCTGGCGAACACATTCTACCCCCTCATTTTCTTGAGACCAAAATCATGGACAGCCCCGTACAGGACCTTTTCGAGCCCTCCAGCCAACCGGCCGATATCGAAGTGCTCTTCGACATAGCATCGTCCATGCCGTCCCATGTCCATCAGGGTTTCATCGGGCATTCTCGCCAGGGCCGACACTGCATTCGCCAGGGCACGGGCATCGCCGGCCGGCACACTGATTCCGGCCCTCCCCTCGACTATATAGTCAAAGGTTGTGTCGCCACAATGAATGATTGGACGGACGGAGGCGAGATAATCGAAGACCTTGTTCGGGCTTGTACCCTTCTTGAAAATCGGCGAATCCTTTAAAATCATGAGAAATGCATCCGCCTCCTGCAATAGCTCGTAGATTCGCATCTTCGGGACGGAATCCTCAAAATGAATGATGCCGATTCCTTCTTCGCCGGCCCGCGATTTCAGCCTCGCCTTATCCGGTCCATCACCGACAAGCCGGAACCGGATTGAAGGACTCCCTCCTTCCCGCTGAAGCAGCAACGCGGCATCCAGGAGAACATCCAGGCCATAGGCGAGACCATGGTTCCCAATAAACATGACGGTGAATGAGCCGTCTTTGGCTCTCTTCTTCGGGGCAGGAACCAGGTTCAAATCGATTCCGTTGGGCAACCAGAACACCTTTTCGCCTTTCCCGCATCTTTCTGAAAGATAGTCCAGGGAACCGGGCAATAGCGTGATGATTCGCTCGCTGCACCGATATAGATGGCTTTCGACTGCGCGCAAAAATCGAACCGCAGGATGACCGGAAGAGAGGCCCCAGAAATCGATCAGCGCCTGCGGCCAGAGGTCCCGAACTTCAAGCACAAAGGGAACATGAAGATGACCTGCAAGCCGCAACGCAGCAAGGGCTGCGAAGATGGTCGGCACCGAACCGATGATGACATCCGGCTTCTGAAGTCGGCGTGCGCTCCAAAACGGCCAGAGCCATCCGGCAAAGGTCAGCATATTGAAAACGCGCGAGAGATCATTGCCGCTGTAGGGTGGCGCCCATAACCATAGAAACGGCACGTCGTCCATCACCTCATATCTATACCGTTCACCGTCGTGCAGGTGAGCTTCCCGGCGACAGACATGGTCGAAGCTCGAGGCGATGACTGTCACTTCATGACCTCGGCGGATCATCTCCCTGGCGAAGCTGTAGTGCCTCGTCGGCCCGGCCTGACTCGGAGGAACGGCATACTGATTGATAATCCAGATCTTCATCTACCGGCTCTATCGATCAGAATCTCCACAATCTTCTCCGCGCTGCGGCCGTTCCCATATGGGCTCTCCCACGACCCAGGGGCCCTTGCCGCGGCTTCACTCACCGCATCGGCCAGAGAAGCGGAGCCGGTTGGCGGAGCCAGCCGGTTCCAGCCCAGCTCTATCAATTCCACCCACTCCGTTTCCTCCCGCACCGTAACACAGGGAACTTCATAGAAAAAAGCTTCCTTTTGCACACCACCCGAGTCGGTAACAACCACTTTCGCGTTCTTTTCGAGCATTACCATATCCAGATAGCCAACCGGCTCAATCAGCTTCAGGGCATCGGCAGCGCGAAGCAACAGTCCCTCCCGCTCAAGGGCCTTGCGGGTGCGCGGGTGCAGGGGAAGGACAACCACGGTGTCACGTGAGACCTGCATGAGCCCTTCAAAGATCGCCCTCAGGCAATTCGCATTATCGGTGTTTTCGGCGCGATGCACGGTAGCCAGAACATACTCTTTGGGCTCCACTTCCAGCCTGCTCAGGATGCGGCTCTCTTTCTCGGATTTTGAACCGTAGTAAAGGGCGGCGTCATACATGACGTCACCAACCAGGTGGATATCGGCCTCTCGAACCCCTTCGTTGAGGAGATTCTTCTTCGCAGTCGTAGTGGGGGCAAACAGAAGGTCGGCGACATGGTCGGCCACCACGCGGTTCGTCTCCTCCGGCATTCGGCGATTAAAAGAGCGCAGTCCAGCTTCTACATGTGCATTGAGCATATTGAGCTTGGCCGCAGCAAGCGCCCCTGCCAGCGTTGAATTGGTATCCCCATAAACTACGACACCATGAGGTTGTTCTGCAAGCAACACGGGTTCGATCGCTGACAGCATGGCACCCGTCTGCCATCCATGGGCCCCGGATCCAATACCCAGGTGGTAGTCCGGTTTGGGAATATCCAATTCCCTGAAGAAGACATCCGACATGTTGTCATCATAGTGCTGTCCGGTATGCACCACAATTTCCCGTATGTCCTCGGAGCGGCGAATCACTCTCGATACCGCCGCCGCCTTGATGAACTGGGGCCTCGCACCGATAATGGTCACTATTTTGATATGCATCGCAAACGGTTTCCCAACCAGATAAGGGTGACAGCCTCTGCAAAAGCCGAAGAGCGGCCGGTCAATTGAACATTGGACCACACTTCATCAACTTCCACACCTCGCACTAAAAGGTCCCGTGTTTTACCCGCGGCTTCGCGCAAACGGGCACGAATGGACTCTCCCAGGCCATTTTCAATCCAGTGCCGCAGATCCACATCGAAGTGCCGCTTGTACCGTGCCAGCCGTATTCGGTCAAGGACCAACCCGTCTGCTGCCTGCCGAACGATCCATTTGCCGTAACCTTTGTGGACCTTCACCACCGAGGGCAAAGCCAAAGCCAATTCAGCGAGACGATAGTCGAGAAAGGGCAACCGGCTTTCCACACTGTTCCCCATCGAATTGCGATCTTCATACCGCAGAAGCGTCGGCAGGCTAAACCGGGTGACATCCTCCAATTGCCGTTCCGATAGAGGAGAGTACGGATCGTAGCCGATGGAAAGCCTCGATGAGCTGGGAAGCCTCAACACCCCAGAGTGGCGACGCCTGCTTCGATAGCGATCGAGATGCTTCAGGTAGTCCAGGACCTTGTGCGATTCCGACATGATCATGGAAAACATCCCCAGGGCCGCACCCAAGGCCCCCAGATAGTCTCTTCTGTGAGTCAGTTCGAGGAAGCGGAACAGCTGAAACTTCCGATAGCCCATAAAGAGTTCATCGGCCCCCTGCCCTCCCAGGAGTACCTTGACCCCTCGGGCCGAGGCTGCTTTGAAAACCATGTACTGGGCAATGATGCTCGGTCCGGCGAAAGGAGCATCCTGGGCTTCCAGGGCATCCCAGAAGTCCTGGATGAAGTCCGCCGATTGAGGCCAGATGAACTGGACCTCTATTCCTGTCCTATCGCTCAATTCTTTTACCAGAGGACCCTCTGAGGTGGGTTCGTTCTGGTTTCCAAATGAAAATCCGACAATATCGTCATGCCGATGAGCCAATAGTCCGGCCAGGGTCGCGGAATCCAATCCACCGCTCAGTGAAATCCCCATCGGCACATCCGATCGAAGACGAACCGCGACGGCGTCTTCCAGGCGTTCCTTCACCAATTGTGTCAGTTCAGCCGGCGACTTGCCTGACAGGGTCTCACGGAGCATACACACCCGCGTCTTGAGATCGTAGTAGCAACGCAACTCCAAACTCAGGTCTCCATGGGGTGTCGCTGCGATCTGGAGGAGGTGGCCGGGTTGGAGCGCCTTCAGGCCCTCATAGGGGGAAAAGTCCGTATCATCGTCATAGATTCCGTAAGACAAACCACGCGCCGCATAGTCCAGATTTGGCTCAAGCCCTTCACAAGCAGCAATTGCCTTTCCCGTCGAAGCAAAGAATAGAGTATTCTGATTCCGATAATAGAATAGAGGTTTGATTCCGAAACGGTCCCTGACCAGGTACAGCGTTTCGGTCGATGTGTCATACAGAGCAAAAGCGAACATCCCGTTGAAACGATTCAGTGCATCCATGCCCCATTGTTTGAAGGCTTCGAGGATGACTTCGCTATCGCTTCGACTGAAAAAACGATGTCCGAGGCGTGACAGTTCCGCCCTCAGTTCAATGTAGTTGTAGACCTCGCCGTTATAGACCAGGCAACAACGGTGATCCGCATCCCACATGGGCTGATTGGCCTGGGTTGAAAGATCGATGATACTCAGTCGATTATGTCCCAGCGTCACCTGGGTTCGAGCGCCCCTGAACGATTCGACGGCCTGATGATCCGGGCCACGGCGGTACTGGCTGGCCACGATTTCCTGTACGGTTTTCCTTGCGTTTTCACACCACACTGAAGATATTGCACCGGCTATACCACACATAGATTCCTCAACCTACCCGCCCAGGAGCCTGCGATAGAGATGGCATAGCTTGTTCGCTTCGTCCGCCCAGTTGTAGTCCGAACGGACTGCATCCCTGCCTTTTAGCCCCATCGCCAAGGATTCCTCCGAGTGCTCCAGGAGCCACTGGATTGCATCCGCAATATCCTGCACATCGAGCGGGTCCACCAGCAGGCCACAGCCCGCCCCCTCCACGATCTCTCTCCACAGAGGAAAATTCGACGCGATTACGGGAATTCCTGCCGCCATGTATTCAAAGAGCTTGATTGGATAAGAGCGGAGATAACTCAAACAGGGATGGAGCAAAACAAGCCCGATACGCGCATCAAAGACCACCCTTCTCAGTTCATCCCGAGACAACCATCCTAGATGGTCCGTCCGTTCCCACCCTTTGATCTGCTGGACCTGAGTCTTTAGGGTCGGGGAGTCAAACAATCCTGCTAGAACAAGCCTGGCCTGCAACGGCTCGGGAAGGATTCCGATTGCTTGTACCATAGCCGCGATTCCCCGGTCCCTGCTGATGCGCCCCGCATAGATCACATGAGGAGGACGATCAGCATAGGGTCTAGGGTCCTCACAAACCCATTCCTGCAATACAGGATAATTGCATATCAGTGAGGTCCTGCCGGGTGGGAACCGGGAGCCTATGGTCGGCGTTGCCGCCACGATGCCGTCAAAAAACTCCGATGCAAACCGCTCCAGCTTCCCCATCACGCCGGCAACCAGGCTGCGCCCCCAAAAAGGTATGTATTCCTTGGTCAGGATGTCTTCCGGCGCATTCTCATGGACATCATAAATGACTCGCTTGCCCAATAGCTTGAACAGTAAGCCGACAGGAATGAGCTCAGGGTCGTGGAAATGATAGATGTCTGCATCTTCCTTCAGTGCTGCACGGAGGACATGGCCAATAGTCCTCGTCACTCGCTCAACCTTGCTTCGGGCGCCAGGGACGGCATGGACCTTCACCCCTTGAGCATGCACATCCTCATCATGTGGCGCAATCAGCACAACCTCGTATCCGGCGGAAGCCAGGCTGACACATTCTTTGTGAAAGATCCTGATATCGAAGGGAGGATGTACGGAGGTGAGATGCACAATCTTAGTCAAAACGCACTCCGTTCAACCGCGTCCAGACCGCCAGGTTCACCCACCGCCACACGCGGTTGTCAAATCGTTTGACACCGTTGAGAATGGCCTGCCATTCCAGTTTGAGCATCGATCCGTTCAACGCTGTCATGGATGCTATTTCTTCGCTGGTGAGAAGCCGTTCGACCCAGTTGCGAAGACCGTTGCAGAGCCATTGTTTCTCAGGTGTCTCGAATCCGATCTTGTCGTTCCTGTCCAGGACGGCATCGGGCACGATTCCCCGCATCGCTTTTCGAAATACGGCCTTCGAGGTCCCATCGGCAGCGATGATATGCTCTTCTGGGAGGGAGAGTACAAATTCAACCAGTTGCGGCGTCAAGAAGGGGACACGACTTTCGATGGAGTACGCCATGGAATTGCGGTCTTCGTAGCGCAGCAGCATGGGCAGACTGGTCCGAACCAGGGTCCGGATAAGCTCTTCCCGCAAAACATCCGTGCCGTAGGAATGACCCTCCATTGCCACTCCCCGTGCGACGAACCAGGATCGATTCAGCCATGCCGGCCACATTTCCCGACCTATCAGGCAACGCAAACCGTCTTGCAGGGAAGAAGGAAAGAGAAATTTTCCAAGGTATTGCCACAGCCTGTTTTTCCTGGGGATTTGCGAAGACTTATGCCACAACCGGAAGGCATCCCCCCACTTCCCTTGCTCCAGCAGGGAGGCTATTCGGGCGGCTGTGTAGAACTCATATCCACCGAGTAGCTCATCCGCCCCCTGGCCATCCAGCATCACCTTGATTCCGGCGGACCGGGCTGCCTGAAAGACTCTGTGCTGGCTGTAGATACTGGTGCTGCCGAAAGGCTCCCCCTGAGCCTCTACCAGATGCTCCAGGTCGGCGATCAACTGTTCGGGTTCCGATGCCACTTTATGGACAATGGTTTGAGCACTGGCACCAATGATGTCCACCCAGCGTTCTTCGTTGAGCACCGGATCATCTGCCAGGTAGCTGAAGGTGTGAATGGTCTGATCGGGATTGATATGGCGCATCGCCATAACTATGGATGAGGAATCGATACCCCCGGATAGAGCTGCACCAACCGGGACGTCGCTGCGCAGGTGGAACTGGACGCTTTCCAGGAAGATTTCGCGCAGCCGTTCCGCTGCCTGGGCAAAAGGAAGTTCGCAGCGCCGGCCGGGATCGATCTCCCAAAAGCGCTTTGGCTGGACATCGCAGGGACGGTCAAGGGACAACTCCAGGTAATGCGCAGCAGGGACCTGGTGAATGTCCGCAAAAAGCGTCTCGCTCCCATGATCGGTAAGCCCCGAGCGCAGGTATTCATATAGACGATGAGGATTGACCTTGCGGCTCACCCCCGGGAGGTTCAAAAGCGGCTTGATTTCCGAGGCAAAAGCGAACCCGTCTCGACAACGGGTGTAGTAGAGCGGTTTGATTCCGAAAAAATCACGAGCCAGGATGAGTTTGCGTGCTCTCCGGTCGAGAATTGCAAAGGCAAACATGCCGACACTGCGCCTGAGGACATCAACCCCCCATTCCACGTAGCCATAGAGCAAAACCTCCGTGTCGGTCTGGGAACAGAATACGTATCCGAGCTTTTCGAGCTCCGCTCTCAGTTCAAGGTAGTTGTAGATCTCTCCGTTGTGCACGATGGCATAGTCACCCAAAATTGTGGCCATCGGCTGCCGACCCGCCTCACTCAAATCAAGAATGGCCAGCCTGCGATGCACAAGGATGACTTGTGAGCTGAGAGGCCCGGGTCTGCTCTGCCCACGATACACACCCATCGGACCGGAGACGCACCAGCCGTAATCATCTGGTCCACGGTGTTTGATCGGCTCGGATAGCGCTTGCAGTAGACCTTCAGGAAGGTCCGTGAGTTTATCGAACACAAGACCGGCTATACCGCACATTCTCTATAAATCTCTCCTGCCTGATGTGTCCGGTTTATCTGAGGACTTAACGGTGGAGGGCATAAGGGCGGGGTCCAACCCCGCCCGAATCTGTGTCAACAGCAAGCAGTACCGCCTGCCAAATTCATCTTGCCGCCGGATAGATCAAGAGACCAGTAAGGTCAGGACGCCCGGCTATTAGTTCATCACCTGTTCAATGTCATCCCGATAGTCTCGTATACCGCTCATGTTTGGCAATGCAGGCATCGATCCGTTCAATGTTTTCTCTCGTCCAGGAGATGGTCTCCGCAAGCCCCTGTTTCAGACCCACTTTGACTTCAAAGCTCAAAGCTCCTTTTGCCTTCTCTGTGCTTCCGAAGCGGCGCCCGGAATGATCCCAGTCTCTTCGGGGACCAATTTCAACCGGTGCAGAACTGCCCGTCATACTGTTGATCAGATTGGCAAGCTCCAGGATCGAGGTTTCCGCCCCACCGGCCAGGTTGTAAACTTCTCCAGGTTTTCCGACAGCGGCGCATCGAACCAGCCCGTCAACGATGTCTTTCACATAGATGAAGTCTCGGGTAGCCTTCCCCTCGTTCTCCACGATCAGCGGCATTCCCTTGATCGACCGATAAATGAAGGTAGGGGTGACATTGCGCCACACTGTGGCCGGCGTCCCACGCCAGCGACCGGCACCGAGCACCTCGCCCGGTCCATAAACGTTCTGAAAACGGGCCTTCACCACCGGCAACCCGTAATGCATAAAGTAGTAATTCGAGTACATCTCACCGATGATCTTGGACATCTGATAGGGGCTGTCGAGGTAGAGCGATACGGGGTCCTCTTCTGTTGTGGCTCTGGGGACATTGAAGGTCTTCTCAGCCACAGTGCACCCCGCCGACGAGTAGACGACCTTACAGATCTTCTTGAAATCCCGGATGCGGTCATAGAGCTTGAGTGTCGTCAGGGTGTTGTTTTCATGATCTTCCAGAGGATTGGCGATGGAGCTCTGGTTTCCGTGGTAAGTGGCCAGCTGAAAATAATAATCGACGTCGTCGGAAAGCTGGGTGAGGATTCTATCGTCGGTGATTGACCCTTCGATGAACCTCAGGTTTGGATCGTCAGGGAGATTGAACTGTTCCGACGAGAGGAGATTATCGATCACGGTGATGCGTGCAGCCTTTGAACCATCCAGCAATGCTCTCACCAGGTTGCTCCCGACAAACCCGGCCCCACCGACAACAACGACGTGAGATCCGTCGAATAGAGCGTAACAATCACGCATTACTTCTGCTCCGCTTGCTTCAAATGGGTGTAGGTCTGGGTAATCCCGTGTACCTGGTACCAGGCGATGGCTGCGCCGACCCCAACTTCAAGCGCCGTCGTCGTTTTCCATTGGAAGTCACGGTTGGTGCTTGATGGGTCCAAGAGGATGGTATAGACGTCGTCAGCGCCTCTCGCCCGAACCTCCACCTCCTTGTCGAGCTTGATCCCCAGCGCCTTGACCGTGGCGTCGAAAAGCTCCTTGATAGAGAAGTCGCTTCCGCTCGATATGTGATAGTAACCCCTCGTACCCATACCGTGAATCGCCTTGATGACCACCTGGACCAGGTCGTCAATGAATATGAAGTCCCGGCGGGTATCCATCACAAAACAGGGCTTTCCCGTCGTCAGGCGGTGATAGAAGGTGGGTAGCGGGCCGCTGAGATTCCTTGGCCCGTAGGCATTGGCGAGGCGAAAAGAAAGAAAATCGAAGCCCCCCAGCTCAATGTATTGTTCCCCACCTGTTTTGCTGATGGCATAGCTGCTTCCGCCGGGGTAACCGCCGGAGTAAAGCGGATGCTTGAGCGTGATGGGCTGCTCCAGGGGTTGAAGGCCATAGCAGAGCGATGTCTGGAAATAGATAAGGCGCCTCATGTTGATTCGTTTGGCGGCCTTCACCACGTTGACGGTTCCCACGACGTTTGTCATGGCGTCCTCGTGCCAGGCCTCGGGGTCTTTGTAGGACGCCGCAGCATGAACAACGACCTCCGGTTTGAAGTCATTGAAGGCCCGGTCGACGAGATCGGGATCGGCAATAGTGCCTTCCAGCACCGTGAGCCGTTCATGAGGCTTTAGATTATCTCGGCGGCCCGTCGAGTAGTTGTCGATCACAAAGACCGTCTGGCCTTCGGCAAGCAGCGCATCAGCCAGGTGGGAACCGATAAAACCGGCTCCTCCCGTAATCAAGACTTTCATTTTGTCCAATCCTCCTCCAAAATCTTCTTATATTCCTGTTCACTATCGTGGAATTCCTGGTGCCACAACTCCAGCGAAAGGAGACCCCAGAGCTTACGACTAAATTTTGACTCCGAAGAAAGCCCTTGGACTATGACATCCGTATTCAGGTAGGCGCGTTCTCTCGCCACCCGGGAATGAAAGATATCCTGAATGAAGTCTTTCAGTTCGCCGTGTATCCATTCGCCCAAAGGAACCGGAAATCCCATCTTGTTTTTCCGATTTGCGACAACGTTGGGTAACACGCCACCCATAGCATCAACCAGAATCTTTTTCAATGTGCCATCGGAAAACTTGATGTTCGAAGGCATGGTGGCTGCAAACTCCACGATCGGACGGTCCAGCATCGGAACCCTGGATTCGAGACCATGGGCCATGCTCATCCTGTCCTCGACCTGGAGCAAAGCCGGGAGCAAGGTCTTGAAATCAAAATGGGTCATCTTGTCGAAGTAGGATTCCTTGCCCACATTCCGACCGTTGAAAATACTCTGGAAGCTTTCAAAGGGATTGTAGTCCCCGAACTCGCTCCAGGTAATCTCTTTTCTGAGCTCCTGGGAACGATTGATGAGACGATAGTAGCGGCGGTCGATGTCATCGAAAAGCCCCTCCCGCCAGAATTCTTTCAGGAGGGGCTTGTAGTTCTGCAGAGCCACCAGGTTGGGGATAATCGATTCATAGGTAACGATGAAATTCCCATTATGGAGGGTCCCTTCAATGGCCCCTTTGATACATTGTTCGAAATAGGCGATCAGGTAACGGACATACCCCCCGAATATCTCGTCCCCACCTTGACCGCCGAGGACAACCTTGCGGTGACGCGAGGCCAGCTTCGACACGTGATATTGGGGGAAAGAACCTGGACCTGCCACGGGATAATCAAGATGATAGATGATCTTCCTGATGGAATCCACGAAGTCCTGACTCGTAATCTCCATCTGGAAGAGATCCATGCCGTACATATCGGCAATCGCCTCGGCATAGGGGCTTTCGTCATAGAGCGCCCCCAACGAGAACTTGCCGTGAAATGCGCTGAAATCACTACTGTTATAGTATTTGGCCGCCGAGGCCGCCACGATACCGGAATCAATACCGCCGCTAAGATACGCCCCCACGGGAACGTCACTGCGAAGATGGAGATTCACCGACTCATCGAAGAGACAGTGCAGCTTCTCCTGAAAGTATTTCGGAGTGTGGTCGAAATCCAGGTTGTAATAGACTTCCCAGTACCGCTCTACACGCACGTGCCCATTTGACGCGATGAGCCTGTGTCCGGGCTGGAGCTCCACGATATCCTTGAAGAGCGTTTTTCCCTTCAGGCATAGCTGAAAGACCAGGTAATCCTTCAAGGCATCCGGACAGGTTGAAATCCTGGGAACGAATGGCAGCAGGGCCTTGATCTCCGAGGCAAAGTAGAGGGTATCATCCCGCACAATGAAATAGAACGGTTTGATCCCAAAATGGTCGCGAGCACAAAAAAGACGCTGATTCTTCTCATCCCAGACGGCGAAGGCGAACATCCCCCGCAAATGTTCCAGGCACTTCTCCCCCCATTTCCGGTAGGCCGCGAGAATCACTTCCGTATCGGAGGTGGTGACAAAATTCTCCTCGCCCAGTTCCTTGCGCAGCTCGATATAGTTGTAAATCTCACCATTGAAGACGATCCAGTTCCCGGCCCCGTCGCTCATGGGCTGATCGCCTGTGGTCAGGTCAATAATGCTGAGGCGCACATGTGCCAGGCCAATCGTTCCCGACGAGTGTCTCCAGGCTCCTTCGCCGTCAGGACCCCGGTGTTTTTGCAGCCGGTTCATGACACGGAGCTTTCTGTCAAGGTCGGGAATCTCCTCCCCACGCAGGTGATGGATCCCCGCAATTCCGCACATAGTTCACAGTCTCCTCTCACGCGGTGAATCACACACCGGCGTGATTGTGGCGTCTCATGAAGGTTGCCTCAGTTGATCATTTCATCGGCCACACTTTTCCGTCATCCATACGGTATCGGCTTCCGCACGCGTCACAGGCCAGATTGTCACCCAATTTGGCCCCGCATGTACACATCCAGCCCACTTGTCTGGCTGGGTTTCCTACAACCAGGGCGAAGTCCGGAACATCCTTGATAACGACCGCTCCGGCACCGACAAAAGCATACCGCCCGATCGTGTTCCCGCAAACGATGGTGCAATTGGCACCGAGAGTCGCACCGGTTTTCACCGTGGTAGGACGCACTTCATCCATGCGCCGAATGGCTGCCCGTGGATTGTAGACATTGGTGAACACCATGGACGGCCCGCAAAATACATCATCCTCCAGGGCTACCCCCTTGTAGAGCGAGACGTTGTTTTGGACCTTACAGCCGTCACCCATCCTGACATCCGGTCCAACGACAACATTCTGACCAATGTTGCACTTCTCGCCGATGGAAGAACCGGAAAGGATATGAGAAAAGTGCCAGATCTTCGTTCCGGACCCGATGCTTACCCGGTCATCGACCACCGCTGTAGGGTGGATAAAGTATGAATCGGGCTGTTTGGGTGTTGAACGCAGCAGAGAAACCTTGGTTCCCTGTTTGTCCAGGGATTGCTGGCCGGCGTTCAGGATTCTCAGCACCCGCAAACCCTCTGCACCGTCCGTGCGAGGCCTCTCGCCATGGTCAATGCAATGCAGAAAGTGCTCACACTCCATGCGCAAGGGTTCCAGCGTCGGGACTTCGACCTGCTCCGGTTCACCCTTTGTGGGAACCGGCATGTAGTTTTGCCACTTGATCTGATGTGGATAGAGAAGCAGTTTCTCAGCCCATGGTTGTGTGTCGTCGAAGACCGCCATTTTGCGGTTGCCGACAACAACCAGTTTCTGTTCCTTGAAAGGATGCAACCACGAAACGAAGATATGTGCTCTCAGGCCCGAAGGGAATTCAAGGTGCGTGGTGGTTACGTCGGCAATCTTGCGATGCAGGTAGTTGCCGCCGGTCGCGACAACACTCTCCGGCTCTTCACCGGCTAACGACAGGATCATGGAGATATCGTGAGGCGCAAAAGACCAGAGGATGTTCTCCTCCCGCCTTATCTTGCCCAGGTTGAGACGATGCGAATAGATATAGTTGATACGACCCAACTCTCCGGAAGACGCCAGGTCCCTCAAACGTTCAAAGACGGGATGATACTGGAGAAGATGGCCGACCATAAGAGTCAAATTGCGCTCTTCTGCCAGTGAGATAAGCTTTTCAGCCTCACTTTCGTCAAGAACGAGAGGTTTTTCCACATATACATGTTTTCCGGCGAGCAGCGCTTCCCGGGCCAGGGTAAAGTGTGTTTCGGCAGGCGTGGCAATAGCCAATGCCTTGATGTCTTCCCGCTCAAGCAGATCATTGAACGCAAGGCATGTTTCAAGATTATGATATTGGTCTGTGAACCGGTCGAGAAGCATCTCATTGCTGTCGCAGACAACCTTCAGGGCGCCTATTTCATGGTAGACACGGACCAGGTTTCTGCCCCAATACCCGGCACCCACAACCGCCACACTGCACTGTTTTGTCATAATGGCTTTCCTTTGAACGACTCGATTAGCCTCGACGCTAGTCCGAGGTGCCGGTCAGATGACGGGCGATCAGCCGCAAATCATCATCTTTCAGATAGGGGTGCATGGGAACGCTGAAGACCCGCTTCGCACAGTCTTCGCTGATTGGAAAATCTCCGCTCTTGTAGCGCAGCGATGCGAACGCATTTTGTTGGTGCAACGGTTTCGGGTAATAGACCGCGGTAGGGATCCCGGCTTCTTTCAACCGGTCCTGAATGATCGAACGTTGCGACTCGCTTTCGGCCAAGAGCGAATACTGAGCCCACGCCGACCGATACCCATCCGGCACATGGGGCGTGGTGAGAGACGAAGAAGACAGCAGGTCGGTATAGGATTGCGCCACGGCACGGCGCAACTCGATTTCCTCAGGGAAAATGTCAAACTTGGCGAGCAGTATGGCAGCCTGCAGGGTGTCCAGGCGGCCATTGATGCCGATTCGGACATTCTCGTACTTGTCGCTTCCCTTCCCGTGCAGACTGATGGATCGCATCAGTCCGGCCAGCCGGCTGTCATCGGTAAAGCACATCCCGCCATCGCCATAACATCCGAGGGGCTTGGCAGGGAAAAAAGAGGTGCAGCCAATATCCGCAAGGGCCCCGGCCTTCCCCTCTCCTTCTGTTTCCGCTCCAAACGACTGCGCTGCATCCTCGATAACAAAGAGACCGTGTCTTTTAGCGATGGCATTGATCTGTTTGAAGTCTGCGGCCAATCCGTAAAGGTCCACCGCAATAACCCCTTTTGCAGTCAATGCCCGAGTGTTTTCATTACCGCAGGCATTCAGCGCAGGCAGTGGGTGAACAGTCGGGTCATTCTGCTTGACCGCCAGAATAGCTCGCTCCAAATCTTGTGGATTGATGTTATAGGTTTCAGGATCTATGTCTACAAAGACAGGGGTCGCACCGATCAGTTGGATCACCTCCGCTGTGGCAATGAAAGTGAAGGGGGTCGTGAAGATGGCGTCTCCAGGCCCCACATCATAGGCCATCAAAGCCATGAGCAAGCCATCCGTGCCGGAGCTGCAGGCGACGGCATGCTTTACGCCGACAAAAGCAGCAAGGCGCTTCTCCAGTTCGCTCACCTCCGGTCCCATGATGTATTGTCCGTGTTCGAGCACCGTTCGAATGTTTTTTTCGATTTTGTCGCCAATGCGTTGTTGCTGGTAAGCCAGGTCAATGAAATGCATCTTTGCCGTTCCTCTTTAGATTTGCAAGGCTTAGTCCACACCTTCTGGTTTTTTGAACCATTCGGGGCAGCTATTTACACCAAGAACTGCGGATATGAACGCAATTCAGAAAAAAAGCAATACGGATATGGGACCGACCGCAGTGACTCGCAAAAGGGCTTGACTCCTTTGTGAAGCTCAAACTACACAGTTTCTTTTCAGATCTCAAGGTGCGATTTCCTAACCTTGAACGGAAATTTGAGACCCCCCTTTCCTGTTTATCCGATTCACCAGCCCGTAAAGTGTCGGATATCTGGTCCTGTGTTGGCTGCCCATGGCAAAGGAGAGTTGCTTCCATGCCCATGGAATATATCTCAGGAAATGCCTTTTTCCCTTGATCAGCCCGAGATAGCCGTATGCTCCAAGCACCTGGAGATTTCTGCAGAGCCTTAGAGCACGATAGGACTCGAGAAAATACCGGAAAGAACCATCCAGAAAACCTCGGGCTTTGGACCAGTAGAGAGGAATGAGCTTCCGTTCCACTTCAAACGGTATCCGGACATACGGGTCAAGCAACAGGGAAGCGAGGTCATAGGCAGGGGGGCCGAAGCGCATGCCCTGGAAGTCCACAAGCCGCATCCTCTGGGCATGCAGCATGATATTGCGGCTCTGAAAATCCCTATGGATCACATGAGAAAAGGAAGTGACGCCCGCTGCCTCGGCTATGTTTTCAAAGTCACGGCGAAGGTCCTCCGGACCGATTTCAAGCCCGAGGCAACCATTCAGAAAGCATTCGCGAAAGTACTCCAATTCCCTCCGGTAGACAAAAGCGGGGGTGTAGAGAGCGTCATCAAAACAATAGCTGCTTTCAAAACCCGCACGGGCCCGCTGCTGCATGTCGGCCAGCAAGGAGACAACTCCATGATATACCTGAAACATCTTGTTTCTTCGACGGTTGACAAAGGTCTGCAGATGGAAATCACCCAAATCCTCAAGCAAGAAACACCCCTGGGCTGGGTCAGCCCAGTAGATGCGCGGCACCGGCACGCCGAGTTGATAAAGATGCTTGCCGATCAGAAAATAGGAGTCATTTTCGTCTATTCCATCATGCCTCCGCCGGGGCGAGATCAGCGCTACGGCGCGAGCGTTTCCCTGCCTGATTCTGAAGAAACGTCTTTCTGAGCCGTCACCCAAAAGCGCGCTGAGCTCAAGTCTTTCGGCAGAAAAGCCCACCGCCCTGCCCATTGCTCTGAGCCGATTCGAAACGGCTTCATCTAAGACCGGCAACGTTTTCACCCTGTCGTTTCCCAGAGGATTTCATTCTCATGCTCCCCGGTCACTACCACACCATCCGTCACGATACAGTTGCTCAATCTGCTTCCCGGCAACACGGTAACATCGTCCCAAAGGACCGAGTTCTCCAGTTCCACCCGTTCAGAGACGCGAGACCCTCTGCCTATCGACAGGTATCCGCCAAGACGGACATGCTCAGAAACCTCTGCTTCGGGATCAATCCAGAATGCCTTGCCGGTTTGAAGCGGAGGAAGAAGGTTTTCTTCGAGGTTGCCGAGCTCTTCATGCAACTTCCGATAGCTGTCGACAGACCCCATTTCTCTCCAGAACAGCGAGGGGATTCGCAGCGCCATGGGAGGATTTCCCTCGTCAATCATCTTTCTGTAGACCGAAAGAATATTGCCGGGTTGCCCCAGGGGAAATCCGTCGAATACCCTGGGATGGATGATATGTATGCCCGTAAAGGCAAGCTGTTGACAATCGGGGACCTTATCTGGAAACCCGCCGGATTTCCCCGCAAAGTCGAGAATACGCCCATGGCCGTCCACGGTGACATGATTGAATGCCGGGCAGTCGTGCATAAGAAGCCCCACTGGGGACCCGGTGTCCCAATACTGTCTCTGGATGTCTCGAATGGAGACATTACTGATAATATCCCCATTGATCACAAGAAACGGCCCTTGGCCAAGAAGATCGAGGACATTTCTGATCCCTCCCCCTGTCCCCAGGAGCACCGCCTCTTCTCGAACATGCACCGGGATCGGCCGGCACATGCTCCGGATGGCAGTTGCCAGTCGCCCGGAAAGGTGATAGGCGTTTATCACTACCGTCTCGATACCGGCATCGAAAAGGCGTCGTATCCAAAAGTCAAGAACGCGAATTCCGGCAACCGGTGTCAAAACCTTGGGGCGAACCATGGTCAACGGACGCAACCGCATCCCCAGTCCTGCAGCGAGAATCATTGCCTTCATGTCAGTTCGTTATTCAATCCGGTTGAAAATATGCGGTTCATTCGAAGGACCCGAATACAACTGCCGCTCCAGAAGTCGAAAGGAAAGGGGCCGGTGGCCCATTCTTAAGCTTCGGCAGCGCTTTTCAAAACTCCCCCGGCTCCCTTAGTCACGCGGGCATTGAGCCAGTACTTATTATTGACAATTGGCACCTTGTCAAGATGTTCAGATTTCACACCGGCAATTCCGGTATTGACTGCTTCTCAATCTAATAATCCCTGGATTTCAATTGTCCGGATCAGGAAGGTTTGAGTTACATTTCGTTCCATATCGCTGCTAGTATTTTTGCCTGTAAATCAGGATACTCAAGGCGATCCCTGACAAGGCTTCGGTGGAAGAAGGTTGCGCGATTCGGGCTTGTTAGAATCATGATTGCCCTCGGGTAATGGGCTCATTGCGAAGCGAGCAGGAGAAGTGTGATAGCCTGGAAAGGTTGACTCCATTGCTTTGAGCAATCTTCCAACCATTAGACTGTAGAGCTGGGAGGAGGTGAGCAAGGCGATCTTTCTCTTTCTTGATTTTCATTTCTTCCGTCGAATCGCTTTTCAAACCACTCATGACTTTCAACAGATGGTTTTCATAGCGATAGGCGGTTTCTCTTTTAGAAGCCGTCTGAAAATTACATAATGCTGTCTGTTCAGTACCCCATCGGGCGAGCATAAAGCCCGCCACTACGCTGCGAATAGCCACGGGGTGTAGGGGCGCGGTTAATCCTAGCCCGCACCGGACCGATTTTCAGGCGGTCTCTCAGACCGGATGTCGAGCGTCCATCCGCTTGATCAAGGGGTATCCCTGCTCCCGGTGGAGCTGAAGTCGACTACTTCCCCCCACCATTTCTCTGTCGGAGACATGGGCCACGTGTTGTGGTAGGCCGCCTGAAAAACCCACAGGCGCTTAGGGGACTGGACGGCTTCATAGAAAGCAAGGGTGTGCTTGTTCGGGATGATTTCATCTTCTCCGGCCATCAGGAGCGCCACCGGTTTCTTGAAATCCTTGAGGTTTGCCACATTGTCATACCGGTCCCTGACCATCCATTTTGCCGGCAGGAACCAGTACAGGGCCTGAGCCAGGTCCGGAAGATTGTTCCAGGGGGTTATCAGGACCACACCATTGACATCGAGAGACTTGTCCGCAGCCACACCCGTTGCCACGGCACATCCGAGGGATTCCCCCCAAACATACAGCGGACCGCTAAACGCCTGTCTCACCGCCTTCAGGGTAGCAGCGGCATCGGAGACCAGGTTTCGTTCACCCAGCGATCCTGTGCGGGCCCCGTATTTCGGGTATTCGGCAAGAAGGACCCGGTAACCAAGCGGCACCAGGGCATTGACATAGTACTGACGGTCAACCGCCGATCCGGCATTGCCATGGAAAACAACGATCGTTCCGCGTGCATCAGCCGGATGCGATATGGAAAGAAACCCCCGATAGTTCTCATTTGCCTCGGGCCACACTTTCACGGTGGAGCTTTTAACCCTCCGGAGGAGCTCAGGCAGCGAAAAGGTGTCCGGATGGTAGAGCAGTGAATCCTGAAAGAGATACATTCCCAGGATCGGCACAGCGACAAAGGAAAACAGAACCATCCTGAACACAATATCCATCATCCCCCCTCGTTTCGGCTCATCCCGTCTTGCCCGAGCTCATAACTTTCGCCCATGCGTCGCGAAGGGTGACGGTACGGTTGAACACCAGAGCCCCTTTTCGGGAATCCTTTGAATCCACACAGAAATAGCCCAATCTTTCAAATTGGCAGGCATCTCCAGGAGATGCCGTGGCTAGACCGGGTTCCACACAGCAGGGTTTCAGCACCTGCAGAGAGTTGGGATTGAGATATGCCCGAAAGTCCTGGCCGTCTTTGTCTTCCGTTGGATTGGCTTTCGTGAAAAGACGATCGTACAGGCGCACTTCAGCTTCCACAGCGTGAGGAGCCGAAACCCAGTGCAGGGTTGCTTTGACCTGTCGTCCGTCCGGGGCCCCACCGCCGCGAGTGGCAGGATCATAGGTGCAGTGGAGTTCGATGATTTCACCCGTATTTCGGTCTTTAACCACCTCCACACATTTGATGAAATACGCATAGCGCAGACGGACTTCCCGGCCCGGGGCCAACCGGTAGAACTTGGCCGGCGGAGCTTCCATGAAATCCTCCCGTTCAATGTACAGTACCCGGGAAAACGGGACCTTGCGCGAGCCCATGCCGGGATCTTCCGGGTTGTTGATTGCTTCCAGTTCTTCCACAAGTCCATCAGGATAGTTGTCAATCACAACCCGCAGGGGCTTCAAGACCGCCATCACCCGTGGAGCTTTTTTATTGAGGTCCTCACGAACACAGTATTCGAGCAGTTGGATGTCAATGAGGCTCTCAGCCTTCCCCACTCCAATGCGTTCGCAAAAATTCCTTATGGCCTCCGGGGTATAACCACGCCTGCGAATTCCTGCCAGCGTCGGCATGCGCGGATCATCCCATCCGGAAACATGCCCTTCTTCGACCAGCTTCAGGAGCCGTCTCTTGCTCAGAACGGTGTAGCTGCAGTTGAGCCGTGCAAACTCGATCTGCTGTGGATGATAGATGCCGAGTTCGTCAAGAAACCAGTCATACAGCGGACGATGGTCCTCATATTCCATGGTGCAGATGGAATGAGTAATCCCTTCGATCGAATCCGACTGCCCGTGAGCATAATCGTACATCGGGTAAATACACCATTTATCGCCGGTCCGATGGTGCGATGCTTTCTTGATGCGGTATAAGACCGGATCGCGCATATTGAGATTGGGTGAGGCCATATCGATCTTGGCGCGAAGCACATGGGCCCCCTCATTGAATTCGCCCGCCCGCATGCGTTCGAAGAGGTCAAGGTTCTCTTCCACCGTGCGGTTGCGATAGGGGCTGTCTTTTCCCGGTTCGGTGAGGGTCCCCCGGTAATCTCGGATGTCTTCGGCACTCAGGCTGTCCACATAGGCTTTGCCGCTTCTAATCAGCTGTATAGCCCAGTCGTAGAGCTGATCGAAGTAGTCGGAGGCATAGTACAACCGGTCATCCCAGTCAAAACCCAGCCATCGAACATCCGCCATTATGGATTCCACATATTCGATGTCCTCTTTGCTGGGATTGGTGTCATCAAAGCGGAAGTTGCACAAACCGCCGAATTCCGCGGCAAGACCGAAGTTCAGGCAGATGGACTTCGCATGGCCAATATGGAGATATCCGTTCGGTTCGGGAGGAAACCGGGTCAATACTCTGCCGCCAAATTTGTTCGACTTCATATCCTCTGCCACAATGCTGCGGATAAAATTAGATGGAGGCACAGATTCCGTTTTGTTCATCCAATAGGCTCCCTTCTCATATGGCGTTGAATTCTTGTTTTGCAGAATTCCCGGAGCAAGTGCTTCCCGATTCCTTAACAGTCCCGGAAAAACGCACTTTCCAGCGTTTTCGAGTTGCTATATTATCACATCGTTGTTCTAAACACTACTGATCCGGCCGACAGTGTGATATGGTTCCAGTGATCTGCGAAATCAGTTGAAAGACAGGTTTGTGACGGGAGTTGCCCCTCTTAGGGACTCCCTTTTTTCTTTTGGAGTTGGAATGATGTGCAAATCCTTTTTGTTCAAGGTACTCTCGTGGTGCCTGGTTGTCGTTTTCCCGGCAGGTTTCTCCTACGCCGAAGACCGTGGGCTCAAACTTACATCCAGCCGCAACCCGGCCGTGCAGTCGGAACAGCGGACCGCCCTGCTGATCGGGAACGGGGCCTATGAATCCGCACCCCTGAGGAATCCACCCCATGACGCCCAGGCGATGGGACGGGTCCTTCGCGAGCAGGGGTTCGACGTGACGGAGAGGCAAAACCTCGACCAGAAGGAAATGAAAAAAGAAATCCAGGCGTTCGGCCAGAAGCTTCTGAAGGGGGGCGTCGGCCTCTTCTACTATGCCGGCCATGGCATGCAGGTGAATGGACGGAACTATCTGATACCCGTTGGAGCGCAGATCGAACATGAGAAACAGGTCGAGTATGAAGCGGTGGATGTCGGAGCGGTGCTGGCCGAGATGGATAACGCCAGAAATCGCCTGAATATCGTTATTCTGGATGCGTGCCGGGACAACCCATTCGCCCGCAGCTTCCGTTCGGGTGCGCAGGGCCTGGCTTCCATGAATGCCCCGACCGGTACGCTGATAGCCTACGCCACAGCCCCCGGTTCCGTTGCCAACGACGGCCCGGGAGAAAACGGGACCTACACGGGGGAGCTCATCAAGGCCATGGAGGTTGAGGGATTGAGAGTTGAAGACGTATTCAAGCAGGTCCGCTCGGCGGTCCGAGAAATGACTCAGGGTCGGCAGGTCCCCTGGGAGTCATCGTCCCTTGAAGGGGATTTCTACTTTAGAACTCCTGCACCCGTTGCCGCCCCGGCTTTTGCTCCCGAGAGAACCGCGGGGGTTGCCCCCGCCCAATCCTCTCGAGGGGAGAGTGCCGCCCGAACCCTGAAGACATGGAAAGAACCGGTCACCGGCATGGATTTCGTCTGGGTCCCCGGTGGCTGTTTCCTCATGGGGAGTCCACAGACTGAAGCTGGTCGGGAGGTTGACGAGAACCCGGTTCACAAAGTCTGCCTCGATGGCTTTTGGGTGGGGAAAACCGAGGTGACGAACGGGCAGTACCGCTGCTTCCACAAACATCACAACAGCGGAAAATTCCAGGGCCTGTCCCTGAATGGTGACAGTCAACCCGCAGTCCATGTCACCTGGGAAGATGCCGATGGTTATGCTCAGTGGCTCACCACCCAGAATGGAGGACAGAACCGCTTCAGACTTCCAACCGAGGCCGAATGGGAATACATCTGCAGGGCCGGAAGCGAGGCCCCTCGATATTGGGGAGACGACCCCAATCGAGCGTGCGAATTTGAAAATGTCTCCGACCAGACGGCGGGAAAGCACTGGGGGTGGGAAGACCTGCACTCGTGTGATGACGGGTATGGAGCAACTGCCGCTGCGGGGAGCTTCCAACCCAACGCTTTCGGTCTGCATGATATTATGGGAAATGTTTCGGAATGGTGCCTGGACGTCTACAGTGTCGATGCCTATGCAAACCACGACCATAAGGACCCGATCTTTTCCAACCAGAGTGGTGGAAGCGACCGGGTCATTCGCGGTGGGAACTGGAACGGGCCGGCGCATACTGTGCGCTGTGCCCGACGGGGAAGCGGTTTTCCCAAAGCCATGAATGATGACCTTGGATTTCGCCTGGTGAGGCAGCCCTGAGTACGGCGCGGCACAATAGAGTGCCCATTTCGGCAAGTCGTCATTCCGGCATGTATCTTACGGGAGGAAAGCGATGTTTTTCTACAACGGTAAGGGTCCTTTGCGACGAGCTCTGCAATACTTTGGACTGCTTCTATTGCCTGCGCTTTTCCTCATGTGGCCCATGATCAGCTGCGGGGCCGAGGGGCAGGATTTGGTCAAGTTCCGTTGGGCGTTTGCCGCCTTGAAGCAGGATGGGACCGACCTGAGGGTGGAATCCATCGGCAACAGGTTGGCGCTCAAATCAGAGGATCAACTCAAGATGATGGTGGAACTGGAAAGCAACTGCTTCGTCTATGTGATTCACCACAGCTCTCAGGGGGCCTTCACATTGATGTTCCCCTATTCCCTGAAACAGCTTTCCGACGACTATCAGCAAAGAAGGAAATACTTCATACCCGACGGAGATCGATGGTTTGAACTGGATCAGCATACCGGCTATGAAACATTCTACCTGCTGGCATCCCCCAGGCGGCAGGAAAACCTGGAAAGGCTTCTTCAGCAATATGAAAGCACTGAGCCATCAAAACGAGCACAAGTCAGTGCACAGCTTCTCGATGAAATCAATACGCTGAAGCAACAGCACCGCCAACTGGCTTCGGCGGCTGAGCGCCCGGAGTCAATTGGCGGCGCCGTCCGCGGGTTCGAAAAAGCTCAGGGGATGAATCCTCCTGATATTTCAGTCATTGCGCGTGAGATTTCCGCCCAGGGATTTTTCGCCAGGACATTCACTATTGACCATCAATAGAAACCGGCAGCAAGTCAGCTCTTCAATAGTCCTGGTGGCGATCGCGTTCCTTGCCTCACAACTATTGCTCCAGCTTCTGCCGGGGATCTTCGGTTCGTGGGACGCACAAATGATCGACCGGCTGTTTCGCTTTCGCAACGCCCATGATCCTCTACGGCCGGCCTACGACGAAACCATCGTTCATGTCGATCTCAACAATTCGGCGATACAGAAGCTCAACAACTACTACCTCAACCGCTCTCAATACGCCCGGGTCGTCCGAAACCTTGCAGCAATGGGTGTTTCAAGCCAGGTGTATGACATCATTTTTGCCTCCCGGATCAATGCGGAAGATGATGAGGCATTGATCGAAGCCACCGGAGAGGCCGGCAATGTCTACTACGGGATTGCTTTTTCCCTCTCCCGCGATGCTTTCTCAACCTCCGGAAAAACCGCTGAAAACAAGAATGTTCATGAGTACCTGGCGCGCACAAAATGGCCGCTGGAGGTCAGCGGAGATTCCTCCGGGCTCTATTCCGGAACGAAACCGCTCCCGACCTTTATCCCTCTGGCATCGGCATCAAAGGGCCTGGGGTTTCTGAACATCAAACCGGATGCCGATGGGGTCTTTCGCCGCATTCCACTCCTCGTGAAATATGAAGACGGGTGCTATCCAAGTCTTACGTTGCGGGTCATTTGCGACTACCTGGGCGTTCGCCCGGAGAAAATAACCGTCACTCCCGGGAAGAATATCGTTCTTAAAGACACCAGGCGACCGGGCGGAACGACCCATGACATTGCCATTCCTGTCGATGTCGGAGGCAATATGCGGGTCAATTTCATCGGGCCCTGGGAACGCATGACCCACTACAGCTTTGCGGACATCTATCAGGCTTCCGATGCTCAGGATACGATGGACACGTGGACTGACGAGCTCAACGGGAAAATTGTGCTCATCTCCGATGTATCCACGGGGTCATCGGACCAGGGCCCGGTGCCGACCGATCTGAATTTCCCGCTCAGCGGTTTCCATGCAAACGCCATGCATACTATCCTCACCGAGACCTTCCTCCAGGAAGCGTCGCAAACGACCATGACAGCCATCGAACTGCTGTTGGCTGCGATGGTTCTCCTCTTGTCATTGCGATTTGCCACGCCCTTCCTGCCCATCCACATGGCCCTCATCGCAGCGGGATACGGGTTCATTGTATGCCTGTGCTTCCTGAAGGGCCGCTTTGTGCTCGGGATTACAGGACCACTCATGGTCGTGGGCTCTGCAACCATTCTCCTTTCAGTTTATCGTTATTTCATCGGTGCAAAGGAAAAGGAGGTCCTCAAAAGGACTTTCGAAGCCTATTTCCCTCCCCTGGTAGTGAGAAAGATCATGGCCAACCCGGAACACCTCAAGCTGGGGGGCCAGAAGAAGGAATTGACGATTCTTTTCAGTGACATCAAGGACTTCACAAGGCATTCGTCGACGCTCACCCCGGCGCAGATTCAGCAGTCTCTCAATGAATACTTCGAAGCAATGGTGGAAGTGGTTTTCACGCATCACGGAACAGTGGACAAATACATCGGTGACGGTCTGATGGTCTTCTTCGGAGATCCGGAACCCCAGGAGGACCATGCCCTGCGGAGCGTCTATTCCGCTATCGCGATGCAGAAGAAAATCGCCGAACTGAGAGAACGGTGGGAAAGGAATGGAAGCTTCCCCATCAGTATTCGCATCGGAATCAACACAGGCGAAGTGGTTGTGGGAAACATGGGCTCCTCCCGGCGTCTGGCCTATACCGTCCTCGGATCGGCGGTAAACCTGGCGCAGCGGCTGGAATCCAACGCCCCCGTCGGGGGTATTCTGATCTCGCAACGCACCTATGACCTGGTCAAAGAGACAATCCCTGCCCGTTCAACCGGGCCCTTTAAAGTCAAAGGACTCGAAACACCGATCATTGCCTACGAAGTGATCATGGAGCAACGAACATGACAAAGCCTCACATTCCCATGCAAAAAGAGACCCTATGTATCCACAGCGGGACCTACCATGATGGTGCGACACGGGGCGTCAACACACCGATCTTCGTTTCTTCTTCGTTCGAGTATCTGGAGCGAGAGGACTGTCCTTATCCCAGGTACTTCAACACCCCTAACCAGGCTGCTGTGGTGGCAAAGCTTTCTGCACTGGAAGGGGCGGAGGACGGTGTGCTTTTCAGCTCGGGAATGGCCGCCATGAGCACAGCATTGCTTGCACTGGCCGGTGCGGGAGACCATGTGGTGGTCCTGGACGAGCTGTATGGCGGCACCCACGCCTTCGCCACGGACACCTTCGACCGGCTGGGCATCCGGTATTCCTTCGTGGCAACGGATGCCGATGCGGTGGCCGATGCGATGAGATCAAATACCAAAGTGGTCATTATCGAATCGCCGACCAACCCTTTGCTCAATGTGATTGACATCCACCGGGTGGCCGAGTTGGCCGGGCAGCGCGGTGTGAGCACGATTATCGACAATACCTTCGCCTCGCCGGTAAACCAAACTCCCATCAAACTCGGCATCGACGTGGTCGTTCACAGTGGGACCAAGTACCTGGGCGGACATAGCGATCTGTGCTGCGGCGTTGCCCTCACCTCCCGCAAACTCGCGTCCCGAATACGAGCCATGGCCAGGCACCTGGGCGGCAGTCTGAACGCCATCAGCTGCTACCTGCTGGAAAGGAGCCTGAAAACATTGGTGCTGCGAGTTGAGCGGCAGACACAAAACGCGATGCGAATCGCTGAATTCCTGTCGCAACAGACGGAAGTGGCCAGGGTCAATTATCCCGGGCTGCCGCAGTTTCGAGGACACGACATTGCCGGAGCACAGATGCGCGGATTCGGTGCCATGCTCTCCTTCGACCTTGATCCCGATGCAGTCTTACCTGTCGACTTCCTGAATCGACTGCAACTCATTCGACCGGCAGTGAGTCTGGGTGGAGTCGAAACGCTCATCTGCTCGCCGGCGGAAACCTCGCATGCGAAAATATCGGCGGAGGAGCGCCGAAGAATCGGCGTCGGAGAATCGGTTTTGAGACTCTCCGTGGGGATCGAACACGTGGACGATCTGATTGATGACCTGAAACGGGGCCTCAACCAATAACACCAAATTCAATCCGGCAGGAGGGAACCATGATTGAGCCAGGGAAAGCAGCACCGGATTTTTGCCTGTCTTCGGACGACGGCGACGAAGTTTGCCTCAAAGATTTGAAAGGGAAATGGGGAGTTTTGTACTTTTATCCGAGAGACAATACGAGTGGGTGAACCACAGAAGCTCTGGAGTTCTCAGAGCGATCCGACGATTTTGCAGCCCTGGGAGCAGTCGTACTTGGGGTAAGCCCCGACTCGGTGGCATCCCATAAGAAGTTCAGAGAAAAGCACAACCTCACAGTGAAGCTCCTGAGTGACCCGGAACACAGGGTTTTAGAAAGCTATGGCGCCTGGGGAATCAAGAAAATGTATGGAAAAGAGTCTGCCGGGGTCATCCGCAGCACCGCTCTCATCGATCCCACGGGGATTGTCAGGCTCGTATGGCCCAAGGCCAAATCCTCCGGTCACGCCCAACAGGTGTTCGATGCCTTGCGGGACCTGGTAAAACAAGACTCGAAGTCTTCATGAGAAGTTTTTCGCCGGGGCTTTGTTCCGATTCAACCAGGAATCGGGCTGACCGGTTTCAGCAAGGCCGGGGCACTGGGAACAATCCTGCAAGCCGAGAGGAATGACGCAATGGGGGAGTATCGAGGTTTTCAGACCGGTTCATGTTCCGAGTCGAAGGTGCTTACCGTTGTGGATCTCCACAAGGCATACGGCGATTCTGTTGCCGTGGACGGCGTCTCCTTCAATGTGGATCGGAACCAGATCGTCGGCCTTTTGGGCCCCAACGGCGCCGGTAAGACTACGATCATCAATATGATTCTGTGCGTTCTTGAACCGAGTGCCGGAACGATCTGTATTGAAGGGGTGGATGTTGCAGAGCGCCGTTCCGAGGCGATCGAACGGACAAACTTCGCCGCAGTCTACGCTCCATTGCCCGGGAACCTGACGGTCTACCAGAACCTGAGGGTCTTCGGTCTTCTGTACGGAGTCCCGCTCTTGTCGCAACGCATGGAGGAAGTGATCGAGCAGTTCAATCTCGAGAGCTTCCGAAACATCAAGTGCGGGCTTCTCTCTTCGGGAGAACAAACGCGGGTGGGTCTCGCGAAAGCGATGCTCAATCGCCCGCACCTCCTGTTGCTCGATGAACCGACCGCGTCACTCGATCCCGCGACCGCGCAGGATATTCGAATGAAGATCCGCGAGTTCGCCCTGCAGGGTGACGGCGGAGTCCTCTGGACCTCACACAATATGTACGAGGTCGCCGAGGTTTGTGACCGCGTGCTCTTTCTCTCCCGTGGCCGGATTCTCCTGGAAGGTGACCCGAAGACCTTGCCGCATGACCACGGCAGGGAGACCCTGGAAGAGCTCTTCATCAGTGTGGCGCGGGAACCGCTGACTTTCTCAGGGACATGAGCCGCATGCGTATCAATCCCGTTGCCGCCATCCTCCTCCGGCATTTCTACCTCCTGCGGGGCAGCCCGGCGCGTATGCTGCCCCTCTTTGTCTGGGTCGCTATCGATATGGTTCTCTGGGGATTTACCACCCGGTATCTCAATACCATTGCATCGAGCGGGTTTGATTTCGTGCCGGTCCTCCTCGGGGCCGTCCTGCTCTACGACTTTCTCATTCGGGTCATGCAGGGGGTGACGCTCATTTTTTTCGAGGATGTCTGGTCGCGCAATTTCCTTAATATCTTTGCCACACCGCTCACCATATCCGAATACGTGACCGGGCTGGTGCTGTCGAGCATCGTGACGAGCTCGGTCGGCCTGATCGTGATGCTTCTGCTCGCAACCACCGTATTCGGCCTCTCCATTTCAATCTATGGCCTCATGTTCGTTCCCTTTCTGCTCGTCCTGTTTCTGTTCGGGATTGCCCTGGGCATCTTCGGCAGCGCCGTGGTGCTTCGACTGGGACCGGCGTCCGAGTGGTTCATCTGGCCCATTCCCGGTCTCATCGCGCCCTTTGCCGGGGTCTTTTACCCCTTATCGACACTCCCGGAGTGGATGCGGGCCGTCTCGTCTCTTCTACCGCCGTCGTATGTCTTCGAGGGCATGCGGGCGATCATTTCCGACGGCGCCTTATCCGGGACCTCACTGCCATGGGGCGGGGGGCTTGCAGCATTTTATCTGGTGCTGGCCTGCCTCTTTTTCAAACGCATCCATCGGTATGCCGTGAGCACCGGGCTTATCGCCCGCTACAGCGCTGAAAGTGTGAATTAGCGGTAGTCGTTGATGAGGGTGTTCTGAACATCATCTAGACAGAGGAGGTTCCCCTTGTCGCCGGACTGGTCGCAGATCAGCTCCTCCCGGGTGAAAACGGATGAACCGCTGGCGTGATCTTGCCCGCCGGATCACAGGTCTTGCCGAACGGCGGTGGCACGCAAAGAGATGGATCTTTTCTTTCGGCGCCGATGCCCGGGTAATTAAGTCCCAAAAGCTTCGAGACGACATTGTTCAGGAGCTGACCAGAACAAGCAACGGGTATCAATAAGCTGAAGTCTCCTTGCGTCTGCCTCACCAGCCTGTTACGTACACCCTTGACTGTAGCGAGCGAGGAGGCGGGCAAGCAAGGGTCCGACAAGCACCACGACTACGAAGCGGACGGTCTGGAAGGCCATGACGAAAGGGAGATCGACATGGCTTGTTGCCCCGATTATGGCGATCGAATCCATTCCGCCCGGGCTTGTTGCCAGGTAGGCGGTCAGGAGGTCGATATGAATGGTCTTGGTGAGGATGAACCCAAGGCAGCCGCAGGAGGCAATCAGGACGAGAAACGAGGTGACTATCAGCGGCAGCGCACGGGCGGCCTGTGCGATGATGTTTCTCTGAAAGCTGAGGCCGATCCGCCATCCGACAAGCGCGTAGCTGATGGCAAGGAGCCATGGGGGGAGGACGATTTCAATGAGGCCGGCTGCATGAAGGATAGAACCTATCGCCCAGGGGACAAGCAGCGGCCCTGCAGGAATCCGGAGGAGCCAGCCGGCCACGGCGCCCAGAAAGGAAAGCCCGAGCGTTTCGACAAATGGAACCAACTGGATGGCGGGTAACCATTCGGTCCCGCCGGCTTGACTGGCTGTACCGGCCCACAATTTAGCAACCACCGACGCCGCACCCGCTACCAGAACGACGCGCAAATACTGCATAAAGGCGACAAGCCGAGCATCAGCCCCAAAAGAGGGGGCCATCAGCATCATTGCTGTAGCCGCGCCAGGAGAGCAGCCCCAGATCGCGGTCGTTCCCGGCAGTCCGCTCCAGCGATTGATCAGGCAGCCCAAGAAACTGCTCGCCCCGATAACCGCAAGCGTAACACCCAGAAACAAAGGCCATTGCGTGATGAAGGTGAGAACGATGGTCGAGGTAACGGAGCGGGCTATAAGGCATCCAATAATTGCCTGGGAACCGAAATAAGCCAGGCGGGGGACATGGATACTCCCACCGGCGCAGCCGACAACAGCGCCGACAATCATCGGTCCAAGCAGCAACGCAGCGGGAAGACCCGCCATTTGGAGCAACAGGGCAAGGATTGCCGAAAACACGATCAGAAGGCCCCATTGCAGGGAGCGCGGAAAACTCGCCCGCGAAAACAGCATCAACGGATTCGGCCGATTTGTCATAATGCCCACTTGCACCCGCGAATAAAGGACTGAAACCCGACAGAAATCATCTGAGAATCAAAAGACTCGCACGCACCCGCAGTGCCTGTTTTGTTTCTCCGCATGGCCATGAAATTGTAAATCTTTGGCGGGACTTTCGAAACCGGTTTCATCGAGAGAATTTCGATCATCGATCCGTACCCGCTCAATCGAACGAAACGCAGTTCTCCCCGGGCATGAAACCGCACTTGATGGTAAAGGCCGCGAAAAGGCGCAAGAAACGCAAGATGAATGCCTCTTTTGCGCCTTTTTTCGGCCACGCTGCAGGGCGGATTCCAGCTGCGTTTTCGTTGCAAAGGTGTTCAACCGCAGTTCTGGAACGGCCTGTGATCGGGATCGCAGCACCGTCGAAGGACCTGAAAACAACCAGACCGGCTCGCCTTCACACAAACATCCTTGTCCCTGGCAGAAATCAGCCTGACAGCTGTTGCATAATCGTCGCAAGAGTACTAAAGGAGGTTGCCTTGCAGTAGGGGTGTTCAGTCGAAAGCAGGCCGTCGCTGCATGGTCAGGGACCTGGAGGTTCAGGCAGGAAAACTTGAAACGGTTTCAGGGCATCAACGCGGAAGGACCTTGTGAAGAGAATGAGGATTGCATATTTTGCGTTTCTTCTTTTGCTTGTGCCCCAGCTCTGCTGGGGATGGCAGGGGAAGGTCGTGCGTCTTGAAGACGGAGACTCGGGCATTGCACTTGTTCGGGGAAAGGATATCAAGTTCAGACTCTACGGCGTGGATGCTCCGGAAGCGGAGCAGGACTTTGGTGGCAGGGCAAAGTCGTATTCTTCAAGGCTGATGCTCCGGAAGGTTGTCGAGATGGAAACCATGGATCGTGACCGATACGACCGTGAAGTGGTCCTGGTGATTGTCGATGGGAAGTGTGCCAGTGAGGAACTCGTAAAGGCCGGGCTCGCGTGGGTCTACTCGCAGTATTGCGGAGACGACCGTTGTGACGGATGGGTCCGACTGCAGGAGCAGGCCAAAGCGAAGCGGATTGGGCTTTGGGCCGCCCGGAACCCTCTTCCTCCGTGGGAGTACAGAGAACGCCAAAGACCGGATGGTTCTTCCTGGGGCTGGGGATTGGTGACTCGTTTGCTGGGTGACTATCACGGCAACGAAAGCTCTCATATTTTTCATCGAATGGGATGCAAGTACTTCGATTGTGAAGGATGCACCGTAGTCTTTTCGAACCGGGAGGAAGCCATCCGAAAGGGTTTCAAGCCATGTCAGGTGTGCAGGCCGTGAAGACAGCCGAAACTCCAACGGCATCTTGCTCGACCCGCAAGATAAGGGGGGACACGGAGTGAAGCCGATCGAAGACGTAGCGAACCCTTCACCAGCCTGAAAAAACAGGAAAGCATGCCAGTTCTTCTTGCTCCAGCGAACAAACACAATGCTCACCTTCCCCGTGAGGGGTAGCTCCACATTGAGGATAGCTGCCTGTTGCATTTGGGCCGGCAGATGACCCCAAAACCAATGGCGAGGATCTGCGAGATGACTTTGTCGCAGGCAAACCAGGAGTCAAAGAGAACAAAGCGAACACTGATCGCGTTTTGCCAGCACCTCTGGATCATCTGAACCAATAGGTCTGTCTTTTTCTCAAAGGTATCCTTCTGAGCCTGGATGAGGTCTTCTGGGGCCGATCCGTCGGCGGAAGTCTGCGAACAAGACCCTGCATACTGTTCCACAGTGCTCGAAATATAAAGGCCGCCCACAGGTTGAAGAGGCAACCCGTGAGCGGCCAGTTCTGCGGCTTATCAAGTTCACGTAACAACTGGACCTTTGGTCCTACGATTGGTCCGATGCAAGAAGCCTGATTCGCTCGCTCCCCTAAGTTGTCGGTTTTCTTGGTAGTCCCAACGGGGTTCGAACCCGTGTCTCTGGCGTGAGAGGCCAGTATCCTAGGCCACTAGACGATGGGACCCTTTGTGGCTGGGGGACTAGGATTCGAACCTAGATAGGCAGATCCAGAGTCTGCAGTCCTGCCGTTGAACGATCCCCCAGCAACCACGGGGAACCTAGTAGAATTCTTCGATCAAGTCAAGTCTAAAGCTAATAACGGGCGAGATCAAAAGCACGAGTTGGACGTTATGTGATGGTGGCATCCGGCTTCTGAGCGGGAAAACGCTACATGGAAATCACGGGCTTCTGGCCCAGCCGTTCTGCCAGCTTTTTTTCCACGGGCTCAGGGACAAGACCGTTCACACATCCGCCGGACATAACGACTTCCTTGATAATGCTTGAACTGATGAAGATATACCGCATCCCCGTCATGAGAAAGAGCGTTTCGATTTCGGTGCTGAGCTTGCGGTTCATCAATGCCATCTGAAATTCGTATTCAAAGTCGCTGATTGCCCGCAATCCGCGTAGAATCGCACAGGCTTTGACCCTTCTCACATAATCCACCAGCAGTCCATGGAAGGTATCCACCTCCATGCGGTGTCCAAGAGGATGGCTTTTGATTGAGTCCTTGATCAGGTCAATACGTTCTTGAAGACTAAAGAGTGGCTTTTTCCCCGGGTTGGCGGCAATGGCGATCACGATCTTGTCGAAAATCCTCAGGCCGCGCTCAAGTAGATCCAGATGACCATTCGTGATGGGATCGAACGAACCGGGGTAAACCGCCACCTTTTCCATTCTCTTCTCCTTTCAGATAAGTCCCGAATAATGTCTCCTGCGCATATCAGGAAGCAAGCTCTCTTGCATAGAAGGAAACCGCGGTATCCCCGTATTTTCGCGCCTGAGTCTTCACCCATTCCTGCAGACCGGATGGCAATAGCTCTTTATGGTGATGTTCAGCAACAACGAGAGTCCCGCTGTGTGCCAGATCCGCAAGGCTTAAAAGGTTTTCCTGGACCAATCCCTGATCATAGGGAGGATCCAGAAAAACCAAATCAAAGTCTTCTCCCTGAAGTCGCAGGCGGCGGATCGCATGAGCCGCCGATGTGGGAATGACTGTCACCCGGTCTTGCACACCACACCTTTTGATATTGGACTGGATCAGCCGAACAGCGTCCGGGCTTTTGTCAATAAAAACCGCCCGCAAAGCCCCGCGGCTCAAGGCCTCCAGACCCAGCGCTCCCGTTCCGGCAAAAAGGTCAAGGACTCTGGCTCCAACGACTGCCTGTCCGATAATGTTAAAGATTGCCTCACGCACGCGATCGGAAGTGGGCCGGATTTCCAGACCCTTGGGAACATTGAGGCGCCTTCCGCCAAAACTGCCAGCGACGATGCGCATCATTTCTGACCGCTCAGATCAGTCCCCGCTCAAGCAGCAACTCTGCGATTTGAACGGCATTGGTAGCTGCTCCCTTGCGAATATTGTCGGCCACAACCCACATTGCCAGGCCATTCTCGACAGAAGGGTCCTGCCGAATGCGCCCCACCAGCGTTTCATCCTGACCGGCAGCTGCAATCGGCACCGGGTAAAGAGACTGCGCCGGATCATCCAGCACACGTATGCCTGGAGCATTCTCGAGAAGCGATCGTGCCCGGTCGACCGAGATGGGCCCTCCGGTTTCAATGTTCACCGATTCAGAATGGCCAAAGTAGACCGGTACTCGCACCGTTGTGGCACAGACCGCTAGGTTCGGATCATTGAAGATCTTTCTTGTTTCGTTGACCATCTTCATTTCTTCTTCGGTGTAGCCGTTTTCCAGGAAGGCACCGATGTGTGGAAAACAATTGAATGCGATCTGATAGGGATAGACTTCTCTTCGTATCTCAGAGCCGCCCATCAAATCGGATACCTGTTGCCGGAGTTCTTCGATGGCTCGTTTCCCGGTTCCGGAAACCGCTTGGAAAGTCGTCACAACGATTCTTTTTATGCCCACCGCGTCGAAGATGGGTTTCAATGCCACCACCATCTGGATGGTCGAACAGTTAGGGTTGGCGATGATATTGCGATGAGGGCTTACATCGTCAGGGTTCACCTCGGGCACGATCAAAGGTACGTTCGGGTCCATTCGGAATGCACTGGAGTTGTCGATCACGACGCACCCTGCCTGGGCAGCGAACGGAGCGAATTTCTTGCTTACCGAGCCCCCGGCGGAGAAAAGCGCTATGTCGATACCTGTAAAGGAGTCCTCCCGGAGCTCGTGGACCGGAAGGTCGGTCCCTTTGAACGGGAGCGTCTTTCCCACCGAGCGCACCGAAGCGAGGAGCTTCAATTCGCTCACCGGAAATGATCTTTCTTCCAGGACTTTGATCATCAGGTTGCCAACGGCCCCCGTTGCGCCAACGACCGCCACTTTGAAGGATTTCTGTGCCATGAGCTCACCCCTTGCTGACATAACTTGCCACTAAGTCTCCAACTTCACTGGTAGAATATCCCATTTGGCCTGCAGAGAGGCCCTTTAGGTCCTGCAACACGACTTTTCGGATTGCGTCTTCGATCCGCACCGCTGCATCCCCCTCGCCCAGATGATCCAGCATCATCTGGGCTGCGGCAACGGCGGCGAGCGGGTTGATCATGTTCCTGCCGGTATATTTGGGCGCAGAACCGCCGATGGGCTCAAACATTGAAACCCCGTGCGGATTGATATTGCCCCCGGCAGCGATCCCCATGCCACCCTGGATCATTGCTCCAAGGTCGGTAATGATATCTCCAAACATGTTGTCGGTAACAATAACGTCAAACCATTCCGGGTTCTTCACCATCCACATGCAGGTTGCATCGACGTGTGCATAGTCGGTCTGAATGTCTGGATATTCTTCTGCAACAAGATGGAATACCCTTTCCCAGAGGTCGAAGGCATATGTCAGAACGTTGGTTTTTCCGCACAGGGTGAGCTTCTTTCGCTTGTTTCGGCGGCGGCAGAACTCGAATGCAAACCGGATGCACCGTTCAACCCCCAACCGGGTATTGATGGACTCCTGAATGGCAACCTCATGCACCGTTCCCTTACGCAGAAAACCGCCCCCACCTGTGTACAGGCCCTCGGTGTTCTCCCGCACCACGACAAAATCAATGTCATCCGCTCCCTTGTCTTTCAGCGGTGTGTCAACTCCGGGATAAAGGATCACCGGTCGAAGATTGATATACTGATCCAGCTGAAACCGAAGCTCTAAAAGGAGACCCTTCTCAAGAACACCCGGCTTCACGTCCGGATGTCCAATCGCCCCCAAAAGAATTGCATCGAACGCTTTCAGCTCTTCGATCAGTCCGGCGGGCAAAACATCTCCCGTGCGCAAATAACGCTCTCCTCCCAGATCGAAGTGGACCAGCTGCAGCTCAAAATCTTCATTCTCCGCAACGGTATTCAAGACCTTAACGGCTTCGCGAATGACCTCCGGCCCGGTGCCGTCTCCCGGTACCACGGCGATATGGTACGATTTCTTATGCTCCATGGGTGTCCTCAATCCTGTCGGAACTCTTTTTCTCTTCAGTTTCGGCGACCTGGCGCCGAACATAGTTCATCAGCCCTCCGGCCTCCAGGAGTTGCTGCATAAAAGGCGGCACCTGCTGCGCCGTGTAGGTTTGCCGGCGACTGTTGTTGATGATCCGTCCCTGGTCCAAGTCCACCTCAATCTCATCTCCCGTCGCAATGGCCGCGGCAGCTTCCGGCGATTCCAGGATGGGCAGGCCCATGTTGAAGGCATTCCGATAGAAGATGCGAGCAAAGCTTTGGGCGATCACACAGCTTATCTGAGCCCCCTTGATCGCTACTGGCGCGTGCTCCCTTGACGAACCGCAGCCGAAATTCTTGCCGGCGACGATGATATCGCCGGGTTTCACTTTCCCGGGGAATTCGGGGTCTGCATCTTCCATGCAATGCGCAGCGAGAAACTGAGGATCGGTACTGACCAAATAGCGTGCAGGAATAATGGCGTCCGTATCAATGTCATCACCGAATTTCCACGCTCTTCCCTTGATTCTCATCCATCAACCTCTCTTTCGGTCCAACTCTCGGTGCTTTATCCCGTCAAATCCCTTCCGGGTGAACGATATAGCCGGCCACCGCCGAAGCGGCGGCGACAGCAGGACTGCTCAGATAGACTTCACTTTCCGGATGGCCCATCCGGCCCAGGAAATTCCGGTTGGTGGTAGCCACAGCGCGTTCCCCGGCTGCAAGGATACCCATGTGTCCTCCCAGGCAGGGTCCGCATGTTGGAGTACTGACCGCAGCTTCAGCATCAATAAAAATCTCAGTCAAACCCTCAGTCAACGCCTGGCGGTATACCTGCTGGGTCGCCGGGATGATCAGGCAGCGGACACGGGGGGAGACTTTCCTCCCCTTGAGAATGCCTGCGGCTTGCCGGAGATCCTCGATTCGGCCGTTGGTACAGGAACCGACAACCACCTGCTGAATGGGAATTCGAGGCAACTCGGTAACCGGACGAACATTTTCGGGGGAATGAGGCAAAGCCACCATGGGCTCAAGTCCGGAAACGTCCCATTCATAAATGCGCTCATACACGGCATCATCATCGCTCCTAAAGAACTGATACCTTCTCTCGGCCCTTCCCTTTACATACTGTTCGGTGATCGCATCCGGCGCAATGATTCCGACTTTGGCTCCGGCTTCGATGGCCATGTTGCTCATGGAAAAGCGGTCCGCCATGCATAGAGTATCGATCACCTCTCCCGTGAACTCCATTGCACAGTAGCGCGCTCCGTCGACGCCAATCTGGCCGATGGTGTAGAGGATCAAATCCTTACCGCAAACCCACGGGCGCAGCGTACCGCGAAAAATGAACTTCCCTGACGGAGGAACACGAAACCAGACCTTTCCCGTTATCATGGCAGCCGCCAGGTCTGTGCTTCCCACCCCCGTTGCAAAGGCCCCAAGCGCCCCATAGGTGCAGGTGTGGCTGTCTGCACCAATCACAACATCCCCCGGCAGCACCAATCCCTTTTCCGGAAGCAGCGCATGCTCGATTCCCATGCGTCCGACTTCATAATAGTGCGGCAGAGACTGCTCTTCGGCAAATTCCCGGACGACCTTGGCCTGCATTGCCGAGGCGATATCCTTGTTTGGTGTGAAGTGATCGGGAATCAAAGCAATCCGATCGACATCAAAAACCTTTTGAGCGCCTGCCTGCCGAAAAGCCTCGATGGCGAAAGGGGCAGTGATATCATTGCCAAGAGCAAAGTCGACGGTCACTTCGAGGAGCTCTCCAGGTTGCAGGTCCGATCTGCCGGCATGGGCCGCAAGGATCTTTTCACTGATGGTCATGGACATGGTCTTATACTCATTAAGGCTGAAGGGGCTGGTTTTGAACCAATGAAGACATCAAAGGACTCGATTCGTTCGCACCGGCCCAAATCGCTTCCGGCAAAATGATCTGCCCGATACCCATGGGCTGATCAGGGATTGGCCGGATCATCCTGTGTCGTCTTTTCATACCCTATGACACCGGGAGAATCAGGCGTCTCAGTGCTCAGTGAGCCCCGGTAACGCTTTACGAGATATTCGAGGGGTCCTGAGATCACATAGGTTAAGAGAATGGTAAACATCATCGGACCGGGGCTGACCGCGACGACTGTCACCAACACGACCACACCGAAAAGAACCGGCAGTGGTTTCGATTTCACATATTCAAGGTCTTTGAAGCTGTTATAGGGAATGGTACTCACCATGAGAAAACCGAGCAGGTAAGTGAAGACCAGAAGCGGTATCCCTAGCAGATGCGGAGAGGAGATCTCCCAGCCGTAAAGAAAGAGAACGGTCGTTGCGATCATGGTTGCACCACCCGGAATGGGCAGCCCAACGAAATATTTGCTGCTTACCGTACCCGACTGGACATTAAAGCGAGCCAGCCGCAATGCACCACATGCGACAAATAAGAAGGCCGCGAGCCATCCCAATCGACCGAACGGCCTCAGTGCCCAGAGATAGACCAGGAGGCCCGGTCCAACGCCAAAAGCCACGAGATCGGCAAGTGAGTCATATTCCACGCCAAAGCGACTGGTGGCTTTGGTGAGCCGTGCCACCTTTCCATCCAGTATGTCAAAAAGGCATGAAACCAGGATCGCTATTGCGGCTATCTCGAACTTTCCGTTGATCGCGCTCACTATGCCAAAAAAGCCACTGAAAAGATTGGCCGTGGTGAACAGGTTGGGGAGGATATAGGTGCCACGAAGGGCTTCTCCCTCCCTGTCCTTGAAGCGGCGCCAGCGGCGCTTTCTCGGACGTCGTTTCTTTATCTCAGTCGACATAGCACGGTCTCCCCTCCGTAGACGTGTTGACCCCGTGATACCAGAATCTCACTCTCTTCAGGCACATACATATCCACCCTGGAACCGAAGCGAATCATTCCAAACCGTTCGCCCCGAAACACCCTTTCTCCGGCCTTCGGCCAGCAGACGATGCGGCGTGCAATCAATCCCGCAACCTGGGTCAGGACCACATCGGTTCCGGCATCACCACGGATCCACACCCAGTTCCGCTCATTTTCACGACCGGCTTTTGGGGTCTGTGCAGCCCGAAAGCCACCCTTTTGATAGCGCACGCCATAAACGGTCCCGGATAAAGGAATGCGGTTCACATGCACATCAAAAATGGACATGAAAATGCTGATTTTGATAAATGGATTTTGGGTAAAACACGTTCCATCCACTCTTTCGATAAGGATTACCTTACCGTCGGCAGGAGATACAACGTCCCTGTCTTCAGCCGTCAGTATGCGCCCCGGGTCCCGAAAGAAATAACCCACCAGAAGCGTCAGGACCAGAAGAATCCAGGCTGAGAAAACATATCCCATTATAGTGACGATCAGCGTAGTAAAGGCGAACGCCAGCACATAGGGAATCCCTTCCCGGGCTATGGGTATATGCGTTGATTTGTCACGAAAGGTCCCTGAATTCAAAGCTCAGCCTCACCGTGTCGCGGACCGTTTCTTGTTTCATGCTGCTGCAGGCATCCGGTCATTTCGATCGGAGAGAAAAACCTCAACACTCCCCATCGGCTTTCCTGACTGGCCACCAAGTACAACTCGGCACGAACGAGCGTCCGAGTTCCCATTCGTCATACCGGCAGGTTTGAGGCCGGTATCCAGGAAGCGTTACTGGATTCCGGCCAAAAACATGCCGGAATGACGGATTGGGTTATGGTCACTCCATTCTGCGGCGTGCTGAGGAGTAGATGCGATTCTCTCTCCGGTCGAAAGGCCATCTCATTAATAAACGAAACGCTTTATTAGACCGTTTTTACAGCATCAAGGAAAGGCATCATGGATCGCAGCTTCACTCCAACCGCTTCGATCAAATGCTGCTTTTCCCGTTCCCGAAGGGCCCGAAACATGGGGCGCCCGGCCTGATTCTCGAGGATCCATTCCCTGGCAAAGGCCCCCGACTGAACTTCCTCAAGCATCTTTTTCATTTCGGCTCGTGTTTCTTCGGTAATGATGCGCCTGCCTCGGGAAAGGTCTCCGTATTCGGCCGTGTCACTCACGGAGTAGCGCATGAAGGCGAGACCTCCTCGATAGAACAGGTCAACGATAAGCTTCAGTTCATGCATGCATTCGAAATACGCGATCTCAGGTTGATAACCGGCCTCAACCAAGGTATCGAAACCCGCCTTGACCAGTTCCGAAACGCCACCGCACAGAACGGCCTGTTCCCCGAAAAGATCCGTTTCGGTTTCCTCCTTGAACGTCGTTTCGATAACACCCGCCCTGGTGGCACCGATTCCCTTGGCGTAGGCCAGAGCGCTCTGGAGGGCCTGACCGCTTGCATCCTGCTGGATGGCAACGAGCGCCGGGACCCCGGCACCCCTGACATATTCACTTCTGACAAGGTGTCCGGGACCCTTGGGAGCAACCATGAACACATCCACCTGGGGTGGGGGAACAATCTGGCCATAGTGAATGTTGAATCCGTGGGAAAAGAGGAGCGCCTTTCCCGATTTCATGGAGGGTGCCACCGCTTCACGATAGAGGTGGGCCTGGGCGTGATCTTCCGTGAGGATCTGAATAATGTCTGCGGATTCCGACGCCTGGCTGGCGGAGACGGGAGAGAACCCGTCTTCCTTCGCTTTTTCATAGTTGGCAACGCCCGCTTGTTCGGCAACGATCACTTCCACGCCACTGTCCCGAAGGTTTTGTGCCTGGGCATGGCCCTGACTGCCGTAGCCGATCACCGCCACTTTTTTGCCGCGCAGCAAATTCAGATCTGCATCCCCATCATAAAAGATTCGCATGACTATCTCCTTTGGTTCGCCAAACTAAGAACCATTCTGATTAGTGTTTCTTCTTTCGAGCCTGAACCGCTTGCTCGCTGAAATCTCTCAACTCCCCCCAGTGGAAGTCGAATCTTGGACTTTCCTTGGCGGCGGCCCTCCTCGGTCGAGGAAGGGGCAAAACGCCAAAGTCCTTGAGAAGTTCCAAAATACCTGAAATTGCTCCCTCGCTTCCGGTGACCTCAACCGTGTAGGAATCGGTTTCCGTGTCCACTATTCTTCCCCGAAAGAGGTCGACAATGCGAAGGACTTCGGCCCTGTTATGCCGATCGACCCGGACCTTGACCAGGGCTGTCTTGGTCTCGGCCCTCATAGCCTTCTCCCTGTGGGCAAGGAATTCCTCCCGCCTCGGTTCGAGGAGCCGGTTTCGAGCCAGTGCCGCCTTGCCTGTGCGGGCGATTTCTACAAGTCCGAAAGCCTTGAGAAGTTCGATGATCGCAGAGATCTTTCCTTCGTTTCCCGTGACTTCAAGCGTATAGAAGTGCGGGCTCACGTCGACAATTTTTGCCCGAAAGGTATCCACAATCCGAAGGATTTCGGCCCTGTTCGATTCCTCCGCGTTGACTTTGATGAGGGCCATCTCCCGATCGACAAAATCCTTCTCTCTAAAATCGATAACCTTGAGCACGTTGACCAGTCTTCTGAGCTGATTGATGATCTGAGACATCACCTCCTCGTCGCCGCTTGTGACCAGGGTGATGCGGGTGATGCCCGGCTCGTGAGTCTCCGCTGCGGTTATGTTCTCTATGTTGAAGTTTCTGCCGCTCAGAAGACCGACTATCCTCGCCAGGACGCCCGGCTGATTCTCAACCAGGATGCCAATAGAGTGCCTTTGATTGCTCGTTTTATCCATTTGCTTTTCCAGGCGTTATGCAGGCAGGGCATCCGGAAGACCACTGCCGGCCTGCTCTTCACTGCTGATCGCCGACCTTCCCTCTCCTTCCGACACCATCTGCGAAAGGGTTTTCCCAGGGGGAACAATCGGGTAAACACCCTCCTCAGGATCAACGACAAAATCCATCAGGACCGGTTTCTTGACGGCGAAGGCTTCGCGAATGACCGCCTCGACCTCTTCGGGCTTTGTTGCTCTCAATCCGACCGCTCCATGAGCTTCGGCGAGTTTCACAAAATCCGGAGAGCGATTACCGTCGAGGCATGTGCCGGAATAGTTGCGAGCATAAAAGAGCTCCTGCCACTGGCGCACCATGCCCAGGTACTGATTCCTCAGAATGGCCACCTTAACCGGAAGCCCGTTGCAGACCGCTGTGCTGAGCTCCTGCATGTTCATCTGAATGCTGCCGTCCCCGGCAATGTCCACGACCAGTCGGTCGGGAAAGGCGGCCTGAGCACCAATAGCCGCCGGGAGGCCGTAGCCCATCGTGCCGAGCCCGCCTGAAGTCAGGAAGGTTCGTGGGTGAGTGAAATGAAAAAACTGCGCAGCCCACATCTGGTGCTGCCCTACCTCGGTGGTGATGATTGCATCGCCGCCACAGACTTCGAATATCTTCTCTATCACGAACTGAGGCTTGATCGTATCCTTCCCTTGATCGTAACTCAAGGGATGCTCTTGTTCCCATTTTTGAATCCGATTCAGCCAGGGGGAACGAGCCTCGGCCACTCCTTTAACGGGATCGCTCTCAGCCAGCTGGATAAGCTTCTGAAGAGCGTCCCTGCAGTCACCAACAATCCGAGTGTCCACCGGGACCGTCTTGCCCATACTGGTCGGGTCGATGTCAATCTGGATCTTCGTGGCGCAGGGTGCAAACCCGGCCACTTTGCCTGTCACGCGATCATCGAAACGCGCTCCTACGGCAATCAGCAAATCAGAATGGGTAACCGCCATATTCGCTCGATAGGTCCCGTGCATTCCCAGCATTCCGAGCCACAACGGATGGGGTTGCTTTGAGCCGCCGGGGCCTGGAACGACGGCAGGAAAACTGCCGAGACCCATGAGCGTGTTGGTGACCGGGATTTGCATCAGCTCGGCAAATCGCCGGAGCTCCTCCGAGGCGCGAGAGAGAATGGCACCGCCACCGGCATAGATCACGGGTCGCTTCGACTGCTTGATGGAGTCATAGGCCTTCTTGACCTGCCGCATGTTGACATCGTAGGTCGGTCGATATCCGGGCAAGACCGGTTCGCCGCTTGGGTATCGAAACTCCGTCTCAGACTGAATCATGTCTTTGGGCAAATCGACCACCACCGGGCCTGGTCGACCTTTGCGAGCCAGGTAGAAGGCTTCTTTGATCGTCAGGGCCAGATCGTTCACATTTTTCACCAGATAACTGTGTTTGGTGCAGGGCCTGGTAATGCCGATGATATCCACTTCCTGGAAGGCATCGTCTCCGATCATGGCCGTGGGAACCTGTCCGGTGAAAACCACGATGGGGATCGAATCCATATTGGCTGTGGCGACCCCGGTTACGGTGTTGGTCGCACCCGGGCCGGAGGTCACCAGGCAGACGCCCACGCGGCCGGTGGCCCGGGCATATCCGTCCGCCATGTGGGCCGCTCCCTGTTCATGGCGCACCAGGATGTGCCTGATGCCGGCCTTGGGCAATTCGTGGTAGATATCGAGGACCGAACCTCCCGGAAAGCCGAATATGACCTCCACATGCTCCTTCTTGAGGCATTCGAAGAAGATTTGCGCGCCTTTCAATCGCATACAACAATTCCTCCAGACCACTCTAAAGCGTGGTATTCGTGGTATCCTGATTATGGAATCGACATGCAATCTTGCTACATAACCCAAATAAGACCTTTTCTGCCACAAAAAAAACCCGAACAAGTGTGATTTAGCTCCCGTCGGCAGGGTGTGACCGGGCTTTCAAGACAAGTTGGGTAAGGGAAGCAGAAAAAGTCCGGGGCATCTCCCACAAAGATCGCATTAGCTGTTGCCTGGACCAACAATCGCTGCGGCCTGGTCGCGTCTATTCAGCCAATACAATCCGGACGCCGTCAGCAAGATGAGCACTGCGAGACCGCCTCCCAGCCAAAACACGCCGGCCCCATCCACCCATGCGCCGTAGATGAGCCCCGAGACGGTGCTGAACAGGGCCACCCATCCCACATAGGTCCAGGCCTTCTTTTTCCCGATAATCGTCGCGGTAACGAGGATGCTCTGAAGACTGAGCTCCGGGTCCGCCATGAGATAAGCGATCAGGGGGCCGCGATGCATTCCCAGGGACAGAAACATCTTGGCAATCGGGACCTCCACCAGCGTGGGGAAATACATGAAGACACCAAAAACCACACCGGCCAGGTTGCCGACTATCGTGTTGTCTCCAGCGATCGCCTGGACCCATTCAGGGCGGATGAAGCGGCGAATCATGCCAACCGCAAAAACACCCACAACAAGCAATGGGAAGATCTGCCTCACGAACCGCCATGCTTCCCAAAGCCATTGCTGGATCTCATACTCGCTAAAATACCTCGAGGCCAGACCCAGGAGGCAAAGCATGGCCAGAATGACGCCAAACATCCTTCCGGTGAGATAGACTGTCAGCCCCTGCGCACCCGGCTCCATCCTTGCGGCGGCAACGATGAGTGTGACGGCGATCAGTACAAGAGAAACCCACGTCCATCGGTTGTAGCCGTTGAGCAGGTTGCCGAGTCCTCGCCAGGCGGAGATGCCGATGAGCACGAGCAACGCTATGAGCATGGCTCCCTGAGCCGATACGCCCTCCTCGCCCTTGGACTCATCGAAAGGCACCCAGGCATAAAGCGCCTCCTGGAAGCGGTCCATACCGTGAATGGGAACGGTGAAGCTCGCGTAGGAGTTGACCAGGATGCCGATTTTAAGGGTCCCGAAGATGAGGAGAGCCACCATGAGCAGCAACAGGATGATGGTGCTTGCCTTCAGACCGCCCTCCCCGACATAGGCCGCATCCGTTGCTTCCGCATGAGCGATATCTTCCTTCCGGAAGATAAAGGCCATGATCAGGCCGATTCCAATCCCGAAGACAAGAGAGAGGATGATGCGCGCCAGGGCAAAATCCCCGCCGATAGTGGCTCCGGTGTAAACCAGGGCCAGGATATTCGCAGCGGGCGCAAAGAAGAGGAAGGTGATCGCCGGTCCCAGTCCGGCCCCTTTGTAATAGATCCCTGCAAAGAGGGGGACGATGGTGCAGGAGCATACCGCGAGAGTGCTTCCGGCAAGGGCCGAAGCCGGATAGGCCACAATTTTGGGAGCATTGCGTCCGAGCAGCCTGGTGACCGCCTCCTTGGGGAACAGTGCTGAAAGGCCTCCGGCGATGAAGAATGCGGGAACCAGGCAAAGCAGCACGTGTGCGGCAAGATAGGAGGCCAGGCTCCCCAATCCGCTTTGAAGAAGGTAGATGAGATATTCCCCGGCAGTCATGGAGTCAGCTCCCTTCAATTTTCTTGATCATTGTGCTGGAGTACTACCCGACGCCGCAGTCTACTTCCCAAGCCAGTTTTTGATTTCGGTCTTGCTCGGGACCTTTCCCGAGGACTTGACCTTGCCGTCAACCACGACCGCAGGCGTGGTGAAAACCCCATACCTGGCGATCTCCATGATGTCGCTGACATATTCTACCGTGGCATCGGGACCCGCTTCTGCAACGGCTTCCTTGACCAGCTTCTCCGTTTCGTGACACTTCTTGCATCCTGGACCTAAAACCTGGATTTTCATCCTGTCTCCTTCTCTGGGGACCTCGTTGGTCATAGTCTCCGCTTTTCAAACGCCCGATCAGGAGTCTCGCTTTTTACAGATCTCTTCCCGGTCAATGGACGGCAAACGCTCCAGCAGGCGCAAAATATCCGGATCGTTCTGAAGCCAATGCCTCAAGTTACCCAGAAGAGTCGCGGCGTAGGGGTTTGCGTTCCCGTCTGCGAGCTGGTAATTGACCCATAAACCGCTCTTTCGGTAGGTGACCAGTCCAGCGTCATCCAGTATCTTCAGGTGATTTGAAACCGTGGGCTGAGCCAGTTCGATTGCAGCCTGAATTTCGCAGACACACATGGGCTTTTCTTGAAGCATCTTGACAATCTTGACGCGATTGGGATCTGAAAGTGCCTTTATCACCTTTATGAAATGTTTCATCTGCATTCCTCCTATATATCGTTATATGTCGATATATACCAATTCAGTTCTGCGGTCAACCCCGTTTTGTTTCAGGGAATGGCTCTAAGAGACCATCTCAAAATGGCACAAAGGCCGTTGAACGTCATTCCGGCGAAAGCCGGAATCCAGGCTTTCATAAGAGTTCTGGATCCCGGCCTTCGCCGGGGTGACGAAATAAGTGAGTTCTGAGATAGACTCTAAATGGTCCGGGACAAAAGCTGTCAGGTGCAAGAGAAGGATTCTCTGTCTTTGAGGCTGTCTAAAAATTGGTCCGCTGCGGGCGCGGATTAACCGCGCCCCTACATCCCGTTGCCGTCCGAAGCGATACAAGGGGCGGGCTTTATGCCCGCCCGACGGGGCACTGAACAGGCAGCAATAGGCAATTTGCAGACCGCCTCTCATGGCAGAATCGCAAACACCCGGGCCGGGAAACCGGACCCATCCTTTGGCTTCGGGAAAGCCGCTACGACCAGAGCCCCCGCCTCCGGCACTTCGCGTAAGTTTGTCAGAAGCTCAATCTGGTAGTGGTTTTGCTTCAGTATATAGGCCTCCAGGGAATAGTCATTTCTCGAAGTGGCCATTCCAGGATCCGTATCGGTTGTCTCATGGCCGGAAGCGGTAATCCGGCGATCCTCGTACAGGTATTGCAACACAGCCAGACTCCACCCGGGGTAATGGGCAATCCCTTCGGCATCCTTGTTCTGCATGGCTTCCCTGTCGGGCCATCGGCTCGACCAGTCAGTGCGCATTGCTACAAAAGCTCCCTCCGGGACCGGGCCGTGCCGTTTTTCCCAATCTCTGATGTCTTCCATGGTGATGGTGTAGTCCGGATTCTTCGCCGCCTTCTCGTGAACATCAACAACAACCAGAGGCATTACCATCTCTTTGACACCGATCTGATCCACAGTGCGCAGGCCTTTTACGAAGTGAGCCGGAGGGTCCACATGGGTTCCCCACTGTCCAACGTGAGTGAAAGACTGCGCATAGAAACCACTGCCGATCGTTCCCTCTCCCGGTTCATATCCGTACAGGGTCTCCCGGCTTTCATCGGGAAAGCCTTTCCAGTGGGGAATCCCCGGGAAAAAGGCATGGGTGAGATCGACGAATTGCTTTGTTTTGATCACCTGCCACGCATCTTCGAGAGTGGGCCCTGCTGCAGCCTGGCAGCAGGATACTGAAACCAGGATCATCCATGCCATTACCATAGCCTGTCCCAAAGCGATTCCGATACCTTTCATGGATTGTTCCTCCTTTTGAAACCGTGAGTTTGTCGGGCTCAAGAAATATCAATTCCCTCAGTGAGGGATTCAAGATATGAATGTTCTCGTTGTCGGAATAGGACGTTCCGGCTTTGTCTCATTACACCCCTTCTTGACGGGATATACTGCTCTTTTCCCGAATGACACAGGAGGAATTTCCATGCGCTATCGCATACTGGGAAAAACAGGTCTTGAGGTTTCCGAGGTTGGTTTTGGCGGGATCCCCATCATTCGCCTCTCCAGGGACGATGCGGTGAGTGTGCTTCGACGGGCTTATGACCGGGGAATCACCCTGTACGATACCGCCAACATGTATGTGGACAGCGAGGAAAAGATGGGCCAGGCCTTTGAAGGTTTGCGTCATCAGCTTGTTCTGGCCACAAAGACCATAAAGCGCGACCGCCGGGGTGCTGAAGCCGATATTGACCAGAGCCTTCGGTCTCTTCGAACCGACTACATCGACCTCTATCAATTCCATCAGGTATCCCAGGAAAACGACTTCGAGACCCTTGCAGGACCCAAAGGGGCACTGGAAGGAGTCAACCGGGCCAAGGAGGCAGGCAAGATCAGGCATATCGGCATCACTTCGCACAGCCTGGACCTGGCCCCGAAGCTCATTCAGAGCGGCTTGTTCAGTACGATTCAATTCCCTTTCAACTTCCTGGAAGATGCGCCGCAGGAGGCACTTCACCCGCTGGCCAGGGAGCTGAATCTTGGCATTCTATGTATGAAGCCCTTCGGCGGTGGAGCGTTTGACAACGCTCAGGTATGCTTCAAATTCCTGCGTCAGTGGCCGGATGTCATTCCTTTACCCGGTTTCGACGCCGTTGATCAGGTGGATGAGGTCGTAGGCATTTATGATTCAGAAAACATCGTCTTCCCGAATGATCGGACGGTTATGGAACAGGTCCGGGCAGAGCTGGGACGCCGATTCTGCAGGCGATGCGAATACTGCCAGCCCTGTCCTCAAGGGGTCATGGTCAATGCGGCCATGATCTATCCCATCATCGTCCACCGGTTGTCTCCCGCCAAGGCGGCGAAATTCTCGGCAAAAGCGATGGAGTCGGTCAGAGACTGTATCGAGTGCGGGGAGTGCAGCAAGCGTTGTCCTTACGGCCTTCCCATTCCGGAGATGCTTAAAGAGCATCTTCTCATGTATGAGGAGCACCTGGCGGAATTGAAGGAAGACCCTGCCCTCCCGTCGCCATGACGGTCTTGCTCCTGTGGGGCAGGCTGAAAGCCCGCCCCACAAGCATTCAGGACCCGAGACTCTTCTTCTGCAAGCGAATATCACCGGTCCTCTCTCGAACCCTGTCAGGCCGCAGCATAGACGGCCGTTGCCGCCTCGACCGCCCCGGGTCGCGCCTTGAAGCCCTCGGCTCTCAGGACCGTTTCGAGCGCAGAGAGGAACAGGAACACGTTCCTGCGACGGCTGGAATGGCCCATCAGCCCGACGCGCCAGACCTTGCCGGCAAACTGGCCCAGGCCGCCCCCGATCTCGATGGCAAAATCGCTTAGCAGGGCCTTGCGCACCTTGAGGTCGTTCACACCCTCGGGGATCCGGACGGCGTTCAGCATCGGAAGCCGCTCGTGCTCAGGCACAAGCATCGAAAGCCCCATCGCTTCGACCCCGGCTACCAGGGCACGGTGATTCAGCCAATGCCTTGCAAAGCGCGCCTCAAGCCCCTCCTCGGCGATGATTCGCAGTGCCTCGCGGATGCCGTAGATCATATTGACCGGCGCGGTGTGGTGGTACTTGCGCTCGTTGCCCCAGTAATCGCGTATCATGCTGAAATCGAGATACCAGCTCACCACGGGATGCCTGCGCTGATCGAGGGCCTTGACAGCCGCCGGGCTGAAAGTGACCGGAGAAAGCCCCGGCGGGCTGGAGATGCACTTCTGTGTCCCACTGTAGGCCGCATCGACGTTCATGCGGTCGATGGGCACATCGATCCCGGCAAGAGATGTAACGCAGTCCACCAGAAAAAGCGCCCCGGCCTCGTGAACGATCTTCGATATGTCCTCCAGCGGCGTGCAGGCACCGGTAGAGGTCTCAGCGTGGACCACGGCCACGACCTTGGGGTTGGAGTCCTTCACCGCACCGGCCACCGCCTCCGGATCAACCGCCCTGCCCCATTCGCCGGCGATCTTGATGAGTCTGCCGCCGATGCGGGTGACAATGTCGCACATTCGGGTACCGAAGACACCGTTCACAGCGACCGCCACCTTGTCACCGGGCTCGACGAGGTTGACAAAGCAGGCTTCCATCCCGGCGCTGCCGGTGGCCGAAACCGGAATGGTCAAAGCGTTTTTCGTCTGGAAGAGATGGCGAAGCAGTTGCTGCGTCTCGTTCATGGTTTCCAGGAAGTAGGGATCGAGGTGCCCGATGCACGGTGCGGCCATCGCCAGCAGTACCCGTTCCGGAACATCGCTCGGCCCCGGTCCCATGAGAAGCCGGTCTCCAGGGTCTATGTCTCTAAAATCCTTCGGATCGATTTTCGATGCATCAGCACTCATCGATGAATTTTCCTCCTTCGAATCACCATGTTGACTTTGCAGCTCCGGCAGGCCCTGAGCCGGGAGCCCATTCAGCCTATTCAAGACACCCTACCGTGTCAACAAGAGCTTTCTCCTCACAGGAGGCAGGCAATGGATCCGGTCCGGCTCCCGGGTAGGTGTCACTCCGCCCGCAGTCATGCAACCGAGGCTTTCAACAAGAGGATCAGGATGACCAAGGGCTCGTGATATAAGACATCCGCGTATCCATTGCGATTCCACGAATAATCCCTGTACAGAGCATGAGGGAGAGTAGATAATGATACTTGTGTCTTTGCGGGTTTTGGACCATTTCGTTGTGGCTCTCCGATGCATCTTGATCGGGTGGGAATAACAACCGGATCGCCGGGTAAACGGAATCTTCCCGCGGATCCAACAGGGCTGAGGCGCCAGCACATGCCGGACTTCCGAAAACTCATCATAGAAGCTCAGATCGAGAAGCATCAACTCCCCATAATCAATCCTGTCCTGGCTAATTTGAAGGACCACTTTTCCCGTCGGTGTTCCATTTCGGAATCCTGCCAGGTGGATGAGCTCTCCGGAGCGGTCAGCATTTGTATATCCATCGAAGGCGATATGCTGTTCCTTGACCTCGAGGCAAACAACCTGAACATCATTGCACTCAACAACCTCGGTTGTCGAATTTTATATTTTGATCTTTCGGAGAAGCCAATCCAAATCAGACACACCAAGGGCGCTTTGCTGTATGCGAACCATGAGACTCCTCCCGATTCGACAGGACCTCGACCATCCGCGGCAGGTGGTGAAATCAGCAGAATGAACGGCAATACCGGATCATCCTGGAATGGTTTGGGAACATTATGCCTGATGGTTCTCCTCGCTGTGTTCGCCTACAAGTTTCTTGCCTCCCCTGCTCCTGATACGGAACCAAAGCCTGCTCCTGCCACTGTTTCATCTCAGCCGCCCGCCGGTCCATCCGAACAACACAATGCAAGGCAGGGAGGCACTTCGACCCCATCACCGACTCAATCGCACACCGTCGAGGTTCCTCCGCTGAAGGTCCCTCGCCTGGGCATTCCAGCGGGGAATGCCAAAATGCTGAACAAGAGGGTTTATGACCAGCTGGAAAAGATCGTCAGAGAGTATCGCCTCTCCCACACCTACAGCACATTGGATTTGTTTGTCTGCGCTGATATGGCCATTGACGTCTGGAACATTTTGAAGACGAAGAAGATCAACGCGAGGATAATGGCCGGCAGAGTCGATGAGGACATAACCCGCTTGCCCGATCTTGAATATATCGGTCAAATCAACCACGCATGGGTCGTTGCTGAACCCGAGGCGGGCATGCCGCTGCCCCTTGAAACGACTGGCGGCTTCGTGATCACACCGGACAAACCCAAGTACGCGCTCTATCTTGAGGGTCTCGATTTTGGAAATCCAAGGAGCTTCAAAGAATTCGTCGACCTGAGAAGCAGGACCTTCGATACCTGCCGTCAGGTCAAGGAGCTCCAGGACCATTACAATGAAGCATTTGCCGGCAAACCCATCACAAAAGATTCATTGGTATACAAAGGACGGCTCGATCAAAAAGTGCAGGATTGCATTGGGGCGGTATCCCAAATGAATGACCTCCTTTTGCGCCGGAACTGAGTGACCCGAAATCGGCCCCGGAAGTCAGAGGGAGAGATAGAACCCTCTGACCTCTGTATAGGCAATGCGGTGCATCAAATCATGGAAAGAGAACCGGAAGAACGCTTTCGACGGCTTGTCGAGATCGCTCTTGACGAAGGGGCCACGGCCGCAAGAATCCTGTCGGCCCGGCTGGTCGTTGTCGATGAGCGAGTTCGACTGAAATGTGAAGTCCCGAGATGTTCGAAATTCAATCAATACCTCACCTGCCCTCCCCATGTGATGGATGTGGCGACCTTTTCCAGAATACTATCCCGGTATGAGTGGTGTCTATTGGTGCAGGTCGAAGCTGAAGACGTCGACTCAACCGACCGGTGTTCAGGCAGAATTTCCGGCCCCCTCCTGAAAGAGAGCTTGAGCCGTCACCACCCCTATCAGATGAAGCTTCTGAACATCATCGAACGGGTCGAAGCCGCAGCATTCAAGAAGGGGATGCGTTTTGCCGCAGGTTTTACGGGAGGGGAGTGCGTTCTTTGTGAGCGTTGCGTGGACAATAAGGCGTCCGATCCATGCCGACACCCTTTCCGGGCAAGGCCTGCGATGGAGGGGGTGGGAATCGACGTTATTCAAACAGCTGAAAACGCCGGCATCCCTATTCGTTTGTCATCCTCTGAAAATGTTCTCTGGACCGGTCTGGTTCTTCTTGAGTGAGAAGGATTCTGCTTCCCGGCTTGATACCAGTCTCCCATTGCTTTTGCCGATCTCGAGGTTTGATGGTAGATTGAGAGTGAGCTGATTTTTGCATCAGCTGAATGGTTGTTGTTTGATTTCCATCAGCCGTTGGCGCGCTTATTTGTACGAGGGATTCATGACCACGGGGACCTTGTCCATCCGCTTTTGCCTTTCCGCTTTTCTCGCTTTCGGTCTTCTGGCTGGAACCGGCTGCATCAAGCCGAAAATCACCCTCTTCCCGGATGGAACGGAACCGCTGAAAGAGTATGTTCTGCAGGGCACAGAGAAAGAAAAAATTCTCATCATTCCGATCAACGGATTCATTTCCGACAGTCACAGGGACCTGCCCTTTCACCGCAAATCGAGCATGGTCCAGGAGATCGTTTCCCAGCTTAATCTGGCGGCAAAGGATAAGGACCTCAAAGCGGTCATTCTGAAGATCGATTCACCTGGAGGAACGGTCACGGCGAGTGATATGCTTTATCATGAGATCATACGATTCAGGCAACGCAGCGGTGCCAGGGTGGTGGCGATCATGATGGGGGTCGCCGCTTCGGGGGGATACTATATCGCCCTGCCCGCAGACTATATTTTCGCCCATCCGACATCGATCACCGGCTCGATCGGGGTAGTGTTCCTGCGGCCCAACGTATCCGGACTCATGAGCAAAATAGGCCTGGAAATGGGGATTGAAAAATCAGGCAAAAACAAGGACATGGGGTCTCCCTTTCGGAGACCCACCGAAGAGGAACAGGAGATTGTTCAGGACCTCATCGACGACCTGGCCGGCCGATTTCTCACACTGGTAGTCAGCCATCGGAAGCTGGACGATCAGGCCCGGACAAGCATCTCGTCAGCGCGGATCTATACCGCCCCCGACGCTTTAAGGCTTGGGCTCGTCGATCAAATCGGTTACATGGATGACGCGATCCGCAAGACAACCTCCATTGCCGGACTTTCAGAGGGTGCCAGGGTCATAGTCTATCGCCGCACCGAGTATCCGGACGATAACGTCTACGGCACCTTCAGCGGCAAACCGGCGGCCCCTGAAATCAGCCTGATCGACCCGGCCCTGATTGAGTCTCTTTTTCCCTTGCACAGCGGCTTCTATTATCTCTGGTTGCCCTGTCATGCAGATTGATATTCGGGGCCGATCCAACAGTGACGAACATCACCATCAGCCGGAGCTAAAGGATTGGGCCCCGGGTAACGGACAGCCGGTCAAATGGGGATGAACGTTTGAGAGACTATCTCAGAACCTGCTCACACCGTCACCCCGGCGAAGGCCGGGGTCCAGAGCTTTTAGGAAACCTGGATTCCGGCTTTTGCCCACACGCGTCAACATAAGGATTTTCTGTGTGGTACCAAATGGTTACAAAACCGGGAAGTCTCCCAAACGTCATTCCGGCGTGTTTTTGGCCGGAATCCAGGGCTTAGAGATTCTTCTGGACCCCGGCTAAATGCCTGCCGGGGTGACGATGCGTGTTGGCAGCCGGAGCCCTATATATTCGAAAGTACACTCGAATTCTCTTAGATTGACACGCGTGGGCTTTCGCCGGAATGACGTTCAATGGCCTTTGTGCCATTTTCAGATAGTCTCTAAGTCCATGCAGGAGGTTTGAATGGCAGAGATCTTTGATGAGTGGCCGGAGCAGTACGATCAGTGGTTTGAGAGTCCCATCGGCAGGGTGGTCAGGGAATTTGAGGGCCGGCTGCTGCTTGAAATGATCCGCCCCGGCCGGGGCGAGCACATCCTGGATGTGGGATGCGGTACCGGTATCTTCAGCCGGGACTTGCTGGCGGCCGGTTCGCGAGTCACCGGACTGGAGCTCTCTCTTCCCATGCTGCAGCGGGCTGGGAAAAAGCTGGCCGACCGACCGTTTTGCATGGTTCAAGGCGATATGCGGCGGCTGCCCTTCGCCGACAACACCTTCAGAAAGACCGTATCGGTGACTGCGATTGAGTTTGTCGAAGATGCCCGGGCCGGGGTTGCCGAGCTCTTTCGGGTCACCGAACCGGGCGGGCTCGTCGTCGTTGCCGGTTTGAACAGTTTGAGCCCCTGGGCAACCCGGAGGAAAGCTGCAGCCCAAAAGGGACACACTATTTTTAAACAGGCACGCTTCAGGTCTCCGGCTGAAATGGCCAACCTGGTGCCCTTCCCCGCCCTGACCAGAACGGCGATTCACTTCCAGAAGCATGATGATCCCGATCAGGCAAGAGAGATCGAACGAGATGGAGATGCCAGAAGCCTAGACACCGGCGCGTTTCTCGTTGTACGATGGGAGAAACCGTCGGCTTGACGGTCCGAACCCAAAGGCTCCAGCCGGCAGATGGCGAAAGACGGTTTCCTTCTTGATCGAGTTCGGGGCCAACATGGACATGAATGTGCCGATTATTACCCTGCTGACAGATTTTGGATTAGAAGACACCTACGTGGCAAGCATGAAAGGGGTGATCCTCGGCATTTCTCCCCCTTCCCGTCTGGTCGATATTTCGCATCTCGTACCTCCTCAGGATGTTCGCGCCGGAGCTTTCTTGCTGGCTTCCGTTTTCCGCAGCTTCCCGGCTGGAACAATTCATCTGGTGGTTGTCGATCCCGGGGTTGGAACCGATCGGTTGGGACTCGTCATCAAGACAAATGAATACTTCTTTGTAGGGCCTGACAATGGCCTTTTTTCATGGGTGCTGCGTGAAGAACGCGGATGGGAGGCCTACAGCCTGGAACATCCAGGCTATCGGCTGAGCTCCGTGAGCAGCACTTTTCACGGCCGAGATATTTTTGCTCCGGCAGCCGCCCATCTCGCCACGGGAGTACCTGCCGAAGCTATGGGGCCACGCTGCACGCCTCACAGTGGATCATGGGCTGAGCCGATTATCAGGGATGAAGAAGTCCTTGGAGAAATCATCCATATCGACCATTTTGGAAATGCCGTCACGAATGTGAGTCGTGAAATGATCGAGCCCTTTGCCCCCCTGCCTTGTCTGAGAGTCAGAGTTGGTGATCTGACCATCCCCCGCATTGTTACGACCTATGGCGATCAGGGCAAAGGCGAAACCGTTGCCCTGATCGGGAGCACCAATCATCTGGAAATTGCCGTCAATCAGGGTAACGCTGCAAAGAGCCTCAGCCTCTGTCGAGGGGTCCCAGTCAGTATCGAACGACAAGACCGCAGGGGTTGATCTGTGACGGGTGATGAAATCACCAGGCGGGAGACTAACCCTGGGAACCGGGCCTGGAGCACCTTTACAACACTGAAAAGGTGATTACCATCATTTTGACAGGCCAACGCAGCCACTTAAGGGAGGTCAAAATGAAAACTGATGAGTACCGTCCGGAACAAGCCGACTATTACCGAAGCAACGCCTTTCCGGGTGTTGATACCGGTGCACCCGGGGACAATGCTTTGTTGCCGGAGGTTCATTCCAACGTGGAGGGAAAACACAGAGACGAAGATTCCGCTTCCAACGAACGAGAGAAACAGGTGGAAGCCTGGATGAAAGATATCAAAGCCTTCATTCGCAATATTGATGTCAGCAAACTGTGAGCACCGATTGCTTGTCATTATAGAGGGAATCTCTTCAATCAAAAGACCCCTCTCCGGCTGTGCTGTGGGGAGGGGTTTTTTTATGCCCCGTCTCATGCTATCTTCCCACCCGTCGCAATGCTGGAGGTTGGGCGACATCCGGAATCTCGATGCACTCACTCACCGAGGGTCCGGCGCAGCGCGGCGATCGTTAACTCGAAATCCGAACTGGGAGGATACCAAAGCATATGCGCATGCTGCTCATGGTGAGTCTCTTCATCCTGCCGGTGAGCTTTCTGTTCGCATCCCAGTTGCCACTGTCGGTAGAGCAGAAGACACCGATTGCCGGCGACTGGCTGGTCAATCATCTGAGCGGTGAGCCTGCGACCCTAAACCCTGTTACGGCCACAGATGTATACGCTTCCAATATCAACAACTATATCTACGAATCCCTGCTGAGGCGCGATGAGAAGTCTCTGGAATTGATACCGGTCCTTGCGGAATCCTGGGAGATCTCCGATGACCACCTCCGGTACACCTTTCATCTGAAAAAGAACATCCGTTGGCAGGATGGCCGGCCTTTCACGGCACGGGACATTCTCTTCTCCCTGGATCGCATCAAGGACCCCAGGGTGGATGCCGCCCATCTGCGCAACTACTACCAGGACATCGAAAAACTGGAGATCATTGACGACTGTACGATACGCTATCACTATCGGACTCCCTACTTCAAGGCGCTGGAACTCTGTGGTGAGATTCCGATCGTGCCCGCCCATCTCTTTACAGACTCGAACAACTTCAATCAGCATCCCATCGGACGCCATCCCGTCGGCACCGGACCTTATCGTCTTCTCCACTGGGATACAGGCAAGGAGATCGTCCTCGTACGCAATGAAGACTACCGGGGCGAGAAGCCTCACCTGAACAGGATTGTCTACAAGATCATTACCGGGTCCACAGTGGCTCTCCAGGTCTTAAAGCAGGGCGGTCTGGATTTCATGGGTCTGCTCCCGATCCAATGGATGAGGCAGACGCAGACCAGGCGATTTGAGGAGCATTTTCAGAAGCTGAAGTACCATCTGCCGACCTATTCCTACATCGGGTGGAACATGCGCCGCCCCATGTTTGCGGATCGCAGGGTCCGGCTGGCGATGACCTTGCTGATGGATCGCGAGATGATCCTCAAGAAGGTGCTTTTCGGGCTTGGGACAGTCGTCAATGGCACCTTCTACATCAACAGCCCGGAATACAACCCCAACCTGGGACCGCACCCCTACGATCCGAAAGCTGCCGTTGCGCTGCTCAAGGATGCGGGATGGCAGGATCGCAACGGAGATGGAGTTCTGGATCGCGATGGCGTGCCGTTTGCCTTCGAGTTTCTTATTTCCGCAGGCTCCAAGATGGGAGAACAGATCGCAACCATCCTTCAAGAGAACCTCAAAGGGGTTGGGATCAGAATGGAGATTCGCAAACTGGAGTGGGCCGTTTTTGTTCAGAGGGTTGACGAACACAACTTCGATGCCTGCACCATGGGGTGGAGCCTCGATTGGAATACAGACCCTTATCAGCTCTGGCATTCTTCGCAAGCCGACAAGGGATCGAACTTCGTGGGATTTCGCAATGAAGAAGCCGATCGTATCATCGAAGCCGCCCGCAAGGAATTTGATCCACAAAAGCGGCGTCAACTCTATTACCGGTTCAGCGAAATCCTCCATGAGGAACAGCCTTATATGTTTCTTTTTACCAGCGATGCTCTGGTAGCAGTGGCCCGCCGCTTCGAAAATGTCGTGGTATATCCCATGGGATTGGTCCCGCGCTGGTGGTGGGTGCCAAAGGGTATGCAAAAATATGAAATGCCATGACTCTACGGTAGCAAGCCCTCTTGACCGAATGACGTCCAAACGCAGAGACGAAGAATGGCTTGCAGATCAGCTGAAGGACCCCGAGACATTCTTCATCCCCGTGTGGGACTCCAAACAGCTTTTCAGGGCAGGCCCGGTGCCTGACCCGGTGTTCCTCTCCCGCCCTGAAATGGGAGAGATTCTGAATGTGGCTGAATCCACAGTCTTTCTTGGCAGAAACGTTTCCAGGACCTTCTTTGCCCTGGACCTCCCCCGGGACGATTCCACTGTCGCCGATGATCTTGCAAGGTTCGGTCAATTTCAGGATTTGAAAAGGATCGGGGCACTGCTTCACGCTTCTCAGGCGGCATTGCTGGCTTATGCGCGAGGACTCATCCACTGGCATCGGCGCCATCGCTTTTGTGGCGACTGCGGTAGCGCCACGGTCAGCGTCGATGGGGGCCATCGGCGGATTTGCACGAATGCCCGGTGTGGAGAACAGCATTTTCCGAGGACCGACCCGGCGGTCATCACGCTGGCCCGCTCCGGTCAGCGTTGCCTGTTGGGGCGGCAGGCCGCGTGGCCCCAGGGTTTCTTCTCGGCCATTGCGGGATTTGTCGAACCGGGAGAAAGCCTGGAGCAGGCGGTTGTTCGTGAAATGCTGGAAGAGACCGGAATCAGGGTGTGCCAGGTGCAATATCACTCGTCACAGCCCTGGCCTTTTCCAGCTTCACTCATGCTCGGTTTTACCGCTGTTGCATGCGACGAAAGCATCCGGTTGATGGATCATGAACTCGAAGACGCACGCTGGTTCTCACGAGAGGATTTCGAGGATTGTCTCAAGGCCGGTGCGATTCACCTTCCTTCGAGCTTCTCCATTGCCTTCCGGTTGATCGAGGACTGGTACGACGGTATGGGACCAATATCATTGCGAGCATTCCTGGGTTCCATCCCGGACTATCCGCATCGCACTCCAGGAAGGTCGTGAGGCATGCGTGACTCCGGGCAAATCACAGTTTTTGGAGGGTAAGGTGATCTACTGGCTGGTACCGGCGATTGTTGTACTGATTCTCCTTGGGCTCTTTGTGGTCGTAAGGCAACGAAAATCGGGCAAACCCGACAGCCCTGCGACCTACGGAGGACCGATACGATTCACCGACCCCAGCGGACGGAACATGAAAATCGTTCAAAAGGACGACGGGACTTTCGATGTTTCGGAGGAATAGGCTGCCGGGTTGGCGGCTGTGATTGAGTGTCCTGCAATGGCACGGTCAAAGGCCTGGACCTTTCGCTGAGGCACTAAAGCATCTCTTGGGAATCGTCCTGGTGATCCAGGTTCTCAGCCGTCCAGGTACAGGGATGGACCTGGTGATCGGAGAGCGTCCCGCTCCCGGTCCCGGACATCATTTTCCTCCGCTTCCTGCCTTTCAGGACCCAATCCTCGCATCCGCAGTTCTCAAAATTGAACGTCACCTTCTTCTTTTGCTTCTCCACCGTACCGTGGTCGCTGAATCCCTGGAATGTGCCGTGATGTCGGTCTGCCATGCTGATGACAACGGTGCTGACACTCGTTCCACCCGAATCCCACTCGATAGTGATTCGCCATGAGCCATTGATTGCTTCGATACCCTGCTCTGCTCTCGCCGAACCGGCAGAAAGACCAACCACTGCCACCAGCGACAGCAAAACAGCCATCCAGATCCACCGGTCCTTCATTTCTGATCTCCTTTCTGTGCAAGAAGGGCATTGATCAAAGTGGTGCGGAATCGATACGGGTGCTCCCGTGACCAGAGTCGGAACAAGACGCTTTCAGTTAGCACGAAACAGCTTTTTGGTACAATATGGATTCTCGACCCATCGCACACCTGCTACAATGCCGGGTATTGGGTCAGAGCTGCAACAAGTCATTCTGAGATCTGTGAACAGGAAGGTATAGAGCATCCATAGTATAGTATTCATCGAAAGAGAGGAAACCTATGAGATACGAGGTCGAATTATACCCTGGATACTGGATTGAAATAGATCCACGAGATCTGTACGACGATCGCATGAAATCTCTCGCAGACTGCCTGGCCTCGGGGGAAATTGAACCGGAAGAAGTCGATGGCACGTTTTGGTGGACTTTCGATATCGCCAAGCCGGCAAAGGAGGTGAGAATCATTCCCTCTGACGAAGGCCCCTGATTGCAGGTTCGCCGTGTTCAAAATGCCTTGACAGGCTCGGGGGCTGTCCAATATCGTAGGAGGCCCGCCAGAGCTTCATTTGAGTTAAAGTCATACGTATATCTGCACCTTTTGCCAAACGGAGGGACACATGAAAAAGCTTTTCGGGTTTCTTCTTTTCACAGTAACGGCTGTTGTCTTCATTCTTCCGCAGCTTTCGAATGCTGTGGACTACAAGCAGGAATACAAGCTTTCCACTGTGCTTGGCAAGCCTTTCCCCTGGGGCAATGCTGGAGAACGCTGGGCGGGCCTGATCAAGGAAAAAACAAACGGGCGGATCAACGTCAAGATGTATCCGGGCACGAGCCTGGTGGGCGGAGACCAGACGAAGGAGTTTACCGCCATTCGCCAGGGAGCGATAGACCTGGCGATCGGTTCAACCATCAACTGGTCTCCGCAGGTAATGCAGCTGAATCTTTTCGCAATGCCGTTTCTGATGCCTGACTACAAAGCCATAGACGCCCTGACCGGGGGAGAAGTCGGGAAAGATCTGTTCAAGGTCCTTGAGAGCAAAGACGTTGTTCCGCTGGCCTGGGGAGAAAACGGTTTTCGCGAACTGAGTAACTCCAAGAAACCGGTGCGTCTCCCCGATGATCTCAAGGGACTGAAGATCCGCGTCGTGGGTTCTCCTCTGTTCCTTGAGACCTTCACCGCCCTCGGGGCAAATCCTACCCAGATGAGCTGGGCGGATGCGGTGCCCGCGCTTTCGAGCGGCGCAGTGGATGGCCAGGAAAACCCGCTGACCGTCTTCATGGCGGCAAAACTCAGTTCGGCCGCCAAACAAACCCACCTGACCCTCTGGGGCTACGTAGCGGACCCCTTGATCTTCGTCGTGAACAAAGAGATATGGAACAGCTGGACACCGGAGGATCAAAAAGCAGTATCTGAAGCCGCCCTTCAGGCCGGTAAGGAAAACATAGCCGAAGCTCGGAAAGGTCTGGTCCCTCCAGACGACACTCTGCTGAAGACAATAGAGGGCCAGGGGGTGAGTGTGGTCCGGTTGAGCGATTCTGAAAAAGCGGAATTCAGGAAGACCACCAGGGCTGTCTATGAAAAGTGGTCCAGGCAGATCGGTCCGGAGCTGGTCAAGAAGGCCGAGGAATCCATAGCCAAGCGGTAGTCTGGAGCTGATACCTTCTAAGCGTTTCTTCTTAATGGCCCGTCCCTCTTCAAGTGGCAGGGTGGGTTGAATCTCCCTGTCAGTCCGGGCGGGAATGGGGGCAGGCTGAACAAGCCATACAGGAAAAGAACATGGAGTGCGAACCAATCGAACCGGCCTCGAGTCGGCCAAAGACCAGGATAAGTCTCAGAATTGAGGAGAATCTTGCCGGGATCATTATCGGAATTCTCACCCTAATAACCTTCGCGAATGTGGTCGTTCGATACCTGACCAACTTCTCATTCGCTTTTACCGAGGAGTTCTCCATAATCCTCATGGTCATGATGACCCTGCTGGGCAGCTCGAGCCTCATGGCAAAAGGCGGTCACCTCAGGATCGATTATTTTGTGGAGAGAGTCTCGGAAAAATACAGGCTGCCCGTTCAGATAGGCGGTACAATCATCACAGCGTTCACGTTTTTCCTGCTTGCCGTTCTTTCAGGGCGAATGGCGTGGGACGAATTCCGCTATGAGGTGAGCTCGCCGGGTTTGGGCGTACCCACCTGGATCTATACCATCTGGATGCCTGTGCTTTTCCTGGCCATCACCGGACGCGCTGTGGGAAGGATCATCCGCATGCGAAGGGGAGAGGATTGATGTGGATCGCATTCTTCCTCTTCGGATTCTTCTTTCTTCTTCTCTTCGGTGGTGTGCCGATCTCCGTTTCTCTGGGGCTTTCGGGTGCAGCGGCAATTGCCCTGGCAAAGCTCGGCATAATGGCCATACCCACCAATGTCTATGCGGGAATCGCCAAGTATCCGCTCCTTGCCATTCCGATGTTTGTTCTTGCCGGCGCCATTTTTGACCGCTCCGGTGTCGCCTCGCGCCTGCTGCAATTTGCCGCGGCATTCGTGGGTCACGGCAGAGGATCGTTGGCCGTCATCACCATCCTGGTTGCAATGATAGTCGGTGGAATATCCGGGTCCGGTCCCGCCTGCACAGCAGCGGTCGGCGGAGTCATGATTGCCGCCATGATGCGTGCGGGGTACCCGCCTGCCTTTGCGGCAACGGTCACCGCCGCCGCCGGATCGACTGACATATTGATCCCCCCTTCCGTGGCGTTCATCGTCTATAGCGTTCTGGTACCATCGGCAACCGTTCCGGCCCTCTTTGTCGGGGGAGTAATCCCCGGAATCCTGGCCTGCCTGATGCTCATGATTCCATCACTCCTGTTGAGTCTTCACCACGGCTTTGGCGAGAGTCAGAAAGACGAGCCCCGCCCGCCCCTCTGGCAGTCCTTCAAAGAGGCCTTCTGGGCGCTGATCGCCCCCGTGGTCATCCTTGGCGGCATGCGTACGGGCTGGTTCACTCCGACCGAGGCCGCAGTGGTTGCGGTCATTTATGGACTGGTCCTGGGGTTTTTCATCTACCGGAGCCTGACACTCAGAGACGTCCACGAGTTGCTGATCGAATCAGCCGAGACTTCCGCGGTCATCCTCATAGTAGTTGGGCTTGCAAGCGTTTTTGCCTGGGCGTCGAGCACCATCGGGATCGTCGACCCCATGTCCAGCGCGCTGGTAAGGCTTGGAATGGGTAATTCGATGGCTGTGATCATTACCCTCATGATCTTTCTAAAACTGATGGGCATGTTTCTCGATGGCATCTCGATATTCCTGATTTTCTGCCCAATCCTGATTCCTGTTGCCCAGGCCTTTGGATGGGACCTGGTCTGGTTCGGGGTGCTGATGACCTACGTGATAGCTATAGGACAGTTTACACCGCCCATGGCGGTAAACCTCATGGTGAGCTGTCGATTGACCGGCGCACGCATGGAAGATACGGTGCGCTGGGTTGTCTGGCTGTTTGCAGCAATGTGGGTGGGACTCATCATGCTGATTGTATGGCCTGCACTGGTCCTCTGGCTTCCGAAGGTGTTGGGCTTTATGTAGGAAGAGGAAGGGACATTCACCGTCATACCAATCGAACAAACACAGGGAACCTGATGGAATCTCAAGAAAAGCCTAAGAAGATAAAACAATGGGTGCTGCTCCTTCTCGGGTGCGCAGCCATGCTCTGGGGATATTTCATGATGTAGAATCGGCGCCGGGTTCACCTGCCGCCGTCTTTCAATCCATGGATTCGTGAGTGAAGTAGTGGAAGAGATCCGAAAGATCGCCTGACTCCGAGGACCCTGCCTGATTTCTCAGGCATTCCAATGCGCCGGTTGCCCGGATAGCCCCTCGATGAAGGATTACGATTTCATCGCAGAGGTCCTCCACTTCGTTCAGGTTGTGGGAGGCGACCAGGACCGACTTGCCTTCTTCTCGGGCTTTGCGTTGAATGAGGTCGCGAGCCGGTTTTGCGTGATCGGGACTGAGGCTTCGCGTCGGCTCATCCAGCAGCAGCACAGGGGGATCATGAAGAAGGGCCCTGGCCATCCCCAAAGCCTGCTTCATCCCTGTTGAATAGTATCGAAACGGGATGGATGCCGCTTCTTTCAGCCCCAACAAGGCCAGCAGGGACTCAATTCTCCGGTTGGCTTCAGCCCCGTTGAGCCGGTGGAGGGCCGCAAAAAATTCAAGGTTTCTTCTTCCAGTCAGCCGCCAGTAGAAACTGCGTTCTTCGGACGACATGAAGCCGATCCGTCTTCTCACTTCAATGGAATTCCCCTTGACGACATCTTCCCCGCAGATTCGAGCCGTGCCGCTGGAGGGAACGACCAGGGTAGCCAGGATCCTGAGCAGGGTCGTCTTGCCCGCTCCGTTGCTGCCGACAAGCCCTAAAATGCTGCCTTGCTTAACGCCGAGATTGACGTTTCGGATGGCATGTCGCTTTCCAAAAACCTTCCCCAGCCCAATGCATTCGATGACAAGCTGTGTCATACTGTTGTGACCCATGTGTGAGCAGAATCCCATGTCGGATATACCGGTATGGCGGCCAGGGCTATGGTCACTTCATTCTGCGGCGTGGTACTTAGTTCAAGAGCGGGCAATGAGTCACGACCGGCTGGATGCTTGAGCATTCGGTCCAACTTCCTTGCGAATGATACCGAGCAGATTATAGGCGCCATGGCCTTCCTGGTAGTTGCGCGGTATCCCCTTAACATGAACAAAATCTTTGATATTCAGGGGACGGAGGTGTGCAAGTTGGACCAGAGTTTCGTTGGAGAGTATCCGAAAGGGAGCCCTGTCTCTCCGCTGAGCTTCCCGCTCACGGTAAACGTAGAGGGCTTTCAAAATGCGTTTTCCATCAGGGTCCAGCGATTCTGCCCCACGGATTTGAATGAATGCTTCGGGATGAAACGTCCGCACCTGAAGTTCTTGTTCCGATGCCCGGTCAAAGGCTTCCTTCGCCATAGTCCATAAGTCCCTGGCAACCAGGTCCGAAGCCAGGATGTGGCGCAAGGAAATCAGGTAGTGGGTATCCAGGCTGGCGTAATCCAGTTGTTCTTTTTTCAGGGGCCGTCTTCCCCAGTCGTAGCGCTGCCATTTTTTGTTCAACACGACTCCGAAATGCTGTTCAAGGACCTTGGCCAGTCCGAGCTGTTTGTACCCGAGAAGGTTGCAGGCGATCGCCGTATCAAATATGGTTTGAACCCTGAAATGAAAGTCGCGTTTCAGCCCAAGGACATCATTCGACGCGGCATGAAAGATCTTCTCGATCTTCGGATCTTCCAGTATCTTCCCAAGCGGTCCCATATCTTTCAGTGCCAGGGGATCAATGATGTAGTCTCTGTCCGTGGTGGAGATTTGGATCAGACAGATCCGTTCCGTGTAGGCATAGAAACTGTTTGACTCAGTATCGACAGCAATATGCCCGGAATGGGACAACTGATCGATCAGGTCCACAAATCGGGATTCAGTCTCAATCACTGTTGCTGAGTTCATGAAGAGCTTTTCTGACAGCTGTTTCTGTGATATAGAGGGCTCGAAAGCGAGGCGAAATCATGACCCTGCGCAAACACAAAATCGCCCGTTCGATACCCGACCCCCACCAGTGGGAACCTTGTGCGCAGGGTTTCTATACTCCCTTTAAAGGCTTAGATCAACAACTCACAGAAATTTGCTCAAACCGTGAATCCTTTTCTAACCAGAACACTCCCGACAGAGAGGGCCCCCCGGAAGACCCCGACTTGCTCTTTCTCTCCGCCATGGCTGATGTTGCGCCACTCTGCCGGAACGGACGGAGACGCGTTCCAGTGCCGCATCGAGCAAAGAAACCGTGTCGTTACCTGGAGGAGGAAAATGCTGAGGTACTAAGGTGCCTGGGCGGTCTGGTCAATGGTGAGACCCCATTTGAGTTGTGGTCTTCCGATGAATACGTTGACGGGGCGGTTATCGGGCTTTCCCCTGAGATTATCAAGAAATTGAAGCATGGGGATTTCAGCTATCAAAGCTATATCGATCTTCACGGGTACAACCGTCACGAAGCCCTGGAGAAAGTGCAGCAGTTTGTCAGACAAAGCTTTGCCGGCAAGCTGCGATGCATCCTGATCGTCTCCGGGCGTGGGCTCAATTCCCGCGGACGAGAACCCGTTCTAAAGCAAGAACTGGTCCACTGGCTGACCCATACCCCTCTGCGACGTTTCGTTCTGGCTTTTGCCTCGGCGCGTTCCTACGATGGCGGGGCGGGTGCTTTTTATGTGTTGCTGCGGCGAAAGTTGGAAAGGTCTCCATTCCTGTTGCCGGCCAGGTAGGGGTTCACTGTCACGGCCGTTGTTATTCCCGCTGAAAAAGCGAAACAACAGAAAAGGTAGAAACATCTACCAGGCCCAGGTCGGTGAGCTTCAGTTCGGGAATCACGGGAAGAGCGAGAAATGACAACGCCATGAAGGGTTGGGACAGTGAAGAACCCCAGGTTGCAGCCAGGCTCGTCAGCGCTTCGAAACGTTCGACAACGCTCAGCAGAGGCTGATCCGACATGAGGCCGGCAATGGGCAGCGGCAGTATTTCGAGTTGGGCACCTTCGGCCCCGATCGCCATGCCCCCGCCGGCTTTCCTGACAGCGTCCGCCACGTACAGGATATCCCGGTCATCGGCACCGGCAACCATCAGGTTGTGGGAATCGTGCGCTACCGAGGTAGCAATGGCCCCCTTGCGGAGTCCGAGACCCTGAACGAAACCCACTGCTGGCGGGCAATCCCGCACATAGCGGTTGAAAATCACCAGTTTGAGGATATCCCGCTCCACATCCGCCACGGCATGGGAGCCGCCGATCTTGGGGGGCAAGAGTATCTCTTTTGTCAGGAGTGTTCCTTCCTGCACCTTGATAACACGAAGCTTCCCCGGCTGGATTGGGACGGCCAGGTCCTCCAGGGAAAGGCGGGAAATCCTCATGGGACTGGGTGGATAGGGTGGCTGCGCCCACATTTGAGGATCAGAAAGAAGCCTTCCCTCTCTTGCCACTTCAACACCGCGTTTAAACACCCGCTGCGGATTCCATGGGTTGAGAGTCGGGCTCAGGGAAAAATCGGCATAGAAACCCGGGGCAAGGGCTCCCCGGCGTGAGAGGTGAAAGTATCTGGCCGGAGTCAGTGTGGCCAACGCCAGCGCCTGGACCGGATGCATTCCCTTCGCCATGGCCCGATTGACAATCGCGTTCATGTGGCCTTCCCTGAGGAGATCATTGGGATGCCGATCGTCGCTCACCAGCATGCAGTGCGGCCAAGTGAATGCATCCACAAGGGGAAGCAGCGCATCAAGGTCCTTAGATTGACTGCCCTCCCGGATCATGATGTGCATTCCCTTTGCGAGCTTCTCGGAAGCCTCTGAAAGAATGGTGCATTCGTGATCTGAAGCGATCCCCGCTGCCAGGTAGGCATTGAGCTGCATACCGCTCAGGCACGGAGCATGACCGTCAAGGCTATGCTCCTGGAACAGCACCAATTTGTCCATGACCTCGGGAAACGCCTGGAGCACGCCGGGGAAGTTCATCATCTCAGCGAGCCCGAGAAGGCGTGGGTGCGGGAGAAGAGACGAAAGATCGGCCCCTCTCAGATGAGCGCCCGAGGTTTCCAGGGGTGTGGCAGGGACACAGCTGGGCAGATTGAAATAAGTGTCAAAGGGCAGGTTTTGAGTTGCTTCCAAGAAATAGCGTATGCCGTCCAACCCCAGGACGTTGGCGATTTCATGGGGGTCGGCAACAACCGCGGTCGTTCCCCACGGAAGGACTGCAGCACAAAACTGGGCCGGGCTCAACAGGGCGCTTTCAATGTGGACATGACCATCAATGAAGCCCGGACAGGCGTACATCTCCGATCCGTCTATCACCTCCTTCGCGTCATAGTCCCCCCATCCCAGAACCATACCCTCGTGGATTGCCAGGTTGACCTTTTCCACCCGCCCCGAAATCACATTGACCAGGCGGCACTGTCGAATGCAAAGATCTGCAATTCGCCTGCCCTGGGCCGCTTCGATCAGGCGACCAAACCTCTCGCTGTCCCACATTGTCAGTCTCTCCAGCATCCTGAGGCAAGGACTTCAGCTACATCTTGTATTTGCTGAAGTCTTTCGGATCGAGGTTTTCCAAAATATCAGACCATTGATCCTTGTTCTCTTTGTCAAAGAGCGGTCGAGCCGTCTCGTCGGACTTCTGGGATTTGACAATGACTTCCTCTTTGACAAAAATGGGAGCATTGGTCCGAAGAGCGATGGCAATGGCGTCGCTCGGACGGGCATCAATGGGACTGAGCCTCTCACGATCCCGGATGTAGATCAAGGCGTAGTAGGTATTGTTGCGAAGGTCGCAAACCTCTATCTTCTCTACCCTTACCTCCAGATAGTCGAAGCAGTTTTTGATCAAATCGTGGGTCATGGGCCGTGGAAACTGGATGTTCTCGAGCTCGGTGGCGATGGCTGTCGCCTCAAGAAGGCCGATCCAGATGGGAAGGGACGTCTCTGTCTGCAGGTCCTTCAGGATTACGATTGGGGTGTTACTCTGGGGGTCTATGACCAACGCCGCCACTTTCATCTGTCTAAACATGCTGTTTCCTCCGTATGTCAAACTCGGCCGCTGTCCGGAACAAAAGGAAGCAACTGTCAGACATGAGCCTCCACCTGAATGGAAATCAGGAATCTGTCTCTCGGTGCCGAAGCTCCCCCGTGAGAGAATGGGAATAAGCCGAAGTGATCTTCACATATATGGTTTCCCCAATCAACCCCTTTGGACCAATAAAATTGGTCGTCCGATTCTCCTGCGTTCTGCCGGTCAACTGGCCATTGGATATCCGGCTTGGCCCTTCAACCAGGACCTCGCGGATGCCGCCGACTTCCATCCGGTTCTTCTGCAGGGTGATTCCGGCTTGCAGCGCCTGCAATTCAGACAGACGTCCGGCTTTGACTTGAGCATCCACCTTCTCCGGGAATTCTGAGGATTTTGCATAGGGACGGTCGGAATAGCGAAAAGAGAAAAGATTGTCGAACTGTACCGTTTCGAGCAGTTCCAAAGTCTTTCGAAAGTCGTCCTCCGTCTCCCCGGGGAATCCAACCATCACATCGGAAGACAGCCCGATCTCGGGGCAGATCTGGCGCAGCAGCCTGATTTTTTCTATGTACTCGGCCGCTGTATAGTGCCTTCTCATGCGCATCAGGATGTTGTCTGATCCGGCTTGTACCGGCAAATGCAGTGAACGGCATAGGCATGGCAACTCCGCAAAGCACTGCATCAGTTCTCTGGTCAGATCTTTCGGATGGGACGTGGTAAAGCGAAGTCTGCGGACGTCGGTTTCCGTCTGAATGCGATGCAACAGGCCGGGCAAACTCGCTTTTTCACTCAATCCTCGTCCGTAGGAATTGACATTTTGGCCCAGCAGTAGAATTTCACGGACCCCCGCTCCGCTGAGAAACTGGATTTCTCTAATAATATCTCTCTCAGGACGGCTCCGCTCACGACCGCGCACGTAGGGAACGATGCAATAGCTGCAGTAGTTGTCACAGCCATGCATGATGGTAACCGGAGCAACGACCCTCACAGAATCGGACCGTGCCGGCAGATGATGCTCAAAGGGGGGAGGCGGCGCTTCGTCTTGTGGCAGATAGACCTGGCGCTCGCTTGTCTCTTGAATGGTGTTCAGCAGTTCAGCAATCGCTGAAATCCCCCTCGTCCCCAAAACCAGGTCGAGATGCTCGAATCGCTCCAATAGCTCTTTTCCCAGCTGTTGGGCGACACAGCCACCCACAATGATTTTCAGATCGGGACGGCACAGTTTCAGGCGGCGCAGACGTCCAAGGAATGAATGGACCTTCTGTTCCGCTTTCTCCCGAACAGAACAGGTGTTGAGAAAGATCACGTCGGCTGCCAACATATCAGGCGTTGTGGCATATCCCTGAGAATGCAATATCCCTTGTACACGCAAGGAATCATATTCATTCATCTGGCAGCCGAACGTCTTAATGTACAAAAGGCGTGGGTTTAGATTCATTTTCAGTACAATGTTTCCCTTGGATTTGGTTCTCAGGAGCAGGGGTCAGCAACCCAAAAGCCGCATGTTGCCTATCTCTCGTTGTTGACCCGCCGGCGAGGGTAAATGCTGAAGGGTACAATCTACATGCACGATAGACAGCGCTCAGCAAGCACTGCGCAGCACAGGGCCCTCGCGGCTGCAGGGCCCCGGACTCCTGATTGTATGGGCCTGTATCGTTTCATTGCGATTGCCCTTAAGTCGCCACGTATTTCCTGGTCAGTTCCATGAGTCGAATAACGACCGTTCTCATGATTTGAAGAGCCACTTCCGGGTAGTCTCTGATGATGACGTCGAGGTCATCAAACCCATATCTTTCAACAACGCTTTCCCCAATGCTCGTGATAGTGGCCACACGAGGAAGATTCAAGAGTCCGGCCATCTCACCGAAAAACTCCCCTGGTCTCTCGATTCGTGAGATTTCTTTGCCCGCTTTGGTAACCCTCAACCCCCCTTCGGTGGAGACAAGCCTGAAAAAATCATTCTCTCGCATTCCTTCTCTAATAATCACGTCACCATCCGAATAGAAGTCGACACGAACATCATCAATGGCAAAGACCCCTTCCTCGTGCGCCAGGTTCTCGGTGGTCTGGAGAAGTTGATCGACGGTCGAGCTGAGGATGCTTTCCGTCATCCGCGGGTTCTCACGCACAAGCTGATCAAAGGCATCCGGTCCGTAGGACGCAATTCTTGAAGGGGCCATAACCCTGGCCGTATAAGGCACAACCTGCTTGAGTAACAGGCTTTCCAGCCCAAAAACATCCTGTTCCCGCAAGAGACGAATGAATTTTCCCTGTTTGCTGATCGACACCTGGCCGCTAAGGATGACATAAAAACACGGAGATTCGTCACCCTCCTTTAGGATTTCATCCCCATGTCGATAAAACTGAAGCTCAATAGCCTGGCTTGAGCGAGCGTCGCTGTTCTCATCGCCTCTCAGAAAACCACTACCCATTGGCAAAAATCCTGGGAAACAGGTTATCGGTCCGGGTGTTGAAACAACTCTGCTGCTTTTTGTATCAGACTGGACAACCAGCTCATACTAGGCGGATCTTAGTCCAGTCTCGGCAAAAAGTAAACGTTTAGTCAATGTGCCCCACGGTGAACCTGTTCTGCGGTAGTCGTTAAAATAAACCACCGCCTTACAATCAAATCTGGTCAAGTTCCTCCTGATTGTGTATAGGAATTAGCGTACTTCATCGGGAGGTGATCGGATTTGAATTTGAAGGAAATCTTTGTCCAGCCGGTCGGGCGGTCTGAAGAGCAGCGCTACCAGGACCTGATGCACGAGCACCACTACCTGGGGAGACTGCCCAAGATCAGCGACACGTTATGGTACATTGCCCTCTGGCAAGATCAATGGGCAGCCCTTCTTAGCTTTTCGGCTGCAGCCTGGAAGTGTGCACCGCGGGATCGGTGGATCGGCTGGGGCTCACGCCACCAGTACGGTCGTCTTAAGCTGGTTGCCAACAACAGCCGTTTTGTGATCCTACCTGAGTGGCACATCCCAAACCTTGGCTCTCGCGTACTGTCACTGTGCCAAAGAAGACTTCCCTCAGACTGGCAAGACTCCTTCGGACACCCCCTTGTTCTGCTTGAAACCTTCGTAGACCCTCAACACTTCCAGGGTACTGTCTACAGGGCTGCAAACTGGCTCCATGTGGGTGAGAGCAGAGGCTTTCACCGCACCGCCAAAGGCTACACCCCCAAGGGCCACTCTCCCAAGATGGTTTTCCTCAAGCCCTTGCAACCAGATGCTCGAGAGGTGCTCTCTCGCCCCATTCTCGAACCACCCTACCTTACGGGAGGAGTAAAGATGATGTTGAAAGCCGAGCAGATGCGATCCTTACCAGAGTACTTTGCCAATATCCCCGATCCTCGCTGCACCCACGGGCGCCGACATCGAATTTCCACCGTGCTGGCCATTGCAGCCGGTGCGGTCCTGTGCGGCATGCGTGGCTACAAAGCCATCTCGGATTGGGCCGGCAGCCTTGGCCAAAAGGCACGTGAACGTTTTAGATGCCGCCGTGAAAAGGGCCGTTTTGTCGTTCCAAGCGAATACGTCATCCGGGATGTGCTCATCCGTGTCGATCCCCAGCATCTGGACCGTGCCTTGCAACAGTGGAACGAAGCCTATGGCCAGAAAGATGAGAGTCTGGCAATCGATGGCAAGACCATGTGCAATGCCATTGACCAACAAGGATGTCAAACCCATATCATGAGTGCTGTAGGTCATGAGACAAAGACCTGTTACACCCAAAAAAAGTAGGCTCTCTGCCAAGGAAAGGAGATGAAGAGCTCAAGCGCACCAACGAAATCAAGATGGCCATCCCTCTTCTTGATACCGTAGAGATCAAAGGCAAGGTCATCACGACAGATGCCCTTCTAACCCAAAGAGAGCTTGCCAACTACCTGGTTCTAGAGCGTAGAGCCCACTACCATTTCACCGTCAAGGGAAATCAACCGACTCTGCTTGCCGATATCGAGCTCTACTTTCAAAACCGCGGGGAACCGGATTCCATCCTTAATGACCCCCCTGACCACGGGCGCATTGAAACCAGAAAGATCTGGGTTACCACTGAGCTCAACGATTACCTCAACTTCCCTCATGTCGGGCAAGCCTTCGTGATCGAGCGCCTCTCGATCGATAAGAAGACCGGTAAATACTCCGTTGAAGTCTCCTATGGCATCACCAGCCAATCCCCCGAACAAGCCGATGCACAAAGCGTTCTTGCCACCAACAGGGGTCATTGGTGCATTGAGAACAGCTGTCACTACATCCTTGACTGGAACTACGATGAGGACCGGAGCCGCATCAGCGTCGGCTATGGCCCGGAAAACATCACCCGCCTCAGAAGATTCGCTATTGGAGTGATCAAATCCAAGAGGGCACGTAGCGTTGCACAGAAGATGAGACAGCTCACACGTAATGTCCGTATGGTCTTTGACTACCTCAAAATGACCAAAAACTCATGTGCTTCTGCCAGTCCTTGAAGGAGAACAAAATTACCGTGCAATGTGCCCCTTCACTTCCCGATAATAGTGCGTCATATCCATCGCATCGGTCTGATGATTCGGCCAAAGCAGCCGCAATTGCAGGTTTTCCTCTTCACTGACCAGGATCTGCGCCACTTCTTCTTCGCACCCTGGTGCGACATTCAATTCTATCAAACCAAGGTGTGGGTCCAGGGTGGTTATCAAGCCGAGACCTTCATATGCTTCCAGGATAAAGCGAAGCATGTGAATCTCGCGCGGAGACAGAATCAGGTGGTGTTTAGAGCATGTTCTTGGAAATCCCTTCACGCATTTCCCCTTTTGTTTCGAAATGCTCTATGATACCAAATGGGGTTCAAAAAAGGGAAGGACCAAGAACTTGCCCGGTGGGATATATCCTGAGGTTTGGTGGCTCGCAGAAAAGATGTCCGAAGGACGTTCTTGTGTATCCAACAACTCCGGACGGGGTTCGGAAAATCCTGATAGCGCCGGATGTTCCCCTTCGCTGAAATGACGCAATGTGATAAGGACAAGAGCTTCATGCAGCCGGATATGAGACGACGGTTTGCTTTCGGTCTGGGGATGATGTTCCTGTTGTTTCAGAATCTCGAAGCCTTGTCTGCCAACCCTTCACCTCGCAAGAATCTGGGCCTCTTCTTCAGTCAAGGCCTGGCGATCAGCAGCCCCCTGGACCGTGCAAAGAGTCGGAAGGCCGCCATTGAGGATTTTCTGGCCCAGGCAATCGTTCAGGCTGCAGCGACGCTTCTTCAGCCCGGACAGCTGCGACAGAAGTATCCGCTCATTCAGGAAAAAATCCTGAAACAACCGGACCGTTACGTGCTGGGCTACGAACTGTTTTCTGAAAATGCCGACCAGGAGGGCTTATATCGAATCACCGGCCAAGTCACTGTTTCCATGGATGCTCTGAATAGAGATCTCCTGGTTCTGGAAGAGGCGTATTCGGGGGCAGAGACGTCACAACCTTTGAGCTCTCCCTCCGAAGAGCAGTCAGTCGAGTCAACTGAAGAATCGAAAGAGGCAGAGAAGGCGACGGAGTTCTCAGAGAAGGCCTCTGTGCCGGAACACGAGATCCTGTGGGTGATATCCGAGAACTGGAAGGAGAGATGGCGTTTGGCCGGTGGAGAAGAGGATCCCGATGGTTTCCTGGCTACCGGTGTCTCGCAGGCATCCCAGGCCTATGGCTGGTCGGTACGCTTCCCGCAGGGGAGAACGATTGCCCCGGACCACACGGGCGAAGTGTCCCGGGACAAGGCACTTGCTCAAGCCAAAGCCTTGGGACTGCACTATGTCGTGATCGGCAGTGTGGGGCTAATAGCGGATCAGGGCGATGAGACTCGCCTGGCGGCCAGGTTGCATCTGCTGAACGTTTCATCCGGCAAGACTCAGGGGGAGATTCGCAAAGAGATGGCGATGGGTAATCTGTCCTATCAGGAGGCAGCCATCGAAGTCGCTTCTTTTGCAGTTCCACAAATTGCCCGCCAAATCCGCGATTCATCCCGGCCCGTTCCGGTTATCGAAGGCACACCCTCCACCGGGGAGCCCGGTGAGCTGGATCTGCGGATCGAGTCCAGCGATGCCTATGCAGACTGGCTTGCCCTGGAAAAGGTCCTTCATGAACAGTTCAAGGACCTGGAGGTAAAGGGCCTTGAAATTGGACCCGGGATGATTGTCGTGAGGGTCCTCGGGGCCGACAGTGCCGGCCTCATGAATCTTGACAAGACTCGCCTTCCCAACGACGCGGAGATTCAGATCACCAGACTGGATGATGGGAAAAGATCTTTCTCCATCACACTGATGAAACCGGAAGCGACTCCTACAGGGCCCAGATAATGACGGTTCCAAATATACTCACACTCATTCGGATTCTATTAACACCCATCCTGATATGCTTCCTGGCCGAGCGAAAGCTAAACCAGGCCCTGGTCGTGTTTCTTGTTGCCGGTTTAACCGACGGCCTTGACGGCTTCTGCGCAAGGCTATTTCGGCAACAATCTCGTCTGGGCGCTATTCTGGACCCCCTGGCAGACAAATTTCTTCTAGTCAGTTCATTCCTGATTCTCGGTCATATCGGGCTGATTCCCGGTTGGCTGGTGGTCATAGCTGTGGCTCGAGATGTTGTGATCGTCACCGGGGTATTGTCATTGTTCCTCCTCCATTACCGGGTGGAAATCCGGCCCACGCGACTGGGAAAGCTCACCACACTCCTTCAGCTCATGTCCGTCCTTTTTGCCTTAAGCTCCTCTCTCATCACGGCGCCCTCCGTGGTCTACTCATTGCTGTTTGCTGCCACAGCCTTGTTTTCCGTTGCCACCGGTATTCAGTACGTGAGGAAGGGGATCATGCTTGTGCAATGTCAACGGATGCAGACTAACCTGAAGCAGTGACGATGAAATCATACTGCATTTCTCTTGACATGATTTGGTGAGATCGCTATAGAGTCTTCAGCATTGTAGGCACGTAGCTCAGGGGGAGAGCGCTACCTTGACGCGGTAGAAGTCGGCGGTTCGAAGCCGCCCGTGCCTACCATCTAAGTCCATAGTGGATTGACGCAGGCAGAAGGAGCATTGAGATAGGGCATCCGATTGGCTCGATCGAATCTGAAACACTGCAGCGAGAAGAGTCTCCAAAAAGGAAACCGAAGTTCTTTCGATACGGGGCATCCTGATCCGGGCAAGCGGAAAAGGATGCCTTTCTGCTGGCTAATTCCAAATGCTTTGTAGAGCTTTTTCCGTGTCATGGCACATCCTGGGGTGTGGATTATGAGTTCTGATAGTATTCAGGTGAATTTTGGAGACGGCAGCCGGAAAACCTTTCCCAAGGGTATTTCACTGGGCGACGTTTTGAGATCATCGGATGAGGCGGAACCTTCACCGATTGCAGCGCGTTTGGACGGCAAACTCGTGGATCTGAATACCGTCCTGGATTCCGATGCAACCATCGAGGGTGTCAGAACGGATTCCGCACAGGGGCTGGAAATCCTGCGGCACAGCGCTTCTCATATCATGGCCCAGGCGGTCAAGGCGTTGTTCCCGGACGCCAGAGTTGCCATCGGCCCGGCCATTGAAAACGGATTCTACTATGATTTCGATGTGCAGAAGCCGTTTTCCGACGACGACCTGGCACGCATCGAGGCGAAGATGGCTGAGATCATTTCACAGAACCTGGCCTTTTGCCGTGAGGAAATCCCCAGGGAAGAGGCTATCGCCCGGTTTGAGAAGGCCGGTGAAACTTACAAGGTTGAGATTCTCGAAGCGCTCGCTGACGCCAGGGTATCCCTGTATCAACAGGGTGATTTTATCGATCTGTGCCGCGGACCGCACATTCCCGAAACCGGCCATTTGAAGGCCTTCAAGCTGACCAGCGTCGCCGGGGCCTACTGGCGGGGCGATGAGCGGAACAGAATGCTCCAGAGGATCTATGGGACCGCCTTTGGCGACACGGAGGCCCTGAACAACCACCTGCGCTTTCTGGAGGAGGCTCACAGGCGAGACCATCGCCGCCTGGGCAGAGAACTGGATCTCTTCAGTTTCAGCGACGAGGTCGGGGCCGGGATGGTTATCTATCACCCAAAGGGCGCCATTCTTCGCCACATTCTAGAAGTTTTTGAGAAACGGGAACACCTGCGCCGGGGATACCATATTGTCCAGGGACCGACACTGCTCAAGACGGAGCTCTGGAAGCGCTCCGGTCACTTCGACAACTACCGTGAGAACATGTACTTCACGGAGATCGATGAGCAGTCCTACGGCATCAAACCCATGAACTGCCTGGCTCATATGCTCATCTATAAGTCCAAGATCAGGAGCTACCGCGATCTGCCGCTGCGTTTTTTTGAATTGGGCACGGTGCATCGGCATGAGAAGTCAGGCGTGTTGCACGGTTTGCTCCGCGTGCGACAGTTCACTCAGGATGACGCCCATATATTGTGCATGCCCGAGCAGCTTAACAGGGAAATTCAGGATATCCTCGACTTTGTGATCGATGTGATGGGAATTTTCGGGTTCTCTTATGATATGGAGATCAGCACGCGCCCGGGAAAATCCATTGGGTCCGATCTGGATTGGGGCCGAGCCACCGATGCCTTGATCGGCGCCATTGAGGACAAGGGAATCCCCTATACGATTTGTAAGGGGGAGGGTGCTTTCTACGGTCCGAAGATCGACGTAAAGCTGCGAGACGCTCTGGATCGTCGCTGGCAATGTGCGACCATTCAGTGTGATTTCACTCTCCCGGAGCGTTTCGATCTGACCTATATCGGGATTGACGGGCAGCGTCATCGCCCGGTAATGCTTCACCGCGTGATCCTGGGTGCGATAGAGCGCTTTCTCGGGGTGCTCATTGAGCATTATGCCGGCGCCTTCCCGACTTGGCTGGCCCCGGTGCAGACGGTCATCGTGACGGTATCCGATGCTCAGCTTCCCTTTGCGAGAGAGGCCTTCGAGAAACTGCGTGACCGCGGTGTGAGGGTTGAGCTCGACGATAGGAATGAGAAACTGGGCTACAAGATCCGCGAGGCACAAGTCCAGAAGATCCCGTACATGCTTGTGATTGGAGACCGCGAAGTTGCAGCGCGAGGCATCAGTCCGAGGCGGCGAGACGGAAGCCAGCTGAAGATGATGAGTCCCGAGGATTTTGCCTCCCTGATCGAAAAGGAATGTTTCGACGCCACGAAAGGCAAGGTTGGTTTGGGCATAATCTAGCGATATCGAAAAGAGCGATACGCTTCCATAAGAATGTTGAGGGGCCCATTACATTTGAGAATCTATCGAAACCATCGGAAAGGAGGATGAGATCCTGGAGAAACAGATCAACATCAACGAGAAGATTCGTGCCCTGGAAGTTCGCGTAATCGGGCAGGAAGGCCAGCAGATGGGGGTTTTGTCTTTGAAAAAGGCCCTCGAACTGGCTGCTCATGAGGAGCTGGATCTTGTCGAAGTCGCCCCGAACGCCGATCCTCCGGTTTGCAGGATCATGGATTTTGGCAAATTCAAATACCAGCAGAACAAACGAACTCAAGAGGCCAAAAAGAAGCAGACCGTCATACAGGTGAAAGAGGTCAAAGTCCGCCCGAAGACCGACGAACATGATCTGCAGGTCAAGATACGCCACATCAAGCGCTTTCTCGGGCAGAAAGACAAGGCCAAGGTCACCATCCTGTTTCGAGGGCGGGAGATTGCCTACACAGAGCTGGGGATGAAGGTCCTGGAGCGCGTCAAGGAAGAGCTCAAAGAAGATGCCGTTGTCGAACAGCCGCCCAAGATGGAAGGCCGCAACATGGTCATGATTCTGGCTCCCAGGTAGAGGAACTCAATGGAAAAAGCTTGACACATCTTTCGAAGATCGACTAAACACTCAAGTTTCAATTTGCAGTCGAACAAACTCGGGTCGTTTGCCGTTGCTCCTGATGCCTCGCCCGGTGGGTCCTGTGGGGGCTCAGGTCATGCCGTCGGTCCATCCGAGGGGAAGTGTCCGTTTCCGCCTGAAGAGGCATGGTAGAAGATAAGGGGCGAAGCATTGCTGTAGATTCCATGCCTTTGCCCGATGTCATGGAGAATAGAATGCCCAAGATTCGAACCAATCGAGCCGCAGCGAAGCGTTTCAAGCGAACGGGAACAGGCAAGTTCCTGCGAGCAAAAGCCAACAAGAGTCATATCCTGACCAAGAAGAGTCGCCAGAGAAAGCGCAGGCTGCGCCAGACGATCATTGCCGACGCGGTTAACACCAACGCGCTGAGGCGAATGCTTCCTTACCTGTAAATTAACTTAGGAGTACCTGTTTATGGCAAGGGTGAAAAAGGCGGTTAAATCACGCGAGCGTCGCAAGAAGATCCTGGACATGGCCAGGGGATATCGAGGTGGTCGAGGGAGGCTTTTCAGGACTGCCACAGAAACGGTGGATCGCGCTCTGAAATTTGCCTATCGTGACCGCAAAGTGCGCAAGCGATCATTCCGCAGTCTCTGGATTATGCGGATCAACGCAGCGGCTCGGCTCCATGAACTGAGCTACTCACGGTTCATGAACGGCCTGAAGAAGGCTAATGTTGTCCTGGACCGAAAGGTCCTGGCTTCCCTGGCAGTGACCGACCCGCAGGCCTTTGCCAGGCTGGCTCAGATCGCAAAAGAAGCAGCCTAGACATGGAAGAAACTGTTCGCAAGCTCCTGCACAATGCCGTTGCCGAGTTTGAGGCGGCGGGGGACGACCTTCAGGAGCTGGACCAACTTCGCATCCGGTACCTGGGGAGAAAAGGAAAGCTGACTCAGCTTTTTAAGGAGCTGGCGGGCTCCTCTGAAGAAGACCGGCGGCTGGCCGGGAAGCTTCTCAACAGGGCTAAAGCCGAGATTGAAAGCGGTCTATCTGAGGCGATCAAAGAAGCCAAACAACGATTGCTCGATCGCCGGGAACAGTTTGACGTGACCATCCCCGGGTATCGACCACTGCGGGGGCGCCTTCACCCTGTTACTCAAGTAAGTCTTCAGATTTCTAGGATTTTTAGCTCACTGGGGTTTACAGCGGTTGAGGGGCCGGAAGTCGAGCTGGATTACTATAACTTCGAGGCGCTGAACATTCCCAAAGACCATCCTGCTCGAGACATGCAGGATACATTCTACATTTCGGACGAGGTGGTCCTGCGCACTCATACTTCTCCTCTCCAGGTTCGCGTCATGGAAAAGCGCCGTCCGCCGATTCGGATCATCGCTCCCGGCAGGACCTACCGCTGTGACTCCGATGCCACCCACACCCCGATGTTTCACCAAGTCGAAGGCCTGATGGTCGGAGAGAACATCTCTTTTGGCGATCTGAAGGGGATTCTGACAATATTTGTTCATCAGATGTTCGGTGCCGATGTTGCCCTGCGATTCAGGCCCAGCTTTTTCCCTTTTACCGAGCCGAGTGCTGAAGTGGACATCGAGTGCGTTATGTGCCGCGGACAGGGATGTCGAGTCTGTTCGCAGACCGGATGGCTGGAGATCCTTGGGTCTGGAATGGTCGACCCGGAAGTGTTCAGGATGGTCGGATACGATCCCGAGAAGGTGACCGGTTTTGCCTTTGGAATGGGAATTGAGCGGGTTGCGATGCTGAAATACGGGATCGACGACCTGAGGCTTTTCTTCGAGAACGATCTTCGCTTCTTGCGGCAATTCTAGGTTTCTGTTTGAGAAGGGCTTTGAGCTTGTTCCAGCAGATTCGGCCCTGATCCAGCGAACCATAATCCCCGCAATCCGCAATCCTAACCATTATTCCAACGCTCTGGTCAGTTGAGATGAGGATGAGGTAACGAAAAATGATTGTCAGTCTTGAATGGCTCCGGAACTACGTGGACGTTCGTTTGCCCGTCGAAGAACTGGCTCATCGCCTGACGATGGCAGGGCTCGAGGTGGAGTCTGTTCGGCGGCTCAATCCCCACCTGGAGAATGTTGTGACTGCCAAACTGGCTTCCATTCGCCGCCATCCCGGTGCGGACCGCCTCCAGCTTTGCGAGGCGTCGGTTGGCAATGCTCAATACCACATCGTCTGCGGAGCACCCAATGTGAAGGAAGGGGACATCGTCCCGCTCGCCCTTTCCGGGGCGCAACTGTCCAGTGGGATGACCATTCAGGAAGCTCACATACGAGGGCAGCTTTCTCAGGGGATGCTCTGTTCTCAGAAGGAATTGGGACTGGGGGATGATGCGAGCGGTATTTGGGTCCTGCCTGAGGATACACCGGTCGGCCTGCCGTTTGGGGATGCCATGGGTCTCGGGGATCAGATCATCGACGTTGCGGTGACACCAAACCGGAGCGACTGCCTCTCTATTCTCGGTATTGCCCGGGAAGTTGCAGCCATCTGTGAAGTACCCTTGAGGTACCCCTCGATTTCTCTCGCAGAATCAGGTCCGCAAGTCTCCGCTCTCAGCAGAATCACCATAGATGACCCGGTCGGCTGTCCGAGGTATACGGCACGGATTGTGCGGAACATATCGGTAGGCCCCTCGCCCAAATGGCTTCGAGAGCGGCTGGAAGCGGTAGGGCTTCGATCGATAAACAACATTGTGGATGTCACCAATTATATTCTCATGGAGATGGGGCAACCTCTGCATGCATTTGATTTCGAACGTCTGAGGGAACAGCGGATTGTTGTTCGCAGGGCCCATGCCGGAGAGCGGTTCACAACCCTGGACGGCGTGGAACGAACCCTCTTTGACGACACGCTGCTCATCTGCGACGGCCAGGGACCGGTAGCCATTGCCGGAATCATGGGCGGCCTGGACTCTGAGATCACGCCGGATACTGCGAACGTTTTGATCGAGAGCGCCTACTTCGATCCCCCGTGCATTCGCAGAAGCAGCAAGAAACTGGGGCTCAGGACGGAGTCCAGCTACCGGTTCGAGCGCGGAGTCGATCTGGAAGGGGTGGTTCGAGCGCTTGACAGGGCCGCTCAATTGATGATGGAAGTTGGGGGAGGCCAAGTCGCAAAGGGACGGCTCGATGCCTATCCGAAGGCTATGGAAGCACCCTGTCTGATCCTGGACATTGATCGCACCAACCGGTTCCTGGGCACTACCCTTTCCACAAAGGAGATCTCCGAGGCCCTCGGCCGAATCGAACTGAAGGTGGAAGCGCTCGACGACAACCGCCTTCAGGTCACGGTACCTTCCTTTCGCCCCGATATTACCAGAGAAGTTGATCTGGCGGAAGAAGTTGCCCGGCTCATCGGGTATGACAGGATACCGGTAACCTGCCCTGTGGCTGCTGTTGAAGCCGAATCCGCTGATCCGCATTTGAAGCTGCGGCAGGAGATCAAAGAATTTCTTCTGGGAGCGGGATTCTACGAGGTGCTGAACTATTCCTTTATCTCTTTTGAATCCCTGAGCAAGCTGAGGTTCTCGGAAGACGATGCGAGAATGAACCCGGTTCGAGTCCTCAATCCGCTGAGTGAAGAACAGGGGGTGATGCGGACCACATTGGTTCCGGGACTCCTCCAGACGGCCCGATATAATTTCGACCACGGCAATGAAGACCTGCGGCTTTTTGAACTGGGTAAGGCCTTTCTCCCCAAAGAAGGAGACCTGTTGCCTTTTGAACCGCATCATCTGCTCGGACTCATGGCTGGAGCACGGGTCCCTCAAACCCTCTATGGTGGGTCCGGTGACCTGGAATACGTCGATATCAAGGGAGTGGTCGAGGGAGCACTTGAGCCATTTTACCTGGAGCGAGTTGAGTTCATTGCTGCCGGGGTGCCCCCATACTTACATTCATCCCAGGCCGCTTCCCTATTCTGCGATGGAGAGTATGTCGGGGCCCTGGGCAGAGTGCACCCTGACATCGAGAACGCCTTCAGCTTGAAGAAGCCCACTTATGTTTTCGAGATAGACTTCGACAGGGTTTATGAACTCAGGCGCCGACACCCCATGTACCGCAGCCTTCCACGGTTTCCTTCGGTATCGAGGGACATGGCGATAGTGGTGGATGAGTCCCTTCCTGTTCAGAAGGTGGAGGACTTCATCCGGCATCTCAAAGAATCCATGCTGGAACAGATCGAAGTCTTCGACGTCTATCGCAACCCACAGCTCGGCACATGGAAAAAGAGCCTTGGCTACCGGCTGGTCTATCGATCTTCAGACCGCAGTCTTACCGATACCGAGGTCAACGAAATCCACGGCAGGGTGGTCGAACAGGTCCTGAGCAATTTCCATGCTACCCTGCGTTCTTGAGAGATGGCCATGGAGACCAAAGACAATCCGCCTCCCGGTGAACGACATCCAGACAAAGCTGCACCCTGTCAGGTCTCCTTCATCGTTGGTGATCGGGTGAGCACCGGCACATCGGTTCACTTCAATGATGTGGGAATGCTTATTCTCTGCATGCAACCCGCCCGACTCAATTCCAAGCTGCAGCTTTCTTTGAAGTTCCCAGGCATGAAGAACCCTATCAAAGTCAGTGGGGAAGTGGTCTGGACAAACATTCACGGGCCGGCTGATTCGCTGTCTCCGAGAGGAATGGGGGTGAAGTTCGTAAACCTCGATCGCGATACGGAACGACTGCTTGTGGATTTGGCGAGGAATTACGAATCGTACACCACCGGCTATAGCTGCTACTATACTTAGCAACGCTAGCCGCTTCTGAGCCCGGGAACGGTCTTGTGCCTTGAGATCCTTGGACTATTAGCGAGAAGTCCCGTTGACGCTTCATGAGCTGGCAACGATAGAAACCGTTGAAACCCTGCTGATTGCGGTGGCGCTGGGTTGTGATGCTTTCGCCGTGGGACTGGGTGTCGGCACGCGGTTTTGTTCAGCACGTCAGGTTTTTCGCCTTTCCTTCCATTTCGGCCTTTTCCAGTTCATCATGCCTCTCCTCGGCTGGTTCATCGGCCAGAATGTTGTGGGACTGGCTCGTGAATGGGCCCCATGGGTAGCCTTCGGCCTTCTCTTTCTGATTGGTGCAAGAATGACCGCTGAGAGTCTTCGCCACGGCGAACCGGCACAGTCCCTTGATTGCTCAGATCCGACTCGAGGATACAGCCTCATTCTGCTCTCGCTCGCTACCAGCATGGACGCTCTGGGCGTCGGATTCAGTCTGGCGATGCTGGGACAGGGGCTCTTTTTTTCGGCATTGATAATCGGTGTTGTTGCCTGTAGCATGACATGGGCTGCTATGAAGCTGGGGAATCGGCTTTCCGCAAAGTTCGGGAAGTGGATTGAAACTGCAGGCGGGTTGGTTCTTATCGCCATTGCATTCAAGCTGCTTATTTCATAGCCGTTTGTCCGACAATTGCTCCTTTGCGGTCTGGTGTAACGATGGCCCTTCAGAGCAAATGGATTCAAAATCACCAACAGGGATTGACCGCATGGCTGCCAGATTGGAAATCACCCTGAAAGAGCACCTCTATGACGCCGAAGGAGCATCCCTGTGCCGCAAGATCCGAGACTACTTTGGATGGAATGCGGGCCATGTTCGCGTCATTCACATCTTGACACTGGATACCGGACTCTCTGAGGACGAATTGGAGGCGGTTCGCAAAGAGATCTTCTCCAACCCGGTGATTCATGATTCCGCTTTCCAACCCCTGGCAAAGGACTTCGATTGGGCCATCTGGGTTGGATTTCGCCCGGGAGTGAGAGATACCGCCGGGAGCGTCGCCATGGAGGCCATTTCCGACTATCTCGGGAGACCCATGGGAGGGGATGATGCGGCATACACCTCCAGGCTCTACACGTTGAGCGGCACAAAGCTTGATGCGAAAGAGATTGAAACCATTGCGCACGAACTGCTTGCAAACGACATCATCCAGCAATGGCGAATCTATTCCGGGTCGGAATGGGACACGGGTTCAGGGATCGGCTTCATCCTCCCCAAGGTCATCCTGACTCACACCCCTGCAGTGGCTGAGATTCCGACCGGCTCTAACGAAGACTTGATGCAGCTCAGCCGTGAGAGAAACCTGGCGCTCACCCCCCAGGACATCCCGGTCATCCGGCAGTATTTCCAGAGGCCCGACGTTCTCAAAGCGCGCCATCGGGTCGGTCTGTCGCTTCCGACCGATGTCGAGATCGAGGCGATCTCTCAAGCCCGAAGCGATCATTGCAACCACAACACCTTTCGAGGGAAGTTCCATTACCTTGACCTTCAGACAGGTGAGTCAGAGGTTGTCGACAGTCTCTTCAGGCAATGTATTGAGGAACCGACTCTTTCCATAATGAAACAAAAGGACTGGGTGGTCTCCGTTCTCTGGGACAACGCCGGGGTCGCACGTTTCGATGAAAACCACAACTACTCGATTACGGGTGAGACTCACAATAGTCCTTCGAATATGGAGGCGTATGGAGGGGCACTGACCGGCATAGTCGGGATCTACCGGGACATCATGGGCACCGGGAAAGGGGCCCGGCTTCTTGCCGGATTGTACGGATACTGCGTGGGACACAGAGACTACAGCGGGCCGCTGCGACCGCACCTTCATCCGCGACGCTTGCTCGACGGCATTGTTGAGGGCGTCAAAGACGGCGGCAACAAGCACGGCGTCCCAACGCCTTTTGGCAGTCTCTTCTATCATCCGTCGTATCTGGGCAAGTGCCTGGTCTTTGTCGCATCGCTCGGGATCATGCCGCGGGAGATCCTTGGTGAACCGACGGATCGCAAGCGCCCCGGCCCGGGCGATTTGATCATCATGAGTGGCGGGCGGGTCGGAAAAGATGGGATTCATGGGGTAACGGCCTCGAGTGAGAGCTACTCGGAGAACACTCCTGCAGGCCATGTCCAGATCGGCGACCCATACACCCAAAAGAAAATGCACGATTTCCTGCTGGAAGCCCGCGATGAAGGACTCCTCTCTTTTATCACCGATAACGGTGGAGGCGGACTGTCTTCGTCCATCGGCGAGTCCGCCCAGTTTGCCGGAGGGGCCTATGTCGAGCTGGATAAGGTCCCACTGAAGTACGAAGGTCTGGATGTCTGGGAAATATGGATCTCCGAATCGCAGGAGAGAATGACCGTCGCGGTCCCATCGATTTCTATCGATCGTTTCCTGGAACTGTCTCGGCAGCATGAAGTGGAGAGTACCGTTATCGGACGGTACGAGGCCGACGGCAAACTTCACCTGGCTTATGGCGGCAAGACATGCGCGTACCTTGACCTGAGCTTCTTCAAGGAGGCTTTTCCTCAGTGGGATTTTGAGGCCCACTGGCTTTCACCTGAGGCCAGGGGCCTGCATGAACCGGTGCTATCAGAGCCGGAGGACTACACGGAGTTGCTTCATTGCCTCCTGCGGCGTCCCAATGTGTGTTCACGAGAATGGATCCAGCGGCAGTACGATCACGAGGTGCAGGGATCCAGCGTGATCAAATTCATGGCAGGTAGGGATCGAGACGTCCCGAACGATGCGGTGGTCCTGCGGCCAATTCTTGAGAGTCAACGCGGGCTTGCCGTCGCACAGGCGCTCAACCCTGCCCTTTCGATGATCGACACCTATGACATGGTTGCAGCAACCATCGACGAGGCTGTGCGCCGGGTGCTCGCGGCAGGAGGCAAACTGGACGAAATCGGGGGAGTTGACAATTTCTGCTGGCCGGGTATTCAGTACCATCCGTCACAAAACCCTGATGGTCGCTACAAGGCGGCCCAGCTCGTCCGGGCGAATTGGGCTTTGCGCGACATCTGCCTCGCCTACGGCATCCCGCTCCTTTCAGGGAAAGACAGCATGTATGTGGATGGTCATCTTCCCGGCGCTTTCGGCGAACGGCACAAGGTCTCCGGGCTGCCGACAATGCAATTCACCACCACGACCGTTGTACCGGACATTCTCAACTGTCCGAGCATGGAATGCAAGATCGCCGGTGATCTGGTGTACCTCCTGGGTACAACAGCCAACGAATTGGGCGGCTCTGAGTACTACGATCTTTTGGGCTATGTGGGCCTGAACGCGCCGAAGCTGAAACCGCAGACCGTCTTGCCTCTCTACAGGGCATTAGAACAGTCCATTTCGGCGGGACTGATCGCTTCGTGCCATGGGATCTACCGGGGTGGCCTGGCAATTCACGCCGCATTGGTGGCCCTCGGCAGCCACCTTGGATTGACGCTGGACCTTGCAAAAGTCCCTGTGGATGGCCCCCTGCGAGACGATCAGATACTCTTCAGCGAATCGTGCGGTCGCTTCCTGGTGACCGTTGATCCGACAAAGCAGCAGCCTTTTGAAGCGCTTTTCCTGGGCCTCCCCTTTGCATTGGCCGGCGAGGTCACCTCAGATCGGCGCCTCGTCATCCTGGGGAAGGAAGGAAACGCTCTCCTGGCAGAATCGCTTCCCCGACTGAAGCGATCAAGGAAACAAACGGAGTAGAGAATGACCGCTCCCAAAGCACTTGTCCTTACCGGTTTTGGGCTCAACTGTGACGGAGAGACCGCCTACGCCCTTGAAGTTGCCCGCGCCGACGTCGAGCGCATCCATCTCAACAGCCTCATCAAGGGTGAACGCCGTCTTCGGGATTTCCAGATTCTGGTCATAGGCGGAGGCTTTTCCTGGGGCGATGACCATGGTGGAGGAGTGATCATGGCCATGCGCATCAAACACCGGATGAGCGAGGATCTCCTCGACTTTGTAGAGCGAGGCGGGCTCGTGCTGGGTATCTGCAACGGTTTCCAGGTGCTGGTCAACCTGGGTTTGCTGCCCTTCTTCAATCCGCCCGAACTGCGCCGGGAAGTCGCTCTAATCCACAACGACTGCGGCACCTTCCGCGATCAGTGGGTAAACCTGAGCATCAACGCGCAGTCACCGTGTATTTTCACAAGAGGTCTGGACACCCTGGAGTTGCCGGTGCGCCACGGCGAAGGGAAGTTCCACGCAGCCCCTGCCGTCATTCAACGGCTCATCGAACGGAATCAAGTGATCATGCGTTATGCAACCCCCGAGGGGCAGCCGGCTTGCGGCAGCTTCCCTGATAATCCAAATGGTTCGTTGGAAGACATCGCCGGCATCTGTGATCCAACCGGGCGTATTGCCGGACTCATGCCGCACCCCGAGGCATACAATCACTTTACGAATCATCCCGACTGGACCTGCTTGAAGGAAAGATACCGGCGCAAGGGAACCCCCTTCCCGCAGGAAGGAATGGGGATTCGGCTGTTCCGAAACGCACTGCATTCGCTATAGAAGGACCCTGCACCGCCCTTTTTCTTCTCGCGAGGCATCGTGAAGAAGGCCCTTGTGGAATGATTGAGCAACCGACCCAGAAACCGCGCATTGCCGTACTCGTATCGGGGAGCGGCACCAATCTTCAGGCACTCCTTGACCGGGCCGCCAACGGCAGTCTCATGGCGGAAGTCGTGGTAGTGGCGAGTGATCGTGCCGACGCCTACGGCCTTGTCCGTGCGCAGAGAGCGGGCGTTCCGACCCATGTTATTGACTACGGAACTTACCTGCGGCAAAGGATCGAAGAGCCGCTTGCGATTGAGCTTCCGGTCCATCTCGAGGAACTGGCCCACCGCCAGAAGATCTTCAAAGCCCCCGATCCCAAAACCCTGCTGCAACGCCTGGCAAGACTGGTGCTTGCCGAGAGAGAGCTAATCCGGGTGCTGGACGCCTATCAGCCGGACTATCTATGTTTGGCCGGCTTCATGAGGCTGCTGAGCCCCTATTTTCTCGGTCACTATAACAGACAAGGCCAATGGAGGGTGCTGAACATCCATCCGGGCTTGCTGCCCGCTTTCCCAGGGATGCACGGATATGAGGACACCTTTGCCTATGGCTGCAAGTGGGGGGGAATCACGGTCCACTTTGCCGATGAGGGCGAGGACACCGGTCCAATCATCGCTCAGGCGGTATACCCGCTCTGGCCCGACGATGACCTTGAAACCGTGCGGCAACGCGGCCTCCTGTTGGAATACGAGGTCTACGCTCAATGCATCAACTGGCTGGCAGCCGGCCGGGTTGAGGTCGTCTCGAGTCCGGGTTCGCGGATCACAGTCAGGGTCACCGATCCCGATTATCATAAGGTCCTGAGAAGCTGGATCGATACAGCGCTGGGTTCATCCAACAAAATGTTTGATTGACCACCAGTCCATCGAAGCCTATAGTGCAACGCGAAGGGTTTCTTGAGAGTCTCTTTCAGTGCCGCTTATGACAGGGGATGTACAGTGGATAAGCCCACGGAGGATATCTACAACCTTTGTGGGCTTTTTTTTCGCCCTATTAGAGGAGTATGGCAATGACGACGAATAAAATGATCTGGGTTGCGGGCCTGGCTGTCCTGATGATTCTGAGTGCTTCCGGAGTACCCGTGAGCTTTGGGGCCGGAGAGAAGCATCCCAATAAAGAGGCCGCCCCTGCGGCCGGCAGTAAAGATACGAAGAGGGAAAAAGCCGTGCTGCCCGACGATGATGCGAAAAAGGAGAAGGTGGCGGTGGTCAATGGAACAGTAATCAGCCGGTCCGACTACGATGCGGAAATGGGCCGCTACGATAAGCAAATGGCCATGAGTGGACGCACTCCCAATCCTGCGGAAACGAGTGAGATGAAACAGCGGGTACTGGATGGCCTTGTCAATCGGGAGCTGCTCAGGCAGGAGAGCCAAAAGCAGGGCATCAGCGTCGATGACAACGAAGTCAACCAGCAACTGGCCACTCTAAAACAGCGGTTCTCAGGCGAAAAAGAATTCTCCGAAATGCTGACCAAGATGAATACTACCGAGGCTGCCCTCAAGGCACAGCTGCGTCAGGACCTGACCATCAGAAAACTGATCGATCAGCAGATAGCATCCAAAATAACCATTACTCCCGAAGAGATGAAAGCCTTCTATGACAGCCATTCGGAGCTCTTTAAAGCTCCTGAGATGGTGCGCGCCAGCCACATTCTAATCAAGGTGGGGCCAAACGCAACCGATGCCGATAAAGCAAAGGCGCGTGAGCGCATCACAGCCATTCAACAAAAGATCAACAAAGGCGATGATTTTGCCGCGACGGCAAAGGAATCCTCGGAATGTCCCAGTGCAGCTAACGGCGGCGACCTGGACTATTTTCAGCGCGGCCAAATGGTTGCTCCTTTTGAGAATGCAGCCTTCAATTTGAAGTCCGGCACAATGAGTGACATCGTTGAGACCCAATACGGCTATCATTTGATCAAGGTAACCGACAAAAAGACTGCCTCGACCGTCCCGTTTGACGATGTTAAGGGAAAGCTTCAAGAGTATATGAAGCAGCAAAAGATCAACGAGCAGTTGACCCAGTATGTCGGGCAGCTGAAAAAGGGTGCCAAGATCGAGACCTTCCTGAACTGACCTGCTTCCATAAGGGTGCTTCCGGGTATTGACCGAACAGGAGGTACGACAGAGAGAGTCATGGAATAGGAAGCTCCAAATGGAAACAGGCTTCCCGGAGAATGCGTAATGGGGCCGATTCAGTTCACCAGAACAGATCTGCAACAGATCAAAGCATTCAACATCTCCAAAGCTCAGGTCGAGGCCCAAATCGGACTGTTCCAAAAGCCATCTGCCTTCATGCACCTGAAACGACCATGCGTTCCGGGCAATGGGATATTCCGAATCGACACCGAGCAGTGCGGGCATTACCTGCAATCCCACGAGGAAGCGGCACGCAATGGTCGCTTCATCAAGTTTGTACCGGCTTCCGGGGCCGCCACGCGAATGTTCCAATCCCTTTTGCAGATCTACCATCTGCCTCAATACCTGGAACCGCAGGAATTGCATCAGAAGGCAGAATATGGTGTAGCCGTCGCTTCCGATTTTCTGAACTTTATAAATGCTATTCAACGGTTCGCCTTCGTTGAAGATCTGGAGAAGGCCCTGGCCAGAGACGGTTTGAATCTTCATTCACTCATTGCATCCTGCCGGTACCGGACCATCCTGGACTATCTCCTGACCGATATCGGCCTGAATTACGGCAGCCTGCCCAAGGGCTTGCTGAAGTTTCACACTCTCCGGGAAGGCAGTCGCACCGCCTTTGAGGAACACCTGGAAGAGGCTGTGCACTATGTTGCCGATGCGAATGGCCTGTGTCGAATCCACTTCACCATTTCTCCCGAGCATGAAGAGGGCTTTAGAAGGCTTTTTGAACAGGTTCGGCCGCAGTATGAAAAGCGGCATGGAGTCGTGTACCAGGTGACTTTCTCCCATCAGCAGCCTTCCACCAATACTCTTGCCGTGGACCTCGAAAACCGACCATTCCGAGACCGTTTCGGGCGTCTTGTCTTCAGGCCGGGAGGCCACGGCGCATTGATCAAGAATGTGAATAACCTTCAGGGAGATCTGGTCTACATTAAGAATGTTGACAACGTGGTCCAGGATCGTCTGAAAGACGAGATCGTCTTCTGGAAGCGGATTCTTGGGGGTTGCCTCGTGTCGGTCGAAGCATCGGTCCACGATCATGTGAGACAACTCAAGAGCCGATTGTCCCCAAGTTCCGTGGAGCAGGCCGAGGGCTTTGCTGCAGAACGGCTTCTGGTACAAATCCCGGAAACCTATGCCACGTGGCCTCTGAAAAAAAAGGGGGCCTTCCTCCAAAAGGAACTGGACCGGCCGATCCGTGTTTGCGGGGTGGTACAAAATGTGGGTGAGCCGGGCGGGGCCCCATTTTGGGTGGAAGACGGATCGGGTGAGCTTTCACTTCAGATTGTCGAGAAAGCTCAGGTGGATTTCGACTCTCCAGAGCAGCAGGAAATCTGGAATGCATCAACCCACTTCAACCCGGTGGATCTGGTCTGTTCCCTAAGAAATCACGAAGGCAGGCCATATGCTCTGGAGCGCTACGTTGACCCTGATGCCGTCTTCATCTCTAAGAAGTCGATGGAGGGAAGAAGCCTGAAGGCGCTTGAACTTCCGGGTCTGTGGAACGGTGCCATGGCCGGGTGGCTCACGATTGTTGTGGAAGTTCCACGGATTACCTTTAATCCGGTCAAGACCGTTTTTGATCTACTCAGACCCGAGCACCAATGAGAACTAAGAGCGCTATTTTTTATTGAAGGCCACTTCGACTACAAACCCCCCATGTGGGGTTTCGAAGGGAATGGCCAGATGAGGTCCATTGTTGATATGAGAGATCGAATGGTTCTTCCCGGAGACAATGGTCGGGATCCCTGCCTGAAGTGAAATCCCCGCCTCGGAAAGCCTTCTTCTTGCATCACCGCAAATCATGTTGGTCAACTCTCCCACGGCATCCCGCAACTCATCGTTGATCTCAGTCGCTTCAATTCCCAAAAGATTTCCCGTGATAGCCTTGATAGTGGACTCAGAAAAAGTCAGGGCCATAGATCCCCTGGCGGCCCCCGTGATTCCGATTATCGCGGAAACATCACCCAAAGCCAGCATATTCTTCTTGAGAAAGGGCTTTCCCGGAACCGGCTTGATTCGCGCCATCGTTGCCAGGACATGGATCGTTGCCGTCAGGAAGGGGTTGATCAGACTGGTATCCATACTCACTACTCCTCAGTTCAGTTATCTATTCAGCCGGGTTGTGCTCGATTCTATCGCAAGAGGCGGCCGGGAGTGTTTCACAGCTCGAGCAGGGCGGTTTTGGCAGGGAGATAGTAAAGACTGCCTCCCTCTCTTGTTGCGCAAATGACAGGAGCCCTCCGATACTCTTGAGCAGACGATAGGATAGAGCCAGGCCAAGGTAATGGCCCCCTTCATCGAACGGCAGGAAGAGAAGCTCGGGGTCCTTGATCGGTCTTTCAATCAGGCTTTTGAAATCCAGGTGAGCATTCTGGTCGCTTTCATAGCTTTTGACAGTCAGGTGGCCGCCCTTCCCCATGCTCTTGATTGCATTGCGGATCAGGTTGATGCATGCCTGACTCAAGATGTCGCGGTCTCCGCAGGCTTCCGGTTGCTTAGGATGCAGATCCAGCCGGATCGCAACCGCCTTCTGTTCGATTTCAGGAGAAAGCAGATCCAGGCACTCTGCAACGACTGCATTGAGGGAACACTCCTCGCAACGCGTTTCCACCGGCTTGAGGTAGTTGGCAATTCTGCCCAGGATCTTCTCCAGGCGCTGTGACTCGCGCAAAATAATGTCAACCTCGGGCAGGTCCGAAGCCTTCTTTTTCAGACGCCTCGCAAACCCTCCTATCGCAACGAGAGGATTGCGGATTTCATGGGCGACCTCTGCAGAGATGGCGCCCAGTGTCTTGAGCTTCTCCTTCTGAACCAGGGCCCTTTCCAGGAAGACGCGGTCCGTGATATCCACAATGATGCCTTCCAGCCTTTCGGTTCCATGGTCTTCCTCAGAGCCGTATGCGGGAATGGACTTGACTATGGCGTTGATGAGGTGGCCATTTTTGTGAATCAAGCGGGATTCGGCTGAAAAAGGTGGCCCCCCCGGCTCAAAGCTCGCTCTCAGCAGTTTTGTAATGCGATCCCGGTCTTCAGAATGTATCCGGTCGAGGAACCAATGCGGGTCGCTGACGGCTTCTTCCGGGGTGTAACCCAGTATTGCGGAACAGGTCTGGTTAACAAAATCGACCCGAAAATCCCTGCGGAGAACATAAATGAGAAGCGGAATATTCTGCACAAGGTCGGTGTATCGTTGTTCGGCCAGTCGGATCTGTCTTCTCAGCATCTTCCGTTCCTGGAAACGCTTCAAACAAAGACTCAGCTCACCCAGGCTAAATGGTTTTCTCAGATAGTCGTATGCTCCGACTTTGATGGCCTGAACCGCATTGTCAACCGTACCGGAGCCGGTCACAAACACAACTTCCCGCTCGGGAACACTCTCTTTCAGCCTGGCAGCCAACTCCAGACCGTTCATATCGGGCAGATTGATATCCACGAAAGCCATGCCAAAAGTCCTTCCTTCAGTGGACATCAAGGCATCCCCAGCATCCTTGCAGACAATGGTCTCATATCCCTCCAAAGACAGGAACTCCGAAAGCAAGTCGCAAACCATGGGGTCATCATCGACCACCAGTATTCGTTCCGTGGAATGCTCTTCGATTGTTGTCACTGTGACACCTCCACGCACAGCCTCCCGAAGCCGAACTCCGTTCTTCTCGTGGTTGCACTGCGGAATCGCAGACCGCAAGGGGAATGATACGATACCGGAAGTCGCCTCTTCACTGTGGCCGTGATCTGGTCCAGGCCTTCATCCGGTTGTATCACTCATCAGTATCTACGCTCCTCAATGATAAACAAGCGGCCGAAGGGCCTTGCGCCTGCGGATGGCCTCAAGCACCCCGACGGTGCCAGTCATCATATTATCACCCAACGGCGCCCCCATTATCAAAGACAAACGGGTCTTTTCGAGTATGCCGCGCTTCGGGCCGCTGGCAACAATGGTCTCAACCAAATCGAACCCCACAGCCTTCCGAATGTAGGACCCGTGTCCTCCTTCTTCGAGGATTCGCCGGTGTTCCAGCTTTCCATCCGCCAGTTCCACTACCAGTGATTCCAGCCGTTCCAGAGTGATGTCCCGGGTGTGATACTCAAAAAAGCCTGCAATTTCACCATGATCCATAGTTGCACCGATGGTATGGGAGGTGGCGATGTCGAGCACGATTACCCGCCCCCTGAGCTCCGCCTGGGAATCCAGAGATGCACCAAGGATTGCCGCCATACCGCTGTCCATAACGAAGACTTCATGGGTTGGCAGCCTCTCTCCAAGCTGCAAGAGGGACCTCAGGCGATTGAAGGTTTTCGGCAGATCATCCTTCCCAAATAACAGGGCATGGGGAAAAGGGTTTTTGTCCAGCCGCTCTTTAAAGGCAACATGCCGGTAGTCAAGGTGAGACACGCCCGCTGGGGGCATGCCGTGATCCTGAGCGCACAGACCCACTATATCAAATTCAAAAGGAACGCCCAGACCCTCTATGATTGACTTCAGCCGTTCTATCTCAATGTCGCCAATGAGCAGATGGTGATATGTCGAGTCGTGCCGCAGGGTTTCAGCCTCGTCATCCTCCAGAACCGTGATCCCCCAGGACCTGACCTTCTCCGTATCGTGATTCAGGGTCAGCGATGCAGAACGGGACATGACCACACCCTCCTGCACCGCACGTTCCTTGAGGACATGAGTGAGAGGACCGCCTCCCATCTCGCACCCCGTCACCAGAAGGCGGCCGGGGATACCGGCAACCCTCTCGGCCAGTTCCAAAACAGGGGATTTCGCAACAGCCTTGTAATGCTGGCGTGATTCCTCATCGAAATAGAGGATATCCATCGTTCCCGCACCGATGTCAACAATCAAGGACCTGCTCATTCGGCCTGCTCCTTTCAGGTTGCCGGCAAAGCCCGGCTCAGGAGGGTTGGCCCCACCCTCAAATTGAACGAATGTGGAAAAGTCCCGGCAACTCATGTATCATAGAAACGAGTTGATTTGCTCGGATTTTCTCCAACTACCCGGTCAGTCACCGACCGCTGACCACAAACCGACAACCAATGCCAAACAAGGAGGTCCACCATGTTTAAACTGCTCGCCTTAGCCTGCTTGATGATCATCATCCATGCCTTCTCCGCCCACGCTCAGAAATATGAAACCGATGTTTTCGAAACAGCCGCCGGCAGCCTGAGAATTACCTTCTTCGGACATGGTTCACTGATGTTCGAATTCGGAGACAAGACGGTCTACGTCGATCCTGTGAGCCAGTACGCGGATTTCAGCCAACTCCCCAAAGCGGATCTCATCCTTCTGACCCACGAACACTTTGACCACATGGACCCGAAAGCCCTCGGTCTATTGCGCATAGACAAAACTGCGATGATTGGACCGCAGGTCTGTGCAAAAGGGGCGCCGAGGATCATCGTATTGCACAATGGCAATGTGCAAACCCTACTTGGGCTGACTATCGAGGCGGTGCCCGCGTACAACATCGTCCATATGCGCAGCCCCGGGCAACCCTTTCATCCCAAGGGCGTTGGGAATGGATACGTGATCACCTTCGGAAACAAGCGGGTCTATGTGGCTGGAGATACCGAAAACATTCCGGAAATGGCGCATTTGAAAGGGATTGACATCGCCTTTCTACCCATGAATCTTCCCTATACGAATACTCCCGAGATGGTGGCCGATGCTGCAAGAAAGTTCCGTCCGAAGGTCCTTTATCCCTATCACTTCAGCGACACAGACACATCGAAGATCCTGGATCTGCTCAAAGATGACAAAGACATTGAGGTGCGCATACGCAAATTGAGCTGATCGATCGAGCCGCCGGTCTTTGCCATGCAAACGACTGGAGATCTGCTGAACCCTACCCGTGAGGGCCTGCCCTCTCACAGTAAACGATCCGGACCCATGAACGAAATGGAGGAGGAAATGGTTGTGGCCCAAAGAGTTATGGTCATTCTGGGAAGCCCTCGAAGGAATGGAAATAGTGCCATTCTGGCGGACCAGGTTGCTGAAGGAGCCAGAAATAAGGGAGCGGCAGTAGAGAGCTTCTATCTCAATGGCCTAAACCTCAAGCCGTGCCAGGGCTGTGAAAGGTGTCAGCAGGGCGATGCGAATGGATGCGTTGTCGACGACGACATGCATCGAATCTATCCCGTGCTGAGAGAATCCGATTCGATTGTAATAGCCAGCCCTGTGTACTGGTTCAATGTGTCCGCTCAAACAAAGGTCTTCATTGATAGACTTTTTGCCGTTGGGGTCGGAAAGAAAAATCTTCTTGCGGGCAAGAAGTTCGTCATCATTTTAACCTATGGAGATGCGGACCCGTTTGTTTCCGGGGCGGTGAATGCCCTGAGGTCCTTCCAGGACATGTTCCGGTACCTCGGTGCAACGATTGAGGGCATGCTCTATGGAAGTGCCTTCGATGCCGGAGAGATAAGAAACAATGCGGACCTGATGGAAAGGGCATATCTGTTGGGAAATCAGCTGGCTACAGGGCCTCTTGAGAAATGAAATCCCCGGCAAGAGTTGAAGAAATCCGTGGGAGATTGCAGGCGCTTGGTGATCCGCAAAGAGCACAGGCGCTGCAGAGATTCTTCAAGACCGGACCGGGGGAATACGGTGAGGGAGACATATTCCTTGGCATCTGCACCCCGGAGATCAGGAAGCTGGTCATACAATACCAAAAACTCAGTCCTGGGGAAACGCTTTGTCTGCTACAGTCTTCAATCCATGAATCGAGGGCGCTGGGACTCGCCATCCTGGTTCGAGCCTACTCGCGAGGAGATGCTGCTCTGCAAGCAGAGATCTATGACCTCTATCTTCAAAACACACGGTTTATCAACAGCTGGGACCTGGTGGACCTTTCAGCCGAGCACATCGTGGGCCGCCATTTGAGGCATTCAAGCAGAGCACCCCTCTACACCCTGGCTGGATCGAAACTGCTATGGGAACGCAGAATTGCCATAATGGCAACTTTCCACTACATCAAGCACAGTGACTTTGCCGAGACACTGCAACTTGCCCGTATCCTGCTTCAAGATCCGGAAGACCTGATTCATAAAGCAGTGGGCTGGATGCTCCGAGAGATCGGCAAGCGAGATCGGACAACGGAGGAGGGTTTCCTGAAGACCCATTACCGATCCATGCCGCGAACCATGCTGCGCTATGCTATCGAAAAATTCCCCGAAGATCTGCGGCAAGACTATCTTAAAAGCAAGGCTTAGCTGACGAGCAATGCCGCTGTGAGAGAACCGGTTCTCACCAATTACGCCCCGGTGGACTCGAAGGGTTTTTCTTATCTGCCTGACAAGCGGTCATGCGCCCCCCTGCCCTGCTCTAACCCCGCATCCCACTTGAATTCTCATGAGTAGATTGATATATGAAATCAAAATAAGATCACAAGCATTTGTGGACTGGTTTTAAGAATAACCAAGAGCGGACATTCAAAGGGAAGGAAAAACTATGGGCAAGAAAACGGTGTGTTTATGGCTTGCATTGCTTCTGCTGTCAATCACAGCCGTTGCTGGGCATGCGTTCGGGTCTCACTTTCTCGGAGATGTGGGCAAGCCTGCCGACTACGACCTGACCATTAAGGAGTTCCGCCATGTCATAAAGGAATTTGACGCCTATGTGAACCAACTCCCGAGTGCCTATGACTGGAGAGATCTCAACAAGGTCACTCCGGCAAAGGACCAGGGGAACTGTGGAAGCTGTTGGGCATTCGCTTCGGTCGGTTCATTCGAGTCAAAGCTCCTGATCAACCGGGACCTGCTCTCCGACCTCTCCGAACAGCAGCAGGTCTCCTGTAATACCGCAATGGCCGGCTGCAACGGCGGCTCCATGGACGCGCTCAAGTTCTGGCAAAATGTGGGACCGATGGAGGAGAGTTGTACCGGTTATCCCTCCAATAACGGTTCAAAACCGGCGTGCTCTGATTTCTCGGACTGCAACACACTCGATTGGCGATCCACAGGGTACTATACCGTCAATACAGCCTCCGCCAGTGAGATCAAAACCTCCCTTTACAATGACGGTCCGACCTATTTCAGGTACGACGTTTACAGCGACTTCAACGATTTCTGGAACAATGCGGGTCCGGGGGCCGTTTATACTTACCAGAGCGGGAACTATCGAGGCGGGCATGCTGTGCTCATAATCGGGTGGGACGACGCCAAAGCCGCCTGGCTCTGCAAAAACAGCTGGGGAGAAGAGACAGGCCCCAACGAGGACGGTACGTTTTGGATTGCCTACTCCGGTCACGCGAAAAGCCTTCGTTTCGGCATGGCCAATATGGATATCAAGCCGGTAGAGGCAACGTATTCGATTTCCGGAACGATCGAGAATGCGTATGGCATACCCATCAAGAAGGTCAAGGTCAAAGTAACCGGTCCAATAAAGAAGGTCGTGAAAACGGCCCCCGACGGCACATACACTGTTGGTGGGTTGGGAAACGGCGACTACACGATCAAACCCAAAAAGGGCCGGTACACTTTCACCCCATCTGAGAGGACCGTGACCATCAATGGGGCCGACCTCGAAAACCAGGACTTCACCGGAACGAAGCCCTGATGGTCCGTGAACGCAAACAGCGCGGGGTCATGGCGAAGAGAGATCGCCTTGTGGTGCAGCATCCAACGTGGGATTCGCTTGCACGAAAAGGGCCATAGAGGACCCTCCTGCAGCATCTTCCCGAGCACGGGGGTCAGGTCATGACGATAAGCGCCTTCCTATAGGCCACACGGGTTTCCCGTGTGGCCGTCGATTCACCTGGGAGGGTGGGAGAACCGCATCTGTAAATGTTCTTGAAGGCGTCAGCCGATGCGTCATCGCCATGGGGTGCCAATTCGGATGCCGAAGTTTTCGCAAGACGCTGTAAAACGCCGACAGAAGTGTTCCTGCAACCCCCTACCCGTCCACCTTCCTTTCCACTTCTTTCTTGGGTATAGTGATGTCGCAACTGAACAGGGAATTTTTATTGCCTGAGGAGTGTTCAAGGGTCCGATGATTTTGGCAGCCTATCAAGAGGATGCATCCGGGGTCTCTTCCAGAAGCACAGACGATCGTTTTTCAACAACTGATTCAGCACGCATCTTATCCTTCTTGAGAGATTCTCGTGAATCGATTCATCTACATGGGATACAAGAATCCGCTCTGGCTTATCTCATCTGGAAGGGACTGGATTCCCTTCGCAAACCCATCCTTTTGATTGCCCCCTCTGATCGGGAGGCGGAACAATACTTCGAGACCATATCTTTCTTTCTGGGCAAAGATCGCCAGGACCTGGATGCTCCACTCACACGAAAAGTCAGCTATTTCCCATCACGGACCGCCCACAGAGCCCAGTCCCTGGGAAAAATGGAAGCCACGGCAAGGCGTATTGAAACACTGTACAGCCTTCGTACCGCCACTTCATCCATTTTGGTTCTGACCTCGGCAACCGCACTCCTGGAGTGTCTGGCACCGCCCGAGATCCTTGCCGGACATGTAGAGTACAGAGTCAAGGGAGAGGAGATTGATATTGAAGCGCTCTGTCGGCGGCTGGTTGATCGCGGCTATTACCCCGTATCATTGGTGGAGGAATACGGGGACATCAGCAGGCGGGGCGGTGTTCTGGACATCTATGCTCCCATGTACCGTTGGCCTCTGCGGTTGGAGTTTTTTGGAGACGAACTGGAATCTATTCGTCCCTTTCATCCCAGCAGCCAGCGATCCCTCGGATCGATCGAGGACGTGCTGCTGCTCCCTGCCAGCGAGATCATCATGGATGCGGAAGCCCGAGAACGGGCTCAGGAAGCCATCTATTCAGGTGTTCGGGAGGGTCTCCTGACGCCGGCCGCTGGAAATGTATGGATTGAAAGGATTCAGGAGGGGTTTCAGAACGATGCCTTTGAATCTGTATTCCCCATATTTTTTGAAAAGACGGCAACCCTTCTGGACTACCTGGATCCACGCACGATCCTTTTTTGGCATGATATCGACCGAAGCCGTATGGAGACGGCTGAATACTACTGGAAGAAGTGTCGAGACTGGGCAGAGAGACCTTCCCCCAACGAATGGCAAAGACCTCCGGAAGAGCTCTTTGAGCACCCGGAACGAGTTCATGAAAACGCCGGGCGCTTTCAGCAGGTATGGATCAACGCTCTCGTTGAGCCTTCAGGTCCCTCAACGGTTTTGGACGTCGGGACCAGGAGCCACAGTGAACTGAGTCTGGCCATTCGATCTCACCAAAACAAGGAAAAGCTCCTGGAGCCCCTCGCGCTGCAGTTTCAGAAATGGCAGGCGGTCGGCACCTCATCCTTCCTGATCTGTCAGCAGAAGGAACAGGCCAGGCGCCTGGCGGAACTGCTGAGGGGATATGGTGTGGAGACCCGGCTCAGTGCTCTACCATTCGGGCGGGAGTCCTGTGATTCCCCGGCCGTAAAGGTACTCATCGGTCCATCACTGAAAGGCTTCGTATGGCCGGCGGAAAACCTGGCGATAGTCTCTGAAGAAGAGCTCTTCGGCAGGCGTTCTCGCAGGTCATCGCGGCAGCCTGTTTCGGGTATCTTTCTGAGTTCCTTTCAGGACCTGCATCTTGGAGATTTTGTCGTCCACGTCGACCATGGGATTGCCATCTACAAAGGATTGATCCATCTGAATGTGCGTGGAATTGAAAGCGATTTTCTGCTGATGGAATATCAGGTGGGAGATCGCCTTTATGTCCCGGTTGACAAACTCGCCAAAGTCCAGAAATACCTCGGCGTAGACGGGCACGAGCCGCGTGTCGACAGGCTGGGAGGAAAGTCTTGGGAAACGGCCAAGAAGAAAGCACGCGAATCGGCTGAGCGAATCGCTCAAGAGCTTCTGAATCTTTATGCCCGGCGACAGGTAAACGAGGGGTTCCGGTTTTCTCCCCCTGACACCTTTTTTCAGGAATTTGAAGCGACTTTTTCCTACGAGGAAACAAGCGACCAGGTGAGAGCCATTGAAGACGTGCTGGCTGACATGGGTTCTTCACAGCCCATGGATCGGCTGATATGTGGTGATGTCGGCTACGGCAAAACCGAGGTGGCCATTCGCGCAGCGTTCAAAGCCGTCATGGATGGCAAACAGGTGGCCATGCTGGTGCCTACAACCGTCCTGGCGGAACAGCACTACCAGACCTTTGTTGAACGCTTTGAAGGATTCCCTGTCAGCGTAGCCGCTTTAAGCCGTTTCAAGACCACAGCACAACAGAAGGAGGTCCTTAAAGGGTTGGAACGGGGAACGGTTGATGTGGTCGTTGGTACCCATCGACTGCTTCAAAAGGATGTGGCCTTTCGCGACCTGGGTTTAGTCATTGTAGACGAAGAGCAGCGCTTTGGGGTGAAGCACAAGGAAAACTTAAAGCAGCTCAGAGTCTCCGTCGATGTCTTGACCCTCTCGGCGACCCCGATCCCCAGAACACTCCACATGGCTTTGTCCGGTGTTCGGGATATGAGCGTCATCGAAACCCCGCCCCAGGATCGCCGTTCCATCGATACGTTTGTTTGCAGGTATGACGATCTGACTATTCAGGAAGCCATCCATCGGGAATTGAACCGGGGCGGGCAGGTGTTTTTCGTTCACAACCATGTAATGAGCATCTATCAGATGGCAGCCAAGCTGAGCCGTTTGCTGCCCGGCGTGAACATTGCTGTGGCGCACGGTCAGATGAAAGAACGGGAACTGGAAAAGGTCATGCTGGACTTCATTCACCGCAAGGTGGAGGTCCTGGTGTGCACGACGATCATCGAATCCGGATTGGACATCCCGGCAGCCAATACCATTATCATCAATCGTGCCGATAAATTCGGTCTGGCACAGATATATCAGCTGCGGGGACGGGTCGGGCGGTCGAGCGAACAGGCTTACGCCTATCTGCTGGTACCGGGAGAAGATCTCGTCTCAAGAGATGCTCAAAAACGCCTGCGGGCACTCCTGGATTTCAGCGAACTTGGGGCCGGCTTCAAGATTGCCTTGAACGATTTGCAAATCCGGGGAGGAGGAACCATCCTCGGCGCATCACAATCGGGGCATGTCGCAGCCATCGGTTATGAGCTCTACCTGGAACTCATCGAAAAAACCGTTTGCGAACTGAAAGGCGAAAAGGTCGAGACGGAGGCGATAGAGCCGGAAATGAACCTCCAAATCTCTGCCTTCTTGCCTGACACGTACATTCCGAATACGGATCAACGGCTCATCGCGTACAAGAGGCTGGCGACAACCACGGAAGGACCCGAGGTGGACGACCTGAAAAAGGAATGGCGAGATCGTTACGGTCAACTTCCTGAAAGCGCCCGGGACCTGATTCTCCTGGCAAAGATACGTTTGATGTTGAAACGCATCGGTATTGTGCGGATCGACGGCGAGGATGAATCCTTCTGTCTTTATTACGGAAAGGAGACGAGCCTCCGGTTATTCGCTTCCTTTCTGGAACGGATCAAATGTGCGTTTACAATAGTGGCGGAACGTAAGCTGAGAGTCGATGTCTGGGGACGTGACCTGACTCATCGCCTGGTGCGTTTGAAAAGGATCTTGCACGACTTTTCGGGTCATGCTACTGATATCAAGTCACTTCAGTAGGTTATCTGCAAGCGGCAGAATGTCGCTATCCCGGGAAGACGGGAACGGGGAGAAAACGCATGCGCTCGTCTGTAAAGCTTAGTTTTTTGATTGTGGGTCTGATAGCTTTGTTTGGCTTGGCCCAGGCGGAGACCCTTGACCGAATTGTGGCTGTAGTCAATGGAGAAATCATCCTCTATAGCGAGCTTCAGGAACAACTCCGCCGGCTGACACAAGCGGCTCCGGAGCTTAAGACTGATGATCCGGCACAGCGTTCGAAAATGGAACGGGAAGTGCTGCAGCAGATGGTCCGAGACCGCTTGTCGGACCAGGAAATACAACGGCTCAAGATCCTTGTGATGCCAAGAGAAGTGGACGAGACCATCGCGGCAATCAAACAGGAAAATCACTTCACAGAGGCTCAATTTGATTACATACTGCAGCAGCAGGGGCAAACCCGCGATCAGTTTCGCCAGCAGGTCAAAAGGGACCTGGAACGATCCCGGCTGGTGGATCGGGTCTTGAAAGCCAAAACGATCATAACCCCGGAGCAGATTGATGCGTACCTGAAAAATGACCAGAACAGTCTTGCAGAGAAGCGACGCTTGGCGCTCATAATGCTCCCATACCCGCAAGGGGCTGACGCACAAAAGACTGAGGAAGTAGACAAGCTGGCACGGGACGTCGTGAATCGCTTGAAGGGCGGTGCAGACTTTTACAAACTGGCACGCGAGTATTCCAAGGGACCTGCAGCGGACGAGGGAGGGGACCTCGGTTATCTCAGCGCAGATGAACTCGCACCGCAAATTGAAGCGTCCACGCGGGGACTCAAGCCCGGGGAGATGACGGACCTGATCAAAACACCCTCGGGATACTTTATTCTGAAGGTAACGGACATTCAGAGAGAAAGACAGTCCGCTACGGACTCCACCGTGCGGGAGAAGGCTCGCAGACAGCTTTTCCAGATGGAGATGAACCGTAAGTTTCAGGATTGGGTGAAGGAACTTGAATCTCGATCCTTTATTCAGATCTCCCTGTAACAGCCTGCTGCGATGTTGGGGGAGTACAGGATGTTGACCAGAGTCCCGGTCACGGAATCGACGGGTGCCGTCTTATGAACGAGGGGCCGGTTCAGCCGGATCGCATGAAGGAACTTGCCGAACACCTGAAGGCCGAAAGGTTAAACCACGGTTTGACCCTGCAGGAGATGTCGGATCGCGTCCGAGTCAGTATCAGCATGCTTGAGGCTCTGGAACAAGGGCACTGCGAGCGTATCGGGACCGGCTTGCTGATTCGCAGTTTCATCCGGAATTACTGCAATGTCCTGGGGATTGACGCACGACCATTGCTTGAGAAACACGCTGCGGACATTCTCGCCTGTGATCAGCAGGAAGACGGCATTCAACGTTTCGGAAAGTGGTCGAAGGCCTTCAGGAAGAAAAGCCGGGTTGGGATATTCGCCGTGCTCATTCTCGGTATCGTCGTGCTGTGCGGTGTTTATGGAGGAGTGTGGTTCTGGAAGTATAAGGAACAGGCAGAGAACTCACAATCCCTGAAAAAATCGGGTTATCCGCAGCAGGACTTGCCGGCCGACCTTTCCGAAAGAAGCGGCGATAAAGGCTGGAAGGCACAACCCGGCGCATCGACTGCCACGCGTCAGGAAACCGCCATGCCAAGAGCTCCCGTAATGGGAGCCGGTCCATCCGATATTTTGACTGAACCGGCCGAAAGACCGGTTGCTTCCACACAAGCTGCCGACAAGCACCGGTTCAGCGTGGAAGCGGTTCAGAAGACCTGGATTCAGGTTTCGATGGATGATAAGAACACTCAGGATGCTTTGCTGGAACCAGGAGAGAAGCGCGAATGGGAGGCTTCCACCAACATGAAGATCATTGTTGGAAACGCCGGCGGCATTCACATGCAATGGGATGGCCGCCCGATAGAAGTCCCAGCCAAACCGGGTAGTGTATTGCGCTTCAGCCTCCCCGACCAGCGGTATGTAAAGGAATAAGAAAAGACCGGGAATGGAGGTTTCCGAGACAGAAGCCATCATCTTGAGCTGCAAGGATCACGGTGAATCGGATCGGCTCGTGCTCTGTTACAGTGAACATGCCGGTAAACTCAAAGGAATTGCCAAAGGTGCAAGGCGGAGCAAGAAACGCTTTGTCCATACCTTTGAACCGTGCAGTCTGGTCAGAGTGAGCTACCGCACTCGAAAAGGGTGGGTATGGATTGAGGCGTGTGCATTGCTGGAACCCCACTTGGGTTTGCGCGTTGATCTGAAGCGATGGGGCTATGCAGCGTTGATTTCGGAGATTATGATCGAGATGGTTCCTGATGGAGAATCACAGCCGGACCTTTTTTCGCTCTTGAAGGAGACCTTCAGTCAGTTGGCGCTGAGCGTGGATCCGCTCAATATCGTTTTGCTTTTCCTGCTTCGCTTTCGTCATATCATGGGCTACCTTCCTTCGCTCGAGCGGTGTGAGGTCTGCCATCGCCCCTTGAAGTCCGCCAACTACTGGTGGTGGCAGGTGAGCCATGGGATGCTGGTCTGTTCGGAACATCATCAGCCGGATGCCAACCGTTTGCGGCTCGATTTGGGGACCCTGGTTCTCATCGACCAGGCCAGGTGTCTTTCGTTGACCAAGATCTGGCGTCTTCGTATTTCGCAGCATCGGAAGACTCCGCTTTTGAACGCTCTGTTGGACTGGATTCGGGAGCATATCAAGAAGGACCTTAGAAGTCTGAGACTCCTGGAGCAACTGCAGTCTGCATAGATGGAGCAAAGGCTGAGGAGTAGACTTGGAGTGGATTAATCATTTTGAAGGAGTTGCGCGAGATCAGCACTACCTGGCGCTTCTTCTGGCCTATGCAGGCGGGGTCCTGGCAAGTTTCACCCCGTGCACCTATCCAATGATGCCGATTACCGTCGCCTTTGTTGGAGCCAAGGCCCATGGCAGTCGTTGGAGAGGTTTTGTCCTTTCCTCCTTCTATGTCTTTGGCCTTGCTGTTGTGTATTCGGCCCTCGGCGCCTTTGCCGCCCTGACCGGCGGACTCTTTGGGGCCCTGACGACAAACAAATGGACTTACCTGGTCGTAGGGAATATTTGTCTTGTCTTTGGGCTGGCAATGCTCGAGATCATTCCTCTCAGGCCTCCGGCATTTCTCAACCGAATCCAGGTGAGAAACATTCCCGGACACGACATCTTATCCAGTGTGTTTCTTGGAGGAGCGTCCGCGCTGGTGATCAGCACTTGCACCACACCCATTTTGGGCGTACTCTTGACCGTCGTGGCCACACAACAGGACATTGCCTGGGGCATTGGAATGCTGTTTGCTTTCTCTTATGGTATCGGGAGTTTAGTCATTTTGCTGGGGACCTTTACGGGCCTTCTAACCTCACTCCCACGCTCCGGAATCTGGATGCGGCGTATTCAGAAATCCTTTGGAGTGCTCATGATCTTGGCTGCAGAATATTTTTTTATTAAGACAGGAGAACTCTGGCTATGAACTCCAGGACGGATCAGATAAGACCGTTGTCCCTTTTGATTGCGATCGCGGCGAGCCTCCTGCTGCTCGTTCATCCAAAAGCAAGTGCCACGGAATCCCGCGATGTGACGAATCTGGCCTCCCTTTTCGATCTTGCCGCAGACAGCAAGTCGCCCGCTACGGACTTTGAACTCCCCAACCTGGATGGAACGACGGTCCGTTTGAGCAAATTCAAGGGTCAACGCCCGGTGCTGCTCTATTTTTGGGCGACATGGTGCCAGTACTGCTCCTCGGTCAGGCCCGCAGTGATGAAACTGCGAGAAAAAACAGGGCCGGGTGAAATGGAGATACTCGCCATTGATGTCGGCGGATCGGATTCCCTTGAGAGGGTTAAGCGTTACCAGGAAGGACATCCGGTATCATGGCCCGTTCTCTATGACGGTGAGGGTAAAGTGGCCAGGGTGTATAGGGTCCAGGGAATACCGCTGTTCATACTCGTAAACAAAGAAGGCAATATTGTCTACCGGGACACCGAACCCCCGTCAGATGTGAGAAAATATCTCCAATAATCCCGGCCCGGGGTTTCATGAACAGCCCATTCCGACAGAGAGTAAGTCATGAAAGACGTTCTTACCATCATCATGGCGGGGGGGGAAGGCAAGCGCCTGATGCCCCTGACGCGCGACCGTTCCAAGCCCGCAGTGCCGTTTGGAGGGATCTACCGGCTCATCGATATCCCTCTGAGCAACTGCATCAACTCTCAACTCTACAAGATTCTCGTCTTTCCACAGTATAAATCCCAGTCGATGGTCGATCATCTGGAAGAGGGCTGGAATATCTTTTCCGCCGATTTGGGCCACTACCTGCGGATTGCCGCCCCGCAGCAAAGAATGGGAAAGGAATGGTATCGGGGAACCGCTGATTGTGTCCGCCAGAATCTCTATCTGGTTGAAAGAGAACGGCCCCGATATGTTCTGATACTCGGCGGGGACCATGTCTACAAGATGGATTACATGGCGTTTCGCGAATACCATGAGAAGAATGATGCCGATGTGAGTGTTGCCTTGCTGGAGGTGGATCGAAGTCAGGCTTCGGAATTCGGCATCGCCGAAGTGGACAATCATTTTCGGATCGTTGCCTGGGAGGAAAAGCCCTTAGAGCCCAAGCCGATTCCGGATGATCCGGAGCGGTCCCTGGCATCGATGGGCATCTATCTCTTCCGGACGGATCTGCTTCTGGACCTTTTGAACAAAACCGATCATGATGATTTCGGGAAGGACATCATTCCACATCTGATCCGGGATTACAGGGTGATGGCCTACCCTTACAGGCGTTTCAACCGTATCCGCGACTATGTCCATTCGATGGATCCCGAAGGTGTCAGGCGTTGGGAGCTGGTTGATGGGACCCGCGATTCGCAGTACTGGCGTGATGTCGGCACGCTGGATGCTTACTGGAATGCAAACATGGATCTGACCGGCATTGATCCGTTCTTCAATCTCTACGGCAAGATCTGGCCCATCCGGACCTTCCAACGCCAATATCCGCCGGCCAAGTTCGTTTTCAATCAACCCGATCAGACACAGCCCCGCATCGGCACAGCCGTCGACTCAATTGTCTCTCCGGGCTGCATTATCAGCGGAGGGACTGTTCGAAGCTCGGTCTTATCCTGCAACGTCATGGTCCGCAGCTGGGCTCAGGTAGACGAATCCGTCATTATGGACGATGTTGAAATAGGGCGTTTCTGCAGGATAAAAAAGGCCATAATCGACAAGCACAACGTCATTCCCCCACACACCCAGATTGGCATCGATCCGCACGAAGACCGGAAATGTTTTGCGGTTACCCCACGGGGAATTGTAGTGGTGCCCAAGAACTATTTCGGCACAGGACCGCACCTGACCGGGGAATAGCCTCCCACTTCACAAACCGGCTTGACCGGCCTGCCTGAGGGATAAACATCCCGCTCATCAAGACGACCGGGGCCTCATACCGGCAGATCGGGGTTCATGCGCAGGTGGGGCGTCGCCTGCTCGAACTGATAGGCGATCCTCAGAATGAGGTCCTCCCGGAAATGCGGGCCAAGGACCTGCAAACCTATCGGCAGTTTGTCCGACGAAAAGCCGCATGGGACCGATATGCCGGGGATACCCGCCAGGCTTGCAGGCAAAGTCAGCATATCGCTCAGGTACATCTGCAGCGGATCATCCGTCTTTTCGCCGATCTTGAAGGCCGGTATCGGTGCAACGGGAGTCAGCAACGCATCACATGTTTCAAACGCCTTTTCGAAATCCTGTCGGATCAGGGTCCTTACCTGCGACGCCTTCTTGTAGTAGGCGTCGTAATAGCCGGCTGAAAGCACATAGGTACCGAGCATGATCCGTCTCTTCACTTCGAAACCAAATCCCCTCGATCGACTCTGGCGGTACATGGATGCCAGATCCCGTGCATCCGGGACCCGCAAGCCGTACTTCACCCCGTCATAGCGAGCCAGGTTGGAGCTGGCTTCGGCTGGAGCGATGATATAATAGGCTGCCACGCCATATTCCGTGTGGGGTAGCGACACCTCAAGGGTTTCCGCTCCCAGCTCCCGGCACGTCTGGATCGCCTTGCGCACCATCAGGGCCACATCGGGGTGAATCCCCTCAATGAAGTACTCTCTGGGAATCCCCAGGCGGAGCCCCTTTATCGATTCCTTTATAGCCGCTCGATAGTCGGGAATCGGATGATCGACCGAAGTCGAATCTCTCCGGTCATAACCCGCAATAACCTGAAGCAGCAATGCGGCATCTTCAACATCCTTGGTGATCGGCCCGATCTGGTCCAGCGAGGAGGCAAAAGCGACCAGCCCGAATCGGGAAACCCTGCCGTAAGTCGGTTTCAATCCCACTACACCGCAAAAGGAGGCGGGTTGTCGGATGGACCCTCCGGTATCGGTTCCAAGAGAACCGGCACAGAGATCAGCGGCTATAGCCGCTGCAGAGCCGCCGCTCGATCCTCCGGGGACCCTGCTGAGGTCCCAGGGATTGTGCGTGGTTTTGTACGCGGAATTCTCAGTGGAAGACCCCATCGCAAATTCATCCATGTTCGTCTTGCCAAGGATGATTGCCCCCGATTCCCTGAGGCTCTCCATCACCGCAGCATCGTAGGGAGGAATGAAGCCCTCCAGTATCTGCGATGCACAGGTCGTTCTCACTCCCTGCAGGCAGATCACATCCTTGATGGCAAGAGGGATGGCAGCCAGTGGAGAGAGTCCGATGCTTCTCGCTCCCTGGTCAAATTCCCTGGCTTCCCCGAGGGCCCTATCAGCAAGCAGGGTGAGAAATGCATTGATTTCACCATCATTCTTTTCAATGCGCGAGAGAAATCCGGAAACGACTTCCACGGCGCTCACTTCTTTGCGAAGCAGCAAGTCGTGCAATTCATGGATGGGCAGCGTGTGGAAATGCATGGGGTAACAGCCTCTCTGTCTCAATTCTAGAAAACTTTGGGGACAAGGAAATGGACTCCATCGCTTTGAGGAGCATTGGCCAGTGCATGCCCGCGGTCGAGTGAAGAACCAACGAGGTCGCAGCGGAAGACATTCTGCATTTGGATCGCATGGGTGGTCGCCGGAATCTCCCGTGTATCCAGTTCATTGAGTTTGTCCATATAGCTTAGAAGACTGTTCATCTGCTCCGTGATGCGCGCTTCTTCCTCTTCGGTCAGCTCCAGTCGGGCAAGGTCCGCCACATGCCTCACTTCCTCTTTGCTGATTTTGGTCGTCATGGTATTCGTCTATCCCTTGCTGGAAATTGGTCTTGAGTCCCGGCTGATGGATGATGGGGCTAAGGTCCTCCCATACCTCAATCATGCCGGCGAGAACAAGCCATACGGTTCACTCTTTTCCCGGGACCCCGAAAACGTTTCCATGGTCAGGCAATCCCTGAAAGCGGACAGCACCTCTTCCAGTCCGGGGATCCTGCAGCCGTACAAAACCTGATAAGTCAGGGAATGGACCCGGACCTCCTCGGCTTCCTGTTCAAACTGTGTGCTGTCAAACCGCTGCAGGAACTGGGCAAAACGTATGACATGGATCAATTCATGTGTGACAATATACAATGAAAGGGGAAAGAGCTGAATGATGGAATCGCGTTGAACCGCTCTGCGGATCACATGATCCTGGAGGCAGATTTTGAAAAAATCGCCCGGCTCACTTCCCCGCAACCGTTCATGGGGACACCGCAAGTATCGGTGAATCTGCGCAAACGCCGTGTCGGTGACTTCCGATTCCTGCAAGTCTTTCAGGGACTGAATGTCATACCGATACCGCTTCCATTGTGAGGTCGAGATCTTATGGTACTCGCTGATGAGCTCTTCAGAGAGGTCGATGGATTGCCTCAATATTTCGATTTCATTCGGATAAAACGGAATGCGTTCGATCTGATCGCTCATCCTGTCCATCGGGTTCTTCTGCAGTGAGACAGTCAACGTATTGCCGTAACGATCCCGGCGTATCGTCCGGTTCTCTATTACAAGACATTATTGATTTTATCAAAAAGTTATTTCGGTCTGTGGATATTCGCTTTGGGCAACAGTGCTTGCTCTTGTCCGCTTTTTTTACCTCCTCCAGAGTGGCATATTGTAAACAGTTTACTTGCCCTTTGACTCAGAATATAATCTGGGCTAATAAGCAATGTCCCCACTGGAATGAAAAGAGAGTTGGAGAAGAGCGGTGACGTCGAGTGAACGATTTGAGGAAGGTTCAGGGTCCTCTTTCCTTCGCCGGGGTCCTTAGCCATAATCCAATCCATTGGGTCCAACAGGACTATTTGCTTCACTTCCTGGCAGCCTCAAAAGCAGTTTCCCGATCTCTCGGGAAGGCTTTCCCACCAGGATAGTGTGCTGCAACGAGGAGAGTAAAGTCTCATGTGTCGATTATTCGCAGTAACAAGCGAAGAACCGCTGTCCCCCATGGTAGCCATGAGGGCCCTGGACGTGATGCGCGAAGGTCATGACGGCTCCGGGGTGGGTCTTTTCCTGAGTGATCTCGGAGGAGCCTTTGAGGAGCTCAAGGGTGCGCCTATTCTGTCCGGAATTTTTACCAACGACGGGTTGAAGCGTCTTGATCAATTCATGATGAACATCGGCTTTATGACGAAGTACAAGCTATCCATCAAGATCCCCAAAAACCCGCCCCCCGGGACTCCCCGGAGGGATGTTTATCTCATCCGCGCTTACGAATATCCGGAAACCTGGGAGGGGCTCAGCGAAAGCGAACTCGACCACCGCCTGATGATGATTCGTCTTCAGCTGAGAGAGATGGGCGAAGAACACGAGGACATGATTGTCTACAGCTTCTGGCCGGACGTGATCATGATCAAGGAAATCGGCGACCCGCTCCTGGTGTCCAGATACCTGAAACTGGATCGGGAGGAACTCCAGGCCCGCGTTGTACTCGCCCAGGGTCGGCAGAACACCAACTATGCGATCAACCTCTACGCCTGCCATCCCTTTTTCCTCCAGGGAGTGGCCACGATGACCAACGGTGAGAACACGGCCTTCGTTCCAAACCGAGAATTCCTCAGTTCGAGAGGGTTCCCGGGATACATTGGTTACCAGTCGGACTCGGAGGTGTTCACCCACATTCTTCACTTCTCCCTAAATCGTCTTGGCCTGGGTATTGAGACCTACAAGCATGTTATCACTCCGCTGCAGGACGAAGATCTGGAACATCATCCGGACGGGACCTTCTTAAGGCATTTGAAGCACTCATGCCGCAGATTGATCATTGATGGGCCGAACTGTGTCATTGGATCTCTTCCGGACAAGACGCTCTTTGTCGTCCAGGATCGCAAGAAACTGCGCCCGGCCGTGGTGGGTGGAAAGCCCGGTCTCTTTGCCATTTCATCAGAAATGTGCGGTCTGGATGCCATCATACCCGACCGGGACAGAAGCAGTGATTTTCAACCGATGCATCTCGATACCGCGATTATCTGCCCCGATCGGCAGGAGGTCAAGATATGCTCCCAAATGGAACGATTGCCCCTTCTACACTGAGTATCAAGGACCTCACCTGGCAGATCCACTGGGAAAAGGACAGCTGCACCCTCTGCGGCCGCTGTACGGCGGTCTGTCCGGTTCATGCCATCGAGTTGGGCGTACACCGGAAAAGGCTCGTCCAGGTCCCGGCCGTTCTGGGTGAGGTTCGGCATGACGGCGATTCTTCAAGTGTCAATCAGGTCTTCCACGGAATCCGCCAGAAGACCGATCCGGCCTACGCCTGTGTGGGGTGCGCCATGTGCAACCTGGTCTGCCCCAACGACTGCATAATGCCCTATCGGACGGATGAGGCCGACAAGCTCCGGTTCCATATCAACCGAGGGGGACAGCCTCGGCGCCGCGGTGGGCGCAGAAACCTCCGTGAATCCGATCCGGGCGGCATCCTCGATCGCATCAAGTTTGTCCGGATCTCGATGCTGACGGACCCGGCGCTTGACGCGGGACGCCATGAATTCGAGCTGCGCACTCTATTGGGAAGGATTCTGTCTCCCGAAGAAAACCTGAGACTGCTCAAGGAGAATGGTTGGATTCCGCCGGTGCGGGAAATCTATCCCCTGATCATCGGTTCAATGTCCTTTGGGGCCCTTTCCCCCAATATGTGGGAAGGACTCCAGATGGGTGTCGCCTATCTCAACGAAGTATTGGGAATGCCGGTCCGTATGTGTACCGGTGAAGGAGGGTGCCCGCCCCGTCTGCTCCGTTCGCGCTTTCTGAAATATGTCATTTTGCAGATTGCCAGTGGATATTTTGGATGGGATGAGATCATCCATGCTCTGCCGGAGATGAAGGAAGACCCTTGTGCCATTGAAATCAAGTATGGCCAGGGGGCAAAGCCCGGAGACGGCGGTTTGCTGATGTGGTACAAGGTCAATAAGCTCATTGCGGCCATTCGTGGGGTACCGGCCGGTGTGAACCTGCCCAGTCCGCCGACGCACCAGACCAAGTATTCGATCGAAGAATCCGTCGCCAAAATGATCCAGTCCATGTACATGGCCTGGGGGTTCAGGGTCCCCGTGTACCCAAAGATCTCCGGGACATCAACGGCACAGTCCGTGCTCAACAATCTGGCCCGGAATCCCTATGCTGCGGGACTGGCCATTGACGGAGAAGATGGCGGTACCGGGGCCGCTTACGCAGTCTCAATGGATCATATGGGCCACCCCATCGCGAGCAATATCCGCGATTGCTACCTGACTCTTGTCAAGGTGGGCAAGCAGAATGAGATGCCATTGTTTGCCGGCGGGGGGGTTGGCAAGTACGGGAATCTGGCATCCAACGCGGCTGCGCTCATTATGCTTGGGGCGAGCGGCGTTCAGATCGGCAAGTACATCATGCAGGCTGCAGCAGGATGCGTGGGGTCGGAGTCCGATCGCTGCAACGTGTGCAATATCGGTCTCTGTCCTAAAGGCATTACGTCTCAAGATCCCCGCCTCTACCGGCGACTGGATCCGGAGAAGGTTGCCGAACGGGTTGTCGATGTTTTTCTCAGTTTCGACACGGAACTGAAGAAGATCGTGGCACCGCTGGGTCGCTCCACTTCGCTTCCCATCGGGATGTCCGACGCCATAGCCATAAACGAACACAATGCCGCTGAGCGCCTTAGCATTAAATATGTCGTTTAGCCGACCAGATTGCGAACTCTGAACCGAGTGTGAGGTTCGGGAGACGAAATAGAAATGGAAAATCAACACTACTATCGGATTGCTGGATTCGAAAACGGATTGCGTCTTGAGTCGAGGGTTGTTGAAGAACGCATCCAGAAAGCCGTGGAGAACGGGAATCGCTATCTCGATATCGAGGCTTTTGGACAACACGGTCTCGGCGGGCGGTTGTGGAAGACAGGAGAAGAGCAGGTCTTTGTCAGGATCGTCGGATCTCCGGGTCAGCGGGTCGGTTCCATGGGTTTCCCCAATACCCGCATCGAAGTCATGGGACCGACCTCGGATGACGTCGGGTGGTTGAATGCGGGCGCCCAAATCATTGTCCATGGAAATGCAGCCAACGGCGCAGCGAACGCGATGGCGCAGGGGAAGGTCTACATAGCCGGGAATATCGGGGCTCGTGGCATGACCATGACCAAGCGCAACCCGCGTTTTGAACCTCCGGAACTCTGGGTGTTGGGATCGGTGGGGGACTACTTCGCAGAGTTCATGGCCGGGGGAATTGCGGTCATTTGCGGATATCGGCCTCAGACTTCCGAGAATGTTCTGGGCTACCGTCCCTGCGTAGGGATGGTGGGGGGGCAAATCTACTTCCGCGGTCCTCACCAGGGGTACAGCCGGAATGATGCGAAGCTCATCCCCATTGCCGACGACGACTGGGAATGGCTGGTCGGTAATCTCAAGACCTACCTGGACGCAATCAAACAGCCTCATCTGTTTGGACAACTTGCCGATCGCACGCAGTGGCAGCTTCTGGTGGCGCGAACCGCTCAGGAAAAAGCCGTCAGACCCCGGCCATCCATAAAGGACTTCCATACCAATGTGTGGGACCGTGAATTGGGGAATAACGGGCTGATCGGAGATCTGGTCGACTTTGACCGCAGCCCCATTCCGGTCATCACAAGCGGCAATCTGCGACGCTTTGTTCCCGTCTGGGAAAACCGGCAGTATGTGCCCCCCTGCGAGGCCGGTTGTCCAACGGGTATCCCGGTCCACGAGCGCTGGCACCTGATTCGCGAAGGGAAGATGGATGAAGCGGTGGACCTGGCCCTCGCCTACACGCCATTCCCCGCAACGGTCTGCGGCTATCTCTGCCCGAACCTCTGCATGCAGGGGTGCACCCGTCAGACCACTGGTATGTCGCCCGTGGACGTAACCCAATTGGGCAAAGCCAGCCTCAACGCAAAGGCCCCGGAATTTCCAGCGCTCTCCGGAAAGCGTGTGGCGGTCATAGGCGCGGGCCCGGCAGGGATTTCAGTGGCCTGGCAGATACGCAGGATGGGCCATGAAGCGGTTCTCTATGACATGAGAGAAACCTTGGGAGGAAAGATTTCGGCGTTCATTCCCCGGACCCGGATTCCCGACGAAGTCGTCGAAGCGGAACTGGAGCGTGTGAAAAAGGCCCTGCCTCATGTTTATTTGCAGCAGGAGTTGAGTTCTGATGATCTGGAACACCTGAAGGCGGACTACGATTTCGTGGTCATTGCCGTGGGCGCTCAAAAACCGCGAATCCTGCCCATTCCGGGCAAGGAGCGGTTGATTCCGGCATTGGAATTTCTTCGACGGAGCAAACTGGATCAGATCACCGTAGGAAAAAGGGTCGTAATCATCGGGGCCGGTAATGTCGGCTGCGATGTTGCGACCGAAGCACACCGCCTCGGGGCGGAGGAAATCACCTTAGTCGACATCCAGGAACCGCTCTCCTTCGGCAAGGAAAGAAAAGCGGCCGAAGCCGTCCGTGCCCGGTTTCGCTGGCCGTGTTTCAGTCGAGCCGTGACGGATGAAGGGCTTGAATTGACAACAGGGGAGGTGATTCTTGCCGATACGATCATCATTTCAGTCGGCGATACACCGGACCTCGATTTCCTTCCCGAATCCATCGCCGTGGAACGCGGCTTTATCAAAGTGAACGAATCCTTCCAGACTTCCGACCCCAAAGTCTTCGCCATCGGCGATGCAGTAAAACCCGGGCTTCTGACCGATGCCATCGCTGCCGGTCGCCGGACCGCTCAGGTCATTTCGGATATCCTGGCAGGAAAGCTGCCGCACCATGATGCTCGAAAGACCCTCGATTACTCGCGGGTCAAGATGGAATACTTCGATCCGCGTTTGGTGAAAGTCGACGGTGTTGAGGCATGTGCAGCCCAGTGCGCTTCATGCGGGACCTGTCGGGACTGTGGGATTTGCATTACCCTCTGTCCCCAGGCGGCTATTTCAAAGAAGCAGGACGGAGGGGAGGATTTCGAACTCGTTGTTGATCCGGATCGCTGTATCGGGTGCGGTTTCTGTGCCGGGGTGTGCCCGTGTGGGATCTGGAACCTGGTTGAAAATGAACCGCTGGAATGAGCTGCAATTCAACCCGGCGCAACCTTCACCCATTAATTGACCCCGGTGGGAGACCTCCTATTGTGCTGCCTGATGGGAGACGGCGTTTTGGAATACGGTTTTGTAGAGCAGCCCTTCTTTGGGCAGGCGATCGGGTTCGACAACCTGTACTCGCGCTCCGAGGCCCAGTACCCGCCGAATGTGGCTCCTGACCAAATCAAGATACTGCGATCGGCCGCCTCCCGGAAAGTCCTGATTCGAAGACCGGACAAGCAGAATCTCGAGCTGTTCGGCAACTCCATAATTCGTCCATATGACCAGCCTGAAGTCGTCAAGTAGGGGATCGATTCCTCGCAGCAGGGCCTCCACCTGTTCCGGATAGAGCGGAATGCCGCGGATGGAAACACGATTGTCACTCCGACGAAGAATCGGTGCAATCCTTGCTGAAGTGCGACCGCACGAGCATTCCGTCTCTTTCAGTACAGTAATATCGCCAGTGCGGTACCGAATGAGCGGGTATGCCTCGGTGGTGAGAGTGGTCAGGACCAGCTCCCCTTCATGCCCGCGTGCAACCGGTTCCCCTGTCGCCGGATGGACGATCTCTGCGAGAAACTGGTCCTCGGCCAGGTGCAAGCCGTCCTGATCCGGACACTCACCGGCCACTCCCGGCTCCACCATTTCGTTGACTCCATAAAGCCCGAAAACCGGGACCCCGAAAGCAGACTCGAGACGTTTGCGGGTGATTTCGACCAGCGGGTCCGGCCCGAGCAAGATAAGCCGCAGGTGCAGAGTCGAACCATCCAGGCTCTGCCGCTCCATGGTTTCCACCATGTGCAGTGCAAAGGCTGCCGTGGTGGCCAGCACGGTGGAACGGAAGTCCTGCATGATCTGCAGTTGCAGGGTGGCCGAAATGGTGGCCGATGGTGCCAGAGTCGCCCCCAGGATTTCCGCTGCATGATTGAAAGTGAAGGCGCCCGGGAAAAGGCTGAAATTGAACGCCACCTGGACTATATCGCGCTCAGTGATTCCGAGCTGTTCATAGAGTCTCACCATCAGGGATTGCCACATGGCCACATCGTGGCGTGTAAAGCCGACCACAATGGGTCGGTGTTGATCAAGCCACCCGGGATTGCTGATCTTCAGCCGTACAATGCTCTTCAACGGCTCTGCAAAAAGCCCGTAGGGGTAATGCTCAGCCAGATCGTATCTCGTGGTGAAGGGGAAATGCCTGAGGTCCTCGATACTGGAAAAATCCTCGGGCAGGAGTTGTAGAGCATCCATACGCCTGCGGTAGAAATCGACGTTGAAGTATGCTCTGTTAAGAGTCATCTGCAGCTGTTCCATCTGCAGCTGGTGCGTCTCTTCGCGTGACAGGTGAGCGCTTGTCCCTCGCAGCATGGGATCCCCCTCTATCGTTCCCATTTGTACCGGTAGTCTCTTCCCAGGTAGGCCCTTTGGACATCGTCATGTTCCATCAGCTCACTTGCCTTGCCGGATAAAACGATGCGGCCGGTCTCCAAAACATACACCCTCTCGGCGATCTCCAGGGCCCCCATAGCGTTTTGCTCCACCAGCAGAATCGTCGTTCCCTGCTTGTGCAGAATCTGGATGGTTCGATAGATCTCTTCCACGACAAGCGGAGCAAGTCCCAGGGACGGTTCATCCAGGAGAAGCAGGCGAGGTTTTGCCATGAGCGCGCGGGCAATGGACAGCATCTGTTGTTCCCCGCCGCTGAGCGTTCCGGCCTTTTGCGGTTGCCTCTCCGAAAGGACCGGAAAGAGATCGAACATTCTCTGAAGACTCTCCGCAATGTGTCTACGGCCAAAGAGATAGCCACCGAGTTCAAGATTTTCGAGAACAGTCAGGTTTGGAAAGAGCTGTCTTGCTTCCGGGACTTGAACAAGCCCGAGGCGGACGATGCGCTCCGGTGCCGTCTGGTGGATCGGCGTTCCCATGAACTCGACCACCCCCTCCGACGGCCTGATCAGCCCGCTGACAACCCGAAGCAGGGTGCTCTTTCCGGCGCCATTGGAGCCGATCAGCGCGACAACTTCCCCTTCTTCAATGTGAAATGTCACACGGCGCAGGACCTGAATGGACCCGTATCGGGCTGACAGCCCTTTCACTCTCAACACATCTCTGCACTCCCAGGCGAAAGGAAGAACCCATGCTCTTCAACGCAATAGCTGGATCGGCTTTCGTGCATGCCGGAGGTCCTCCTCCAAGAGTCCGCTTCGGCCGCTATGCCGGCCGCTTCATCCCCAGGTAGGCCGCAATAACCCTTGGATTGCTCTGAATCTCCCCCGGCGTTCCAAGGGCGATCCTGGAGCCATGCTGCAGCACGACCACTCGATCTGCAAGCCGCATGACCACGTTCATGTCGTGCTCGACCAGGATCATCCCCAGTCCGCGACGGCGAAGACTCGCGATCCGTTCGACCAACACTTCGCTTTCCCTGGGGTTCAAACCGCCGACGGGTTCGTCCAGAAGCAGCACTGAGGGTGACAGGGCCTGGGCGCGAGCTATCTCCAGCAGTTTGTGTTCCAATAGACTGAGCTCCTGGGACGGCAAAGACGCTTTATCGGCCATTTCGAAATCCTCAAGAAGGGCGAGCGCCCTCCGGTGGAGCTCTTTTTCCTCGCCTCGTTCCCGACCGATATGAAGAGATGAGGAGCAAAAACCGGACCGGCCATGCACATGAAGCCCCAGGAGTATGTTTTCCAGGACACTGAAATGCGGATAGATTTGGGTTGCCTGAAACGTTCGCCCCACTCCGCAGGCCGCAATTTGCCACGGGGTGAGCCGGGTCAGTTCGATGTCTCGGAGCAGAATACTCCCCCCTTGAGGCCGCCAGAGACCACAAATGATGTTTAGAAGCGTCGTCTTCCCGGCTCCATTTGGACCGATAAGCGCTACAATTTCTCCCGGATAAACGTCCAGGCTGACTTCGTGAAGCGCCTGCAGGCCCCCGAAACTCATCGAAATGTCCTGAACGTTCACCAGGACCGGTCCTGATCGAATCACCGGATCATGATGCCTCGGGGCTGCGTATTCGCCATTTCCCGGGCTTCTCGCACTCACTGCCGGCCTGTCAGGAGGCTTTCTTCCCGGTGATTCGGTTCTCACGGAACCCGCCTGCCTGTTCCAACGAATTCCCAAGCGGCCAAGGCCCACCAGTGTCGGCACCAGACCCTGGCGGCAGAAGACGAGGACCCCCGTCAGAATCAGGCCGTAGAAGAGGGTATGGAGGTCCTCAAAGCGGTGCAGGAGCTCCGGCAGGGCCGTGAGCAGCGCGACACCGGCCAGTCCTCCCCAAATACTTCCCAGTCCTCCCACAACAACCATGGTCACAATCTGAACGGAATAGAAAATGTCAAAGGTTTTGGGGCTGATGAACGTGACATAGTGAGCATAGCAGAAACCAGCCACTGCAGCATAGAGAGCACTCAGCACAAAGGTGGCAACCTTGTATCGGTGCGTGGGAATACCCAGGGACTGAGCGGTCAGTTCCTTTTCATGGATGGACCTCAGGGCCCTGCCCATGCGGGAGTCTATGAGATTGATCGTCAGGGCAAAGACAACAAGAAAGACCGTCCATATGAAATAATAGAAGCTCCGATCCGTGCCAAGCACCAGCGATCCAAAGTGAAGCCTCGGAATGCCGGGAAATCCCGAAGGCCCTCCGGTAATTCCCTCAAAGTGCCCGAGGAGAATGCTTACAATGATGTTGAACCCCAGGGTAGCCATGACCAGGTAGTGGCCTTCCAGTCTGAGTGTCGGCAAGGCCAGGAGATAACTCGTCAGTCCGACCAGCAAGAGAGCGAAAGCGAATGAAGCCGCAAGCGGCCATTGCCAGGTCGTACTGGCAATGGCGGAGAGGTAGGCGCCCATGCCGTAGAAGGCCGCATGCCCCAGGGATACCTGACCGGTGGAGCAGATGAGCAGATTGAGCCCGAGCACCACCAGGGCATTCAGGGCGATGATATTGAAAAGCATCAGGAAATAGTCGTTGGGGAGGCAACAGGGCAACAGCCCCAGCCCGGCAGCCAGCACAAGCAGTGCCCGCCAGCCTTTAGGAAGGAAAACCCGAAAGGCGGAATGGTCAAAGGATGTCTTGCTGATCAGTCTCTCCAACTGCTACGAACCACCCCATTATCTTGTTCGCTTGGTACAATGTCTCAGAAATGAGTGTCCGAATTCCCCTTCGTCATACCGATATGCTTTAAGGAAGACCCCCTTGAGTTCCTTCACCCATCACAGCATTCGGGCCGAAGCACCGCCAGTCGTTCAAGCCCCTTCTTGATCCCTGCTCAAAGCCTGCGAACTCCGGTCTGCCCAAAAAGGCCGGAGGGCCTGGCGAACAAGATGAACAGCAGAATAAGAAAGGCAAAGGCATCCTTGGATGCAGACGAAATGTATCCTGCTCCCAGCGCTTCAAGGACACCGAGCATCAGCCCTCCTGTGACGGCACCGAGAACGCTCCCGTACCCTCCAAGAATAGCGGCGGCAAAGCCCTTGAGACCAAGCATTAACCCGGCATCGTAACTCATGCTGGTAATAGGAGTAATCAAGATCCCGGCCAGGGCCCCCAAGGCACCACTCAGGGCGAAGGCCAGGGCAACAACTCTGCGGACGGAGATGCCAATGAGGACGGCGCCGAAGGGATTGTCTGCCGCGGCCCGCATGGCTTTGCCAAGAAGCGTACAATGAAAGAAAAGGTACAGCAGCCCCAGGGCGACCATCGAGAGGGCCAGAATCCAGATGGACTGTGGAAGAATGGCTGCGTTCAGAAAAAGAATCGGGGTATCCCCCCCAAGGGGTGGGAGCGTGTGGGCGTTCTTCCCCCAGAGCAGCATGGCAGCCCCACGGAAAGAAATCGAGGCGCCGATGGTGATCATCACTAGAGAAAGAATGTCTCGGTTTCGCGAATGTTTGATGGGCCCCTGTTCGAGAGCAACCCCGACTACCGCCACCGTTGCAGTGGTCAGCATGAACGCGAGAGGCATGGGAAGGCCGGCCACCTGGTGGAGAGAGATCATCATCATGGCACCAATCATGACGAAATCGCCCTGGGCAAAGTTCACCACACCGGTGGCATTTTGGATCAGGCAGAATCCCAGGGCAATGAGCGAATAGATGCTGCCGTTCGTGATGCCGGATATGAAAAACTGAGGGAAAAGATGCAGAAGCATTACAAAACCATCGGTGACCGGCGGCTGGCAATGAACACCTGGTGATCCGCAAAGCAAAGCATGACCCTACTCCTGGAGACTCACAAATGCCTTCCAGCCGGCTTCCAGTGCCCTTAGACTACTTTCCAGGCGCTCGCCTCGAAAGCGTGAAAGCTGTGTTTCCAGGGGTTCATAGCCACAAAAAAGGCACCCGGAAGCTGCGGCGAATCCCAGCACCACCAGGTTGACGGAAAGAGGAGCACCCAGATCCAGAGCGATACGGGTGGCATCAACCTTCTTCACGGAATCTCCCTCCGGAGCATTGCAGAAGGCCGTACCTCCCGGTTTCAGATAGAAACCGTGCACTGAAAAGGCATCCGGGTGAAGGCCAAGAAAAACATCCGCCCTGCCGGGGCGAATCAGAGGGCTGACGACGGAATGGTTGCCCACTTTGATATGACTGATGACATTGCCCCCGCGCTGAGCCATGCCATGGGTCTCGGAACCCATCACGGAACAGCCGAGATCGAGAGCCGTCTCACAGAGGAGCCTGCTGAGGAAGAGCACCCCTTGCCCTCCAATACCACTCACAATGATTTGCTGCATGATCCTTTCACTCTTCACACTCTACCCCCTGTTCCCGGCTCTATTTTCAACCCCTTGTGCGGGCAAACCGAGAGACAGACACCGCAACCGGAACAAAGGGTCTGGTCAATCCGAATGGGCTGCTTTTCTCCCTGAGGCTGCAGCGCCGGGCATTCAAACTGATTGATGCAGAACCCGCACCCTTTACACTTCTCCGTGACCAGGACCTTTGCCGTGACTGGAGCTTTTGGCTGATTCCGATCCATCAAACAGGGCCGTCTGGCCACCACGACCGCCACGCCGCCCTTCTTCGCCTTGACATGCTTCCCGGCTTTCTTGAGGTGCTCAACCATGGCTTCCATGCGATAAGGATCTTCTTCAACCACGAAATCAACCCCGCAGGCACGAACGATATCAGATATCCGGACCCCGGGGACCGGCACACCGGCGACGATTTTCCCGGAAGCAGGCGTCGGCTGATGACCCGTCATGGCTGTGGTGCCGTTGTCCAGAATGACCAGCACAAAACGGGCCCCCTGCGCCACGGCGTTGATCAGAGCGGGAATGCCAGCGTGGAAAAACGTAGAATCGCCGATGGTGGCACAGATTGCCGGGTGATCCTTCTGCAAAACCTGGTAGGCATGATAGAAGCCCGCAGCCTGACTGATGGATGCCCCCATGCACAGCACCGTGTCGACCACCCCCAGATTGAGCCCAAGCGTGTAACAACCGATGTCGCCGGGATAAATCCCCTTGGGAAAAGCCTTCTTGAGTGCAAAAAAGGTCGCGCGATGGGGACAGCCGGCACAAAGAGTGGGTCGCCGTCCGGGAGGGCTTTCCGGAGCAACGGACGGCACCGGTTGAAGCGATAAAAACGCGCGGATTATGTTTTCCACCACCTCCGGAAGCAGTTCTCCGGACGTCGGTACCGCCCCGGTGGTGCGGCCCAACACCTGACTGCGATTCTGAAACTGGAGTTCAATGACCGGATACGATTCTTCGAGAATCAGAATCTGTTCATAGCGGGAAAGCATCTCCTCGCGGAAAGACGGAGCAAGAGGGTACGGCATGGGCACCTTATAGATCGGCACCTGGTCCCAGTGCCCAAGATCGAGAAGAATCTCGTGGGCATAGGCAAGGGCCACCCCGGACCCAACGATGCACTTTCGCGGCCCTGCATGGGACTGCGAAGGAGTCTTTACCGCGTTCAGCTGATAGGGGAGGAATCCTGGGTCCTGAGCAATCTTCTCCAGTTTTTCGTTTAACTGTCTGTGCAGGAGCAGCCGAAATTTCGGCGTTGCAGACCACCTGTTCGGATTCTTCTCAAAAAGCGGAAGCTGATCTTTTTCAGAAAAGGGCTTCAGCTCAACGTCCTGCCTCGCATGGCAAACCCTGGTTGTTGGTCTCAGCATCACCGGCAGTTCGTACTGTTCCGAAAGGCGCATCGCCTGGAGCACAAAATCCCGGGCTTCGGAAGGGGACGATGGATCAAGGACCGGAAGCCTGGCGGCCATGGCCATAAAGCGGCTGTCCTGTTCCGTTTGGGAGCTGTGGGGACCAGGGTCGTCCGCCACGACGACAACGAACCCACCCTTCACTCCCGTATAGGCGGCACTCATCAGAGGATCGGCAGCCACATTCAAGCCCACCTGTTTCATGATGACAGCCGACCTTCGCCCTGTGAAGCTATTGGCCAGAGCCACCTCGAAAGCCACCTTCTCATTGATGGACCATTCAACATGAAGCTCCAGTTGCTGCGTTGCCTTAAGTTGCAGCAGCGTGCCAAGGACCTCCGATGCAGGGGTCCCGGGATAGGAAGTCGCCATGGTGCAGGCTGCTTCCAGGAGACCATGAGCAATCGCCTCATTGCCAAGAAGAATGTGTCGCGTTGTCACTTTTCGCTCCAAACCGAATCAATCGGCTGACAATCAATCCTGTCCGCACCGGCCATCGGATAAGAATACAACCCCTTCGGCCCCGAAGTCACGCCTCAGGGCGTTCAGCTGCTGCAGGAGGCTGATTGCGCGCCAATCGATTGATGAGATGCCCCTGGTAACCCGCCCCAAAACCATTGTCGATATTCACCACCGAGACTCCGGAGGCGCAACTGTTGAGCATACTGAGGAGCGCTGCCAGCCCCCCGAAGCTCGCACCATAGCCGACACTCGTTGGGACGCCGATGACCGGACAGGAAACCAGCCCGCCGACCACACTGGCAAGAGCTCCCTCCATGCCGGCCACAACCACCGCCACATTGGCCTGAAAAAGAGCGTCACACGAGTCGAGAAGGCGATGAATTCCAGCCACTCCGACGTCATAGATCCGGCGCACGCGGCTGCCGAGCACCTCGGCGGTAACGGCGGCTTCTTCGGCAACGGGAAGATCAGACGTCCCGGCACTGACCACAGCGATATTGCCCATCTGTTCAATGGGAAAAGGATTGACGACCACTATTCGCGCCGGCTCGTGATATCGGCAATTGTCCGTTACCTTGCGGATACCGTCATAAACCTCTTGGTTGGCCCGTGTCGCCAGAATGTTATGGTGATGCTGGGATATGCTTCGGACAATAGTCTTGATCTGTTCAATAGTCTTCCCCTGGCAGAAGATGACCTCCGGCACACCCGTGCGAATACTGCGGTGGCTGTCAATCTTTGCAAACCCGAGATCTTCGAAGGGAAGGCCCTTGAGTCGGTGGACCACGGATTCGACATCCATCATTCCGCTCTTTAATTGCACCAGCAATTCTCTAAGGCGATCAGCATCCATAGGCCGCATCACATCCACACGCAAAACGCTGCCATCGCAACGAGGCACAAAATCCTGACAGATATCAGCACAGAAGAAGAGCTCCCAACCAATGCCAGAATGACCCCTTTATCGGGAAATCCTCAGCTGGCGTGAGACCTTAGATCATCAAAACCGTCTCTGTCAAGTCAATGAACGAGATGGATCTGCTGCAAGTGATTAGTGTCTAGTGATTAGCATTAGTTCTTCGCACCGTAAGTTCGTTCCCCCCTCGTTCCCAGGCTCTGCGTGGGAATGCACACTGGACGCTCCGCGTCCACTGGCACAGAGTACCCGAAGGCATGGGCTCCCACGCTCCGCGTGGGAGCCAGTAAGGGGCACCAGACGGGGGGAACGAAGTAAAGGAACGATTATTGAGCTGGTTTCATTCTTGACATTGCATGGTCAGCCTGATACTGACATCACAATTTCAAGGCCTGTGTTTCGCTTGGATCCCGAACGGACGAAGACGGAACCGACAGACTGTAGCGATGGTTCTGGACTCAGTTTCCCACTCCTGTTTGCCAGGGGCCTTCCAGACCAGGGTCTCGAAGGCTTAAGCTGTGTGTGATCAGTTCGTAGAAAGGAGAGAGCATGCGCATCATCGAAAGCATTCCCGAGATGCAGCAAGCATCCGAAAGCTGGCGTTGTGCTGGCAAGCAAATTGCCCTGGTACCCACTATGGGCTATCTTCACGAAGGTCATTTGGAACTCATGAGGGCCGTTCGTCCTCGATGTGATGTTCTGGTGATCAGCATTTTTGTGAACCCGACCCAGTTTGGGCCGGGTGAGGATTTTGAGCGATATCCTCGAGATTTGGACCGGGACATCCGCCTGGCAACCGAGACTGGGGTCGACATCGCCTTCATCCCTCACGTTGGCGAAATGTATTCCGAGGGATATCAGACTTTCGTGAATGTTACCGAGGTCACCACCCCGCTTTGCGGACGAAGTCGTCCGGCCTTCTTCCGGGGAGTTACCACTGTTGTCACCAAGTTGTTCCATATCGTCAAACCTCATAGGGCAATTTTCGGGGAAAAGGACTTCCAACAGCTGGTGACAATCCGAAGAATGGCTCAGGACCTGAACATGGACATCCAGATCATCGGCCATCCCATAGTACGTGAGCCGGATGGTCTGGCGATGAGCAGTCGCAATGCCTATCTGACGCCCGAACAGCGCAGGAAGTCCACACGCCTGCATCGTTCTTTGAAGGAAGCGGAAGTCCTGGTGCGGAAAGGAGAGAAGAACGGCGAGGCAATCCTGAAGAAGGTGAGAGAGGTTCTGGCTGAGGGTGACGACGTGCGAATCGACTACGTGCAGCTTTGCGATCCCACTACCCTAAAAGAGGTGGATCGGATCTCAGGCCCAACGCTGCTGGCCATGGCAGTGCACGTAGGGATCGCCCGTCTGATCGACAACTCTGTTTTGATCCCTTCCCCGTAAATCGAGACATTGAATCTCGCGAATACTCACGCTAGTCAATCAGGAGAAAGCCATGCAGCGCGTTTTGCTCAAGTCCAAGATCCACCGGGCAACCGTGACCGATTCCGACCTTCAATATGAAGGCAGTCTGACGATAGACGAAAACCTGCTACGACTGACCGATATTATCCCCTATGAGCAGATCAAGATCTACAACGTTACGAACGGCGAACGTTTCGACACCTATGCCATTGCCGGCCCGGCCGGGAGCGGCGTGATCTGTCTCAATGGTGCTGCAGCGCGAAAAGGAGCAAAAGGGGACCTGATCATCATTGCCTCCTATGCAAACTATGATGAGGCGGAGGCAGTAAAACATGAGCCGAAGATTGTCCTTTTGGACCCCCATAACCGACCTCGTCCGGCAAGTGTGCAGATCTCGGCAGGGGGTCATCTTTTTTGAATTCCAGCAGCTTCAAGCAACTTCGATCGGACCATGGAATTGAAATGAACCGGTATTACAATTCATTACCAAAGGAGGAACACTCACCATGTCAATGAGCAACTATTTGTTTACGTCGGAGTCGGTTGCCGAAGGACATCCCGACAAGGTCGCCGATCAGATTTCGGACGGCATTCTCGATGCCATCATTGCCGAGGATAAGGCGTGCCGCGTTGCTGCCGAAACGCTGGTCACTACGGGCCTGGTTTTCCTTGCGGGAGAAATCACCACATCGGCCTGGGCGGATATTCCGGCTATTGTTCGGCAGATCGTAAAAGAGATCGGCTACAATGATTCTTCCATGGGCTTCGACTGGGAGACTTGCGCCGTCATCACCAGCATCGACAAGCAGTCTCCGGACATTGCCATTGGAGTCAACCCCGGGGAAGGCCTGTTTGAGGAACAGGGTGCGGGAGACCAGGGGTTGATGTTTGGGTTTGCATGCAATGAGACCCCTGTCCTGATGCCCATGCCCATTTATTATGCTCACCGCATCTGCCGCCGGCTTGCGGAGGCGAGGAAGAACGGAATTATCGACTTCCTTCGCCCTGACGGCAAAAGCCAGGTGACGGTGGAATATGTCGACCACAAGCCGAAGCGCATCGACACCGTGGTTGTTGCCGCCCAGCACACTCCGAATGTTTCTTACGACAAGATCAGAGAAGCAATCATTGAAGAGGTGATCCGGAAGGCCATTCCTCTGGAACTGATGGATCAGAACACGAAGTTCTTCATCAACTCCACCGGTCGTTTCGTGGTTGGCGGCCCTCTGGCGGACTGCGGCATGACCGGGCGGAAGATCATTGCCGATACCTATGGCGGTCAGGGGAGTCATGGCGGGGGAGCATTTTCCGGGAAAGATCCTTCCAAGGTAGACCGCACGGCGTCGTACATGTGCCGCTATGTAGCGAAAAATATTGTGGCTGCGGGTCTGGCAGAGCGCGTGGAAGTTCAGGTCGCCTATACCATCGGGGTTGCCGAACCGGTCTCCCTCATGGTCGACACGTTCGGGACCGGGAAGATTTCCCCCGACCGGATTGCTGAAATCATCCGGGATACTTTCAGCTTCAAACCGGCCAATATGATCAAACACCTCAGGCTGCTCCGGCCGATATTTAGGAAGACAGCCTGTCATGGCCATTTTGGGAGAAGCGACCCGGATTTCACCTGGGAAAAGACCGATATGATCGATGTCTTGCGTGAGAAAGCAGGCATTTAGAGAGGGAGGACCTATGGACTTTGATATTAGGGATCGGGGGCTGGCGGAAAAGGGCCGTCTAAGGATTGAATGGGCATCCCAGTCCATGCCGGTCTTGCGCTCCATAAGCGAGCGCTTCGCCGCTGAAAAACCCCTGAAGGGCATGAGAATCGCAGCATGTCTCCACGTCACAACCGAAACCGCATCCCTGGCAAAAACCCTCAAGGCCGGCGGCGCAGAGGTTCGGGTATGCGCATCCAATCCGCTGAGCACTCAGGACGATGTGGCTGCTTCTCTTGTAGTACATGATGGAATTCCCGTTTTCGCCATGAAAGGTGAGGACAAGGAAACCTATTACCGGCACATCCACGCCGCTCTGGCTTCCTCACCACAGGTTACCATGGACGATGGGGCTGATCTGGTCACCACCATCCACTCGGAAAGAAAGGAGCTTTTACCGGGAATCCTGGGCGGAACAGAGGAGACAACCACCGGGGTCATCAGGCTCCGAAGCATGGCGGAAAAAGGCGTCCTGCAATACCCGATCATTGCCGTGAACGATGCCGACACCAAACACTTCTTTGATAATCGCTACGGCACCGGCCAGAGCACTGTTGACGGCATTATCCGAGCGACCAACCGGCTCCTCGCCGGCTCCAATTTCGTCGTGAGCGGCTACGGATGGTGTGGCCGAGGGGTGGCCATGAGAGCTGCCGGCATGGGTGCCAGGGTCATTGTCACGGAGATCGATCCCCTGCGGGCACTAGAAGCGGTAATGGACGGCTACCAGGTCATGCCCATGGCGGAGGCTGTGCCTGACGCCGATTTCTTTTGCACGCTGACGGGTGATATCCACGTCCTCAGAGCAGAGCACTTTGAGGCGATGAAGAACGGGGCCATCGTCTGCAACTCAGGGCATTTCAATGTCGAGGTCGATCTTGACGCTCTTGAAGAGATGGCGATCAGCCGCCGTCCTATCAGGGACTTCGTTGAAGAGTTTACCTTGCGAAACGGTCGCTGTATCTATGTGCTCGGAGAGGGCCGTCTCATTAACCTGGCCGCTGCAGAGGGGCATCCCTCCAGCGTTATGGATATGAGTTTTGCAAACCAGGCGCTAAGCACCGAATACATGGTGAAGCACTCGGCTAATCTAAAGAAGATGGTCTATCGCGTGCCCACCCTGATCGACAAAGAGATTGCCAGGCTGAAACTGGCAAGCATGAAAATTCAGATCGACGATTTGACAGAAGAGCAGGAGAAGTATTTGCACTCCTGGGAGATGGGCACCTGAGGGTTTTTGGTCTGCGTGCGACAATCATCCTGGGGGTCTGTCTGGCAGCGCTCCTCGGCGCCTGCACTCAGTCTCCCAGGGAACCATCGAAAGCTGCGGTCTATGAGCGTGCTTCCCGGGACAGGCTGCCAGACTTCGAGGATGATCTCGATCCTCAAACGCTGCGAACAGCCATCGGGTGGAGCCTTGCCTACTTCGATCGGGTCCCGGCAGAACGCGTTTTTTCGCTGGGTGCCATCGAGGTTACGGCTGAGACCCTCAAGGCTTCCCTCGTTCACTCCCTGAAGCTATTGGAAGAGAACCGACTGAACGCAGATTCGGTGGCACAGTCCTTTGATGTATACTGTACCGGTGATGAGAAGAGCACCGATTTGTCTCTGGTAACAGGATACTATGAACCGGTCCTTGACGGTCGGGTTGAGCGGCAGGAGGAATTCATCTATCCACTTTATGGGATGCCCCCTGATCTGCTGACCGTTGAGCTGGCCTCTTTCGATCCCGTGCGTTTTCCGCGAGAACGCCTGGTGGGGCGCGTACAGGGAAATCGAGTAGTACCCTACTTCTCCCGGGCGGAGATTGATGGGCAGAGAAAACTCGAACAGTACGGCTGTGAGCTGGCCTGGTTGAAAGACCCTGTCGACGTCTTCTTCCTTCAAGTCCAGGGTTCCGGGGTCATACGTCTATGCGACGGGCATTTTGTCAGAATCGGCTATGCCGGAGCGAACGGGCGCCCGTACAGAAGCATTGGCAAGGTCCTCATCGACCGGGGTGAAATGTCAGCCGAAGAGATGTCGCTTCAGAGTTTGCGGACCTATCTGCGGAACCATCCGGAGAGCCGGGACGAGGTGATGCGGCATAATGAAAGTTACGTCTTCTTTCGCTGGGTGGAGAATGGTCCGGTGGGAAGCCTGAACGTCCCTTTGACCGCAGGGCGCTCCATAGCCACGGACCCACGGTACTGCCCCGGAGGAGCATTGGCCTATCTTCAAACCATGAAGCCGCAAATTGATGAAAGCGGACAGGTACGAGGGTGGGAACCGCTCCGCAGGTGGGTTGTCAGCCAGGACACCGGGGGAGCCATCAAAGGCCCGGGGCGAGTGGATCTCTTCTGCGGCACCGGTGACCAGGCCGAAGGGATAGCCGGGCATCTGAGACATCCCGGCAGACTCTGTTTTTTAGTGAAAAAGGGTGAGAATCGCATTGAGCTCAAATGATTCTTCAAGCCTCTGAAGAGCGCTGATGCAGGACCTGGAAGAGGATGCGCATTTCGTCAAAACAGCTGCTGAGTGCCTTAGCCGCCTCCAGTTGCAGATTTTGATCCGGGTTTTCGCCTGCACTGAGTGAGGCAAACAGGGCCTGCTGAGCAGCTCTGAACCGATCAGTGGTTCGTTCTGCCAGGGCTTTGAAGTGGGTCAACAGGTCTTCGAGTTGAGCGTTTCCGGCAAGCTCTTCCAACTCCCTGTATTTCCGATCATATTCTTTAGCCAGTTGACCCAGGTCCTGAAGAAGGTTATAAGAAGCACTCAAATCTAAATCTCCCCTCAATACATTATGAATCTGGCTAACGCATGCGCTGACGGCCTATCCGTGGAGCGGATCTAAAGGGTAGTGAATCTGGACTGTAGTGTCAAATGATAGTTGGACGGCGGTTGACTGACGATTGCATTCTTTGGGCCTTGTTAGAGGAGAAAGAATGAGGAAAGGTAGTTTGGATGTTTGCTAAGACACTGAACATTTTGCTGGCAGAATGCATCAAGATTCCCACTGACGGACTGTCTCCCCTGCTGGATCGAAAGATCCACGAACGACTGGTTTTCACCAATCCTGACTACGAACTGAGGCACAACCGGGGGGAGTGGATTGGAAATATCCCTCCCCAAATCAGTTGTATACGTCAGAAGGGGCACAGCTATCTTTTGCCCAGGGGCTTCCTGGATCAACTCCTCGAACTCTGCAAGAGATTTCAGCAGCCGTACCGTTTGGTCGATCGGAGACGCACAGTGGACCCGGTATCCCTTGAATTCCACGGTGAATTGAAGGGATATCAGCAGGACGCCGCCGAGTCCGCCCTGGCAAATGACTTTGCTACCCTTGTGGGAGGGCACAAGAGCGGAAAAACGGTTATCGCTTTGTATACGATTGCGCAACGGTGCCAGCCGACTCTTGTCTTGATCCCAAAACTGGACCTTCTTGACGGCTGGCTGACAAAGATAGAAAACTTCCTTCAGATTCCCCGCTCTGAAGTGGGTATCTTTGCCGAAGGCGTCCATCAGCCGGGTAACGGCATAACCATCGGACATACGGGTGAAGTGATGCGCTACTGGCGGAAGATCTGGGACCGCATCGGCTATCTCATAATGGATGAATGCCAGCGATGTCCCTCAAAAGTCCTCACCCACCTGATTCCCAATTTTGATTGCCGTTACATGCTTGGACTCTCCAACACCACACAGCGAAGAGATCGCCTCTCCAGGCTGGTGTACTACTACATTGGCGACATGGTGTACACCATCGATGAGAAGGATGCGAAAGAGGGTCGAGGGATTATTCACGCTCATGTGGTTGCCAGGACTACCGAATTTGAATACCCCTACACCTCTCGATCCGACTTTGATCCTATGCTGGGAGCCCTGATTCATGATGAAGAACGGACCAGCATTATCGCAAACGATATTGAGGCGGAGCTCGCCATCGAGCCCCAACCGCTCCTTGTTTTGAGCAGCGGGGAAGAGCAGGATCAGGTCCTGAAAGCTGAGTTGTCAAAACGCGGTATTCGCGCAGAGCGTTACGGCACCGATTCGACAAACGGCGACGAACCTCCGAATGAAGAGAATCAAAACGATTCTCCCTGTCCGGAGCTGGATCCGGCGTCAGGGCCAATGGCCGTCCTTCTCACACCCCAGACACTGACGAAATGCTACCGGAGCCTCAGTCCGAAAGTTCTGTTTCTGGCAACCCCTCTCTATTTCCGTCAGGACCTGGCAAATGCGCTGAGGGATATGCCGGTGAACGGGGCCGGATCCGATCGGCGTCTCAGGATCTACGATTACGTTGACCGGCGAATCGGCCTCCTGGAGAACTACTTCCGAATGAGAAGCTATAACTATGGGGTCCACCCCGATGTGCTCATCAATTCCAGTCCCAATTGATGGGTTCAAAAGGCTTCATCGCTCCGGGAAGATGTCCGACCTTTCGAAACCATGCTGGAATGTTAACAAATCGGCTTTTATGGACCTTTGGTCATTTGTGATCCCCAGTATCGGATCCCGCCGTGCGGCATGACCGGCTATGAAACAGAACAAAGTTGCACTGGCTCCATTTCTTCGCTCATGCGCCGGGATCACCACACTGGGTGTTCGCCCGACCATTGATGATTATTCAGAAGTGGAAAAGGAGCTCTTGCGCTTCGCGGAACGCGTTTTTTTTCCGACTCCGCGGTTTGCCTATCTTTTCAATGCACTGCACATACCGACCTTTCCGAGCTACAGCACCTATCGGTTTCGACATTCGCGCGTGCTGCAGCAGATCTTGCTCTCCTATCTGCAAATACCGCATCCCACTACCCGTATCTATTTCGGGAGCAGCCAGAAGGCAGACATCGCCAGAGCGTTTCCATTTCCATTTCTGGCAATGGGCCCTGTCGCTTCCGTGCACCAAAGGCAATTCGTTGATAATCCTGCCACTCTCGATGAATGCTGCCGATCCTTCAACCCGCTCATCATCCAAGAAGCGGTGACATGGACGGAACGAGTTCGGATTCTCTGTGTCGGTGCCGATTGTGTGGGTATAATACGGCGAACCGGCTCACCCGCACCCGACAATCGCGGTGAACCGGCATCGCTGCAACATCCGGATTTGCAGCCGGTTCTGGATGCCGCTCGCAAACTTGTCCGCAGCGTCCAGCTGGACGATATCGTTCTTGAATGGGGCTATGGAGACGGCCAATGGCAGCTGGTCGAAATGGTACGTCCTCCTGTTCAGTGGCCTGCGACTAAAGGTGTTCTGAACCGCCACCAGTACATCTGCGAGCTGGTACGGAGCGGAAGGTTATGATGGGCTGCCCTTACAGCCCGTGTCGGGAACCGGTAGAATGGACTGAATGCTGTCCGGGATAAAAGAAGGAAAAAGATGAGAAAACGACTCACAACGGGAATGCTTCTGGCGTTGCTCGCCTGCTTTCCTGCGGCCTGGGCCCAGGCGTTGGATTCATCATGGACGCCCCCTTCCCTGCCGCCTGAGGCAGGGAAGCTCGTGCAAAAGACCCTTTATTCGAAACCGGGAGACCTTTTCGTCGTCCTGAAAAATGGTCTCACCGTGTTGATTCGCTCTCAAACCGAAAGCGATGTGGTTTCCGCCCAGGTCTTCGTGCGTGCAGGCTCAATCTATGAAGGCGAGCACCTGACTTCCGGCATCTCCCACTACCTGGAGCACGTCGTTTCCGGAGGATCTACCCGTTCGTTTACAGAGGATGAAGCCAGGGAGCGACTTGAACGCATCGGCGGCGCATCCAATGCATCCACCTCGTTCGACCGCACGATCTATTACATCACGACGTCGGCCGGGCACTGGAAGGAAGCCCTGGGGCTCCTCCTCTCCTATGTGAGTGAAAGCACCCTGGATCCGCTGCAGGTGCAGAGAGAAAAGGCCGTCATTCAGCAGGAAATAAAAATGGGGGAAAACGATCCGGGCAGTGAGCTGTGGAAATTTTTCATGAAGACCGCCTACCGGGTCAATCCGGCTCGAAATCCGGTGATCGGATACGAAGAGGTCTTTGTCGGGCTGGATCGAGACGCTCTCGAGAGCTATTACAACGAGCGGTATCAACCAGAGAATATGGTGGTTGCACTGGTGGGCAAAGTGGTTCCACACGAAGTGCTTCAATTCATTTCAGAAAAGACCAGGGATTTTAGCCGCAAGGGGCGCCGTCCGGCGACCATACCGCCCGAACCCGAGCAGGCGGGTTCAAGGTGGGAGGAGAAGGAGCTCCCGATGGCCAGATTGGCTCAGGCGGTGGTCGGCTTCCCTTCTGTTACGATCTACAGCAAGGACCTCTATGCTCTCGATGTGCTCGCAATCTTGCTTGGTGACGGGGAAACCTCACGCCTCCATCGCCGGCTGAAGGACAAGGAGAACAAGGTCCTTAGCGTGAACGCCTCGAACTGGACCCCTTCATTCGTCGAAGGCCGGTTCACGATTTTTCTCTCCCTGGCCCCACAGAACTGGCCTGGAATTCTGGTCCCGATCGAGGAAGAGATCAACCTTCTCAAGAAGGAACCGGTATCTCCGGAAGAACTGGAAAAAGCGAGAAAGAGTGTCCTCGCACAACATATCTTTGGAAAGGAGTCGGTATCCGCTCAGGCCCGCTCCCTGGCTTCATCCTACTTCGAAACGGGGGACCCTTACTTCGATGAAAAATATGTTGAAAACCTCCGCAAGGTTTCGCGGGAAGACATCCGCGATGTGGCTCGTCGCTATCTCCTGATGGACCGTTTGAATATCGCCGTGGTCAAACCGGATACATCCAAAGAGATGACTGCCCGTGCGGAAACGGCTTCAAACAAGCCCGCCGCCCCCCTGCCGGTTCGCCTCCAGGAGCTTAAGAATGGCCTGAAGATACTGATCAAGAAGGATTCATCCCTGCCATTGGTGACCCTCAAGCTTTACGGCCTGGGAGGACTGATGCTTGAGGACCTCGGAAAGCCGGGGCTCTCATCCTTTACCGCCTCGCTTCTGACTGCCGGAACCAAAACCAGGAATAAGCGCCAGATCGCTCAGGCCATTGAAGGGGCCGGAGGCATTCTAGAGAACCGATCGGATTCCAATACCTATCACCTGTCGATCAAGGTACTGAAGGAAGACTTTGTCCCGGCCCTGACCATACTGGCCGACCTGGTCCAAAACGCCAACTTCCCCCAGGCTGAAATAGAAAAGCGACGGCAGGAAACCCTGCTCGCCATAAAGAAACTCGATGAAAACTGGCAAAGTGAAGTCATGCGCCTCTTCAAACAGGACTATTTCCAGCAATCATCCTACAAGAACGAGCGGCTGGGTACTCCTGAGTCCGTCCAAGCTTTTTCGAGAGGTGACGTCCTGGCGTTCTACCGGCGCATGGTGAACCCACACCATTCAGTTCTGGCTGTCTATGGCGATGTGGATGAGAAACAGGCTTTTGCGATGGCGCAGAAAAGATTCGAATCATGGAATGCCCCGATTGTTGCGCTCACCAAAATCCCTGATGAAACCCACCCGTTGGAGCCCGATCTGACTGTTGAGAAGAAGAATGACAAGACCAGTTGCGCGCTTTTTATCGGCACGGGCGGCTTGAGCCTCGATGATCCCCGGAGACCCGTTCTTGACGTATTGGATGCCGTGATCTCCGGAGCGGGCTATCCCGGCGGGCGCCTCTTCGAAGCACTGAGAGGAGGGAAGGAAGACCTGGTTTATGTGGTGGGAGCCTTTCCCTTTCTTGGAAAAGGAGCGGGATTTTTCGGTGTGATCACCCAGACCACCATGAAGAATCTTAACAAAGTTCAGGAGATTGTCCTGTCGCACCTGAAACGCCTGACTGAAGAGACGGTGCCCGATCAGGAAGTGCGGAATGCCAAAGATATGATCAAAACCATGCACCAGCTCGGTCTGGAGACTCTGGACGCTCAAGCACAGAGCGCGGCACTGAATGAAGCCCTTGGCCTGGGGTGGGACTACGACCAGAAGTACACGCAGCTGATCGAGGCCGTATCGACGGAGGAAATCGGGAAGCTGGCCCAGGATCTGTTTTCAAAGACCCTGATTGCCCGCACAGTGCCCGAGCACCCCGCAGACATCCTCGGCTCCGACGCTCCATCGAGAGATGATAGAAAGGCTCGCTAGTCGGCCTCCTCAGCTTTGAGCAGGTACCTGGTTATTGATCCGGAGTGTCCAGCCGCCACACAGACATACTCCTGATCGTTGAAAATCCGGCGGCAGATCTCCTTTCTTTCGAATAGATCGCTCAGGACCTGCTGCAGGTCCGCCGGCGGCACACCCAGAGAATCGGCCATTTCTCCGACTGTACAGGGGCGCCTTCGCACCATATCCAGCACACGCCGCTCAAGGTTGACATCATTCCTTGTCTCGGGAAAGCCTTTGAACCGTCCAATGATCTCCGTCCTGTCGGCCGGGAAGAACGCCCATGCAGCCTCCATTTCAGCAGCTGAAAGGCCTCCGGAACCGGGGTCGGCCGGCGGTCGAACGATCGTATTGAGCTCAACCCGATCGGGACACACCAGATCAATGATCGAACGGATCTTCTTCAGTTCGTCCGGATGGTCATTCACCCCGGCAACAAGCATAACCTCGAGGTGGAACCGGCCGCGGTAGTCTTTGCGAAGGGCCTTCAATCCTTCGACTATCGACGTCAGGTCGAGGCTCACATGGGGTCGGTTTATGCTCCGAAAGACCTGTTCAGAAACTGCGTCCAGGGAGGGAACCACCCGGTCCACATCCAGCACGGCTTTACGAACATTCGAATCCCAGAACAGCGAGCCGTTCGTCAGCAAGACCAGCGGCAGGAACGGGAAATGCCTCTTTATCCCCCGAACCAGATATCCCATCGGTTCGTACAGCGTGGGTTCTCCGGCACTGGAAAAGGTCAGCACATCCACACTGTCCGGATACTCGCGAAAATAAGCCAGCAAATCCTGGATAACCTGATCCGGATCGACAAAAGCCTGTCGATTGACCGTGAGATGAGTGGTCGGGCCGGATTCGCAATAGATGCAGTCATAGCTGCAGGTCTTGGGAGGAATCACATCGATCCCCAGTGAACGCCCCAGACGGCGAGACGGTACCGGTCCGAAAATAGAGGTCATTTCTTGGTCCTCAACCTTATCAACACATTCAATCGCTCGAATGGTAATATGACAAAGTGGATTCGGGCAAGAAGGAAATAGAACAGATGATCATAGAGTTATGGTACAAATGAAGCTTTGAGGGTCTCGACGAAGATCAGGGAGCCGGAATCAGGGACAAGATCGAGGCCCGTCGACCGGCCTGCGACTCCCGGTTCAGGTTAACCAATCTATGCAACAGGAGGTAGGGATGCGAAGTGATCTAATGAAAAAGGGGGTTGAGAAAGCCCCTCACCGCTCACTTTTCAAAGCCATGGGATACACTCAGACAGAACTTGAACGGCCGATAATCGGCGTCGCCAATTCCGCCAACGAGATCATCCCCGGGCACATAGACCTCAACAAGATCAGTGAGGCGGTCAAGGCGGGCATTCGCCTTGCCGGAGGCACTCCCGTAGAATTCAGCACCATTGGAGTGTGTGACGGTATCGCCATGAATCACCAGGGTATGCGCTATTCCCTGGCGAGTCGCGAGCTGATTGCGGATTCCGTCGAGGTCATGGCCATGGCACATCCGTTCGATGGGCTCGTGCTCATTCCCAATTGCGACAAGATCATACCGGGAATGCTGATGGCCGCAATGCGCCTGAATATCCCGGCACTGGTCGTAAGCGGCGGTCCCATGCTTTCCGGGCGTGCAGGGGGCAAACCGGTGGACCTGGTTTCCGTCTTTGAAGCGGTAGGGACCTTCAAGTCCGGGCAGATCACCCCGGAGCAGCTGTCCCAGCTGGAGGATCATGCCTGTCCCGGTTGCGGATCTTGTGCCGGCATGTTCACCGCCAATTCCATGAATTGCCTGACGGAAGCCCTGGGTATGGGACTCCCCGGCAACGGTACCATCCCGGCCGTGACAGCGGCTCGAACCCGTTTGGCCAAGGCGGCGGGCATGAGGATCCTGGAATTGATCCGCCAGAACATCTGCCCCCGGGACATCGCCACTCGCGAGGCCTTCGAGAATGCCGTCGCGGTCGATATGGCCCTCGGGTGTTCCACCAACACAGTCCTGCATGTTCCGGCCATCGCTCATGAGGCGGGAATCGATCTCAATCTTGAGACCTTCAACCGGATCAGTGCCGGGACTCCGCACCTTTGCAGCCTGCGTCCATCGGGCACTCATTTCCTGGAAGATCTGAATGCCGCCGGCGGAGTTCAGGCAGTCATGAACGAGCTCTCCCGGCGGGACCTGATCCATCTGGACACCATGACCGTCACCGGCAAAACCGCAGGCGATAATCTTCGAGCGTTTCCCGTTCTGGATCGTGATGTCATTCGCCCGATTGATCAGCCCTATCACAATGAAGGGGGAATAGCGGTCCTCTACGGAAACCTGGCCCCGGAAGGCGCTGTGGTCAAGCAGTCTGCGGTTGCTCCCGAGATGCTCAGACGCACCGCCCGTGCACGGGTGTTTGACAGTGAGTCGGAGGCGGCAACCGCTATCCTTGACCGGCTCATCAAACCCGGGGACGTGGTCATCATTCGCTACGAAGGTCCGAAGGGCGGTCCCGGAATGCAGGAAATGCTCACCCCCACCGCCGCCCTGGTCGGAATGGGTCTCGGCAAGGATGTCGCACTCATCACCGACGGCCGTTTCAGCGGCGGCACGCACGGAGCAGCCATCGGACATGTGTCGCCGGAGGCTGCGGTAGGCGGTCCCATAGCCCTTGTCGAGGAAGGGGATGAAATCGCTATCGACATCCCGGGCAAGAAGCTCGAACTGCTTGTTGATGCGGCTACACTGGAAAAGCGGCGAGCCGTGTGGACTCCTCCCGCCCCCCGCATCAGGGAAGGCTATCTCGCTCGATACGCTCACATGGTGACTTCGGGTTCGTGCGGTGCTATCCTTCAGTGGGATGAGTGCAAATAGCAGGGAGGTTTGCCTCGTGGGTTATGTTTTCCAGTTTGAAGATGTCCTGCGCTATGACGCCTGGTTGGCCTCCGGGCCGGGTCGGACGGCTGTAGCCGTCGAAAAGGACCTGCTTCAGCACCTGTGGGCACCCGGCGCACCCCAGTCGGTTCTTGAGGTTGGCTGTGGAACGGGACTCTTTCTGGAATGGTTTGCGGGTGGGGGACACCAGGTTACCGGCCTGGACCCCTCACCCTATATGCTTAACCTTGCCCACAGCAAAGTGCCGCCTCGCGTTGGGTTGGATCGCGGCTATGCAGAGGACCTGCCCTATGAAGACAATGCCTTCGATACGGTTGCGTTGATCACTACTCTGGAATTTGTGAACGATCCCTTCCACACCATCGAAGAGGCACTGAGAGTCGCAAGGCGCCATGTTCTTCTGGGGGTGCTGAACCAATACTCCCCGGCCACATGGCAGCACTGTTTGAAACGGCTCTGGAAACCTTCTATCTACAGCCACGCTCGCTTCTTCAGTGTTTTCAGCCTCCGGAACATGATCACCAAAGCACTCGGCGGCCCCGTTCCACTGCAATGGCGGACAACCACCCTCTCTCCGTTCCGCCCATTTCCCCATGTCCGCCTGCCGGATCGCTTTCGACTCCTCCAACGACTTCCGTTCGGTCATTTCATAGCGATGCGCATTGACCAGTGCTATCCTCTTCGCACGGTACAGCAACCCATATTCCATGAGATACACTCCAGTGTGGGACAGGCGCACTTTCGGACGCTCTGCCGGCGAGATTCAAAACAAGAAACCCCCATCGACATTCACCTGTCCATGCCAGGTCAATCGCTCCGGAACACGGGTCATCGCTTTGAGCCGCAGCCCCCCATGCATGAGGCTCACCCGATGGCACCAATCCTCTAACTTGAAAGGGCAGGGTCCGGACCTCCTCACCCATAAAGGAAACGCTATGAGAGAGGCGATGTTTTACAAAAAACTGGATAAGAGCAGAGTCGCATGCTTTCTTTGCGCCCAGACGTGCATCATAGAACCGGGTAGACGGGGGAAATGCGGCGTTCGTGAGAATCGTGACGGCATTCTGTTATCGCTTGTTTTCGAACGGCTTGTTGCACAAAACGTCGATCCCATTGAAAAGAAGCCTCTTTTCCATTTCCTTCCCGCCACCAGGAGCTATTCGATTGCCACAGTAGGGTGCAATTTCCGCTGCCTGTTTTGTCAGAATGCCGACATTTCGCAGGCCCCCAGAGAATACAGCACCATTCTGGGGCAAAGGATCGCCCCCGAGGAGGTGGTGGCCCAGGCACGAAAGACCCGTTGCAGCACCATATCTTACACCTATACCGAACCCACTGTCTTCATGGAGTACGCTCTGGATGTTGCCAGGCTAGCCCACAAAGAGGGCATTCGGAATGTCTTTGTCAGCAACGGCTACATGACGAAGCAAGCTCTCGAAGCCGTCACCCCGTATCTGGACGCCGCCAATATCGATCTCAAAGCCTTTACCGACCGGTTCTATTCCGAACAGTGCGGAGCGCATCTGAAACCAGTCCTCAAGACGATCGAGGCAATGAAGAAACGAGGCATCTGGGTTGAGGTCACAACACTCCTGGTCCCCGGTCTCAATGACAGTCCGGAAGAGTTGCGCCGCCTGGCAGGGTTTCTGGTCGAACTCGATCCGGAAATCCCCTGGCATATAAGCCGCTTTCATCCGACCTATCGACTCACCGACTGCCCATCCACACCGGTGCAGACCCTGCATCTGGCCCGAGAAATAGGCCTGGAAGCCGGCCTGTACTATGTGTACACAGGCAATGTCCCCGGCGACGACGGCGAAAACACTTACTGCCATCGATGCAAGGGTTTGCTCATTGAACGCTTTGCGTTTGCCATCCAGATACGGGCCCTAAAGGCTGGAAAATGCTCGCATTGCGGGACCCCCCTGCGAGGGTTTGGGATCCCGTGATGAAAAGGCGCCGGAAACTGATCCGGGGAGTGTTCGATCGACTCTTTTCCGCACTTGGCCCGCAATACTGGTGGCCTGCGGACACCCCTTTCGAAGTGATTGTGGGGGCCATTCTGACTCAGAACACCGCCTGGAGAAATGTCAAGCAGGCTATCGGGAGGCTCCGCGAGAGCAACCTCCTGACCGGCGAAGCCATCAATGCCGTCTCGCTTCAGGACCTGGCTTCGCTCATTCGTTCTTCAGGCTATTACAATCAAAAGGCCCGAAAATTGAAGGCATTCTGTGAGCACGTTCAGAATCATTGGCAGGGCAGGCTCAATGATTTCCTGTCCCAGGACATGGAAAACCTGCGCGCAGAACTGCTCGGCCTGCATGGAATCGGACCGGAGACTGCCGACAGCATCATCCTCTACGCTGCCGGGCAGCCGTCCTTCGTTGTTGACGCTTACACACACCGAATCTTTCACCGGCATGGCTGGGTACCGGAGGCTGTACAATACGAGGATTTGAGATCGTACTTCATGGAGGCACTGGAACCGGACCCGGCCATGTATCAGGAATACCACGCCCTGCTTGTGCGCACCGGTCATCTCTACTGCCGACGCAAACCCACCTGTGGTTCCTGTCCTCTCCATGAATGGGAGCAGGACTAAAGCCGGCTACACGGGTTTGAAGATCTTCTCGATCGGCCGGCGTTCCGGAATATAGAGATCTGCTGCAATCTTGCCTTCATTCCACTCTTTCGAGACATAAAGGCCGCAGTAACAGCTGCCGAATTCTTCGATGTCGGCCGTTCGATAGGTGCAGGGGCAGATGATATCCCTGTCCCATTCACGGTCCGAAGCAGCCAGTCGGCAAGGGCAGCACATGTAACCGTATCGATCCCTGTTGATAAGAAGGCCCTCCAGAAGATCGAAAACCCTCTTCCTGTCTTTGTTGAAGAAGAAACCTTTTGCCTCCTGGGCCTTCTTAAGCGTCTCGTAGAGCTGCTCGATCTTCATCATAGGTTGAGCGCCTCCCGGAGCTCGTCTTCCCGGAACCCAACGATAACCTTGTCTCCAATGACTATAGTGGGAAAAGAACAGAGCGGATTGTGAAGCCTCACCTCTTCGATGACCCTCTGGCGCTCCTCTCCTTTCAGCTGATCGATATTGATGCATTCGTACTCAATACCGCAATTGTTCAGAAATTCCTTCGTACTCCTGCAGTGAATACAGGTACTCAAAGCATACATCATCACATCACAGCCCTTCGTCATTGCTACTCTCCTTTTCTTCATTGTTGTTGAAAGCCGGCTAACAAGGACCCTGATTCACATCCCTTATACCACGAATCCCCAGGCGTGTCAGAGCGAAATCATAGCGCACCGGGTCTTCGGGAGCGATTGATCGAAAAGCCGCTGTAACCTCCAAAGCGGTCAGGATGTCCGCCTGTTTCCGGCGCGTCAAGCCGCTGTCGAGGCTGATTCGATGCATATGGGTGTCCAGTGGAATGACCAGGCGCTGAGGCCCTATCTCTGCCCACCCTCCAGGGTCAACATCGTCCGAGCGCACCATCCACCGAAGGAACAGGTTGAGCCGTTTGCAGGCGCTACCCTTCCCGGGTGAGGGCAGCAGTGTATTCGTCTCACAGGGAACCTCGGCGCTCAGTTCTTGTACAAAGCCGACCAGGGCCGGCAGGATGGTATCGTCCTTATGTCCGCATTTTGCCATGAAACAGGCCTGCAGGGACCCATATCGCTCTATGGTTCGCTTGATGCCATATAGAAGTGCCGCCAATTGACTGCCTCCGGTAAAACGATGCCTGAAATCGCCAACTACCGTCTGAATGCGGCTAAAGGGGCTATCCAGGATGAACTTCGACGGGGATTCGCCCATCCGGCCCAACACATCGGAGACACTCTTTAGAATCTGCCGGACCCGGCCATATGCGAGGGATGAGGCCACCAGGCCTACAATTTCACGATCTGCAGAATCCGGATACTGGTGTACAAACTCCAGAGGGTCCGGGTGAATGAACTCTCGCCGGTTATAGAGGCCGTAGAGTCGCTCCAGCGTTTCTCTACAAAATTCCGGAGGCCCAATCGATCTCATATCAGTACTGCTCCGCACAAATGAGTGTCCGGATTGCCGTTCATCATACCGGCGAACGGTCATGATCTTCAGATCACAACGAAGGATGAAGCACTTGATCTGGCGGTCTATTTCAGCCATGGACCATCCATCAACGGATTTTTTCGACACGAATGATCGAGGCAGGAGGATGGACCATGCCAGGGAGCAAAGATACACAAAGCATTAGAGTTGTGCACCCGATTTGTTGTGCGGACGGGATGTCCATAAGAAGAGCATGCGTGCCTGCTTGTTCACAGTGCAATCCGAGGGACTTGAAGAACGTGAAATCAGATAGTCTGACACGTTAACCAGGGACCTTTTCGAGTTGAAGCAGTGGTCCTCGGAGAACGGATGTCCGGTCATTGGCAGGGAGAGCACAGAAGGCTATCGGCAGCCTGGTGAAACATGGCCCGGCGAAAGGCCGTTCCCTGCTCGAATTGTTGGGATGGGAATGCAAGGCCGCTTGGAGCCACACTGTCTCGAAGACATCCGGGGATTATCTTTTTTCCTATCATCTGATACACTTCGGATGAGGTCATCCATAAACATTTGGATCAAAGGAGGCATGCCATGATGGAACTGTTCAAAAAGGGATTGATGGCCGGCATCGGGGCGGTCGCATTGACCACCGAGAAACTGCAGGAATGCGTCAGGAAGCTCGTGGATGAGGGGAAGATCACAACGGATGAGGGGGAAAAGCTCATCGAAGAACTGATCCGAAGCGGCGAGCACCAATGGGAAGAAATCAGCCGGAAGCTCTCCGAGAAGATGAAAAAATGGTCAGAGAGTGTGGAAGTCATCAAAAAAAGTGAGTACGAAGAGCTGAAAGGGCGTATCGAAAATCTGGAACAGCGCCTGAGTGAAATTGAAAAAGACCGGATTCGACAAACCGATGCCTGATCGGGGAAAGGGGGCACGGCAGACTGGTTCAAGAAGCCGCTTCAACCTTCCGAACCCCAGGGCAACCACTCGCTAGCCCTGCGAATCATTGAAGCCGCCGCACCTAAAGAGAACGAATGCCGCAAGAAGGGCAGCTCCCGCGAACAGGAAGAGGGTCTGGAAACCAGCCCACTGGCCAATGAAACCGAGAATGATCGAGCCGGCAAACACCCCGGCATCGACACTGCCGGTGAAGATTCCCATGATCTTTCCCCTGATGGCTGAAGGACCGTCACGTACCGCAAGAGCGCTGAGGCCCGGATAGAGAAAACCCTGTCCGCAGCCGCCCAGTATTCCCGCCACAATAAGAATCAGGCTGCCGCTCAGGAAAACCAGGCTTGCCAGTCCAATTCCTGTCAGGATCATGGCGTAGGGAAGGATTCGATCTTCTCCCAGGCGGTCAGCCAGTCGCCCTCCAAGGAATCTGGTCAGGACCGCGGATATTGAGAAGGCAATGTAATACAGGGAAACAAATACGATCTGCCGTTCACTGGCAAAGGGGGAGACAAACCCGTTGGATGCCGCCAGGCCAAAGCCGAAGAGGACGGAAAGGATCGCAATCAGTGCCATTTTTCTGTCTTTTAGGACCGCAAAGAATGATGGGGTACTTCTGCGGAAGCCATGAGCCGCTGTTTCAGCCAGCGGGAGATGAACCAGCAATGCAAGGGTTGCCATCACACTGGCTGCTACAAAAAGGGTTTGAAAACCGAATCGCTCAATGACCAGCTCTGCCGTTGCAGGCCCTATGGCCGTGCCGACGATCCCGGAAACACCAAAAATACCCAATCCCTCATTGAGACGCCCCGCCGGGACCAAATCGGCAATATAGGTAAAAGCGGCAGTCAGACAGATGGCAAATCCCATCCCGTGGACAATGCGTATGCAGAGGAGGGGGAAGTAGAAATCACTCAGATCACCCTGGAAGAAGAGGTAAGCCAGCGGGACCACACTCATCTTCAGCGAACCGACGGTATAGCTCTTCTTGCGCCCGATCCGGTCAATCATCTCTGAGATCCACGGACGGCAGACCACCGACGCGAGGGTGAACACCCCCATGAAGACCCCGATATCGATATCGTTGCCCTCATGTTTCAGAATAAAGAGCGGAAAAAGGAAAAAGGTGCTGAAGCTCGCCAGGATGAGAAAATTCGCCAGAGCCATGGCAAAGAATGATCGAGTGTAAAACACTTGCAGTCCTGTCATTCAAAAAAGGGATTGGGGGCTATCGGTCAAGCGATGTCAGGCCTTCCCGGATGGCGTATTTGATCAACTCAGCCGTCGTGTGAATATTCAGTTTGCTCATGATTTGCTGCCGGTGAGTCTCGACCGTCTTGGTGCTCACGCACAGCAACGATGCCGTCTCTTTGGTCGATCTGCCTTCGGCGAGCAACTGCAGGACTTCCCGCTCCCTGGGAGAAAGGATGGGATAGGCAATGCTGTCCGCAGTCGAAAGGCGGTGAATGTAGTCTTCCATGACCGGTCCCGCAACCGCGGGACTCAAGTAGGTTTGATTCTTCAATACCGCATTGACAGCCCGAGCGAGCTCCTCGAAAGCGCAATCCTTCAGGAGATAGCCCGATGCTCCCGCCCTGAACATCTGCACGACAAATCTCCGGTCCGAATGCATGGAGAGCGCAATGACCTTCACATCGGGCAACTCCGCGGTGATCTGACGCGTTGCATCGATCCCGTTCAGATCGGGCATCCCGATGTCCATAATCACCAGGTCAGGCAACAGATCTCTGGCCAGACGCACGGTTTCACGTCCATTGTCCGCTTCGGCAACGACCTTCATCCCCGCCTGATTCTCAATCAGTGCCCGCAATCCGTCTCGCACGATCTTGTGGTCGTCCGCCAGAATGATTCTGATGCTCATTGGACCGTCCGCCTGTTCTGTGACTGATGAGCTTTTGATTATAGTATGAGGCGCGTTTTTGGCAACAGATATGGGCGGTCGAATTCCCGGCCGACACACATTATGATTCTCGCCGCATTACAGAGAACATGTTAAGGTAAAAATGTAAGTTCAAAATCATTTCCTGTTGCCGTGTAAGTCAGCGATGCAGTTGAAGAAGCAAGGGGGGGGCCTCGCACGCAGTCAAAGGCTTCAAGGCGTCTGTGAACCCATGTCCGAAAGGAGAAGGAACCATGAAAGCACTTGTTGGAGCGATGTTTCTCGTATTGGTGTGGACGGCTTTTTCCATTGGAGGAGAACCTGTGCCACCCGTGGTTCCCGATGATCAAACGGTTATTTCGGAAAGACTTGACGAGGTGAACGACCTTCTGGAGGGAAACGGGCTGGCAGGAAAGAAAGTCAAATCCTATTGTGAAAATGACGACAACACGTGGGAGATCGCGATTAAAGATGGGGTAATAACCGGCACGCTCTATCCGTGGAATGGAGGCTCATATCCGGTAACCGGAACCAAGAAACGAAAAACGATCACGATGAGAGCTACCGGGCTATGCGGTATATACTGTTGTTCATACTATGAGATTTCAGTCACCAAAGTCGGAAAACGCTATTATGAGGGGACCTACGAGAACGATACCTGCCCTGGCTATGATTGCGCTGGTACCGGCGATACCTGGATGGCGAAAGGAAGCTGTGACTGATTTTCACGATACCCGACTCAACTTCATATCCTGACCGGTTGGATTGATTGAATCTCACATACCGAGTTGTGTCAATCTCCTGGAATTCCGACCAAAAGCGATGATCCTCCAGGCCAAAATGTTCTATGAACCCGTATTCGAAAGGAGAAAGAATAATGAAGACACTTGTTGGAGCGATGTTTCTCGTATTGGTATGGACGGCTTTCTCCTTCGGAGGAGAGTCAGTGCCGATTGCAGTTCCCGATGATCAAACGATTCTTTCGGAAAGACTCAACGAGGTGAATGACCTTTTGGCAGGAAACGAGCTCTCAGGAAAAAAGGGCAAAGTCTATTGTGATCATGACATCAATAAATGGGAAATCGCGATCAAAGATGGGGTAATAACCGGTACGCTCTATCCATGGAATGGAGGCTCATATCCGGTAACCGGAACAAAAAGAGGAAAAACGATCACCATGAGAGCTACTGGGCTATGCGGTATATACTGTAATTCATACTATGAGATTTCAGTCACCAAAGTCGGAAAACGTTATTACGAGGGAACCTATGCGATGGATACCTGCCCTGACTATGATTGTGCCGGTACCGGCGATACCTGGATGGTGAAAGGGAGCTGTGACTGATTTTCACGATGCCCGACTCAGCTTCATACCCTGACTGAGTGTATTGATTGAATCTCACACACTAAGGCGCTTTAATCTTCTGGAATTCCGACCAAAAGAGACGATCAACCGGGCCGGAATGTTCTTTCAACCCGTATTCGAAAGGAGGAAGAACCATGAAAACACTTGTTGGAGCGATGTTTCTTGTGTTGGTGTGGACGGCTTTCCTCAATGGAGGAGTGCCAGTGTCCCCTGCTGTCGCCGATGACCAGGTGATTCTCCTGGAAAGCCTGGATGAGGGGTATGTCCCTCTGGAAGGAAATGAGCTCGCGGGGAAAGGGCCCAAACCCTACTGTCAAGACCAAGCGCATACCTGGTTGATTGCGATCAAGAACGGGGAAATAACCGGTACGTTTCATCCATGGTATGAGGGGGCAGGCTGGTATCCGGTAACTGGAACGAAAAAAGGCAAAAACCTTCACCTGATAGCTACCGGAATGTGCGATGATCTTTTTTATTCACGTTGGGAAATGAGCGTGAAAAAAGGTTCCAAGAAACTATGGGGCGGGACTTATGTGTATTGTGACTGCGAGGAGGATATACAGTGTAGTGACCCGCAGAATACCTCTCTGGCGAAGGGGAATTGTGATTGATTTTTACGATACTCGACTCAACTTCATACCCTGACCGGTTGGATTGATTCAATCCAACCGGGAATTCCGGTTGGCTGATTCCGAAGATTTTGAATGGGAGTCAAAAACATACGACCCTTTTGGACCCCTGGCATTCCCGTACGCGACTACCGGCCATCCATTTGAAATGACCGCCTCATGCAGGCTGCTACTTGTCCTTCTTCACCTCTTCTATTTTCGCGACTTCGAGCACCATGCGCTTCTCCTTGCGGATCATCGTTCCGCTCACCTTCACCTTCTTTCCAATCCATGGGGAGAAATCCTGGCCCGCAATCCTGTAGGTGGTCCTTCCGCTCTTGAGGACAAATGCCGAATTCACGCGCTTGACTACCCCCATCCTGACGATTGAAGCCTTCGTTCTCGATTTCGATGGGTCGGACAAGGCATGGGAGATCGGCATGGAAAACAGGAATCCGCTGAGGACAATCAAAGCCGCTGATGCTCGAATCCACTTCCTGCCTGCCACAACCATCTCCTTTCTCCTGCATCCAATGGGCCAACTCGACGCCGCGTTTCCTCTGGAATACAGCAAAGGGTCATCCTCATGTCGCCTGCCGGCCCGTAACCCTCCTCTGCTCTAGTCGAACAGAACCAGCCGCAACACTCTTTCTGAAAAAACTCAGTACATCTTCACTTAGAGCTCGTCTGAAAAATACCCGCATACGTCATACCCGCGAAGGCCGGTATCCAGAAAACCGCGTAATTCCTGAGCCTCCTGCAAAAGTCCTTTTCACCCTTCAATATCCCAGAGTGAACGGAATTCTGCCCTTGTAACGTACTGAATCTCCGTTCGTGGTGAGCGAAGTAAGCCCTGCCCTTGGCGTGGCAAGGTGTTCGATAAGAAGCAGTAACTACGCTGTAATTACTGTTTCTTGAGAGGTATCGAACCACGAACCGAAACAGTCTTGCAAGAGGCTCTCGCAAATCGTCATTCCGGCATGCTCTTGCGGTGATAACTTCCACGCGGCCCGAAGGGCCTGAACATACCAGCCCAGGGCAACGCCCTGGGATTGGAGGCCGCCACCCAGGTTTGAGCCCTGAAATGGCGCAACAATAGGGCCTGACCGCATCGCCCCGGACCTCAAAACAAAACACCTCAATCCCAAACATATTGGAGACTGTGGCATTGTATGTTCTCTGTATCGCCCTTTCAGGGCTTGTATTGGGTGGTGTTCGCTGCATCTCTTCCCAGGGCGTTGCCCTGGGCTGGTATATTTTGCCCCATTCGGGGCTGATCATGCTCGTTTGCTGTGCTTAGAACAGCGCATCAGAAACTAGTGTCCGAATTCCCGCTCGTCATATCGGCAGGTTTTCGGCCGACATCCGGAAAGCGTTTCTGGATTCCAGCCAAAGCATGACGGTTGACCGGCCAAGGTTATGATCACTTGATTCTGCAGCGTGGTACTCAGATACACGAGATCTCCCGGCGCGAACATCGGGAAACACCTGATTTCCAGCAGGAATTTACCCGATTAGGTCCGACGAATGCCCTGAAGGCCGGTCTCTTTCAGAGGAGCGGACATACTGATTCGAGTACCCTTTCCGGGTCGAGATTGAACTTCGAGTGAACCATTGACGTGCTTCAAGCGTTCCCGGATGCTGAAGAGGCCAAAACCCTGATTCTTTTCCCAGCGCGAGCCAATCTCCGAGGATTCCAACCCGATGCCGTCGTCTTCAACGACCACCCGGATTCTTTCACCGTCTCGCTCTGTAGATATCTTCACGTGGCTCGCCTGCGCGTGCTTGGCAACATTCATCAACAGTTCACTGACCGCCCGAAAAAGCAGGGCACGGATGTCGTCATCCAAGGGTTTGAGCTGACCATCATCCAGGTAGCGGGACACAATGGAATACTGCTTCTCCATCTCTTCAGCAAGCCATCCGACCGCAGCCTCAAAACCCAACTCATAGAGGATCGGTGAACTGATCTTGAAGATAAGCGACCTTGTTTCGTGAATGGCCAGTTCGATGAGACCCCGAATGTCTTCAATCCTATTCTCCAGATCCGAGGCCGGTCCACTCTTTCCCAAGGCCCCCAGTTTTATTTTGCAGACGGCCAGGGCCTGCCCGACCCGATCATGAAGATCTGTGGCTATGCGTCGACGTTCCCGCTCTTCAGCCAGCGACAGCTCGGAAGTCAGGGATCGGAGCTGTTCCTGATAGTTGAGCAACTGTGCCTGGGCCTGCTTCTGGTCCGTAACGTCCCTCATGACTCCGTGCAGACAGTGAGCTCCGCCGTCCCCTCCCTGAACAAGGAGCGCTTCATCGAAGAAATGGAGCAGCCTTCCGTCATGGGAATAAATGCGATATTCCAATTTGAATCTGCCAGTTCCCGTGCTCGATTGCTGCTCTGAGAGCTGTCCCATGACCTGCGGGCGATCTGAAGGATGGATTTGCCTCAACCACAGCAGTGGATCGGCGGTCCACGCATCCGGTGTAAAACCGAGTATGCTTTGGACTTGAGGACTGATGTAGAGGGGGCTTCTCGTCTCATCCAGCCTGGCTACATAGGCGATCACCGGCAGTTGTTCCACAAGGGAGCGGTATTTCGTCTCCGCCTGGCACAGCTGCATTGCCTGCTGCTCCAGCGCTGTCGCCATCTCATCAAAAGTGCCGGCCAGCCGATCCAGTTCACTTGTCCCCGTTTTCAACCCGGTGCGGGCCTTCATGTCACCCTTCGACAACCGTCTGGCAGCACCCGCCAGGGCCTGGATTCGTCGGAGGATCAGGATGTCGCCGCCAATCCAGACCGCCGCCAGGGCCAGCAGCAGGATCAGCCCCAGTCCGACCAAATGGCGCATCAACGTCTGGTTTGCTCCGCTGTAGGCTATTGCAGTGGGAATCCCCACGCAGACGTACAACCCTGTTTCCACTGTACTTCGCAGCGGGGCAAACGCGTAGAGGCGGTCAACCCCGTCCAGCCCTGAGAGATCCACGATATCCTGGCCTTTGTTCAAAATCGCGCTGATGATAGGCCGTTCCCGAAGGGTCTTGCCGACCCATTTCTCCGGATCGGGCAGGTAAGCCAGGACGGTCCCCTTCCTGTTGATCAGAACGAATTCCGTTTCGTCGGGCATCTGGACTTCACCGGTAATTTGATTGAGTTGATCGAGATCTAGAGCGGCGAAAACCACCGCAGAGACTTTCCCGGTCTGATCCGTCACGGGATAGCTCAGATTGAGCCCCAACCGTCCCCCAGTGTATCCTCCTCGACCCTCGGCGATGACCAGGTCGTGGCTTTCTACGGTCTCTTGGAACCACGCCTGCTGTTTGAAGCTCTCCTCACGCACCATGGGCGAGGCCAGACAAAACGGCTCGCCGTCCGGCCCGATGACACCGAGGTTGGCATATCGAGAGTAGTCTTTGGCTATTTCGGCAAGATGCTGGCTGCAGAACCGGGCATTCTGCTCCTGAATACCGGTTTGTCCGGCCAGCGCCACAAGGAGCTGCCTGGTTCCCTCAACGAGTTCTTCCTGAAAAGCACAGGCAGACCCGGCAAGCTGCTGCACATCCCCTTCCACATTGGATATGGCAAGGCTGCGCTCTTCAAGATAGCTGTAGAGCAGCAGCCCAAGCATCGGCAAAATGGCCAAAAGGACCAGCAACCCAAGATGGACGCGAAGGCTCGAAAAGTTGAGGTGCTTATCGAGGGTCCCCATTTCCCTCCCATCAATGCAATCCATTTGAACTTTTGAACGAAGCGGCTTATTTGCAGTATAGTGCTTTGGACAGGAAACTGCCAGACGGACAGACGGACATGCTGGAGACAACTGTGGGCATTGCTGTCAGTTACCGCCGGCACGTGACAGACAGGCGCAAAAGAGTGTGGGAGAACCGGATGTTCAACAAAAAGAATACATTGAGGGTGTTGCAACTATCGCTTGTGGCCGGGGTCGCCATGTACTTCACCTTTGTGGTGATCGACAATCTTACTTACTACGACTGCAACTTCGATGCGGTACAGCACGTCCTTTCCATGGACACGGTTTACCGGGACAACCCTCTGAAATGGCGAGCCATAACCAACCCATTTCTGCAGAACCTCCTCTATTGCGTGATCATCGCCTGGGAATCTGCCTCGGCTATACTATGCTGGATCGGGTGCGTTGCCCTTGCGAAGAATATGGGAAAGGGCGATGAACTCTTCTGCGAGGCCAAAAAATGGGCCATCCTCGGCGTCGGTACTGCAATGATGCTCTGGCTCATCGTTTTCGTCGCGGTCGGCGGCGAGTGGTTCCAGATGTGGCAATCTCAGTCCTATAACGGTCAGGAGATTGGGGCCTTTCTTTTCTGTATCGACGCCCTGATCCTGAGTGTGCTCATACAAAAGGAAGATTGAATCCAGACTCTTTTACACTACAGCCATTGACCGTATGAAAGAAAAGGAGAAAAGAAGATGAAGGTCATCGCTTTCAATGGCAGCGCCAGGAAGGACGGGAACACCGCGATTCTCATCAGAACGGTCCTGGATGAATTGGAGAAAGAGGATATCGAGACCGAAATGGTTCAGCTCGCCGGCAGGAAGATCCAGGGCTGTATCGCCTGCTTCAAATGCTTCAAGAACAAGGACCAGCGGTGCTCGGGAAGGAAGGACATCGCAAATGAGTGCATTGAGAAGATGAAGGAGGCTGAAGGGATCATCTTGGGATCACCGACTTACTTCGCAGACGTTTCTCCGGAGCTCAAGGCCCTGATCGACCGGGCAGGGTTGGTGTCCCGAGCGAACGGCGACATGCTACAGCGCAAAATCGGTGCTGCGGTGGTCGCCGTTCGCCGAGCCGGAGCCATACATGTTTTCGACTCGATCAACCACTTCTTCTTCATCAACCAGATGATTGTTCCGGGCTCCATCTATTGGAATATAGGGTTCGGCCTGGACAAAGGGGCCGTCAAAGAAGACGAAGAAGGCTTGCAGACGATGCAAATCCTCGGCCGGAACATGGCCTGGCTTCTGAAAAAAACCCATGGCTAGCTAATGCCCTGCTGTAGCCGCGATGATTCCGGAATCGTTCGGTCCTCGGAAAGGAAGCCGCCGGATCTCGCATGCGCCGGCATCGGCCAGCATGTCTGAAATTTGTGCTTCGGAATAGGACTGACCCCGGTCTGTCCCAAGGAGCATATTGAGAGAAAAGAGGGCCGGGAAAAGGGGATGGTCCATGGTATTGTCAAGAATGAATTCATGGACCATGATCAAGCCTCCCGGCTCCAGGGCGGCCACCGCCTTCTTGACGATCATCCGGCATTCCTCGAACCCCTCTCCGTGCAAGATCTGCGAAAGCCAGACAACATCATAGCTCCCTTTGATATCCTCTTTCAGATAGTCTCCATCCATGAAATCGATGCGGTCCGAGAGGCCGAACCCGGCAATGGTCTTCTCGGCAAAGGGCCGGGTGGTGGGGAGATCGTAGACCGTTCCTCGCATCTGTGGGTTGTTCAGACAAAATTGAATGGCATAGGTCCCGGGCCCGCCACCCAGGTCGAGAAAATGCCGGCGTCCTGAAAGGTCCACGCTTTTTGCCAGGCCGGGAGCGATGCTCATGGCCAGGTTGAACATCCCCATGAGGAAGCTCTCTCGCCTTTCTCCCTCATCAATCGCGGCCCTCCCCCTGACCGGACGCCCGGTCCGCACGGCCTTATCAAGCTGCGACCAGGAATCCACCAGGTGGTGATGGTGCATGATCATGAAACCGATATACCGGGGCGACTCCTTCGAGAGGAAATCCAGGCTCTCCGGGGTATTCGAATACCGGCCGTCCTCACTCTTCGAAAGCAACCCCATGGCCGTGAGGGCATCGAGCAGCATCGCCAGGGCCCTCTGGTCGACTCCGAGTTTTCGAGCTGTATCAGCCGCCGCAAGCTTCTCTTCTCCGATGGCGGTGAACACGTCGAGCTTCACTCCGGCATGGAGCGTACAAGTCTTCCAGTAGTATCCGGACAACTCAAGAATCTGCCCAAGACCCCATTGCAAAGCATGCATTACCGTTCTCCTTTTTCAATGGTTTAAGGTTAAGGAGCGCATGCTAACCACAGGACCAAGCAGCTTTCAAGAAAAACCTTCTCTTGATCAATTGACCCAAGCTCGAAATCGGTATCGTTCACAGCTTGGCCATTGCCAAGAAGCGATCAATATCCTATTCTTCGCCCCGGACTGTTTCCGTGCAAATGTAACAGCAAACTCTGAGATCACCGTAAGGAGAAAACTGTGCAGGTCGACTGGCATATCGCTTCTGTCCCGGATTGGCAAGCCGATGCCATTCTGTTCTACTCTTTTGAAGATTCCCAGGGTCCCCTGCCCGGTTTCGGGCGATGGATGGAGTCGAGCGGTTCGTGGCTGCTCCAGTCAACCGGAATGAAAGACTTCCGCGGCAAATTCCAGGAATCTGCGGTCTATTACGGTCCGCAGGACGCCGGAATCCCCCGAGTCATTCAGGCAGGTCTGGGCCGGTCGGAGCAATTCAATCTGGATAAACTGCGCGGCGCGACCGTTGTCGGGCTCAGGAAATGCCGGGATTTCAAGCTTTCCAGTGTTGCCGTCCCTTTGTTCGCTTTTGAAGGTTTACCCGTTCCTGCCGCATCCGCTCTGGAAGAATCTCTCGTTGCCGCTGCGCTGGGATTGTATCGGTTTGACGCCCTGAAAACGAGAGAAGTGGAAACCACGGCCTATCCCGAAAAGCTTTGGATCATGGTGGAGGAGGGACCTGACGAAGCCTTGCGCCGCGTCTCCTCTGCCGCAGAATCACTGATATCGGGTATAGAGCTGGCCCGAGACCTGACTACCGCCCCTTCGAACCAGGTGACACCGGGATTCATTGTGAGTGTGGCACGCAACCTGGCAGAGAAACACGGATTTCAGCTACAGGTGGTCGATACGAAAACGGCTGAAGAGATGGGGATGAGGTCCTTTCTGGCGGTCGCTCGAGGAAGCCTGGAACCGGCCTACGTCATCATTTTGGAACACGCGCCTTCCGGTGTGAAGCAGGATGCGCCGCTGGTTTTTGTCGGGAAAGGGGTCACTTTCGATACGGGAGGGATATCCCTTAAGCCGGGCCTCAATATGGGCATAATGAAACACGATATGGCCGGTGCCGCTGCCGTTCTCGGGACCTTCGAAGTCCTCGGGAGGGAAAAGGTTGAAAGACGCGTGGTCGGCATACTCCCCTGCACGGAGAATATGCCCGGCGGCAAGGCCTACAAACCGGGGGATGTCATCCACACCCTCTCCGACCTGATGGTCGAAATCGTCAGTACGGATGCCGAAGGTCGCATCGTCCTCTGCGATGCTCTGACGCATGCGCTCAGCTACCAACCTGCGGCGGTGATTGATATCGCCACCCTGACAGGCGCCTGCGTTGTAGCGTTGGGCAATCAGATGGCCGGGGTTATGTCGAATCGGGATGGCCTGCTCCAGAGGATTCAGGAAATCGGCACTCGGGTTGGAGAAAGAGTGTGGCCTCTGCCTCTGTGCGACTTCTACTTTGAAAACATCAAGAGCGATATCGCCGACTTCAAGAACGCCGGCGACCGTTCGGCAGGGGCCATTACCGGGGCCATATTCCTCAAGCAGTTTGTTCCCGACCACATCCCATGGGCGCACCTGGATATCGCCGGTACGGCCTGGACGGACAAGGACATCTTGACCTCGCCCAAGGGCGCCACCGGCTTCGGAGTCAGAATACTGACCGAACTGGCGCTTCGGTGGCATGAATTGGGGATAAGTTGAGGGATACAGAATTTATCAATGTCCCATTTTAGCGATGTGAAACTCTCGTCTTTCCCGCGTGCTTTTGGCGGGAATCCAGGAGGAAGCAAGCTGGATTCCGGCCATGAACATGCCGGAATGACGACCACGCTTATGATCACTCAATTCTCAGGTGTGCTACTATATATCGCCGCCGGCACTTGACAGACTGTGAGACAACTCGCGCTGCCCTCGATCCGTTTTTAACGTTGAAACGAAGTCCTTGAGCTCATCGCCTTCAATGGATTCTTTTTCCAACAGGATCCCGGCCAGACGCGCCAGGTTCTTTTTCTGGTCTTTCAGGATCGACCGTGCATTTTGATAGGCTTCTTCAATAATTCTTGACACCTCCTCATCGATGCTTTCGGCCGTTTGTTCACTGTATTCCCGAGTGCGCGCACCCATTGCAAGGTCCAGATAGGTCGACCGCGGCTCACGGGTATAGGTTAGAGGACCAAGGCGATCGCTCATGCCGTATTCGGTAACCATGCTCCGGGCGATATCCGTTGCACGCTGCAGGTCATTCATGGCCCCGGTCGAGATGTCCCCGAAAACGATTTCCTCGGAAACCCGACCGCCCAGAAGCACCTGCAACCGATCGAGCAGCTCGTCGCGGGTCATGAGATACCGATCTTCGGTCGGCAGTTGCTGCGTGTAGCCCAGTGCTGCAATACCCCGTGGTATGATGGAAATCTTGCTCACCGGGTCGGCATGGCGAACAAACATCGCGACCAGGGCATGCCCCGATTCGTGGTAGGCGACGATCTCCTTCTCCTTGGGGTTCATTGCCCGGTTTTTCTTCTCCAGTCCACCGATGATTCGATCTGCGGCATCTTGAAAATCGGTCATCGTTACCGATTCCGCATCCCTTCGAGCGGCAACCAGCGCCGCTTCGTTGACCAGGTTCGCAAGGTCCGCCCCCACGAACCCCGGAGTGAGGGCGGCTATTTTCTTCAAATCCACCTGGGGATCCAACTTGATCTCCTTGACATGAATCCTCAGTATGGCTTCCCGTCCACGGATGTCCGGTTTGTCAATGGCCACGTGGCGATCGAACCGGCCGGGCCGCAGGAGTGCCGGGTCCAGTATTTCAGGGCGGTTGGTTGCCGCCATGATGATGACCCCCGACCTCGGGTCAAATCCGTCCATCTCAACCAAAAGCTGGTTCAGGGTCTGTTCACGCTCGTCATGACCACCCATCGGATTGAGGCCGCGGGCCTTGCCGAGGGCATCCAGTTCATCGATGAAAATGATGCAAGGGGCCTGCTCCTTCGCCTGGCCGAAAAGGTCCCGGACACGCGCAGCGCCCACGCCAACAAACATCTCCACGAATTCCGACCCACTGATGCTGAAAAAGGGCACTCCAGCTTCGCCGGCAACCGCCTTTGCGAGCAGAGTCTTCCCTGTGCCCGGTGCACCGACCAGTAACACACCTTTGGGGATCCGACCACCAAGTTTCTGGAATTTCTCGGGGTACTTCAGGAACTGAACGATTTCCTGCAGCTCCAGCTTGGCTTCATCGATCCCGGCCACATCCTCGAAGGTGATACCCACTTCCTTTTCCGCAAAAATCTTAACTCTCGCCTTCCCCACCGAAAGCACTCCCTGCGGTCCGGCCCCCATCCGCTTGATGATGAAACTCCAGAAGAATATGAAAAACGCCAGCGGCAGCAGCCATGAAAGCAACAAAGCCACCCATTTGTTTTCGACATACCCGGAGTACTTGATCCCCTTTTGATCGAGCAGGGCCACCAGTTCGGGATCTTCGACGCGAACCGTTGAAAAAGGTTGAACCCGGTCATTATTATCTTTGGATTCCCCAAGGATTCTGTCTGAGCTGATCACCAGGTTCTCGACCTTGCCCGCTTTCGCCATCTGTTTGAATGCCGAATACTCGATCTTCTCCCTCTGAGGCTCGGCCAGGTAGCCTTGCAGCCAGGTGATCAAAAGCATTGCAATGACAAAATACCAAAGCGAGAAATGGACCTTCTTCTGGGAAGGGTCGGGCGTCTGGGGTCCGCCCTCTCCGACCCCCTTGAGCCGGTTCATGAACTTTTCAATCGGGTTGAGCTCTTCATCGGACTTCTTTGCCATCAATCACTCCTCAGCTGAAAATACCTCGTAGAGTATATTTGCACCCCGCCCTATATGCAATACGCTCGACTTTTGCTTGCCAACTTTTTTCTGGGTGCTAGAATACAGGCTTTAAATCGTTCCTGTCGGCTCGGCTTTGCGCCAATACAACCTGTTTGATTTCTTGATAAGGAGTCACCATGGTGAGCTCATCCTGTACGGTACGGATTTTCGTTTTGACCCTTCTCTTTCTGGCAATCCTGCTGCCGGCGGGAGGAAGCGGTCGTCTGTCAATGGAGGGCTTCACCTTAAGCAATATGGCCATTGCCGTAACAGAAACAACGAGCCTGGAGAATGGAGAGGAATTCGAACCCTTCGCGGGACCCGTTAAAGAGGAATACGCCTCCGATCCATTGGAGCGTTTTAACCGCATCATGTTTCAACTCAATGACAAGTTGTACTTCTGGTGCCTCAAACCGGTCTCAAAGATTTACAGCGCCTTCATACCGACCGGGCTGCGCGCCGGTATCCGAAACGGATTCGACAACCTTCGATTCCCCTGCAGGTTCGTCAACAATGTCCTTCAGGGAAAGTTCAAGGCAGCCGGGATTGAGACGGGACGCTTCCTCATCAATTCGACATTGGGACTGGTCGGCTTTATCGAGATTGCCGGCCGCGACTTTGATCTTCCAGCTCCCGTCGATGAGGATACCGGCCAAACACTGGCATATTATGGGCTGAAGTCTGGATGGTATATCGTCTGGCCGGTTCTGGGGCCGTCAACGATCCGAGACAGTTTCGGCCTTGCCGGAGACACTTTTCTCAACCCCATTTACTATCTTTCCTATTTTACCCCGATCGACTTGTGGGAGAGTGCAGCCATGAGGGCGGGGATTATCGTGAACAATACCTCTCTCAGGATCGGGGAATACGAGGACTTCAAGAAGGCCGCTCTTGATCCCTATGTGTCCATGCGGCAGGCATATTTGCAGCATCGCCAGAATGAAATACTGAAGTAAGTCTTCCCGACGCAGGGCCAAGACCGGCGTCGAGCCCGACTCGAGATCAAGAAGTTTTCATGAGGCTCACTTTGTTTCGAAATAGTTGCGAATCGCCTCCACCAACCCTGCAATGGTATACTCCGAGGGCATGATGTCCACCTCCAGCCCGTGTTCTTCCGCAGTTTTGGCGGTTATCGGCCCGATGCAGGCGACACGGACATCGGTCAGCAAGGGAAGAAGCGAGTCCTTCTCAAACAGGCTAAAAAAGTTGCTGACGGTCGAAGATGAGGTAAAGGTCAGGCAATCGATTTCTCCGGAACGCAGGCGCTCGGTCATCTCATTGCTTCGCTCACGAGGAAGAACGGTCCGGTAGGCCGGCACCACATCCACCAGGGCTCCCCATTGGCGCAGTGTTTCCGGCAGCACATCCCTGGCCGCCATGGCCCTCGGCAGCAGGAAGCGTTTGTCCTGTAACGGTTCACCCGATAATCCTTCGAGGATCGACTCCGCCCGGTATTCCCCGGGCACAAAATCAGGACAGAGGCCGTACTGCTCAAGCGCTTCCGCAGTCTTGGGGCCGATGGCTGCCAGGCGAATCCCATGCAATTGGCGAACGTCCAGGCCTGCCGACCGGAGCCTTTCCATGAAAAACCTCACTCCGTTCACACTCGTGAAGACTATCCAGTCGTAGGTCGATAGATGGTTGATCGCGGTATCGAGGGGCCCCCACATCGGAGGGGGTTCGATTTCGATGGTGGGGAACTCGATACAACAGGCGCCCAGTTGAGCCAGCATCGTCTTGAAGTCACTCGCCTGCTCCCGAGCTCGAGTCACTACAATACGGCGACCGAAAAGCGGACGCCGTTCAAACCAGTTGAGCTGGTCCCGCAGGCGCACCACATCCCCCACAACCGTGATGGCGGGAGGTTTAAGGTTTGCTTCCATTACTTTTTCGGGAATATCCCGGAGGGTTCCAATGACCGTTTGCTGCTCCGGGGTTGTCCCCCATCGGATAACCGCCACCGGAGTTTCAGCGGGGCGACCATGCACAATAAGGCTACTGCAAATCTCTGATAAATTCTTGACACCCATGAAAAACACCAGGGTACCTACGCCCGTGGCCAGCCTGTCCCATGCAATCTTGGATTCAGACTTATCGCCTCGCTCATGACCGGTAATAAAAGCCATGCTTGCGGCATAATCGCGATGTGACAAGGGAATGCCCGCGTAGGCAGGCACCGCAACCGCAGCAGTGACCCCCGGAACCACTTCGAACGGAATCCCGGCGGCAACGAGGACCTGGGCTTCTTCCCCGCCTCTTCCGAACACAAAAGGATCTCCCCCTTTCAGCCGCACAACGGAATGATTCTTCCCTTTCTCTACCAGGAGACAGTTGATTTCATCCTGGCTCATCGTGTGGTCGCCCCCCTTCTTGCCGACATAGATGCGTTCAGCGTCGGGAGAAGCGAATTTCAGGAGTTCCTCATTCGCCAGGTAGTCGTAGATGACCACCTCAGCCTGCTCCAGGAGGTCTTTTCCCCTGAGGGTTAGAAGACCCGGGTCGCCCGGTCCTGCTCCTATCAGATAGACTATGCCCTTTGTCACCTTCTATTCCTCTCAATGAACCCCTGCTGTCCGATAGACCTCATCCAGGATGCGGCGCGCCCCGGCATCGAGGAGCTCCCGTGCCAGATCGCACCCCAGGGATTGCGCTCGATCACAGGAGGCGGTGCGCGTCTGCCGATAGATTTTCTCCCCATCCAGAGAGGCCACAAGGCCTGTCAGCTGGACCTGCCCATTCAAAACCCTGGCATAACCGGCTATGGGCACCTGGCAGCCGCCTTCAAGCTCTTTGAGAAAGCTCCGCTCCGCCTGTACCGCCACGGCAGTATCCGGATCATGCAAAGGGGCAAGAAGTCTTTGAACGGCTTCATTCTCACTGCGGATTTCAATGCCCAGTGCACCCTGCCCGATCGCCGGCAGGAATTCGGTTGGATCCAGATAGGCCGTGATCCGTTCATTCCAGCCCATGCGGTGGATCCCGGCCGCGGCCAGGATGATGGCGTCGTACTGACCCAACTCCACCTTGCGAAGACGCGTATCCAGATTGCCGCGAAGGTCCTCGGTCTGTATATCCGGGCGCAAACATTTCAATTGAGCTGCTCTGCGCAGGCTGCTCGTACCCACCCTGGCATGAACAGGAAGACTGGCAAGGTCCCCGCCGGCGTGAACGATCAGCACATCCCGCGGGTCTTCCCTCACGGGAACGACCCCGATCTCAAGTCCCCGGGGCAGTTCAGCCGGAACGTCTTTCATGCTGTGGACCGCCAGGTCCACCGAACGATCCAGAAGGGCGTCTTCGATTTCCTTCACAAAGAGCCCCTTCCCTCCCACTTTAGCCAGAGTCACATCCAGGATCTTATCGCCGGTGGTCTTGATGATCTTCAACTCCACCCGCCATCCCGGGTGCAACTGCTCAAGCATCCCCTTGACCCACCGGCTTTGCGTCAATGCCAGCAGGCTGCCTCGTGTTCCAATGTGTAGTGTTTTGTCCGTCAAACTGGCCTCATATCCGCTTCGAAGAAACCTTTGCAGCCCGCAGAGTTAGCACCTGGCAGGCCGCCCCAAATCACGCCCGGTTTCAGTGGCAGGAGCTGCAGCTGGTGGCCCGGCAGGACCCACAAGACGAGGTGCCCGAACCCATTCTACTGCTGGCTGAACCCTTGTCCCCGCCGCTTTTGAAGCCACAAACGGACATCACTCTTTGCACTTCGTCCGATTCGCATTTCGGGCAACTCACCGCTTCATCGCTTCTGAAAACCAACTTCTCAAATTTTTCACAACACTTGCAGCATTCGAATTCAAAAATTGGCATTTCTTTTCTCCGATAAACTTGAATAGTTCTTCGCACCGTAAGCTCGTACCCCCCGTCCGGCTTTCCTCACTGGCCCCCACATTCTGCGTAGGAGCCCATGCCTTCGGGCACTCTGCGCCAGTGGACGCGGAGCGTCCAGCGTGTGCGTTCCCACGCAGAGCGTGGGAACAAGGGGGGGGTAAGATCCGTTAAGCATGCTTTCGTGCCGGCCTTATGGTCTCAACGCCACATACTCCGGTCGTCAGTCTAACTATCGCACTCCAATCGGACAAGGTCACCATCCCGAAACGATCTGAAAGCTTTTGCATCCCCAAGGACTCTCCCAATCAGGTTGACCGCACTTGCCGGACGGATCTCCTCACCCCGGCTTGCTGGAGTCGGCCCGAAGAAGATGCAGAAGGCCCTGCCGGTCGGCCAATATCCCAGATCCCCCTCGGTTACGACCTCTACCGCAGTATCATCCAGCTTCTGGTCCACGGGAATCGGGAAATAGATCTCATCACCCCAGGTTTGGGCCGAGACTACCAGAGGAAGGGCCTCATAAACGGCGGCGGCCGTCGGCGAATCATTCAATTCAGCGATCATGGAAACAGCACCGGCATGAATACGGATACGTCCGGTCATCGATACCCTCCTCTACCTTCGTTGTCCAGTTTTTCCAGGACTGCCGCCATGAGCAGCGGAAACATGATTTCATGATGACCGATCAGGTTGATCCCGGACCCCGTTCCCCGTGTAGGACGCTCCAGTACATTCACCTGAGTTCGGTACTGGCGCTGAAAGTCCATATTGATCGTCGTGATCCCATCCAGCGAAAACTCCAGATTGCGGGCAACACTCACCGCCTTGAGGAAGACCTCCGGAATGATCACGGCAGATCCGAGATTGAGGAAAACACCCTGCTGCAGCGTACTGACCAGCCGGCAAAAGAGCCTGAAATCATAGTGGCTCAGCGCCCCCGTTGCCGCGCCGTCCATCATCGGATGCATGTGGATGATGTCCGTCCCCACCGCCACATGAACGGTTACCGGGATATTGAGCTTTGCGGCGGTGGCAAGGAGGCTTGTGTGGTTATACGGTGCTCTGTCCTGCAGCAGCTTCCTGCCTACCGCAAGGCCTAGACCTGTGTTTCCGGCCTGGTAAACCGAGGTCACCGCTCCATGTATGAACTCGGCCGTCTCACGGGCGGTGCCGAATTGCCCCTGGTCCAGATGAGCCGCAACATCTTCGGAGGTCTTTCCGACCAGGGCCAGTTCCACATCATGGACGACCCCCGCTCCGTTTAGGGCCAGACCGGAGAGGATTCCTCGCTCCATCGCATCGATGAGAACAGGATTCAGCCCCACCTTGATCGGGTGAGCACCCATTCCCATCAGAATCGTCCGATTGCCACGAAAAGCTGCGGCGATCGCCCTTACGGCCTCGCACAATCCCTCGGCCGCAAGCACTTTCGGCAGCCTATCCAGAAAATCCCCGAAGGGTTTACCCGGCTCCCAGGGTCGGCAAAAGTCATCGAGCCGAACCTTGCTCGGACGGTCTTTCAAACTCGTCGTACGGAGCCCCTGGAAATCCAACGGTTCCGGGAACGGCCGGCGACTACTCATTCAGCATTCCTCATTGAACCGAAAAGCCTTTCTTCAACCAGTTGACACAAGATATGCGCCACGGTGATGTGGCATTCCTGAATACGGGCCGTCACGCGGGAAGGTATGTGGAGGATCAGGTCACAGTAGATGTCCATATCCGTCTTGTCCTCCCCGGCCCAGCCGATGGTATGGAGTCCATTCTCGCGGGCCCATTTCAAGGCTTTCAAAACATTGGGGGAACGGCCGCTGGTGCTGATCCCGAGACCCACATCACCCGGCTGCCCGAGGGCCTGCAGCTGCTTCAAATACACATCATCAAACTGGTAATCATTGCTGATGCTTGTCAGGATCGAGGAGTCGACGGTCAGGGCAATAGCCGGGAGCGGTCGGCGTTCAAGCAGAAACCGATTAACAAACTCGGCAGCGACATGCTGAGCATCCGCTGCACTGCCCCCATTTCCGAAGAGAAACAGGCGATGCGCTCCACAAAAAGCCACCGAAAGCATCTCTGTCATATCCAGGATGAGACCGAACCCCATCCGACAAAGTGATTCCTTGACTTTGATGCTTTCATGAAAAGATTTCTCAGCCTCTGAGAGAAGACGCTCTCGCAAGGCATTGTCCATCGTGGTTTCTCCTGACTGGTGTGATCATTTCCTTGCAGTTTCGTACGTCGTTTCGGAGCAATTCGAGGAATCGCTTCGCAAAATGACCGGGCCGACCGTCTCCGATGCGGTGGCCGTCATAATTCACAACCGGAAGGACATCGAAGCTGGTCCCAAACATCATCATTTCCGCCGCACTATAGGCGTCCTCCGGAGTCAGATCGGCTTCTCCCATCTTCGTGAGCTCCCCCGTGTCGATCAGAGATTCAGCCAGTTCCATCAAACGACTGACCGTAATGCCTCGCAAAATCCTGTCAAACCGGGGCACGAGGAATTCTCGATTGCGCGTAACCAATCCAATGTTTTCCGTAGGTCCCTCCGCCAGAAAACCCTCTTCATCCAAAGAGACGGTATAATCGACCCCGGCGTCTTCCGCCTCTTTTCTCATCAGCACATTGGGCAGGTAGTTGCAGCTCTTGATATTCGCGAAATAATCCTTTTTCTGGGGAACCAGACTGGTCCTCAGACTCACACCCTGTTCATATTTTTCCTTGCCCGGAATATGCAGATTGGTGACGACGATATAGAGCTGACTCTCCGGACACTCATAGGGACTTGCCGAAAACCCGCCGGGCCCCCGCGACAGGAAGATCCTGATCGAGCAGTCCGGAATACCGGCGGTCCTGATCGTGGCCAGAATGGTCTCTACCAGCTCCGACCGGGAAAGCCGCAACGCATGGAAAGAGACTTTCGCTGAGCCTTCCAGCCGGTCGAGATGGCGATCCAGCGCATAGACATTCCAATCGACACATTTGAAGGCTTCGAAGATCCCATCTCCCCTGTGAACCAGATGATCGTCGATGGGAACCATCATCAGGGCGGGATCGGTCACAATCCCCCCATACCAGGAGGAATACATAGCCCGGTAGTTCCCGTAATAGGGTTCCCGTTTCTGAAGGAGGCACTTCACCACTTCATCGAAACTCAAAACTGGAATCGCTTCCGACATCCCTTCCTCCATTTTCACGTGCCTCCATCCTCACGTGGCACTCTTGCCCCCTAATGGGAAAAGCCGACTGGAAACTCATCCTAAAAAAATAAATTGTCCGCGATCTCCTGTCTTAATATATTGATCTTGCGGCCGGCAGACGCAGGCTGGTTTCAGATTTCGGAAGGAAAGCCCGGCAGGCCCGTCCGAAAAGAAAACCTCCCCATAATCGAGCGGTTCAGAATAATCAACCCAATTCGGCTCTGCAAGGAAAAAGGGCGAAAGGTTCGGCCAAATGGTGAAGTTGGAAATAGAAGGGAAAAGAGTCAATCACCTGGAATTGAGCAGATGAACGATCAGAAACCTCTTCGACTCGAATCGATTGTCTTTGATTTTGATGGAACGCTGGCAGAGCTGCATCTTGATTTCCCGGCCATGAAGCGGCAGATACGCGCACTGGCGCAGCAGTACTTTGATCATTCCCTGCCGGAGCCCAACCTGCCCGCACTCGAATGGCTGGGGATCCTGGTTGCCGCCCTGCACGAATCGAACGCCTCGGCGGCAGCAACACTGGAAAGGCGTGCAGCAGCGTTGATTCGCGAGATCGAACTCGACGCTGCGTATCGGGGGTCCCTCTTTTCGTTTACCCGATCGATCCTTCAAACCCTCCAGCAGCAGCGCATCAAGGTTGCGATCATCACACGAAACTGTGAAGAAGCTGTGCGGATCGTCTTCCCGGACCTCGACCGTTACTGTGCAGGGTTTCTGGCCCGCGATCACGTACTCCGGGTCAAGCCCGACCCGAACCATCTTTTTCATGCTCTGGAAAAGATTGCTGCCTCTCCCAAAACCGCTCTCATGGTCGGGGACCATCCCCTGGATATTCAAACCGGACAACGCGCCGGAACGATGACTGCGGGCGTATGGAGCGGCACGGCAACCCAGGAAGAACTGGTTCGCTCCGGAGCTGACCTGACCGCCTGCAACTGCAAAGAGCTGCTGAGAGCACTCCAGGAACGAAACCTGATCTGAATAGACTAGAGAAAAAAAAAGCCAGGCATTGATCCTGGCTCTCGTGTTTGATGTCTCGTGAAAACTGTGCTGGGGATGGTACTAGATCTTGACCACTCTAACCGCTTGCGGCCCCTTGGGACCAGACTCCACCTCAAACCTTACCCGCTCTCCCTCGCTCAGTGATCGAAAACCGTCAGCAACAATAGCCGAGTGATGGACAAATACGTCACCCTGATCTTTTGTTTCAATGAAACCGTAGCCCTTCTTGTCATTAAACCACTTAACGCGACCTTCCGGCATTTCAAAAATCCTTTCCTTCTTGCTGTTATCTACTGCTGCCCGGTTGGGTTACTTTGAGAGCTCCCACGAAATCGTTCTGAGCGCTGGCCGGACCGATTTGGCAATGGCCCCAAAATACCAAACCTAACCCCTGATGATACTTTGCCGTGGATTAATACACAAAAAACATGTTGTGTCAAGCAAATGAACGATTTCCTCACACTCTTTTGCCGATGAGATCCGCCAGGGCATCCTCCAGGGTGGAAAACCTGAAACGGTATCCCGCATCGAGCAGCCTCCTGGGAATGGCTCTTTGACCTTCAACCAACACACTGCCGAACTCCCCGAGCAAACTCCTGATCAGAAAGCCCGGGACAGCGGGCAGAATCACCCGTCTGCCAAAGGCTTTGGCGAGCACTTCAGTCAATTCCCTGTTGCGCACGGGGTGGGGAGCGACGGCATTGACCGCACCGAAAATGTCCCTCTTTTCAATTAAGAACACAATAATGCCCACGAGGTCTTCCATATGAACCCAGGAAAACCACTGTCTTCCGCTCCCAAGGGGGCTGCCCAGGCCGTATCGGAAAGCCGGCATCATCTGTTCCAGGGCTCCGCCATTCTTCCCCATGACAATACCGAAGCGGCAGGTGGCCAGACGAACCCCAAATCGCTCGGCGAGCCTCGCTTCCGCTTCCCACCGCTTACAGACCTCCGCCAGAAAGCCCTCACCGGCCGGGCTGCTCTCATCATATTCCGCATCGTCCTCGCCGCTTCCGTAAAAACCCACGGCAGACGTGCTGATCAGGAGCGTTCCCTGCGGAGCCGACTGCAGGGCTTCCACCAGGTTTCTGGTGATCAGGATACGGCTGTCCATGATTTCACGTCGCGTCTTAGCGGTCCACAGCGTGAAGATGGACTTTCCGGCAAGATTGATGACTACATCATGTTTTGGAACGCTCTCCTGCCAGGCCCCAGGTTTGCCGGGATTTCCCTCAACCACCGACACACCCGGATGCAGAGCCCGAATTGTCTCCGCCGTCCGGTTTATCAGGGTCACCTCCCAACCTAAATCGAGCAGTCTTTGCACCAGACTCCGGCCGACAAACCCTGTTCCGCCGGTGATGAATACTCTCATGCTCCACTCCCTTCACTATTTCTGAGTAATCAGGTAATTGTAAGCTGAGAGAGCGGCCTTGGCGCCTTCACCAACGGCAACCACGACCTGTTTATACGGAACACTCGTCACATCCCCACAGGCGAACACGCCAGCCAGTCCGGTCCGGCATTCGCTGTCAACCAGGATCTCCCCTTTCTCGCTGGTGGTCAGGATATCAACGAAGAGATTGCTGCTCGGTTGAATGCCGATCTCCACAAAGACCCCTTCAACAGGAATGGTCTTGACTTCACCCGTGTTGATCGACTTGAACTCCACACCCTCTACCATCGTCTCACCAACTATCCTTGTGGGTTGATGTTCGAGGAAGATGTCCACCTTCTCTGATTTCATTACCTTGTCCCGGTAGACGGGATCCGCGGTGAGTGAGGTCAAAGAGATGAGATAGACCCGGTTGGCGATACCGATGAGGTCAATCACCGCACCCAGGGCGGAATTTCCACCACCCACCACGGCTACGTCCACACCTCCAAACAACGGGGCATCGCACGTCGAACAGTACGACACCCCCTTGCCAATGAGCTCCCTTTCCCCGGGGATATTGAGCGGCCGATGCCTGCCCCCGGTGGCAATGATCACCGTCTTCCCGTAGTAGCTCATGCCATCCTCGGTGGTGACCCGTTTGCGCCGCCCCACCAGATCGACGGCACTGACTTCCTTTCCGATGATCTTCTCAACATCGAACTGCTTCACGTGGCTTTCAAACTTGGCCACCAGTTCGCCGGCGTTTACCTGGCTAAAGCCAAGGTAGTTGTCAACATCACTGGTCCAGGCGATCTGCCCCCCAACGTCCTTGCTGATAATGAGGGTCTTCATCAGTTTCCGGATGGTATAGATCGCCGCACTCAGACCCGCCGGGCCGGCTCCGAGAATGATGACATCATAGATTTCAGGCTTCAGTTCCCCGGCGGCAGCCAGTCCCAGCGTTTCCTCAAGTTTTCCCGCTAGCTCCAGATTGACGAGATCAGCATACCCCCCGATGTGGGTACCGCCGATCAGGACCTGAGGAAGAGAGCCGCTTCCGAGCAGATCCCGCATCTCTTCCCAAGTCCTCGATCCGGGCTGTGTCGGAATCTCCCTAAACGGGATGTCTCTCGATGTCAGGAATTCTCTTGCCTTTTGGCAAAAGGGACACCCTTCCATGCTGTACAGGATTGCTTCCATGACTCATGGTCCTTTGGCAACCGGAAGACCGTTGTCTCCCCGACAAAGCCGAACCTCTCTCCAACGGACATCTCCGGAAGACCGGCACCTGTCATTTCCTGCAAGAATCACTTCCTCGATGCCCGTCGGATTCTTGTTTTCCGCTACGCATCCGATTTCAAAGCCTTTTCCACCGCATCGCGATCAAAGCCGACAATGACCCGATCAGCAATCGCTATGACCGGAACACTCCGCGCCCCTCCGGTGATGGTTTTCATCTCCTTCATCGCTTCCGCATCGCTGGTGACATCAAAAGCCTGAAACTCGATGCCTTTCTCGGTAAAGTATTCTTTGGCCTGAGCACAATAATGACAGGTGGGTACTGTGTAAATCTTCACCGTCTTCTTCATGGTCCTTGCCCTCCCCTGCTGCAATGGTCCGCTCAGCCTATTCTTTCTCGAAGTCATCCTTCGATGCCCCGCAAACCGGACAAACCCAGTCGGCGGGAAGGTCCTCGAATTTGGTCCCCGGAGCAATCCCACTGTCGGGGATACCATTCTTGGGATCATAGACATAACCACAAACCTGACATTCGTAACGATCCATTTTCTCACCTCCTCGTCTTTAGTGCCGAACTCAACTGTTTCATCTGAAACGCCTGCCCTCATTCGCCCATAGACGCCTGAGGCGAAGCGCATTGCCCACCACCGACACCGAACTCATCGCCATGGCCGCCGCCGCCAGCATGGGATTGAGAAGAACGCCCAGGAACGGATAGAGTACCCCGGCCGCCACAGGAATCCCGAGACTGTTATAGAAGAATGCCCAGAAAAGATTCTGCTTGATGACCCTCATCGTCAGGCTCGAAAGACGGATAGACATTGCCACAAGCCGCAAATCATCCCGGATGAGAGTGATATCGCTTGCCTCCATGGCCACATCCGTTCCGGCACCGACGGCAACTCCGATATCGGCTGTCATCAAAGCCGGGGCATCGTTGATACCGTCCCCCACCATGGCAACGACCTTGCCTTGACCCTGCAATGCTTTGACGGCACCGGATTTTTGTTGTGGCAGCACTTCCGCCAGGACCCGGTCGATCCCCAGTTCATCGGCGATGGTTCGGGCGGTCTCACTACGGTCCCCGGTGATCATGCCTATTTCCAGATTCATGGATCGAAGCAGCGCGACGGCTTCTCCGGCCGAATCCCTCACGACATCAGCCAGGACTATTGCGGCGACCGGATCATTCTCAACCACAACATAAACACATGTCTTTCCCGATGAAAACTCTTTTCTAGCGATCTCATCCACTGCGGCGGTGGAAAAGCCGCGCAGCTCCAGCAGTTTCCTGTTCCCGACAATCACCTGCCTGCCCTGAACCGTCCCGGAAGCGCCAAGGCCGGGTTCGACGAGGAAATCCGCTACGTCCTCCAGGACGATCTCCGCCTGGTTCGCCTTCGCAACAATCGCTTTAGCCAGGGGATGCTCGGACCGGGCCTCAATAGAAGCAGCCATCTTCAGGATTGCAGCGCGATCCATTCCGGCCACTTCCACTACATCGATCACTTCCGGAGCACCCCTGGTCAGAGTACCGGTTTTGTCAAAAATCACGGTAGTGAGCCGGCAGGCTCTCTCCAGGCTCTCTGCACCCTTGATGAGGATTCCGTTTTCCGCCCCGAGGCCTGTCCCGACCATAATAGCCGTCGGCGTCGCCAGCCCCATGGCACAGGGGCAGGCGATGATCAGGACGGATACAAAGTTTAGAAGGGCGCGGCTGAAACTGGAACCGGGAACAGCGAAGTACCAGATCGCAAAGGTGGTCAGGGCTACAACCATCACCACCGGGACAAAGACCGACGCGACCTTATCGGCAAATCGCTGGATCGGAGCTTTGGAACCCTGAGCCTCCTCAACGAGACGGATAATCTGGGCCAGAGCGGTTTCCGAACCGATCCTGGTCGCTCTGAAGGTAAAACTGCCGCTGGTGTTGATCGTACCCGCATACACTTCACTCCCTGCCTCCTTGCTCACTGGAAGGCTTTCGCCGCTGAGCATGGATTCATCCACCGAGGAATGGCCGTCTTCCACCATACCGTCCGTTGGAATTCTTTCTCCGGGGCGAATCAAGACCACATCCCCGTGATTCACGTCAGCCACCGGGATTTCCATCTCACCGCCGTCTCGAATCACGTGGGCGGTGGCCGGGGCCAGCTTCATGAGCCTCCGGATAGCCTGAGAAGCTCTCCCTCGCGCCCTGATTTCGAGCAGTCGCCCGAGCAGCACCAACGTAACGATCATTGCGGATCCGTCATAGTAGACGTGTACTTCACTGCCGGGAACGGCGAAAAAGTCGGGGCGGATGGTTGCAATCGTCGAGTAGAGGTAGCCGGCCAGCGAACCGATGGCTACCAGTGTGTTCATGTCTGCTGTCTTCTGCCGGGCGGCCTTGAGCGCACCGGCCAGGAATCGATTGCCCACCCAGAAGATCACCGGGGTCGTGAGAAGAAAGAGAAGATAGCGAGTCGGCTGAAGAGGGACGTCCCGGAGCAGAGGCAGCCCGTCTTTCATACTCCCCAGCATGATCAGGAGACTTAAGACGGCCCCAACCAGGACCCTGTTCCAGAGGTCCCTGATTTCCCGCTCCGCGGCAGCTTCCATGGGATCATCAAGTGCTTCCTCAAAGACGCCCAGGTATTCGTATCCGGCGTCTTCAACAGCCTTTCTCAAAGCTGCCGGGATTCCCGTGCGGGGATCGTGGACAACCGTAGCCCTGGACAGAGCCAGATTCACTGAGGCTTCACGCACCCCCTGAACCGCTTCCAGGGCCCGCTCGACTCGCCTCACACAGGCGGCACAACTCATGCCGCCCAGCCGAATGGTTGTCTTCCCGGATGGCGCGGCTTCCGGCGGCGAGAGGGGCACGGACTCGAACTTAGCCAAGCTCGTAGCCGGCTTTCTCGATCTTTTCGCGCAAAAGCGCCGGATCGATCGGTTTGACTTCCTGAAAAGTGGCTTCACCCTTTTCCAGATCAATGGTCACATCACGAATCCCATCGATTTCGTTCAAGACTTGGGTGACTGCCTTAACACAATGGCGGCAGGACATTCCCTTGATTCTTACGGTTTTCACGCTTTTGTCTCCTCTGCACCGGATTCATGAATGCTGTCCTCTGCACGCTCTCATTCACCGACAGCCCTTTTCCAAAAGACCATAACGCCATCTTTCCCGAACAACGCCTGAACCAATTCCCAACCTTTCTTTCCATAGTCGTTCAAGATGTTCTCAAGCTTGCCGATCTGGTCCGAGGGGACTTCCTCCATTGTACAGCGGCCTTCTTCGGAACAAAAATAGACAACCTCCTTAAAGGTTGCGGATGAGTGCAAGGAGATTTGATATTCGAATTGTTTCATTCCGGTCGTTCTCCTTTCTCCAGAGATCATCAGACAATAAACGAAAGTACGCCGGCGTTTTCCCTGCAGTGTTCCCGCAATGGACGTCACGGTAGAGTGAAGGCCGTCCGCCGGCACCCCCTTTGGCGAGCACCTACACAATAGCCATCTTTTCGCTTTTGTCGATAGCCCATTATCGTCGAAGACTCACTGGAAGCCACAACAGAAGGAATCGAAGGTGAGCAGATCGAGAACCCGGCATTCTTGACGCGCCGTTCGATGAAACGGGAGCTGAGTAAAGCTCTGCGGAAATGAGTGTCCATTATCTGTGGCATGGGCGCCCCGCCCATGGTTACCACGGGCTGGAATCCTGTGCCACGGGATGAGCACCGTGGTCACTCTATTGTGCGGAGCTGTGCTGGTAGTTTTTCAGAAAAATAGGCTCAGATTCTTTGAGGCTATGGGGCAGGCTTTCAGCCTGCTCCATATCTTGGTCAAACGGCTTTCATTTGCGACCCAGGATTTCGAAGTTGCCATCACTGGTATCGGTAAAAGTCGGGATGGTCTTGCTTGACACTCTGATTTTGTAGTCGCTCCCCGAAGCCAGCCTGGCAGGAATTTTCCATTTGTGGGAGCCGTTTCCTTTCTTACCCGTCTTTGTCTTTTCGGCAATAGTGGCTACCGTGGCCCCGTCCTTGAGAAGCTCAATCTTGACTGAACGCCCGGGTTCCCCTTCATAGGTCCACTGGATGATTTTCTTAGTTCCGGCCTTCCAGCTCTCGCCACCGTTTGGAATAGTCAAAGTAACAAAGGGCCCGGATGGTCCTGGTCCCCCGCGCACACACCGGACATAAAAGATGCCGTGGTCTTTAACGGGCCAATCCTTGTAGCCATAGGAGAAATAGACGTTCCACGCGTAGCCCGGGCTGTTGATGTAGGTACTGCCCGACCAGTAACCGCCCGAGCGGCACTCAAAAAAAAGAGGATCGATCGAGGGATTATACCGGCTGTAGTCGACCAGGCTTGCCAGTTCGCGATAGTTGGGCAGGCGCCAGTCTTGATGCTTGGCAAGATCGAGCGCCTCACAGTAGGCTAGCGCATCCTCCCAGACCCGGCCTCCGTCGTCGTTTTGATCGTCGCCCTGCTGCCACATGAGCCCGGTCCACGTGTCGGTGACCGTACCGTCACCATTATCCTGGTATCCGGCCTCCGCGGACAGTGCGCAGATGAAGACCGTCAACAGAATGATTGCCAGCATTCGCACCGCTTTCGCCACATTCATATTCATCTCCTCCTTCCAATACAATGGGGGCAGGCAGCACCACTTCCCCGGCCCTCAGGTCCCTTTCACGCATCCTTGTCGCAAAGCATACAGCACCGGGCGCCAAACAAACTCCGAACAAAACCATGGATATTCCCAAGATCATCATGATTCCAGGACCTGAGTACCTGCAAACCCCGGCTTTCAGGCCACGAGTCCCCTCTCTTCGTCCTTCTGTTTCCAGACAGCATGCCGCCCGCCATCCACTTCAATAGGCCACCCCAGGGGGCGGGAGCAGCGAATGATCCCCAGCCCGAGGCGCGAAACCACCCCAAAAGTCAAAGGACTAAAGACTCCAGTCATGGCCCCTCGCGCACACACCGGACACAATTGTTGCTGTACTTATCGTACCAAAACGCGTTGCCAGTGACGAAACTGACGAACCACGCGTAGTCCGGGTTGCTGGCGCGGGGGCTGACCGACCAGTAAACAGCCGAGAGGCATTGCGGAAAGAACTGAGTGTCGATGGCGGGAGCATACCGCCCGATGTTGGTCAGGGAGGTCAGCTCCTGCACCGTGGGCAGCCGCCAGTCGCCGTGATCGGCAAGAGTAAGCGTCTCGCAATAATCGATCGCTTTGTACCAGCTCCGCCAGGCATCGTTCTGGTCGTCCGCCTGCTGCCACATGAGCCCGGTGTTGAGGTCGGACACCGTTCCATCGCCGTTGTCCCTGTAGGCCGGTTGCGCCCCCTGATATTGAGCATCCTGGCCGTGGAAAGGCCGACCGGCGCGGGGACAGGGGATTTCTTTCCAATTGTCATAACACTTCGTCTGTCCCGTGTCGGGGATCGTGTAGGCGCCAACCGGCTCTGTCTGCAGGAATAGCAACGGCAAAACGACACCGGCTGAAAAGAGGAAAAGGGCTCGAATGGATGAAAAACGACGGGATGGGACTGATGCTCGGGAGTGTAGCGTTGCACGCATGGCGTCTCTCCTGGGGTTGCAGTTGTCGAACAGGGCACAAATAAATTGAGAGAAACATTAAGCATTTCGTACAACCGGCATGTTGGTGTGTCAAGGGGAAAAGGGAGGGGTGCAATCAAAAGTGAGAGTGACGCAACCCCAGGACGGAACAAACTTATTACCTGTACAGATACAATCCGTCATTCCGGCATGCTTCCAGCCGGAATCCAGCGGGGCCACCGCCTCTCTGGATGCGGTTTAAACGCAGCCTTGAAACTTCATTTGCACATATGAAGTTTCATAAGAGAACTGCTTGTGCAATACAAGTGTACGACTGGATTCCGGCTTGGAACCTGCCGGAATGACGCTATTGGCCTGGGTTCCAGGCAAGAGGGATCGCCTTGACAATTACTCTTGCTTTTGATTGCACCCCAGGCAAACGTGCAAACAGAAAACTTGACGGAACGATTCGCTCCAAGCTAATAGTCTTATGTACACCTTCATTGAGAGTGATGCCGTATGCGTGTTTTCCTTTCCCTCCTTGCCGTTTTCTGCCATCTCGCCTGTTCGGACTGCTGCGCTCAGGGGTCGAAGAAAGAGACTTCGCGCCTGCTGACGCTGGAAGAAGCGCTTCCGCTTGCACTGGACCATAATCGCAAGGTCATCAACGCAAGGCTTGAGGTTGAGAAGACGGAGCAGCAGGTGGCAGCGGCTCGCAAGCGGTATCTTCCGGTCTTCGATGTCAAATTCACTGAATCCTATCTCCTCACCGATTCGCTCTATAAGTTTCAGCCGGGCGTTTTTGGCACCTATCCCGGGATCGGCCCCATCCCGACAACAGAGACGAAGATTGCCTCCCTCAATCTCTGGGAGCCCTTGTTGATCGCCTCGGTGGGCCAACCTCTGACGGACCTCTACCGGATTCACATGGGTGTGCAGAGCCTGAACATCGAGAACGAAATAGCCACGGAAAAACTCCGGGCGCAGCGAACCGCGGTGGTGAGCGAGGTAAAACGGGTCTATTACAGCCTGGCGCAGACACAAGGTGCTCTATCTGTTGCGAGTGAGCTCATCCTCTCGCTGAAAGAGCTCGAACGGGTTGTAACCGATCAGGTCGCTCAGCGTGCGGCGCTCGACGCAGATTTGCTTGAAGTGAAAGCGCGGCTGGCAAAAACAGAATACGATGTCTTCGCTCTCCGCAATACCCTGAAGTCGGGAAAACAGCAGCTGAACAATCTTTTGGGGCGAGACCTGCAGGTCGATTTCACGGTCGCGACAGCGGTGGAGACGGTCGGCGAGAACATCGACGACCAGGCGGCTGTTGTCCGTGCCCTGGAAAACAGGGTTGAGCTGAAGGAGAGCAAGCTGAGGCAACAACAGGCGGAATACGACATAAAAGCAAAAAAGAGCGAATACATTCCTCATGTGAACCTTGTCTTCAATTACCTCACGCCCTTCAATAACGATTTCATGCCCACCAACGTCGCTACGGTGGGATTGCAGGTCAACTGGGATGTTTTTGACTGGGGGCTGAAGCGCAATGAGCTTGCCGCAAAGAACAGAACACTCGAACAAGCGCGACAGGCCATTCGCGAGGCGGAAGCCCTCATCACCATGGATGTCCAGAACCGCCTTTACAAGCTTCAGGAAGCACAACTGCTGACGAAGGCCACTCTGATTGCAAAGGAGTCCGCTCAGGAGAAGCTCCGCGTTGCTACGGACAGACACCGGCAGAAGGCGGCCTTGCTTCAGGAGGTCCTCCAGGCGCAGAGCATGCTCGCGGATGCGAACCACCAACATCAAAATGCCATGCTGGCCTTTCTGACGGCAAAAGCTGAGTTCGAGCAGGCAACAGGCGAGGGACCATGAAGAAGCGAATCGATGTCATGCTTTTCCTGGCGTGTCTCTGGCTTTTTTTCGGCTGCAATCGCCGGGAGCCGCCCCAAGAGAAACCGCCCACCCCGGTGCGCACTCAGATTGTGGCGAAGTACTCCGGGGAAAGCGGTGCCCGCTATTCCGCAAACATCAGACCATCCCTTCAGGTGGAGCTTGCCTTTCGGGTCCCCGGCTACATCCAGGAAATTCTCCATGTCCAGGGCAATGACGGGGAAAAACGTATCGTCCAGGAGGGTGACCGGGTCAAGGCAGGATCCGTCCTGGCCAGAATCCGGGACAACGACTATCGCGCCAAGGCAGACCAGGCCAGATCGCAGCTGGCTGAAGCGAGGGCGCTCCAGGAACAGGCCAGGCTCGATTTTGAGCGCGCGGAGAATCTTTTTCGGCTAAGAAGCCTGACCAAGCAGGACTATGACGCGGCCAAGGCCAGGAACAAAGCCGCTGAAGCCAGGGTCAGCGGCGCCCGGGCGATACTGGATGAAGCGGAGATCACCCTGAAGGACACGATTCTTCGCTCTCCGATTGACGGCGTGGTGTTGAAGCGCAGCCTGGAAGTGGGGAGCCTGGTCGGCCAGGGAACAACGGCATTCATTTTGGCGGATACGGCGTCCATGAAGGCGGTCTTCGGCGTTTCCGATACGGCCCTGCAGGAATTGAAGCTGGATACCCCGATCATGGTCGCTGCCGAGGCTGTTCCGGGGGGCAGCTTCGAGGGCAGGATTACCCGCATTTCTCCCTCGGCGGACCCGGCCAGCCGCATCTTCGAGGTCGAGGTGAAGATCCCCAACCCGGACAATACGATGAAGGTGGGCATGATCGCCTCGGTCTTTCTGGCAAGCCCCAAACCCGCCCTGGATGCTCCCGTGATACCGCTTGGCGCCATCATTCGCCCCAAAGCCGGTCTCGGCGATTACGGCGTGTTTGTGGTGAACGAGGAAGGGGGCAAATCCGTTGCCAGAATGAGACCGGTCCAGCTCGGCGAGGCTGCAGGCAGCATGATGGTCGTGACCGGGGGTCTGACGGCAGGAGAAAGAATCATAGCCCCTGGGGCCCAGTTCATTCATGACGGCGAAACCGTTCGAATCATCCCTTAGGATCGAGTTGCTTCGTGACCCACGGAAAGAGCGACGCCGAAATCATCCAGACCACCCATAATCTGTCGCGATACTTTACCGAAAACCGACACATCGCGTGGGTGCTGCTCATCGCGACCATCCTCTGGGGCGTATACGGCTACCACAAGATGCCGCAGCGCAAGGACCCCGATATACCCATTCGCCAGGCGCTGGCCATCGTACCCTGGCCCGGCGCCGGTGCTGAACGGGTGGAACAGCTCATCACCCGGCGAGTAGACGAAAAGATCACCGAAAATGCCTCGGTGGACAAGGTGGAGTCCATTTCCAAAACAGGCCTCTCGATTGTGTACGTGACACTGGTCGAGAGCATCGCCGAAACCGGCAAGGTCTTCGACGACATCAAACTCAAGCTTGACACCCTCACTGATCTGCCCGAAGGGGCGGGACCCATCCAGTTCTTCAAGGACTTCGGCGATACAGCCGCTTTGATGTTGACCGTCGCCAGCCCCAGGGCCGATGAGGTGGAAATCGCTCTCAGGGCGCAACAAATCCGGCGAGCCATCGAACAGGCAAGGGCCTCCGCAATCGACAAGAAGAACAGAGCGTCTCTCGTCGTCGCTTTCCCCGCCACCATGAATCCGGCGCTCATCATCCGGGAAAGCCGGCTTTTCGGACAGAACACTGTGGAAGCCGGCCTGATGCGGGACCTGCGGACCTTTCACGGTCCCGGATTCATTGGAATGGACGGGGCTACCGATGCCGATGATCAGAGCATCCTCGGCTATCTTGAGGCTTTTATTCGGGAGAAGCTCTGCCTCTCGGAATTTCACCCCGACATATGGAACCCTTTTATCATCCGCAGTCTGGACGAGGTTGAAAGCCGCCTTTCAAAGGAAGCCGGGGACAAGTATACCTACCGGGACCTTGAAAAGTTCACCGACCTGATCCGAAGAACGATCCAGACCGTACCCCTGGTGTCGAAAGTCAACCGGGCGGGGGTTCTCAAAGAGAATGTCTATCTCGAATACTCGCAGCAGCGCCTTGCTTCCTACGGCATCAAAACCTCGGCCATCAATGATGCTCTGAAATCGCGCAATATAACGCTTCCCGGAGGCATGCTCGAGATCGGCTCGAAGAATGTACGGATTGATCCTTCCGGCGAGTTCAAGAGCGAAAAAGACATCGGGAGCGTCATCGTCACGACCACGGAAACCGGGACTCCCCTTTACCTGCGTGACTTGGTCGATATCTACCGCGACTATGAAAACCCTGCGACCTACCTGAATTTCTTCACATGGAAGGACGGCAAGGGGGTGTGGCAGCGTACCCGCGCCATTACGCTCGCCGTTCAGATGAGGCCGGGAGAGCAGATCGAGCAGTTCGGGGATGCGGTTCGCTCAGCGATTGACGGCCTTCGGACCAGCCTGCCCCCGGATTTGATCCTCGCCCACACCTCGGACCAGCAGGTGCAGGTGAGGACCAGCGTGGACCTTTTTATGAGAAGCCTCTATGAGGCCATTGTCCTGATTGTTATTGTGGCGCTCATCGGCTTTCGGGAATGGCGTTCGGCAACGCTGATGGCCGCATCGATCCCCCTGACCCTCGCCATGACCTTCGGGATGATGCACATTCTGGGAATCGATATTCAGCAGGTTTCCATTGCGTCCCTGATCATCGCCCTGGGTCTGCTCGTGGACGATCCCGTAGTGGCCGGTGATGCGATCAAACGGGAATTGAGCGCAGGGCACCCGCCGGCCATCGCCTCCTGGCTCGGCCCCACAAAGCTTGCCACGGCCATTCTCTTTGCCACCATCACCAACATCGTGACCTACCTGCCCTTTCTCACTCTGACCGGAGATACCGGCCGGTTTCTTTACAGCTTTCCCATTGTGCTCGCCTGTTCCCTGATCGCCTCGCGGATTGTTTCCATGACGTTCATCCCCCACCTGGGATACACCCTGCTTCGCCCCGGCAAGAAGCCGGACCCGACTGTCGAGGAGAGGCGAGGCAAGGGTCTCGCGGGAGCTTACTACCGCGCCGGTTCCTGGGCGCTGGATCACCGCTATACGGTCGTCCTCCTCTCCCTTGTCTTCGTTGCCCTGGGAGCCTTGATCTTTTCCCTGCTGCGGGTGCAGTTCTTCCCGAAGGACCTCTCGACACTCTCTTATGTCGATGTGTGGCTGCCGGAGGATGCCACCCTTTTCGCAACGGGAGAAACCACACTGGAGGTTGAGGAGATAATCAAACAGGTGGCGGAGGAATACGGGCACGCTCACCGGGACAAGGAAGGGCGTCCGAAAGCGATACTCCGCTCTATTACCACCTTCGTTGGTGGAGGCGGCCCGAGGTTCTGGTTTTCCGTATCACCGGAACGGGAGCAGCTGAATTATGCCCAGGTCATTATCGAGGTCTTTGACAGCCACGATACGGCAACCCTCGTGGACCGTCTTCAAACCCGCCTGTCGGCGGACCTGGCCGGGGCCATGATTGACGTCCGGCAACTCGAATCGGGCTCTGTGGTGGGCATCCCCATTCAGATACGGCTTTCCGGCGAGGATATTCGCACTCTGAAGACCCTCGCAGGCGACCTGAAGGACCTGCTGCGTTCCAACCCTCTGGCGGACCGGGTGCGTGACGACTGGGGAGATGAAAGCTTTTCGGTGAAGCTCCAGGTCAATGCCGACCGGGCGAACCTGGCCGGCCTGTCGAACATCGATGTGGCCGCGTCATCGGCTGCGGGGGTGAGCGGGAGGCAGGTCACGGTGCTGCGGGAAGGCGCCGACCAGATACCGGTGGTAACGAGGTTTCGCATGGAAGAAAGGGCGCAGCTGGCCGATCTTCAGAACCTCTACGTCGATTCCATGCAGGGCACACGAAAGGTGCCCCTCCGCCAAGTGTCTTCGGTCGGGTACAGCACCGAAATGGAAAAGATGAGGCGGCGCAATCAGTTTCGCACCATCACGGTCCAGGCTTTTCCCATACCGGGGGCTTTGCCCTCGGAATTGCTCGATGCCGCCGAAGCCAGGATAAAGGCCTTCCAGGCCGAGCTGCCGCCCGGCTACAAAATGGAGATCGGGGGAGAACAGGAAGAGCAAAGCAAGGGATTCACCAGCCTGGCGATCGCCATGGCCATCTCGGTTGCCTCCATTTTTCTTGCCCTCGTTTTTCAGTTCAAGAACGTGGTGAAGCCGCTCATCGTCTTTGCCGTCACACCGTCGGGCGTTGTGGGATCATTGATAGCCCTGTGGGTAATGGGCACGGCTTTCGATTTCATGGCTTTCCTCGGCATCGCGAGCCTCATCGGGGTCATTGTCAGCCACATCATCGTGCTCTTTGACTTTATCGAGGAGATGCACGCCCACGGGAAACCCTTCAAGGAATCGGTGCTCGATGCCGGGATTGCCAGGCTCAGACCGGTTTTCATCACCGTAGGCGCCACCGTGCTCGGCCTGGTCCCTCTCGCCATGCACGGCGGACCGCTCTGGGAACCCCTCTGCTATGCCCAGATCGGAGGCCTTCTCTTTGCAAACTTCATCACCAAGCTCCTGGTCCCGGCTGTCTACGCGATTTGTGTGCTAGACCTCAAGATCGTACCGTGGGAAGGCCTTGCGGAAGGTCAAAGCGTTATGTCTTAACCTCCTGAAACCACCGCAACCCCTCTTCGGTAATCTGATCCTTCACCCGGTTCAGCAAATCCTCGATCTCTTTTTGGTCCTGTGGGATCTTCCACCATTTGTCACGCGGCAGGAAAATCTCCTTCCATGAACCGCCAAGAGGGCCAAAGAGGGCTGCGGCGGCATTCGAAAGCCGGGTTTTTCTGTTCCTTCCGATTCGATCCCAGTGTGAACAATATCCTACCTGAGAGTTGTCGGCGAGTGGAGCATCGCCAAATCGGGCTGCGTCCTCTGAGGTGTAGATCCCAACGTTAACGCAAAAAGAGCCCGCCATCGATCCTTCACCTCTCTGGAACTCTATTATCTCTGTTCTGCTGGTGACAAATCTACGAAAGACATGGAGACCATCATATTGAAAACCATGGGTCTCCAAAGCGGGCTTGATCACTCTGCGGATTGAATCCTCAAATTTCACCGTCCGTCACCCCGTCGCTCTGGCACGGCCGGACATTCGTCCCCGGCCAGTTCAACCGGTGTGTGAACCGTTGTTGCAAGGGCGACCGGCCGGTCGCCCCTACGGCCGCTAACCAATTAAGGATTCCCGTCCGGCTGTACTAAACATTTCGCTATGCTTTGCCGCCGATCAGTTTGTCGAAGTCCTCAATGCGAAGGGCCGGCATGGTGACAAAGGAAATCCCCAGCGCCTGATTCAAACCGACGGATGCCTTCATCGCTTCGCCAACACCGGGAAACTCCGCGACAACGAATATGTCTGATTTCCCCAAGGTGGCATAGGCATCCACAATCGTGCCCCCGCACTCCCGGACGATCCGGTTCGCCTTCTCGGTGCGCTGACTGCTGATTTGCTCCACCGAAGCAGCCGAATATTTCCCCATCATGATGAATGTGGCCATTGCACTGTCTCCTTTTTCTTCGTGACCTTTTGCTATGGTGTCTTCAAGTGGAGAGGCTCCAGATTATTTTCAAGCCTTCGGAGGTTCTCGGAGACCACTTTCACAATTCCCTGCACCGAAACGTCCGTACCCCCTCCTATATGAGGAGTGGCCAGCACATTATAGGAAAAGATGGGATCATTCGGATCGGGAGGCTCCTCCCAGAAGACGTCCAGACCGGCCCCTGCAAGGCGACCCGAAGCGAGTGAATCCTCCAGGGCGTCTCGGTCTACCAGTCCCCCTCTTGCTAGGTTAATAAGAAAAGCCCCCTGCTTCATATAGGAGAAGGTTTCCCGATTCATCAGGAGCTTCGTCTCGGAGGTCACGGGAAGACACAAAATCACATAATCCGATCTAATGAGCAATTCCGGCAAATCCTGCCGGCCTCCCACCCAATCCAGGCCGAGGTCTTCTTTTGCCTTCGCCGGGTTGCTGCGTTTCACCGCGATCAGGCGGACATTAAAGGCTTTGAGTCTTCTGACAAGAGCTTCTCCGATGCTGCCAAGACCCACCAACCCAACCGTCTTGCCGCTCAGTGCACGCCCAGAGGGTACACCCATTTGACGAGACGACATGCTTTTCGCCATTCCCGGGATATCCCGTGAAAGCCCGATCAGCATATAGATTCCCAGTTCGGCTACGGAGTCGGCATTGCCGGAAAGACCCGCCGGGACATTGGCCGTGTAGATGCCTAAATCTCGAGCCGCTGCAAGGTCAACGCCCTCCAGCCCGGCTCCGGCTTGCTGGATGAGCCGCAGTCGATCATTGGTCTCAAGCACCTCCCGGCTCACCCTGGACATGGTGGGGATCAGGACATCAAAGCCCTTCAGGCTGTCAAATCCATATCTTCCGGTTGCCACAAACTCGTATTCGGGCAACTCAGATCGGATCAGGCCGAAAAATCCACCCCAACCATTCTCATGAGCAGCAAAAAGAATCCTCATACGTGCCCTCCCCTAACCCCCTGGTCAATCGCCTCGAAGAGTGTCGGTCATGCTACATAGACTGCAAGAAACAATGTCACGGCTTTGAGCCGCTCTCCCCTGGAGCAGACCCTTTCGAGCACTCGCCCATCTTTCGGGCGGCACCCAGGATTGCTCCGACGTATGGACGGCTGTGGTTGTAGGTGTAGATGACGTCTTCCTTCTCAAAATCGCTAAGGCCCTCATCCCAGCCATGGACTCGAAGGTAATTGGCAACACTGAAGATGGCGTCTTCCGGCTGAAAAAGGTCAACCCGGCCGTCGCGGTTGCCGTCCGTTGCCCAGCGGACAAGACTGGATGGGAGAAACTGCGGCCAGCCGATCGCCCCCATAACGGAGCCCTTCAAGGCTGTCGCCTTCCCCGGATGGCAGTCGGTCACCCGGAGCAATGCGTATAGCTCATTGTAGGCCCATTCAGCCCTTTTCATGAGTCTGCGATCGAACTCACCGCGGTCCCATCTCTTCCGGTCCTGTGGCGACAAAAGGCCCCAGACCCTGTCCCTGCTGCTTTCCTGATCCATGAGTGCAAAAGTGGAAAGAACGGCGAAGGTGGGGGTCGCCCCCGTATAGCTGCCGAAGTGAGTCTCCACCAGGAGAATAGCGGCAATGACGCAGCGATTGACGCCGTAGATTTCCTCCGCCTGCTGAAGGGTCCTCTGATTTCTCTCGAGAAAGCGCCGGGCTTCGGCAATGGCCGACGGCTGCAGGAACTGATCGTAATTGAGCTTGCTCTCGCGGAGATGGAGCGTCTGGGCAACGGTCTTATAAAGCGGTGACAAGCCAGAGGGATACAGGGCCAAAATCCGGGGCTCGGAGAAGCCGTCGAGTGTCAGTTTCTGTTTTAGCAGGGCGAATGCATCGTCACCGGCAGCAACCTTTCCCGTTGTCGTGCATAGCAGAGACAGCAGCAGGCCGGTGAAAAACATCACGGGCACCCCGAGCCGCCGGTATTGTTTTGTTGCGTGATCGTTCAACTGGCTATCCTTTCGAATCTGGAGTTGATTGCCTGCAGTCTCTTGTGAAACCGTTTTCTCTTGCCGTTTTCATGGTCGGTCATTATATGTTAAGGCCTTTCTGCATGCAACTCATGCCGTAACACGGACTCAACAAGGCCCGGCATTCGTCTTCTCGTGTCACTTGATTGCTCTGTGAAGGGAGAATCCCAGGCTTCGGGCCGACCATCGAGGCTGAGAGAAAGATGTCCGAACCTACGAGTATTCAGAGGTATGCCCTTCTTAAGGAGGAAATCCTTGGCTCCATAGAAGGGGTGTCAATCCTGGAAGACCCACCCGCGGCATCTCTGGATGAGCTTGCCCGAAAGGTCCGGACGAACACGATGAATCTGGTCGTAGTCGGCCAGTTCAAGAGAGGAAAGACCTGCCTCATCAACGCCCTGATCGGTGCGGACCTTCTCCCTACCGGGGTGGTTCCTCTGACCTCCATTGTGACCGTTCTAACCTATCGGGAGGTCTTGCACATCGATGTCTCCTTTCTGGACGGAAATGCCATTTCAGCCGCCCCGCAAGAACTGGTCGATTATGTTACCGAGCCGGGGAATCCCAGGAACACCAAACAAGTCAAAGAGGTTTTGGTCGGCTATCCTTCTGCGTATCTCAAAGACGGAGTGCGCCTTGTGGACACGCCCGGCGTGGGTTCGGTCTATCTTCACAACACGGATGTTGCCTACCGGTACCTGCCCAACTGTGACGCAGCGCTCTTCCTGCTTTCGGTCGAACAACCCCTCAGCCAGGCTGAGCTCGATTTCCTGAAGGATGTTCGCCAGTTTTCCGACAGGATCTTCTTCCTGCTGAACAAAATCGACAACGCAACCGACGATGAGATACAGGAATCCATAGAGTTTTCCAGACAAACCATCCAGGAAGCCACGGGGCTTGAAGCCAGGATCTACCCGATCTCAGCCAAACTGGCTCTCGAAGGCAAACTGACAGGTTCTGACAGCCTGCTCGAACGAAGCAGGCTGCCAGCTTTCTCTGAGGTCTTGAGCCGATTCCTGATTGAGGAGAAGGGGAAGGTCCTTCTCCTTTCCGCAACCAACAATCTCCTGAGAGTCCTCTCGCAGGCCCGCTTCAAGGTTGAGCTTGAGCTGGAATCCCTGACCTGCCCCCTCGATGAACTCCGCCAGAAGATGATGGTTCTGCAGGAGAAGAAGGAAGAACTCCTGAAGGAGCAGCAAGACTTCGACATTCTACTTGACGGCGAATTGAATCGACTCATTGCGACCCGGCTGGACCAGGATCTCCACGCCTTCAAAGAAGAGCTCGTCCCCCGAATGGAGCAGGGGTTCGATGCATTCCTCGACCGCCACAGGGACCTTTCCCTAAAGGACTTGAACGATGCCATCGAAGCCTATGTGGCGGATCGGATCGAACCGGAGTTCACCGCATGGCGCACCAAGGAAGACGCAGAGCTGGCGCGTGCCGGTCAGGCAGTCTACGACCGTTTTGCACGAAAGATGAACCGGATTGTTGATGCGCTCATGGAGTTTTCGTCTCAGCTGTTTGCCGTCCCTTTCAGCGGCATCGAGGCGGAGTTGCTCTGGACGGTGGAGTCGGGCTATTCCTCCAGGCTCCGGGAGGAACCTGTCGGGCTCGATATGCTGGCGGATTCTCTGACACAAGTCTTCCCGAAATACATCAGCCAACGATTTCAGAAGCTCAAATCCTTTCTTTTCCGGAAGGCCGACAGCCTGATCATCCGGAAGCGAAAGCGGCACATGTTGGAAATGATCGAGAAACAGGCAGGCAGGATGCGGCATGCTTTCATCGTGAGACTCACGGAAAGCACGCAGAGGTTTCGCCATGAGATGGTCGAAAGGATGAGAGCGACTCTTGAAGGCATCGGTTCCGCTCTGGAAAATGGAGTCAACCAGAGGATTCGAGGCGAAGAGGAGCTGCTTCGAAGGCAAACGGCCCTCACCCAGGAATTGCTCAAGATGAGAAAAACCAGTGAGAAGCTCATGCATATCAGGGAATCCATACTCCGCGAGGGAGCCAACCACGAAGAGACCATCCCATGAGAGTTTTCATCTCAGGAGTGAGCTGTGCCGGTAAGACGTCTGTCGGAGAGAAACTGGCAGTCCTGCTCGGCTGCCCCTTCTTTGACCTGGATGTGGAAATAGAGGAGTCTTTTGGAACGTCCTTTGAACGGCTCTAAAACAGGTCCCTAATTCGCGCGGGTCTGCCTGTAGTACCACTGCAACTGACCCGCACTGCTGTCTTCGTCAACGTTTTCCTCGGCAACTCGCTTCCTGCCGGCAGCGGGAGGCAGGACTTCCTTCAGCTTCCATTGTTGATCCAGGCGGCCAAATGTCCAGTAGTCCTCAAAGGGTGTCACATAGCGATCCTCACTCTGGACGAAGTGGCCTTTGCGGACAACTCTCTGCGCATGCGCGCTGATCCGCACCGTGAACTCGTCTCTCTCTGGCTCCTTGAAATTCCTGACCAGGAGGATTTCTACCTTGCGCACACAAAGATTTCGATATTCCACGGCCAAACCGTCCAGTCGCCACTGCGCGATCTGGTCACGCAGGTGTTCGGCCACATCAGGGAAGAGGTCTGCTGCAGGCGCTTCTGCCGGGTCACCCGTCTCGCGGGCAAGATAGACTCGAAGGAAGACCTCTCTGGCTCGTTCTTGCATCGCCTGTCGATTCCAGAGCTTATCGGTCTGGACCAGGAAATTGAGCATCCGCTCGATGCGCGTGGCCTTCGTCTCCACCTCTTTTTCAAGCCACGGCCCCGCCGCACCCTCTTTGCCGGCCGCTTCGCCGTAGATTCCCTGGAGACTCTGATCGGTCAACATCTCCACAAAGTTCTCATCCTTGAGGCAGTCCGATTCGCCCGACTGCTCGATTTCCCGAAGCAACCAGCGATTGTCCAGGCGTTGAAAGGTCCAGAACTCCTGGAATCGAGCCGCGGTTTTGTCTCCTCGAATGAATTTGCCCGTCTTATCCTCTACGTAGTAGTCTCGTGCAAACGCGCTGATAAGCGCTGTGAACTCCCGCCGGTCGGGCTTCTCCGTGTATCGTACATTGACAAGATCGACCCTTTCCACTTTCAGGTCCTCGATCCGGTTGATCTCGTGATTGCGAGCCATACCGCGCAACTGCGCCGAATGCTGCGCATAAAGAGAAGGCATCAGAAGCGGCTCCATGGGGTCATATTGGCGCGTCCCCCAGCATTCCTGGAGTTTCCGGAAAGTCGACTCAGCAAGCTTACGCAGAGATTCAGGGGCCATTGACGGGTCCTGTTGACTGAGGAATTGCAGGAGCTTATCGGTCCGGGTGGCTTTTCGGGCTATTTCCGAAGACGAGTAAACAAAATCGAGGTTTTCGCTCTTGGCGGCCCGACGCTTTTTCACGAGGACATAGATGACCAGTGCGAAAAACACGAACTGCACAGCCAGAATCAGCGTGTCCGTGACCGGGTCCCAGGGGGCACCACCGCCGCTTGAGCCGGAAGACCTGGAGTGACCGCTGCTGAAGCTGCCGCCTTTATTGTGAACAAGGTAGCTGGAGGCCAGAAAAGTGTGGGGGGCATCCACTTGAAGATTATAGACCGGGCCCAGGTCGTCTATGCGCGATACCCCGCAGATTTCGTCCTCTGCTGGCTGCCCGTCCGCCCATCGCAGGACCCGGTCTCCGGGATGCAGGTGGCCCATCGCTCGAAATCCGCCGCCCGACAACGCCACGGGGTGTTCGGGTGAAGCTTCGAGAGACCCGTGCTGCGTCTCCATTCTGATCAGCCTGTTGCGGGTCACATGCAGGGCCTTGACCATGGCGGGAACCGGAAACCCAAGGTCCGTCACGGCAAGGACTTCGTCGCCGGGAATGATGGATTCGATGGGGACCTGTCCATGCGGTGTAGTAATCAGAGTCCCAGGGGGAAAACATCCGCCCCCGCCCCCCTTGTTGTGCACCGCTGTGTGACCGACAAAAAAGGTGTGAGGCTGGTCCGTTTGCAGATTGAAGACATGGACGATTCCTGGAATCCTCTCAACCGAAAGGATCTCCTGGCGCACCAGGGATTGCCCGTCCCAGGCGATGATGTGGTCGCCGACACGCAAGACTTCAAGCGTCTTGAATGTTCCATCGCCCACGTAGAAGGGATGGTCCGCAGTCACCCGGATGGTCTCCCTGTCCGTTCTGAGGACAATGTGTTCGTCGACTTCAAGACGCAAGACATTCTGCACAGTTGTCTGAACGAGGCGTCCATCTGAGGCGAAAGCCAGGAGTTTGTCACCCGGCAAGACCTCGCTGATGGGCACCTCCTCGCCGTCAGCCTTCAGGATCGGACTCTCCGGCAGAAAGCAGCCCTTGTTGTGTACGACAATGCCTCCCGGAATGAAGGTCCCACCGGGATAGACCAGAAGATTGTAGGCCGCTCTCTCCGCCAAAACCCTGCGCACGGAATTCACCCGCTCGACCTCAAAGCGGTCGCCGCGAACCACCCCCACACGGTCGCCCGGTTGGAGGCGGCCGGCATTGCGGAACTCCCCCGGCCCCACCATTACGGGATGTTCCGGAGTGATAAAAATACAGAACTCCCCGGCCGAAACTTCCAGATAGGCTTCAGCCTCAGTCTTTGTCAGGGCCTCAACATGAGCCGCCTGCAGCGCCCGGCCCACCACCCCCCAGACCAGATCTCCCTCGTTTAGACTTTCCACCGGAGAGGCGCCTGCAGGGGTCAGGATCGGCGTCCCCTCCATCAGGCACCCCCCACCGCCTCGCGCCCAGGCAGGGATTGCCGAAGTGCCCGTCAACAGCAATATCAAAAGCCAAAGCAGGCACCGCATGCTCCGGTCCTTGAAAGGAATCGCCCGCATCCCGGGCTTTGCCATTCGCATTTAGTAGAGGGCTGCCAGAATGCCGCCCAGCACCGCAGCGGCAACCACAATGCTAACCCCCACAATTGCTGCACCGGCCAGTCTTCCGAAATATTCCGCCACGGCCTGGTTGCCCCGAATGATTTCTTTCTGTTCGTCAATGCTTGGCGTCAATCGATCGAGGATCTTCGGGATGACAACCGACGACGCCAGCACGAGCATCATTCCGATTAGAGCGCCGGCAGTCGAAAAAACCAGGAACCAGCCGATATTGCGAATCGTCTCTACCATGGTTACCCCCTGGGCCGTTGGCCCTGTTCAAAAACCCGGAATCCTTTAGAACTTCACCTGCGGGACCGCCCTTTCGCCGGCATCCTCCATCTGGAAGAACGGTTCGGCCTGGAACCCGCTCATCCCCGCAATAAGGTTGCTCGGAAACATCTCCACACTATTCTTATAGCGCATGGCAGCATCGTTGTAATACTGGCGTGAAAAACCGATCTTGTTCTCGGTGCCGGCCAGTTCTTCCTGCAGGGACAGAAAATTCTGGTTGGCCTTGAGATCGGGATAGGCCTCCGCCAGCGCAAAAAGCGACCGCAGACTCTGAGTCAGAGCGTTCTCGACTCTCGCACGCTCGTCGACACTCCCGGAAAAACTCACCGCCTGCTGACGCGCCTTGACGACGGCGTCCAGGGTCCCCCGTTCATAAGCGGCATAACCCTTGACCGCTTCAAGAAGGTTGGGAATCAGATCGTGGCGGCGCTTGAGCTGCACGTCTATGGAGCTCCATGCGCTCTTTACTTCATTTCGTCCACGAACCAGCTGATTGTAAAGGCTGACAGCATACAGCACCAACCCACCCAGAACGACCACCAGCACCACGATAGAGATCATATCACCTCCTTGCTCCGCTGCGCTTCAACTCACCCGGGGCGTTTCCATTTGAGAGGGCCCCCTTCTTCTCCGCAAACCGAGAACTGCTCAACCGAAAAAGCCGCCGCAGACCCAACAACCTTTGCTCTTTGCGATTTAATTAAGCCGCCAAAGAGAAGTCAAGAACAATTCAGAACAACTCCACCACCACAAAGACCTCGACAATCCGCATCGTTCGGGGATTTAATCTCCCAACGGATGGTTCCAACCCGGAGTCGATCTTCATGACGGCATGTGAGATTCATCGAGGACCACGCCCATTGACGCCTCCCAGGCGCTGTGCTATCCAGCATTGGCCTGAATGAATCCGCTCATAAAGGCTTTTGCCGTGAGCTCTCTCAGTAACGACAGGAGGTGCAAACGAACCGTGAATATCCTCTATAAAGCATTGAAAGGCTTTCACAGCACCCGGCTCTTGAGGACCGGCCCCGTTTTCAGCAGGGCCTTGACCTGTTTATTCCTGGCTCTTCCGGCAAGCCTTCTGCTGCTTTCAGCTTCCACCCTCTTTGGCGCGGAAACGGTGGCCGGCCGTTTCTACCTCATGGGCGACGGCAAGTTACACATCAAGGACATGCACACAGGAAGGAACGCCTCAGTCGTACTGCTCGCACCCGACGGCTCCCTGAATGAAGACGGGATTTCGAAGATTGACGAGGTATTTGGATTCTCGTCAAAGGAGCAGGGCGAACACATTTCGCTTCGACTGCTCTTCATGCTCGACTATTTTTCGGACCTGACCGCACCGGGTAAGGTCATCAAGATGGTATCCGGTTATCGAAGCCCCGACTACAATTCCACTCTGAGAAACGCAGGGGGGAATGTCGCCAGGACAAGTCTGCACATGGACGGCATGGCGCTCGATTTCAGCATCGATGGGGTAAATGGCAAGGAACTGTGGAAGATCATCAAGGACAAGGATTGCTGTGGTGTCGGGCACTACGGCGGCGCTAACATTCACCTCGATTGTGCAAAGCCAAGGTTCTGGGAAGCGGCGACATCAAAGGTGAGAACGGGAGAGAGCGACTATAACCGGCGCATCTATCTTTCAACAGACTATGACCGGTACAGGAGAGGCGACACCGTGCGACTTTCGTTCTCGTCGGTCAGCCATTTCGGCTTTGGGATCAAACGGACGGCCGCTTTTGTCAGCGGCCCCGACGGCAACAGCACGATTGCAGCCGCCCAGATCAAGGTTCAAGATGACACGGACTGCATCGCGATTCCTGACAGAAAAGCTTCACATTTTATTTACCTGACGCTGCCGCCGAACCTGAAAGAAGGCAACCGGTACCGGATCAGAATCGATTTCTGCCGGAGGCCTTTCGAGGAGATGCCGCTCAGCACCGTATCGAACGAAATCGAGCTCCTCGGCAGTGCACCCTGAATCCCTGCCCATCCGACTTCTCTGCCCGATGTTTCTGGGGGACCGGACTGGCTCTCATGTCGCAGCCTAAAACCTGAGAGCGGTGGGACCCGTCTATTTTCTGTCCTTGAGCAGGGCGGCCAGGCCGGCAAAGGGCTTGAAGGTTGAAGCCGGTTCCCGGTCATCACCCGGCGTTACCTCGTCATACCATTCCCCATCGAGGTCCCGAGAGTGCTCATTATCATGGCAATAAAGGCAGAGCAGTTCCCAGTTGCTGCCGTCAGGCGGATTGTTGCGGTGATTGTGATCCTTGTGATGGACGGTGAGCTCACGGAGTCTCTTGCCTGAGAACTCCCGTCCGCACCGTGCACAGATCCATGGGAGAACCTTGAGCGCCCTCTCCCGGTAGGTCTTCTCCATTTCCGCTCGTGTCATTCCAGGCCCCATGACCATTCCTCCTCCCCATCCGCTTGAGAAAAAACGGAATGGCAAAATGCTTGTCAACCGCTATCAGCAGCGCTTATCATGCCACGTTCACGCAGAAAAGGCAAAACGCCGTCTGCAACAGGAAAATGGCACGGCCACGGATCAAGAAGGACCCGGGATTCGGGGCGGCTCCATCCATGACTCATCAGAAGAACGCCGGGAGCCCCAATAAACCGTTTTGCGGTATAACGAGGAGTCGTCAGCCCTAATGAATGAACAGCACCTCGCTCTAATCTCCGATGAACTCCATCTCTCACTCCAACAGGTGAAGGCGGCAGCCCGGCTGTTGGAGGATGGGGCAACGATTCCCTTTATTGCGCGTTACCGAAAGGAAGCGACGGGATCTCTTGATGAGACCGCCGTGACGGCTATTCGTGAACGGCTGGCGCAGCTGGATGCGCTCGATAAACGCCGGTCCGCCGTTTTGAGGTCCCTTGAAGAGCAGGGAAAGCTGACCGAAGAACTGAATGCCGGGATTCTGAAGGCCCAAACCCTGGCCGTTTTGGAGGACCTCTATCTTCCATTCAGGCCGAAGCGCCGAACCCGGGCCACGATTGCAAAAGAAAGGGGTCTGGAAGCCCTGGCTCATCTCCTTTTCGCTCAGGAGTCGGCAACGGGATCCCTCGCCGATGCAAAGCGCTTCATCAATCCGGAAAAGGAGATCTGCACCGCGGAACAGGCCCTTGCCGGGGCCCGAGATATCATTGCCGAATGGGTCAACGAAAACACCGAAGCCCGTGCGAAGCTTCGAACGCTCTTTACCGACAAAGGAATCCTTCGATCCAGGGTCATTTCCGGGAAGGAGACCGAGGGCATCTTGTACCGCGACTATTACGACTGGGAGGAGCCCATCGGCAGGGCCCCATCCCACAGGGTCCTCGCAGTCCGCCGCGGGGAAAAGGAGGGATTCCTCACCGTCCATTGCACACCAGGGGAGGAGGAAGCCCTGTCCATCCTCGATGCGATTTTCCTGAAAGGCGATTCGCCTGCCTTGCAACAGGTCAAGCTCGCCGTCCAGGATGCCTACCGCAGACTCCTTGCCCCCTCTCTTGAAACGGAGGCAAAGCAATGGTCGAAGGATCGAGCCGACCATGAAGCCATTCGGGTCTTTGCCGACAACCTTCGGCACCTGTTGATGGCCCCTCCTCTGGGCTCCAAGAGGATTATGGCCATAGACCCCGGCTTTCGGACGGGATGTAAACTGGTGTGTCTGGACCCGCAGGGAAAGCTCATCCACAACGAAACCATCTATCCGCATTCCGGGAGGGAGGCGTCAGCGAGGGCGGCTGAACAGATCCGGAGACTTGTCGCTGAATTCGGGATTGAAGCGATCGCCGTGGGCAACGGCACGGCAGGCAGAGAGACTGAAACGTTTGTGCGCAGTGCAGGGCTCCCGTCAGCCGTTCAGATCGTCATGGTTGACGAAAGCGGAGCATCCGTTTATTCAGCTTCCAGCATTGCCCGCGAGGAATTTCCCGACCATGATGTCACCGTCCGCGGTGCCGTCTCAATCGGGCGACGTCTGCTGGACCCTCTCGCGGAACTGGTGAAGATCGACCCGAAGTCCATCGGGGTTGGGCAGTACCAGCATGATGTGGATCCGGGCGAGCTGAAGAGGGGCCTCGACGATGCCGTCATGAGCTGCGTCAATGCCGTGGGCGTTGAGGTCAATACCGCCAGTCCCCATCTCCTTGCCTACGTATCGGGGCTCGGGCCGCAGCTTGCGAGGAATATCGTCGCGTATAGAGATACAAATGGTCCTTTCCGTTCACGAGAAGATCTGCGGAATGTCCCCCGCCTTGGCCCGAAAGGATTCCAGCAGGCTGCCGGTTTCCTGCGCATCAGGAATGGAGTGAATCCTCTCGATTCGAGCGCTGTACACCCGGAATCCTACCCTGTCGTCGAGCGGATGGCCCGGGATGCCGGCCGCTCGGTCTCTGAGCTCATGCAAGACGCCGCCGCAAGAGAAGCGATAGATCCCTCTCGCTACATCACCCCTGAAGCCGGGCTGCCGACCCTCATGGATATCCTGTCGGAACTTGCCGGCCGCGGCCGGGACCCAAGGGATGTCTTTGAACCCTTTTCCTACGCAGTTGGAGTTGAGAAGCCGGCGGACTTGAAGCCGGGCATGAAACTGCCTGGAATAGTCACCAATGTCACTGCTTTTGGCGCTTTTGTGGATGTTGGGGTCCACCGGGACGGTCTGGTTCACGTGAGCGAGCTATCGGACCACTTCGTCAAAGATCCCCGTCAGGTGGTTCGCGTTCATCAGCGCGTCACCGTGACCGTTCTCGATGTCGACTTGCCGAGAAACCGCATCACGCTTTCCATGAAATCCTCTTCCGCCCCGAGGACGGAGCAGCATGAAAGCAAAGAGCCGTCTATAGACTCAATTCGCAGTGAGAAGAAGAACCACTCCAAGGCCAAAACCGCATTCAACAACCCTTTTGCAGAAGCACTGAAAAGATCTTGATCCGACGACCTGTGCCAGCCCCCGCAACACAGGACCATCGAGATCCTGAAAACCACTGACGGAAGGCAGACCTCGCTTCTTTTCATCACCAAAACCGGCATTCGCTCCTTCTCTCACCGGGAAAAAGAATCCTCCCGGCAATGAACCAGAGGCGGGAAGTCACTCTTTCGAGGTGTCGAGTGCCTGTGCCGAGGAGTCGTATCACCAGGCCCCGGGACCGGAGCGACGAGACTCCTCCGACCACCCCTTCGCTGCGATCCAGGAGACCCCGCAAAGATTCAATGAGAGGCTGTTCCTCTTCCCGGTCTTCAAAGATCAGGTAGAGGGACGAAACGATACAATGCGACTCCAGCAACCCGATTCCCCCGCAGTCGATTTCTTTGGGCTTTAGGATGAACCGGTCATAGACGAGCGGCTCCCCATCAAAATCGATCTCCAGCGAGCTGTCGTACTCGTCAAACATCAGGTGTTCACCCCGGGCCAAACGCCCCGTGGTGAAGGAGTCCGAAATAAGCGCGATCCCATTCTTTTCAAGATGCACCCTGGTTGCCTGCCGATAAAGTGAGCCGGCAAAGGGAATGACATAACCGGGCAGATATTCGAAGACAGCGTCCTCCCCTACCCTTACGGTGATTTCCTGGCTGGAACAAGCTCCGGTGCTCCGGTAGACCCGGGTGGCAGACTGAGTGGTCAGGAAGACGCGTGTGCGCTCACCAAGGGAGATATCCACCTCGACTCGGTCGCCGCCCACAAATCCTCCGGTCGGATTCACCAGATAGGTACAGGCCCGGCCGGTATCGTCCGGATAAAAGGGCGGCAGGCAGTGCATGGGCATCGTCGCATAGGCATCCTGCAAGAATGTTTTCCCATCGCGTTCCTTGAAGTCCAGCTTGAGCTCGCCATGGCGGCCGATCCCCTGTAACTCCCCGTCATCCGATAAACAGCACATCACTCTTGATCCAGGCGATCACTTCATCAAGACCCACATTGCTTCGCAGGTTGGTAAAGAGGAAGGGCTTCTTGCCCCTCATCTTCAGGGAATCCCTGGCCATGATGTCCAGGTTTGCGCCTACATGAGGGGCCAAATCGATCTTGTTGATTACGAGGAGATCCGACCTGGTGATCCCTGGGCCGCCCTTTCTCGGAATCTTGTCGCCTCCCGCAACGTCGATCACGTAGATGGAGCTGTCGACCAGCTCCGGGCTGAAGCTCGCGGCAAGGTTGTCTCCGCCGCTTTCCACGAACAGGAGGTCCAGGTCGGGGAATTTGTCGATAAGCCGCTCTATGGCATCCTGGTTCAAGGAGGCATCTTCCCTTATGGCGGTATGCGGGCAGCCGCCCGTTTCCACGCCCACAATCCGCTCCTCCGGTAGGGCACCCGATCTGATGAGGAACTCGGCGTCCTCTTGCGTGAAAATGTCGTTGGTAACGACCGCAAGAGAGAATTCGCCGGCCATGGCCTTGCACAACCTTTCATTCAATGACTATCGCCTGAAGGCGAAGGAATGTTGCGGGCGTAAACGCCCGTTTAGGCTAAAGCCTTCTGAAGCTATTCGGATGAATCCGACTTAAGTTCGACGTGGGCATCCAGTTTGGATTCATCCCAGACCGTGAATGTGCCAGGCTCATCCGACTGATTGGCAATGTACTGCTGGATCTGCTCTTCCGTGACAGCTCCCACAGTATTGCAGAAGTAGCCGCGACCCCAAAGATGACGGCCCCAGTATCTCTTTTGTAGGATTGGAAACTCTCTTTGTAGCCGCTATGAGCTCTTGCCCTTCAGGTATTGAGCTATCTTCCCAGCAGACAGATGTGCAGGAGCACCGATCAGGATATGTACATGGTTCGGCCGTATGTTCCCCTTCACTATCTCCATGCCTGTCTCTGCACAGATCTCCCGCAGGATATCCCGCAATCTCAGCCCGACTTCTCCTCGCAGCACATCGTAGCTGTATTTCGTCTTCCACACGAAGTGGTATTTCAGGTCTGTTACGGTATGAGAACCTCTTCGGTAGCTCTCCCTTCTCATTCCCACTCCTCCTTGGCAGAAAAGGAGTGTTCATGCTAAAGCAAAGTGATCTTGAAAGAAAGATGCTAAAGACTTTTCCGCCTGTAGGCGAAGGTTTATACCCTGCCCTCTGGAAGAAAGGTAAAACACCAGGGAGTGCTCGGGGAGTTTCGCAACCCGATGGATGAGCTCATCCATCGGCAGCCTGGAGAGGTACTGGAACTCAACCTGACTCTCGAAGCCGCGAAAGGCTTCCCTGGCCCACCCCTCAATCATTTCATCGTACCCGGAGGCTCCAGTCACAACAAATACCTTGCGGACATCGGGATAGAGGCGGAGGGCAAGAACCAGGGTACCCTCTATATCCACCCGGCCCGACACCACAGCGGCAAGGAATGTCAATGAGAGATCACCGAGGAGTCTGGGGGCCTGCTCGGCGAGAATTACAGGGACGCTCAGAAAAGACTCGGGGCCGTGTTTCGCCAGGATATGAAGGGATGAGCACAGGAAAGCGACAATGAGGTCGACTTTGAGGCCGGAGTATTTCTCCCGATACGTTTCTATTATTCTATTGCGATAGTGCTCACTCGGGAACCTGTTCAGGTCCATGCATTCGACATAGAATTCGAACTGGTAATCCTTCGAGACCTGGATATTTGACATAGTATAGACGCGAGCGTGAAGGATGCGAAAACATGCCAGA
>CAYTWB010000002.1:0-202124 GCA_964441945.1 uncultured Syntrophobacteraceae bacterium
AGCATCAGCCTTCCAAGCTGAGGGTCGCGGGTTCGAAGCCCGTCTCCCGCTCCACCTTTACGAACCTCCAGGTTTCTCTCCCCTCGAGGGGAGTGTAGTCTCATGCCGCTACGCCCTTGCCCCAACCTTCTCCCGCAATTGGACGCACATGGCCTCGTGGTTTTTTTCAAGTTGCCCTTTGCCAAAGGGAGAATCTGAGGGATTTCAGAATAGGATCAACACGATACAGAAATCCGATCTTTCTTGAAAAGGGGGGAAAGGGATGTGGGTTTGGGTGTGAGTCTCAAGGCTAGCGAAAACAATCAGTTACCCTGCTCACGGGTCAGGTGTATCCAGCTGTCGGATCGAGAGAGGAGGGGGCAGACAGCCTTCTAGATGAGTCCCTTGGACGAAGGAATGCCTTTCCTCCTTTCATCGTAAAGGGTTGCCTGATCGAGTGCCCTCCCCCAGGCTTTGAAGATTGCCTCGATGATGTGGTGTGTATTGCTCCCGTAGCGGACTTGAATATGGAGGGTTACCCCGCCATGCTGTGCGAATGCCCGGAAAAACTCGGGCACCAGTTCCGTTTCGAACTGACCCGTTCGGGCACTCAATGGGGGTGTCTCATAGACGAGATAGGGCCGATTGGAGAGGTCCAGACTGATCTCAGCGCACGCCTCATCCATCGGAACCACAGCGTGTGCGTACCGGCGAATGCCCTCTCGATCTCCCAGTGCATCAGATAAGCTCTTTCCCATACAGATCCCGATGTCTTCGACAATATGGTGGGCGTCAACCTCCAAATCCCCTTCAGCGCATACCTTCAGGTCAAAGAAACCATGCACGGCAAAGAGTGTCAGCATATGATCCAGGAACGGGACCCCGGTATGGACATCCACAAACCCCTGTCCGTCTAATGAAAACTCAAGGTTGATCCTGGTTTCTTTCGTCGTCCGATCAATTCGGCCTTTTCTCATGGCTTGTTCTCCGTCCTCCAGTCGGCAGATCTCTCTGTACCGCCTTACCACTTCACGATTTTGATGTCGGCAAGCGTTCGGCCCAGGAAGATCTCTCCGATGTTCCGAAAGCGATAGGGCACATCGGTAACATAGTAACGGTACTGGGGATGCTGGTTCCCGCGGTTTCCCAGGTCCTGATAATCCAGCATCGCTGCGGTTTGCTCCGCCATGGCCTCGGCTGAGTCCACCAGCTGGATGCCGTTTCCTACGATCTCCTGCAGCAGTGATTTGAGCAAAGGATAATGGGTGCAGCCCAAAACCAGCGTGTCGACGGCCTGCTCCATTATGGGCCTCAGGTACTCCTCGGCGGTAAGGTAGGTTACCCTGTGATTCAGCCACCCCTCCTCGACCAGCGGAACAAACAGGGGGCATGTTTGCGAGAAGATCCGGATCTGGGGATCGAGTTTGTGGATTGCCCGGGTGTAGGCATTGCTGTTGACCGTTGCCGGTGTGCCGATGACTCCGACTCTCTTGTTCCGGCTTACCGACACAGCGATCCTTGCCCCCGCATCGATGACATCGAGCACCGGCACCGGCGAAAGGCCTGTGATCGTCTGATGGGCAACCGCTGCCATGGTATTGCAGGCAACGATGAGCAGCTTAACCCGTTGTTGCAGCAGGAATTCAGTGATCTGCCGGGCATAGAGAGCGATCGTTTCCACTGACTTCACGCCGTAGGGTACCCGTGCCGTATCCCCGAAATAGATGATGTTCTCAAAAGGCAGCCTTTCCATAAGTGCCCGCACCACGGTAAGCCCCCCAATACCGGAATCGAATACGCCGATGGGACCGTCCACTTTCATGTTCTCAGAAACTCGATCATGGTTCTTGACTGACTCCTCTCTCAAAACTCAAGCTTCCTTATATGAAGGCGATCGCCGGATTTCAAGGGCCTTTTGGTAGACAAGCCGTCGAGGTACCCCGTATTGGCCGGCGATTTCCTCCGTTGCCTGTTTCACGGTCTGTTGAGGGTCTCCGAGGAAAGTAATCAAGGCTTCCTGCCACGTCGGTTCCGTGGCCAGGTCAATCTGCTGCTGAGTAAAACCCTCAACGACCAGGGTCAATTCACCCCTGGTTCCCTCCGCAAAGTGTCTGATCGCTTCAGTCACCCTGCCACGGAAGAACTCCTCAAACTGTTTGGTCAATTCACGGGCGATAGCGATACGGCGATCTCCCCAGAAATGCAGGACGTCTTCCAGTGTTCTCGCCAGTCTTTGGGGCGATTCATAGAGGATCAGAGTCATGGGAAGGCCGGCATGGGAGGAGAAAAAGCGTTTTCTTGTGGATCCCCTGGCAGCTGGAAATCCCAAAAAGGCAAAGGGATGGGTTGGCAGGCCTGAAGCAACCAGCGCCGATATCAGAGCCGTTGGACCGGGAATGACGGCAACGGGCAGACCGGATTCCAGGGACTGTTGTACGAGCAGTGCCCCTGGATCGGAAATGCCGGGGGTCCCTGCATCGGTAACCAGGGCAAGCGATGCTCCCGAGGTGAGCTGCCGGAGCAGTTCCGGACCACGCTCGTGAAGGTTGTGACTGTGATAGCTGACCACCGGCTTATGGATGTCGTAGTGAGTCAGCAGCTTTCTGGTGCGGCGAGTATCTTCGGCGGCAATCAGATTTACGGAATGCAGAACATCGATGGCTCTTAACGTAATGTCGGAGAGATTGCCGATGGGAGTCGCAACAATAAAAAGAGTGCCTGACTTCGCCGGGGCATCGGATTCAGTCATGGGCTTCGAAGGCATTGGGTATCCAGGTGATCTCAGGCCTCCCATCCGGCCAGGTTATCGCGATCACATCAAAGCGTGCGGGCTGGTTTTCCAGGCGATGCTGTTTCATGTACCACTGTGCCAGGCGGGTCAGGCGTCTTTGTTTGCTGTGCGAAACCAGCTCCTGGGGTAGCCCGTAGCCCGAGGCAAAGCGGGACTTGACCTCGACAAAAACCCAGGTTTTGCCGTCCCTGGCGATGAGATCAATTTCTCCAAGAGGGCAGCGAACATTCCGGGCCAAGACCTGCAATCCATGCTGTTTCAAAAATCCAACAGCGAGGTCTTCACTCAAGCTGCCCTTTTGCCTGCGGTTCAGCATCTGTGTCACTCGAAAACCGTTCTATTCCCTCATGAGACCACTCCCCGAAAGCTCAAGCGATGGAGAGGGCAGGGGCCATGGCGGCGCAGTGCTTCCAGGTGTCTGGCCGTGCCGTAGCCCTTGTTCTGAGCAAAGCCATAAGCGGGATAGCGCGTGTCCCATTCACACATCAAGCGATCTCGATACACCTTAGCGACAATTGAAGCCGAAGCAATAGATATGCTGCGTTGATCCCCCCGGGGAATACCCTTTTGCGCTGTGGTTACAGGCAGTCTGTAGGGGCCGTCGATCAAAAGAAAGTCGGGTGGAAGCGGAAGGCTTTCAATGGCCTGGATCATGGCCTTGAAGGTGGCCTGCAGGATGTTGATACGGTCAATCTCGGCCGGTTCAATGGAGCCGATGCCGACCGCGCTGGCACGGGAGAGGATATCCTGATAGCGGGCATCCCTTTGGGCGGAGGTGAGATCTTTCGAATCCCTGACACCCGGCAGCTCAATACCTTGAGGCAAAATAACCGCTGCAGCCACGACCGGTCCGGCCAGGGGGCCGCGTCCCACTTCGTCGATTCCCGAAACCAGCCGGCAACCCCGGCGATAAGCCTCCCTTTCGAAATGAAGGAGATCCACCGGCGAGGTTGCCATGGATTGTTGGCGCACTAACGCTTCTCTTTTATGCGGGCAGCCTTGCCAAGGCGTTGCCGCAGATAGTAAAGCCTGCTGCGACGTACGCGCCCGCGTCGCAATACTTCGACCTTATCGATCTGTGGCGAATGCAATGGGAAAATACGCTCCACTCCAACTCCGTAGGATACCTTCCGTACGGTAAACGTGGCGGAGAGCAATCCCCTGTGATGACGAATCACCACCCCTTCAAATACCTGGACCCGTTCCTTGTCGCCTTCCCGAATCTTGACGTGCACCTTGACGGTGTCTCCGCTTCGAAAGGCAGGGATGTCCATCCGCATCAGTTCCCGCTGGATGCTTTCTGCAACATTCATCCCCATGTTCCATCCTCCATTCCCAGCCGTGAGCTCAATGGCCCAGGGCTTCTGTTCAAAGTTGTCTCTTCATCAATCCGTATGAAGAAGGCGATCCATCAAGATCGCTGCTGCACATCGCACTGACAGGTGGTTGTAACCGCCTCTCCCTTTGATCGGTGTGAGCACGGCATCCACTTCTTCCATGACAGCAGGCGCCAGACCCCAGCCCGTACCCAACAGCAGGAGATGGGGTCGGGAAGCATGCGCCAGCCGGCGTCTCGCTTCGTCGTGGCTCAGAGTTCCGGGTAGCTCCTTTGCCGTGGTGGCCCATTTCACAGGGGACTCACCCCATTGCGATCGAATCTCCTCTTGCACCGCCCCAAGGCCATCCACAATTTTGAGCCGTTTCAAAGCCGCTTCACGGTCCGGGTGCAACGCCCTGCCGATCCCCCGGCACCAATGGTCAAGCAGCCGTCCGATCAGGACCTGCTGATCTTGCAGAGGTGTCACAATATAGCAGGCCGGGACCTCGTAGGTCCGGGCCGTACGTGCCAGGTCATGAAGGTCCAGGTTCGTTACAGCCGAGGCAATGACCTCTCCCCTGCGATTCAATACCGGATAGTGCACCAGCGCCACATAGAGCAGGACGGTTTTCATCTAAAGCTGCAATCTTTCCCCAAAGCAGTGGAAAGAACCGTGGGCCGCTATCTCTCGATAACCTGCCGGTGTTCCTGCCTTTGAGCGAATCCCTCTTCCGCCTGATGGAGCAGCTTTCTGTCCGGTAAAGTCAGCTCCAGACGGGCGAAGAGATCGGGCCGCCGCAGTTTTGTTCTCAAAAGAGCCTGGCCTCTGCGCCATCCTCTGATCGCTTCATGATCTCCGGAAAGCAGAACCTCCGGGACCTGGTGGCCCAAAAACTCCCGAGGGCGGGTGTATTGTGGAAACTCGAGCATCGGTTCGGCAAACGACTCTGCGAAGGCCGAGGCCGTGTTGCCCAGGACGCCGGGGATCAAACGCGCAACGGCATCCAATACCACCATGGCGGCCAATTCGCCCCCCGACAGAACATAATCGCCAATGGAAGCCTGCTCATCGGAGAAGAACTCAGCTACGCGTTCATCCACCCCTTCATATCGCCCACAAATCAGGACCAGGCGGGGCAACCGGCTCCACCTCCAGGCATCTTTCTGACGAAAGACAGATCCTTGCGGACTGAGCAAAACGACCCGAGGCTGCGGCCCCTCTGCCCTGAGAACATCCAGCAGACGGACAATCGGTTCGGGCTTCATAACCATGCCTTCGCCGCCGCCAAAGGGCCGGTCGTCGGTGATCTGATGCTTGTCGGCGGCATAGTCCCGGATATTGTGAACCCGAACTTGAATCAGGTTCCGTTCCTGCGCTTTGCCCAGGATGCTTTCCCCGAGAGGAGACACGAACATGCCGGGGAAAAGGGTCAGGATATCAAAGATCATCAAGCAGGCCTTCCGGCGGCTCTATGATCATCTTCCCTCCCTGAAGGTCCACCTCGAGGATGACTTCAGCTATCGCCGGAATCAGTATTTCCCTGTTTCCAAGGTCCACCACATAGACATCGTTGCCGCCGGTCTCAATGATTCCACGGAGGGTCCCAATTGTTTCCCCTCCGGAAGTTTCGACGTGGAGACCGATGAGCTGGTAGTGGTAATACTCCCCCTCCGAGGTGGCTTGCAGAAATTCTTCAGGAACAAAAACTTCCTGTCCAACCACTGTTTCGGCCGCATCAATATCCCGGAGTTCTGCGAATTGTAGGATGCAACATTTGCCCTGACGACGCGACTGCAATACGATCAGCTCAGCCTGCCCTGAGCCCAAAGGAGAGCTCAGGCAGAGCCTGTCCCCGGGTCCCAGTTGCGCCACGGTCTCCCCATAGGGAACAATCTTTACGGCACCTCGAAGCCCGTGAGTCCTTATGATCTTGCCCACCGGCACCAGGCGAGAAACGTTCATTCACTTACTCTATGATTTCCAGTACAGCCCGTTTCCGTATTTTGGTTGAGGCGGCGCTCAGAATCGTGCGCATCGCACGGGCAGTGCGCCCCTGCTTGCCAATGACTTTGCCCAGGTCCTCTTTGGCGACTCTCAGCTCGATCACGGAAGTCTGCTCACCTTCAATGTCTGAAACCCTCACCTGGTCAGGATTGTCCACCAAAGCCCGTGCCATAAACTCGATCAATTCTTTCAACATCGTAACCTCCGGCTCTTCTGCGCCGCAAATGCCTCTCTAGCTAGGAGGACTGAGCAACATCACGAACGGTATGCTTGCGAATCAAGCTCAGCACTGTATCGGTAGGTTTCGCGCCTTCCTGGAGCCAATACTGAAGTCTGGCTGGGTTGATCTTGAACTGGGCCGGTTCGGCTAGCGGATTGTAGATCCCTATCCTTTCAATAAAACGACCATCTCGCGGTGCCTCAGAAGAAGCTACTACAACTCGATAGAACGGCTTCTTCTTCCTGCCGCCACGAGCCAAACGAATGCGTACTGACATAATCTATGCTTTACCTCCTCGATGATATGCTACACGCCTGCTGGGGGTGTCAAAGCTGAGAACCATCTTTTCCTTTCTACGGCATTCTCCATCCAGACAACGGGTAAGCCATACCGCGAAAAGACTCTATATACTGTATTGGTCAAAAATTAAAAAGGAAAAAATGCCCGCTTGCGACGACCCTTTCCCTTCTTCTTCTTGCTGCCTGTTCCCCCGCCGATAACCTGGCGCATCATCCTGCGCGCTTCCTCATAGCTTTTCAACAGCCGATTCACATCCTGAACGGTCGTTCCGCTGCCATTGGCGATTCGCCTCCGCCGACCGGCGTTGATGATATCGACGTTCCGACGCTCAGCTTTTGTCATGGAGTTGATGATGGCTTCCATTCGGATGAATTCCTTCTCATCCACCTCCATTTTCTTCAGCTGCTTGAGCATTCCCATTCCGGGCAGCATACTGAGGATCTGATCAAACGAACCAAGTTTTCTGATCTGTCGCAACTGATTTCGGAAATCCTCAAGGGAAAAGGAATCGTCGCGAAACTTCCTGGCCATCTGCTCGGCTTCTTTCTCATCGAAGGCTTCCTGAGCCTTTTCAATGAGTGAAAGAACGTCTCCCATGCCCAGAATGCGTGAACTCATCCGGTCCGGGTGGAAGACTTCGAGGGCTTCCAGCTTTTCGCCCACCCCGATGAATTTAATCGGGCAATTCGTCACCGCCCGAATGGAAAGGGCGGCCCCTCCGCGGGCATCGCCATCAAGCTTGGTGAGGATGACTCCGGTGATGCCAAGGGTTTCATGGAACGCCCCGGCGATCTTTACAGCGTCCTGACCGGTCATGGAATCGGCAACCAGCAGGATTTCAGCCGGCTGTAGAATCTCTTTCAAGCGGGTCAATTCGGCCATCAGTTCGGAATCGATGTGCAGCCGCCCTGCAGTGTCCAGCAGCAGGGTGTCACAGTTGTGCTCCCTGGCAAATGGCACGGATTCCCTGGCAATTTCCTCGGGGCGCTGGGTCCCGGTGGAAGGATAGACCGGCAGCTTCAGCTGATTCCCGAGAGTGACCAGCTGATCGATTGCAGCCGGACGATAGACGTCCGCTGGAACGAGACAGGGTCTGCGTTTCTCTTCCAAAAGCTTACGCGCCAGCTTGGCGGCCGTGGTGGTTTTGCCCGACCCCTGCAATCCCACCAGCATGATCGAAACCGGGGGCCGCCCCAGCAGGCGCAATGACTCTGCTGCTCCCCCCATGAGATCGGTCAGCGCTTCGTTAACGATCTTGATAACCTGCTGACCCGGCGTGAGGCTGTCCATCACCTCCTGGCCCACAACGCGCGCACCAATCCCCGAAACGAAGTCCTTGGCCACCTTATAGTGGACATCGGCTTCAAGCAGCGCCATGCGGACTTCGCGAAGCGCCTCTCGAATGTTATCCTCCGTCAGCTTTCCCTGCCCGCGAAGATGCTTAAAAATTTTCTGAAATCTATCAGATAAACTGTCAAACATAGCGTTCACCACATTCTGCAGACTATGAAATGCTTCTCGTCCGGGCAAATCCCGGGAATGTCGCCTTGGTTATACATCACAAGTCCAAGCAAGGAAAGGAAATCGGCGACGATGGAAATCCCCGCTTGACTTGTCAGGAAGGCACATTATAATTGCCAACCAATGCTAATTGAGTTCGATATTTTGAGTTACATGAGAAATCGGTCTTTCGCTGTGGGAAAGGTGCGGTTTCTAGTTAGCTCCAAAGTACCGCGCCAAAAGCCAAAGGAAAAAAACAATCAAGAAGGAGTAAGGAAATGGCGGAAGGTCGAGTGAAGTGGTTTAATGACAGCAAGGGTTACGGTTTTATTGAGGCTGACAACGGACAGGATGTCTTTGTACACTTTAGTGCTATTGAAGGGTCCGGGTTCAAATCTCTGGCTGAGGGCGAGAGGGTGAGTTTCGTTCAGGAGAGCGGCACCAAGGGGCCTCAGGCGGCTAAGGTGAAAAAGCTATAGTTCAAGGCCCGGCCTGAAATTCCCACCGGCAGGTCATAACCGGAGTGCGGAGCACTCCGGTTTTTTTTGTTGTGCTTCCAGGGCCCTCGCCTCATATTGAGACCTCAATCGCCTTGTAACCCGTTCAATGCAGCAGAAGATTCCGAGCGTATCCGGCATGGTCGCGCACGCGCGGCAGCACTTCGCCCAATAAGCGACACCAGAGAAAGACGGACGGATGATGAAGATCAGAAGGTCGAGAAAGTCAGGACTTCCACCAGGGACTCTTGTTCATATCGGAGAGGAAAGAACCGATCGAGTCAGGATCGCTCTTATCCGTTACAGCGAATCGGAAGCTCGCGTGGAAGCGATCGACGGCCCGGAACACCTGGACGAGCATTCATACAAACCCGGCGAAGACGGTGTTTTCTGGATGAATGTAGCAGGCATTCATCATATGGAAACCATCGAAAAGGTGGGCAAGTGCTTCGGCATCCATCCTCTCACTCTGGAAGACATTGTCAACACGGAGCAGCGCCCGAAAACTGAAGAATACGAAGACTACCTTTTTGTCGTTCTGAAAGCGTTCGATGCTGCGGACAGCAGCCTGGAACCGGCCATGGGCCAGATCAGCTTTGTCCTGAAACCGGGCGTGATGATTTCCTTTGAGGAGAAGGACGGAGCCATCTTTGATCCGCTGAAGGATAGAATCCTGGCCGGGAAAGGCAGGATCAGGAAAGAAGGCAGCGATTACCTGGCTTATTGCCTCATAGATGCCACAGTCGACCACTATTTCAATGTACTCGAAAGGTTCGGCGAAGGCATTGAGCTGTTGCAGGAAGAACTGACTGCAAATCCCACCAGGACAACCTTGCAGCGAATCCACAGAATGAAGCGACAGATGATCTTGTTTCGCCGGGCGGTCTGGCCGTTGAGGGAATCTGTCGGGAGTCTTCTGCGCGGTGAGTCTGCGGTCTTCCACAAATCAACCCTCATCTATCTCAGAGATATCTACGATCATCTCATTCACGTTATCGATTCCATCGAAATCTATCGAGAAATGCTTGCCGGAATGATGGATCTCTATCTGTCCAGCATCAGCAACAGAATGAACGAAGTCATGAAGGTCCTGACAGTCATTGCGACGATCTTCATGCCTTTGACGTTCATCGCCGGTGTTTATGGAATGAACTTCAAGGTCATGCCGGAACTCGACTGGCCCCTGGGTTATCCGGCCGTGCTGCTGCTGATGGCCATTGTAGCCGGTTCCATGCTCTTCTATTTCAGAAAGAAGAAATGGCTGTGATGCCAGCTTGTTTCAACAAGAGTCCCTTGGCTGTGCGGCCCCCCCTTCATTGGGCGATGATACAATTTTTGCTATGAATCGATTGTCGTGAGCAATAATTCGTATCTGCATTGCCCGTTTGAGGCCTGCGAGGTGCAACGGCCTGCTTCGAACCCTGACTTCCAGGGAAAAAACCCTTTCCAATCAATCGTTTAACATCGCTCTCCCCGACTCGTTCCTGCCTGGCATACTGGTTGCTTATTCCACCAGCCGAGGCGAAACGATGAGTTGCCTGGATAGATGGATTCCCGATCGGGTCCAATCGCCATCCGAAGAGAGCGGCATCGAACAAAGGAACTCAAAGATGCTCCAGGGGAAAACCCCGGGAGAGGAGGGTCTGGGGAATGTAGGACTATGCGTACTCGATCATCGACAGGCAGCACGGCAATGAACGTACACAAGATACACAGCAGTTTCTCTCTTTTGAACATCAGGAGACCGATATGAAAAAGATTATGACTTATGTCGGGGTGAGCTCAATGGTTTTGGTGTTGGGTTTGGGTCCCGGTTTTGCTCAGCAATCGGCGCAAAAGGACACTTCACCGGCCCCTGCAGTCGTGACGCAGACCAGGCCGGCAACTCAACCTGAAGCAGGAAAGGAAAAGGGCCTGCCGACCAAACCTGAGGTTGGAACCAAGGCGGAAAAGGGCGTTCCCGATGCCCCTGCTGGTGTGAAGGCACCTGAAAAGGCAGCAGCTACCAAAGCGGCGGTGGACAGCAAGAGTGAAAAAGCCGCCGCAGCCGGCAAGGACGCAGGAACGGCCGTGACGACCAGGCCGAATCTGGATGTGAAACCGGATAAGGTGGCTTCTCCGCAGGGTTCAGTCAGTCAGCCGGCCGTCAAGACGGAAGCCGCGAAGTCGGCATTGGATGCTCAATCCGACAAGACTGCCGCTCAAAAAGCAGCTCCGGAGAAGGCCCCTGCAGCGGTCGAGGGATCGAAGTCTCCGGCAAAGCAATAGCCTTTCACGGTAACCCCGGCTTTCAGGCCGACTAAAAAAGCTCCCTGGCATCGGGACAGGTCCCGTTCTCGCGCCAGGGAGCGTCCTTTTTGTTTCAATCAATCTCCAGAGGATAGCAGACAAGCATCGTTTCCGGCGGCGGTTTTCCCTCGCTCCAGACAACAGTCCCGCAGATACCCTTTTACACCAACCCCTGGTCCAGCATTGCTTCAACAACCTTGACAAAACCGGCGATATTTGCGCCGTTCAAATAATTTCCGGCAGTGCCGTATTGAGCTGATGCATCCAGGCAGCTCTTATGAATGGTCTTCATGATGGTGTAGAGGCGGCTGTCCACTTCCTCTCTCGTCCAGTTGATGCGCATGCTGTTTTGGGTCATTTCGAGGCCCGATACGGAAACCCCGCCGGCATTGGCCGCCTTTGACGGTCCGTAAAGAATGCCGTGTTGCAGGTATACGGCGATCCCTTCCGGAGCAGTCGGCATATTTGCACCTTCGCAAACCAATATGACCCCATTGTTCACCAGATTCTCGGCATCCTTGCCGTTGATTTCATTCTGGGTGGCGGACGGAAAGGCACAATCAGCCTTGTGGTTCCACAGCGGATTGAACTCTGCGGCGGGGTCCGCAGGGGTGTAGACCGTGGAAGGATACTTGTCCGCATATTCTTTGATCCGGCCCCTCCTGACGTTTTTCAGTTCCTTTACAAAGGCCAGCTTGGATCGATCGATGCCGCTTTCATCGTAGATGGTCCCGGAAGAATCGGAGAGGGTGACTACCTTGCCTCCCAGGTCGAGGAGTTTCTCAACGGTATGTTGAGCAACGTTTCCGGAACCGGAAACCAGGCAGACCTTTCCTTCGAGGCTTTTGCCTTGGGTCGCGAGCATTTCGGCGGCAAAATAGACACAGCCATACCCCGTCGCCTGGGGGCGAATGAGGCTGCCTCCCCAGCCGAGGTTCTTGCCGGTCAGCACCCCGGTGAACTCATTGCGGAGCTTCTTGTACATTCCGAAAAGAAAGCCGATTTCCCGGGCGCCCACACCGATATCTCCGGCCGGCACGTCCGTGTCTGGGCCGACATGGCGAAAAAGCTCCAGCATAAAAGACTGGCAGAAACGCATCACTTCATTGTCCGATTTGCCCTTGGGATCAAAGTCGGAACCTCCTTTCCCTCCTCCCATGGGCAGGGTAGTCAGTGCATTCTTGAAAACCTGCTCGAAAGCAAGAAACTTGAGGATCCCGAGATTGACCGAGGGGTGAAACCGCAAACCGCCCTTATAGGGACCGATGGCGCTGTTCATCTGGACCCGGTAACCCCGGTTGATATGGACGTTTCCCTGGTCATCCATCCAGGGTACTCTGAAGATGATCACACGTTCAGGCTCCGTGATCCGGTCCAGGATCTTCGCCTGTCGATAACGTGGACTGCGATCCAAAACCGGTTTCACTGAATCCAGAACTTCACCCACTGCCTGATGAAACTCCCTTTCGTGGGGGTCTCTTGCCCTGATCATCGACATGGCATCAGCTATCATGGAAAACCCTCTCGCTCGGAATAAGATGGAGTCATGAAATCACTCTTCTCTTGGCACAAGACTCACTCCTTGTCAAACTACTCATGCCGCAGGGCTTCAATGGGGTCCAGACGAGCGGCTTTGAGTGCCGGGAAGTATCCGAAGATGACACCCACTGCGGCCGAGAAGAGGAACGCCAGGAGCACAATGCCTCCATTGAAGACGAAGGGGACCCGCAATACCCCGGCCAGCCACACGGAAGACGCAAGAGCCAGAACAATCCCGATCAAACCGCCGAAAGAAGAAAGCACCACCGCCTCCACCAGAAATTGCATGAGCACCTCGCTCTCCAAAGCCCCGATGGCAAGGCGGATCCCGATCTCACGGGTGCGTTCGGTCACCGAAACCAGCATGATATTCATAATCCCAATCCCGCCGACCAGAAGGCTGACCGCCGCGACGGCACTGAGCAGGGCGGTCATCATTTGTGTGGTCCCAGTGAGCATCTTGACGATCTCTTTCAAGTCCATGACATTGAAGTTGTCGTCGTCGCTCGGGGAGAGATGGCGGCGCTCCCGCAGCAAACGCACGATATCCTGTTGGACTTTTTCCGTTGCGATGCCTTCCTCGACGGAGATCTGGATCATACCGACATCCTGGTTGCCCGCAAGGCGTCGCTGATAGGTGGCAAGCGGGATCACAACAAGATCGTCCTGGTCGGTGCCCATGGTGCTCTGGCCCTTTGCCGCCAGGAGACCGATCACCTCACAGGAAAGCTTGCTGCTGGTGGTGCCCGTACTGCTGCTGCTTCCGGTACTGGTTCCATGCAGCCGGATCTTTTCCCCGATGACTTCCTGGCTGCCGAAGAGCTTTTTGACCACCGTCTCTCCTGTGATGCAGACCGCTGCGCCGCTCCGAATTTCGCTGTCGGTGAACTGCCTGCCCGATCGAATGGACCGGTTGGTCACCTGGAGGTACTGATTGGTGGTTCCGACAACCTGGGTCGACCAGTTCTGGTTTCCAAAGACGGCTTTGGCGGACTGGGACGAGACCGGGGCCACAGCAGCCACGGAGGTGACTTCCCGGGCAATGGCCCCGGCGTCGGCTTCCTTAAAGGGAATGTTGCCGCTGGACTGCCCCGGCCCCAGCCTCTTGCCCGGTGTGACCATGAGCAGGTTGCTACCCATGCCGGAGATCTGTTCTTTGACCTGCACCGTGGCTCCCCCGCCGATGGTCACCATGATGATCACGGCGGCAACACCGATGACGATACCGAGGATGGTCAGGACCGAGCGCATGACATTGCGCCGGATCTCACGCAGGGCCAGGAGCATGGTGTTCCAGAGCATTATGCTTCCTTCACATTTGGCTCATCGGATTCAACCCGGCCATCGACAAAACGGACGATCCTCCGCGCATAGGCAGCCATATCCGGTTCGTGAGTGACCATGACGATGGTGACCTTCTGATCGCGATTCAAGCCGGTCAGCAGATCCATGATTTCATGGCTGCGGGCCGTATCCAGGTTGCCCGTGGGTTCGTCCGCAAACAACACGGTTGGCCTGGACACGATGGCCCGGGCAATGGCAACTCGCTGCTGTTGTCCTCCGGAGAGCTCTCCCGGAGTATGGGATTCCCATCCCTCGAGCCCTACCGTCTTCAAGGCATGAAGGGCTTGCGCCCGCCGCTCATGAGCGGATGCGCCGCGATAGATCAAGGGAAGCTCCACGTTTTCCAGCGCCGAAGTACGGTTCAACAGATTAAAGCCCTGAAAGACAAAACCAAGGTAGAAACGGCGGAGTTTCGTCCGCTGATTGCGGGTCAGCCGGTTCACTTCAATGCCTTTGAAGCGATAACTCCCTGCAGTGGCCGTATCCAGGCAGCCAAGGATGTTCATGCAGGTCGATTTGCCCGAACCGCTTGCTCCCATCACGGCCACGAACTCGCCCTCACTGATGCAAAGATCGATGCCGCGCAACGCATGCATGGCCGCCTGGCCGGTGCCGTAGACCTTTGTCACGCCCTGCAGTTCGATCAGGGCCTGGCTGTTTGACTGGCAAAAGTCGGTCATGTTCCTTCCGCCGAAGTGACGGTATCCACCACCACCTCCATCCCCGGTTGAATCTCACCGGCTACAATTTCAGTCATGCTGCCGTCGGTCGCTCCGATCTTGACGGGGATCGCCAGAGGCAGCCCGTCCTTCAACGTCCAGACCCGCTGCTCCTTCCTGCCTCCACTATCCTCCCGCGGCAGTGTTCTGGATCTGGGTGGGCGGGGGAGGATCTTGGCGAGCAGGCCGCTGGAAGCCTTCTCTTCTTCCTGGACCGGTGGTGCGAAGCGAAGGGCGGCACTGGGTATGAGAACGGCATTTTCGATTTTCTTGACGGTGATGTCCGCGGTTGCCGTCATGCCCGGTCGCAGAGACAAATCGTTGTTGTCCACCTTCAGCACGGTTTCATACGTTACGACCCCCGAGGTCGTGGTCGAGCCGAAACGGGCCTGAACAATCTGGGCCTCAAAGGTTCGGTTGGGGTAGGCGGCAACGCTGAAGAGAGCCCGCTGGCCTTCCTGGATATGCCCCACATCAGCCTCGTCCACATTCACGATGAGCTGCATTTTGGTCAAATCCTCGGCCAGGGTAAACAGCACCGGGGGATTGAGCGTTGCAGCCACCGTTTGACCGGGTTCCACGCTTCGGGTGAGGACAATCCCGTCCACAGGAGATCGGATGACCAGTTTGGACAGGTCCGTCTGATTGGCATCGAGGGTGGCCTGGGCCTGGGAGACTGCGGCTTTGGCACTGGCGACATCGGCCAGGGCTCGATCAAGGGCCGCCTCCGCCGCATCCATCTCCGTTTGAGACGGGACCTTGTTATTACTCAATTCTTTCACTCTTCGCAGTTGCGCGAGTTTGCTGCGGGTTTCTCTGACCGTTGCTTCCGTCTGCAGGACTTTCGCTTTTGCCGATTCCAGGGCGGCTTTCGATTGTGTGACCTGCGCTTCAAGCTTTGTGGTATCGAGTATCGCCAGGGGTTGGCCGACTTTCACTTTGCTGTTGTAGTCCGCTTCAACGCTTCGGATGATGCCGGAAAGCTCACTGCTCACATCCACCTCGTTGGTTGCCTGCAGGGTGCCCGTGGCTGTGACGATGACCGTCAGATCTCCCCGCTGCACTCCCTGGGTCTTGTAGCGGACGCCATCAGACGAGTTCGATCCCTTCCAGATCACAAGAACAATGACGACAGCGACTGCCGCCGGAATCGCCGCAAAAAGCCATCGTTTTGGACGCTTTCTATTGTCCTGTGATTGATCGAGACCCAGGGTCCCGGCAATATCGGATGCTTCGTTCGCTTTTGCCATTATGCATTGCTCCCCGAAAAGATCCGTGCTGAAAAAGCCTTTCAGGATCTCTTGATAGGACTTCCGTCGATATCAGGAAGTCTTTTCCCTACGTGTCGTTTGCCTGCGATGACCATCCACCGCCCAGGGCCTTGTAGAGGCGGACGAGGTTACCGGTTACGTTTCCGTTGCTCAGAGCCAGTTGCTCCTGGAATGACAACAGGGAGCGCTGCGCATCCAGGACATTCGTGAAATCCGTCAAACCCGCCTCGAACTTGTGCTCTGCCAGTTGAGCCGCCAGTTGGGCCGCCCGGGTGGCTTCGATCAAGGACTGTTTCCGCTTCTGGACTTCCACATAGGCCACGAGGGCGTTTTCCACCTCCTCCAGCGCATTGAGGATGACGGCCTCGTACTGGATCAATGCCTGCTCCTGAAGGGCCGATTGCAGCTCGATGTTTTGAAGGATCGCTCCACCCTTGAAGATTGCCCAGGTGATTCCTGGCCCGCCCACGAGAGACAGTGTTCCGGTGGATACATTATTGGTTGAAAGGGATTCCAGACCGATGGAACCATTGAGGGCGAACTTGGGGTAGAGATCCGCTGTGGCCACCCCGATCCTGGCCGTCTGAGCCGCCAGTTCCCGTTCGGCCTGTCGCACGTCGGGCCTTCGTCGCAAGAGATCGGCAGGGACCCCCACCGCAACATCGAGGGGTGGAACGGGGATCGGTTCCGGTCGCTCCAGTTCCGCATGAACCGAACCCGGTTGTCCTCCAAGGAGTACCGCCACGCGGTTCATAGCCGCGTCGAGCCCGGTCTGCAGGACCGGTATCTGGGAACGGGTATTCTCCATGTTGTAGCGCGCCTGTTGCACCGCAAGCTGGTCACTCAAACCGGCCTCAAAGCGCCATTCGGTCAACCGGCTGGTCTCGCTTTGGGACTGAAGGTTGTCTTCCGCCACGGCAATTCGGTCTTGATAGATCCGGACATCGAGATAGTTCAGCGCCACTTCTGCGAGCAGGGAAACCAGGACGTCGCGCAGGTCCTCCTCGGTTGCCTCCAGATTTCCCTCCGCTGCCTCCACCGATCGACGGACGCCGCCAAAGATGTCCAGCTCCCAGCCTGCGTCCAGACCTGCCTGGTAGAGGTCCGTGGTCGTGTCGGCACCCCTGTCACGGATGACACGATTCCAGGAGGCTGAGCCGGAGGCGTCGAGCGTTGGGAAGAGATCGGCCGCTGCGATCCCCCGACGGGCGCGCGCTTCACGAACTCGCGCCCGCGCCTGCTTCAGGTCAAGGTTGCCGGCGACGGCACGCTCGATCAATCCGCACAGTTGCGGGTCATTGAGCGTCGTCCACCACGCCGCCAGGGCCTGTACACCCATTCCCGCGGTGTTCGAGTCAGCGCTCAGGTGGGTATTCCAATCCTTGTATACCGGTACATCTGGGCGCACATAGTCGGGGCCTACTTTGATACAGCCCGCTGGAATTGTGATCAGGAACACCAGTGAGAACCATACTGCCGAATGACTGGAAGTTGTTCCGCATCGACCCCGAATGGGCCTCCGACTTGCAGAGTTCAAGATGATCTCCCTTCCAACGTCTTACCCTCCCGCGACAATGGCTCGAATACCTCCCATCGAAAACCGGAAGATCTGATCGGCAATGACGGCAATCGTAGGCGGCTCAAGGTCCTTTAGGCCTGGAGACTGAATGAACTGCCTGGCATGAATCTGAAAAATGCACTGCCCGACGATATTCATCCTGCATAGCCGGACGGATTGCTCATCCACCGCTTCCGACGGTTTCTCCTTCCGTATAATTTCCCGGACAATTCCTTCCAGATAATCGTCCATCGGCCGAATGGCGGTTTCTGCCACCTTACTGAAGATGCCGCGAGGGTTGGCCCTTTCCTGTGCCAGGAGCTTTCCGTGCCAGGCCGGAAACCCGTCACCAAGACCCCGCAAAAGAAAAGACCGGATGAATGCTCCAAGCCGATCCTCCGGTGTCGCTCCAGCATCAAGCCCTAAATCGTGAGGATACCTTTCGACGGCCCAACGGTGTGAATACTCGAACACCGCTTCATAAAGACCTTCCTTGTCCCGAAAATGGTAGTTCACGGCACTCACGCTGGCGTTGGCACGCCGGCAGATCGCTCTGATCGTGGAGGCACGAAATCCATGCCGGGCAAATGCTTCTCCAGCCGCTTCGATCAACCTTTTCTTTGTTCCTTCATCCCAACCTGGACGGGCTTTCATGAACCCTCCGTATCCAAAGTATCCGCCAAAGGCCGGAAATATCTGCTCAAAACATCCGTTCCAGTCAGTAGAACACTTGTTCTAATATGTCAATTGAGTTTTCCTCTGGCGCAAACTGAAGCAGTACAATATGGTGTGAAGGTGAATGGTCATGGACATGAAAAACATGGGAAGAGCTTTGACAAATAGGGTGTGAATTTGTGCTGGAACGGCTCGGAACAAATGAAAACCACCATAACCCACGAAGAAATTCTGAGTGCAAGCAGCCACGGCGTGATTGCAACGGACAGAGACGGCATCATCGTCTTTGCGAACGCCCGGATTGAGAAGTATTTCGGTCTCCTTCCGGAAGACATTATTGGGGTGGGAATCCGCGATGTTCTCTCCAGTCCCGGCACCCTGGTCATGCAGTCTCTTCAGTCGGGGGTCCCCCAATTGGGACACCACATCCAGGGAAAGTCCGGCGATCTGCTGCTGAACGTTACACCGATCCGTGAGGCCGACGGGATTAAGGGGGCGGTATGCAGCTTCCAGAAAATGGAGCAGATCGAGTTCTCTGCACGCAAGCTTCAATCCTATAAGAACCTGAACCGGCAGCTGAATGCCATATTCAATTCCTCTTCGGATGGCATTTGGGTTTGTGACGGCGAGGGCAGGGTCATCAAAATCAATGAAGCATCGGAAAAGCTGAACGGCATCAGGGCTGAAGACGTCATTGGGAGGAAGGTCGCGGCGATTCTCTCCGAAGGCTGGTTCGATCGATCGGTCACACAGGAAGTCTTGGAGACCGGACGGCAGGTCAGCATCATTCAGCGTCTCAAAAGAACCAACAGGATCTTGCTGGTTACTGGGACACCGGTCTTTGATGAAGCGGGAAACATATTCATGGTCGTGGTCAATGAACGGGATATGACTCAGTTGAATGCGATTCGGGAGCAGCTGGAACAATCCCGCATGGTCACGGAGAAATACCAGGAAGAGTTGACTGAGCTGAGCCTCCTTGAGTTGAAGAAACAGGAAATCGTCGGCGCGGACGGCCAGATGCGTCAGGTTTTAAGGATTGCCTTGAAGCTGGCCCATCTGGAAGCCTCCAAGATTCTGATTTTGGGAGAATCAGGAACGGGTAAGGGATTGCTCGCCAAATTCATCCACAAAAACAGCAGGCGCCGGAACAAGCCTTTCATCCAGATCAATTGCGCTGCCCTTCCCGAAAGCCTCCTGGAGGCGGAGTTGTTCGGGTACGAGAGGGGCGCCTTCACAGGTGCCCGGGAACAGGGGAAGATCGGCCTCTTTGAACTGGCTCACGACGGGACCCTTTTTTTGGATGAAATCGGAGACCTGCCATTTTCCGTTCAGGCCAAGCTCTTGAAGTATCTCGACGATCAAGAGATCATGCGGCTCGGAAGCCTGAAACCCAAGAAGATCGACTGTACGATCGTCGCCGCGACGAACCGCGACCTTGAAGAACTGGCGCAGCAGCATCAGTTTCGTCGAGACCTTTTCTACCGTCTGAATACCTTTACCATCCGTATCCCTCCGCTCAGGGAAAGACCCGAGGGCATTTTTGAGCTGGTGAATCATTTCCTGCGGAAGTACAACCGGGCCTACCGTGTCAAACGGAGGATCACCTCTCAGGCACTCAAGCTCTTGCAGTCCTACCCATTCCCCGGCAATGTGCGGGAGCTCAAAAGCATTCTAAAAACGGCGGTCATCATGGGAGAGCAAGACGTCCTGGATGACCTGATCATCAGCGGTCTTGGTCTGAGAATAGAAAATACAGTCGGTTTTCAGCGACCAGGAGGGGGACCTGCGCCCCTCATAGACCAGATCGGCATCCTGGAAAAAGAGATCCTCGAAAAGGCGCTGGCGCAGTTTAAGACCACGAGGGAATTGGCGCGTCAATTGGGAATCAGCCAGCCAACCGTGGTCCGCAAACTGCGAAAGCATGATCTTTCCAGGCGCTTGATTCAGCCGTGAATCATCTGCCTCGTCCTCTGTTCATCCGCCTGCCACAGGCGAAAGAGGGGGTCATGATTCACTAGTGAATCGAATAAGGTCCTCGCCTTCGGGTCCTCCCTGTCTTTCACAATGAGTAATAAACAAGAGCAGGGACGGTCGGAAGATGTTTTGTGCCTCAACCATTTTGATTCTTGAGTGAATCATCCGAGTCCTTTCCCGGCACACACGGGCACGTCCGAGGTCCGCTGATTTCAGAAAACTCCTCTTCAGACAAGGGTTGGCACATCATTTGCCCTATAACTCATCGATATCCGTCAGTTATCCACCCAATGATTTACCAGAAACAGCAGGAGCCATTATGAGCAGTTCCAAATCCAGTGCCCTTTTAGGAGAGCTTAGGGCGAAGTTTGTCCCGCAGGGACCCTTCAATGTTACGCCGTATTTTGTAGACAAGGCCAGAGGCGCCGTCGTGTACGACGTTGACGGCCGCGAGCTGATAGATTTCGCCGGGGGTATCGGCGTCATGAACGTCGGCCACAGTCACCCGAAAGTGGTGGCCGCCATTAAGGATCAGGCTGAGAAATTCACTCACACCTGTTTCCATATCGTCATGTATGAGCCCTATCTCAAGTTGGCGGAAAAGCTTTGTGCATTGACCCCGGGATCGTTTCCGAAGATGGCCATGTTTGCCAACAGCGGCGCGGAGGCTGTGGAAAACGCGGTCAAAATCGCCAGGCACTACACCAAACGGCCGGCGATCATCTGCTTTGACAATGGATTTCACGGCCGAACCTACATGGCCATGACGCTCACCAGCAAGGTTAAACCTTACAAATTCGGATTCGGTCCTTTCATGTCCGATGTATACCGCATGCCTTGCGCATACTGTTATCGATGCCCGCTCGGCCTGGCATACCCTGCTTGTGGCGTTGCCTGCGCGGACTACCTGAAGGAATTCTTCATCGGCAACACGGCGGGAGAAAGCACTGCCGCACTGATCGTTGAACCGATCATGGGGGAAGGCGGCTTCGTCACTCCTCCTCGCGAGTATTTCGCGAAACTGATCAAGATCTGTCATGAGTACGGGATCGTTTTTATAGCCGATGAGATTCAAAGCGGCATGGGGCGCACCGGGGCGATGTTTGCCATGGAACACTGGGGCATTGAACCTGATCTTGTGCTGGTGGCGAAGAGCATGGCTGCGGGGATGCCTTTGAGCGCGGTGGTCGGCAGGGCGGAAATGATGAATGCGCCGCAGGTTGGTGGCTTGGGTGGCACCTACGGGGGGAACCCGGTTTGTTGCCGTGCCGGGTTGGCGGTATTGGAAGTATTTGAAGAAGAGAAGCTCCTCGAAAAAGCTCAAACCCTCGGGCAAAAACTGCGGCAACACTTTGATGCGATGCAGAAACGACTGCAAATCATAGGGGATGTCCGGGGCGTCGGTCCCATGCTTGCCCTGGAGCTGGTTCGAGACCGGGTAACCAAAGAACCGGCCGGCGATGAGGCCAAGGCTTTGGTGAGATTCTGCTATGAAAGAGGTTTGGTGATCCTTTCCTGCGGGAACTTCGGTAACGTCATCCGAACCCTTATGCCGCTTGTGATTACAGATGAACAGCTGGAGCGCGGCTTGACAATCATGGAGGAAGGGCTCACTGCCCTTTCAAAATAGTTGCTGTTGGCGATCGTCGAATGAGCGAAAACGCTAAACCCGATTCGTTCACTATTGAGAAGATCAAACAGGGGTTGGATCCGGCCCACAGGTACATGATCTTTGAGCGGGCCGCCGAAGCCGGTGCGGAGGCCGTTTTCAAAGAGGTCTTTGATGCGCTGGTGCGCATGGATCTTGGGTTCTATGAGCGGCAGGTGCTGCGCGACGAAGCCAGGGGCAGGCTGTTGCTTGTGATCAAATTCGCCCCGGGACGAATCGACAACATCATGCAGGAATTCCTCAATATCGGGTTGCCGGAAGACATCACTTTTTATGCTTACGGCAGCCATACTTCCGGCTAGAGTTGCCCGGTGGGAGGCGCACTGAGGAGGATGCCCGGTTTCTCTCAGTTGGGCCCGCCAGGCTTGGGTAGGTAAGGGGAGCAATGGGTGCAACATCATTTCGAGGGAGGTAGTCAATGAAGAGGAACAGAGCATTCGGAAAAGGTTTTGTGGTTATTGTAGCGGTTGTCGCTCTTCTGGGCTTGTTGGCAAATGCCCCGTCATCGCTTGCCGCAGACAAGGTGGTCAAGGTGGGCAACATTGAGCCGCTTTCCGGACCTTCGGCTTCGGTCGGGCAGCAGGGGAAATGCGCCCGCGACCTGGCTGTGGAAGAGATCAACGCTGCCGGGGGCATCAAGTCCCTGGGTGGCGCCAAGATCGAGATGATCTATGCGGATTCGGAATCCAAACCGGACAAGGGTGTTGCCGAGGCTGAGCGCCTCATCAATACGGAGAAGGTCAATGTCCTGACCGGCTGTTGGAATTCTGCAGTTACCTATCCCACAACCGCAGTGGCTGAGCGCTATGGTATCCCCTTCATCGTGCCTGTGTCGGTTGCCGACAAGATCACCGAGCAGGGTTTTAAGACTGTGTTTCGGATCGCCGCCAAGGATAGTTGGTGGACCCGTGACCAATTCGCCTTCCTGAAAGACATGGCAAAAGAAACCAATACGAAGATTGAGACCTTAGCCTTCGTGTATGAAAATGGAGACTGGGGAAAAGGTTTCGCCGAGAATTGGAAGAAGCTGGCCCAGAAGGACGGCTACAAGGTCGTTCTGGATGAACCTTATCCTTCCACGGCTACCGATCTAAGCCCGGTTGTTCAGAAAATCAAACGGGCGAATCCCGATGTCCTGCTGCTGGTATCCAACGCCGCTGACGCGATCCTGCTGACCAACACCCTGGCCGAGTACAAGGTCAAACCCAAGGCGATCGTCGGAAGCGGCGGTGGTCATGCAGACCCATCCTTTCTGAAGGCGGCCAGTAAGAATGCTCAGTATGTTTTTGATATCGTCGAATGGGAAACCGATGTCGGCAAGCCCGCAGTCCCGGCATTCAACCAGAAATTCAACGCCAAGTGCGGTTACAATCCCGCCGGTGAATCGGTGGATGCCTACGTCGCTATGTATGTGCTGGTGGACGCCTTAGAGCGCGCGGGATCGCTCGATCCGAAAGCCATTCGCGACGCACTGGCGGCGACCAAACTCAGCAGCGGACCCGCTATGGTTGCTTCGTATGATTCAATCGAGTTTGATCAGACCGGGCAGAACAAAAACGCAGCTCTCTGCATCGTGCAGATCAATGATATGGGAAAAGGATTGGAACGCCTTACCGTGTGGCCTAAGGGCGCGCGCCATGCTGGTTACACACCGGTTTTTCCTGCACCGCAAAAATAGGCTTGGGCCGCTATAACGATTCGATCAGAGGGAGCGTGACCTGGAGGAAACGCTCCCCAGCCACAAACCAGTCCGCGCCGGTCGGAGTCGATTATGCTCTATGTTCTCGAAGACGCAATCAATGGTATCCTCATCGGGTCGATCTATGGTCTGACCGCTTTGGGGCTCACCGTCATCTTTGGCGTGCTCAAGGTCATCAACTTCGCTCATGGTTCTCTGTTGATGGTTGGCATGTACGTCGCCTACTGGGCCGTTACTCTCACCGGCATCCATCCCTACCTGGCTCTGATTATTGTTGCTCCGGTGATGTATCTATTCGGCTATTACATGCAAGACATTATCATCAAGCCCATATTCAAGGCGGAAAAAGACGTCCGTGAACCGATCACGGTCATCATCGTTACCACGGGTGTCTGGTACGTTCTGGACAACCTTTCCCTGCTCATCTTCGGCCCTCAATACCGCACTATTCAGGATAATCCATTGCGGGGCAAGATGTTTGAGGTTGGGGGAATGATGCTTTCCGTTCCCAAGTTCGGGGGTTTTGTCATCGCTGTTCTGACTGCCGTTGCGGTCTACTGGTTCTTCCAGAAAACACGGATGGGGCGGGCGATCCGTGCTACCAGCCTTGACCGGGAATCGGCCAGCCTGATGGGTATCAACCAGTATCGCATCTATAATGTTGCTTTCGGTATTGGCACTGCCATCGCCGGTATCGCCGGCGTTACGCTGGTGCCGTTCTACAATGTCTTTCCGAGCGTCGGGGTACTCTTTGACATCAAGGGCTTCATTATCGTGGTGCTGGGCGGGCTTGGCAGCATCGGCGGCGCACTTCTTGGCGGTATCATCGTTGGCGTAATCGAATCGGTCGGCCCTCAATTCATGGCAGCCACATGGACGGAGGCCATTGTGTACGCGCTGTTCCTGGTGGTTCTCTTCGTCAAACCGTCAGGATTGTTCGGTATGAAATATGATTGGTAAAGTGTTGATAGCGGATATGCGGATGAGACGAGAACAGCTTCGGTCCCTTTCTTTGATACTGGTAGGAGTGGTTGCCTTCGGTTTGCCTCTGTTGGTACGGAGTCCCACCTACCTCCACATTCTGGTGCTCCTTTTTCTATACGCCTACCTGACCACCAGTTGGAATCTGGTCGGTGGTTTTGCCGGTGTACTCCCTCTTGGGCATTCAACCTTTGTTGGGATTGGAGCCTATACCTCCACCATACTGGCTCTCCAGTACGGCATCAGTCCCTGGATCGGCATGATCATAGGTGGTTTGCTGGCCGTCATCGCGGGGGTGCTCATCGGTCTGCCGACGTTCAAGATGCGCGGCGCCTACTTCGCCCTGGCCACCATAGCATTCGCCGAGGGAATCAGGGTTATGGTGGAAAACATCGAATACCTCGGGCCGTTTAAGCTCAACGGACCCCGCGGCCTCCAGATACCCCCTCTGAACACAGGCCTCGCCAACTTCATGTTTGCCGGCAAAGAACCCTATTACTACATCATTTTGATCATGCTTATCGCAGTCCTGGCGTTGACCTACTTTATTTCACGTTCGAAGCTGGGCTATTACCTGAGCGCCGGGGGCGAAGAACCGGAGGCCGCGATGGCGCTGGGGGTCAATGTGGCGCGTTGTAAGCTCATAGCCATGGCCATGAGTTCGTTTCTCACCGCCCTGGCCGGAACCTTCTGGGCCCAGTTCACGCTCTTTATCCACCCGAAGAGCGTTATGTCTCTGGATATTTCGTTCGAAATCGCCTTCATCGCTCTGATCGGGGGGCGTGGTTCCATTGCCGGTCCTGTGCTGGGAGCCATCCTTTTGCGTCCGGTCAGCGATTTTTGCCGAATCTATTTCGGAGACAAGCTGCCCGGCCTTCACCTGATCATCTTCGGAGTCATTTTGATCCTGGTGATGATTTTCCAGCCTCGAGGCTTGCAGGAACCGCTCTCCAGGCTCTACAACCGTGTTATGAACCGCTTTGTGGCGGAGCCTGTCGAGGCAAAAGAGTAAGAAACCGGGAGTCAGGGAGTTGAATATGATGATTCTGGATGTGAAAGGGCTTACAAAAGACTTCGGCGGACTTCGAGCGGTCGATTCGCTGAATCTTGACATAAAAAAAGGCCAGATCCTGGGACTTATTGGCCCCAACGGGGCCGGCAAATCGACGGTTTTTAACTGTATCGCCGGGGTCTATCCCGCTACGGAGGGGGAGATCTTCTTCGACGGCTCACGAGTCAACAATGTCAAGCCGTGGAACCTGTGTAAGCGAGGGCTTGCGCGGACCTTTCAGATTGTTAAGCCCTTCTCATCCAAGACGGTGCTCTACAACGTGATGGTCGGGAGCTATGCCACGACCGGCAAGAAGCCTGCGGCTGAGAAGAAGGCGGTCGAGATCCTTGAACTCCTCAGCCTTGACGACAAGAGGGACACGAAGGCAGGTAATCTGACCATCGCAGATCGCAAACGGCTCGAGATTGCGCGGGCGCTGGCGACGGAACCCAAACTCCTGCTCCTCGATGAAGTCATGGCGGGTCTGCGTCCCACCGAGGTGGATGAAATGGTTGGGATCATCAGAAAGCTGCGTGATAACGGCATAACCATCTTCATCATCGAGCATATCATGCGTGCCATCATGGCCCTTTCTGACTGGATTGTGGTCATCCACTTCGGCAAAAAGATTTCTGAAGGGACCCCAACGCAGGTTGCCTCGGATGAAAAAGTAATCAAAGCTTACCTGGGAGATGACTATGGCGTTTCTTGAGGTTAACAATATTGACGTATTCTACGGTGATGTTCAGGTCATCTTCGATCTTTCGCTCCGTGTTGACGAAGGTGAGGTGGTGAGCATCATCGGGGGAAACGGTGCGGGCAAGTCGACCCTTCTTAGAGCCATTTCCGGTTTGGTTTCCCCAAAGCGTGGGGAGATTCGGTTTGAGGGTGTTCCGATTCACAAGGCCCCGCCCGAAGCGATCGTTGAACGGGGTATTGTGCATGTACCCGAGGGCCGACGGCTTTTTACGCTCATGAGCGTGAAGGACAACCTCGTCGTCGGCGCCTACAACGCCCGTGCCGACAAGGACAAAGAAACGACCATCGAGGACGTTTTCGAGCTCTTCCCGCGCCTGCGCGAACGGGAATCCCAGCTGGCCATGACTCTTTCGGGCGGCGAACAGCAGATGGTGGCTATCGGTCGCGGCATGATGGCCAAACCCAAGGTGCTGATGCTTGATGAACCGTCTCTTGGCCTGGCTCCGCTATTGATCAAGAATATTTTTGAAACGGTGAAGAAAATTGCCCATCAAGGAACCACAGTGGTCCTGGTTGAACAGGACGTGAAGCATTCTCTGAGCATGAGTGACCGAGGCTACGTTCTGGAACACGGTCGCACGGTCATGGAAGGCCCGGCCCGCCGGCTTCTGGACGATCCTCACATCAAAACCGCCTATCTCGGGCTATAGGTCCCTGGCTCCAGGTTCTTGGGTCTCGGCTTTCAGCTTTTGACTTTCAGCTTCTGGAAGGAGTTTTCCATGCACGGTTTCTTCGGTCGCATCCTTTTGATCAACCTCACTGACCGGAGTTATCAGATCGAACCGGTTTCCGACGAGGTACTGGCTGCAGGCCTCGGGGGCAAGGGACTGGCGACGCGCCTCCTGCTGGAGAAGAACCCTCCAGGCATTGACCCCTTCTCTGAACGGAATCACTTGATTTTTGCCACCGGCCCTCTCTGTCAGAGCCGTATCTGGGGCGGAAGCCGCTACGGGGTTTTTGCCAAGTCCCCTCAGACGCGTCTTTACTCCGAATCCTACGCCGGCGGCAAAGTCCCGGAGGCTGTCGATTCGGCGGGTTACGATGCGGTGCTCTTTTTCGGAAAGGCCGACAGGCCGACAGTGGCCTCTGTTTATCCTGAGGGGGTGGAATTCCACGATGCGGGAGATCTCTGGGGCGCCGACACATTCGTAACCGAGTCGGAAGCCAAAAAACGCTTCGCCGTATCAAGAGAGGGCTATCGTAAGCCGGGGGCTGTAGTCATTGGTCCCGCCGGCGAGAAGTTGGTGCGGTTCGCGGTCATCGAAAACGACAAATGGCGTTCTGCCGGGCGTACCGGCGTCGGGGCCGTGATGGGTTCCAAGCTGCTCAAGGCGATAGTGTTTCAAGGAAATGCCCGGCGCAGCCCGTATGATGCAGAGGGTCTGGCACGGTATTCCAGGGAATTCGCCAAGGCCAATATTGAGCATCCCGGCGTCAAGGCCTACAAGGCTCTGGGCACAACTATGATGGTTGCCGTCATGAACAAGGCTCAGGCTTTCCCCACACGCTACTGGGCAGAGGGGACCTTTGAGCATTGGGAAAAGATCAGCGGCCAGACTATGCACCAGGAACATGACGTCAGACCGAATGCCTGCGCAAAGTGTTTGATGGCCTGCGGCCGCTTGACCACAATCAAAAAGGGGCGTCACACCGGATTGGTCATCGAGGGGCCCGAGTACGAAACCATCTATGCCTTCGGCGGCCTGTGCATGATTGATGAAATCGAAGAGATAGTATATCTCAACGACGTCTGTGACCGCGTTGGGATGGATACCATTACGGCGGGTAATCTTTGTGCATTCACCATCGAAGCTGCACGGCGCGGCAAGGTGGACTATGATATCGACTACAACCAACCGGACAAGGTGGCCGAGCTTCTGGAGAAGATCGGCAAACGAGAAGGAATCGGCGATGTGCTTGCCGAAGGGATCGTACACGCTGCCAAAACCTGGGGTCTCGAGGATCTCGCCATCCACGTCAAAGGCATGGAACCGGCAGGCTATGATCCGCGAACCCTCAAAGGAATGGGGCTCTCCTACGCAACCTCGGATCGCGGTGCCTGCCACCTGCGCACCACGTTTTACAAACCCGAGCTGTCAGGCATGATCCCTCCCGACACGATTGAGGGCAAAGCGGAGATGCTGACCGATTTCGAAGATCGCCTGACGATCTTCGACACCTTGATCTTGTGCCGCTTCTATCGTGATCTCTACACATGGGAGGAACTCGATAAGGTCATCCACATGATGACCGGGCTCCCCTCATCCAAGGAAGAACTTAGAAAGAAGGCTTCGGCCGTCTCCACCATGACCCGCCGGTTCAACCTGCGCGAAGGGCTAAAACCCGAACAGGACCGCCTGCCCAAAAGACTCCATCGGGAAGCCCTCCCCACTGGTCAGTCCATCAGCGAAGAAGAGATGGAACAGATGCTCAAGGAATACTTCCACCTTCGCGGATGGGACGATCAAGGCATTCCCCCCGCCTGACTTTTCTCGATCCGCCGCAGCACCGCGGCGGATCAGCCGGCCTGCCAAAGAAAACCTGTACAGAGAGTGAGTCCTCGATGTAAGAGAGGCTCGTTACAGCGACTGGGGCAATTGCGATAACGGAGGATATGTATGAAAACGGTACCGCGGCGTAAAGAGCGGGCAATGAAAACCTCACGGGAGATGGAACTTCTGCTGGAACGCATGCCGGTGGGTCGATTGGCTGTCACGACCGAGGATGGTCCCTACGTGGTTGCCGTGAACTATTTGTTTCTTGAGGGCCACATCTACTTCCATAGTGGACAGGCGGGACGAAAGATGGAAGCGCTTCGGGCCGATTCCCGCGTGTGTTTTCTGGTAGACGATGTCGGGCCGCAGGTTATTTTTGAACAGGGTTGCGGGATGAGTCAGATTTACGAAAGCGTCGTCTGTTTCGGAAGGGCAGAGTTCGTGGAAGGGCCGATTGAGAAAATGCGAATCCTGGATAAATTGGTGCAAAAGTTTGTGCCCCACCATTATCCCTTATCCCCCATGGGGGATCGGAACATCGAGAAGACCGCTGTAGTCAAGATTGTCGTCGAGTCGATGAGCGGGAAAGCGAACGTTCTCTCCCCGTCGCACACCGTTCTTCACAATCGCTTTCACGGGTGACGCGGACAACGTCTGTGCGCGAGGCGCAAGAGGCTTTCAAGAAAAGAACAAGAAAAGGATTTACCCGATCAATACGTCGCTTTTGACTGACTTGCGCCATGATGGAACGGGACAAAGGGGCTGTTCCGCGGCGTCCTTCGAGGGCACGGCCCTTTCCTGCTATGTTCGGCTGGTTCTGACGGCGGTCTTCTGGGGAGGCACCTTCGTAGCCGGGCGCATCGTTGCTCGGGAGATGGATCCCTGGCTGGCCGCTTTCTTGCGTTTTGTAGTGGCTTCCGCTTTTCTGGTCATCTTCCTGTCGACCCTGGAACCCGGTCCGCTGAAAATACCTCGAAGACAGGTCCTGCCCGTCATCGCCCTCGGGCTGAGCGGGATCTTTGCCTATAATCTGTTCTTTTTCTCCGGACTGAAGACGGTGCCGGCCGGCCGAGCATCCTTGATCGTAGCCTGTAATCCCGTTTTCATTGCTGTCTTTTCGGCCCTGTTCTTTCGTGAGCGCATGACCGTCCTCAAGGTGTTGGGCATCATGCTGTCGTTGGCTGGAGCGAGCGTTGTCATTGGCAAAGGCGACCCGCTTCAACTCCTGCAAGGCAGCCTCGGCATCGGGGAACTCTATATCTTTGGGTGCGTTATGAGCTGGGTTGCTTATTCGCTCATCGGGAAATACACGCTTCGTGATCTCTCACCCCTGGCCAGTGTCACCTATGCTTGTGTTATAGGCGCTCTTTGCCTTGCCGCACCGGGAGTCTCCGAAGCGCTCAACCGCAGCCTGGGTTCGTATTCCTGGTCCGCATGGATCAGCATTGTCTACCTGGGGTTGTTCGGTTCCGCTTTGGGATTTCTCTGGTACTACCAGGGCATAAAAGCCATAGGCCCTTCCCGGGCGGGCGTTTTCATCAACATTGTCCCGATCAGTTCTGTGGGTCTGGCTTTTTTCTTCCTGAACGAAACGATAGACCTCTCCCTGGTCCTTGGAGCCATCCTTGTCATCGTCGGAGTCTTCTTGACGAACCGGGTCCAGGTTGCCAGGGACCGGTAATCGGGAAGGAAGCTTTACAGATTGAGAGAGCTCCCGGAGAAAGAGCTACACGTACCCGTTTTTCCTCTAATCAAGTGCGTGCGCGGCAAGTGCGACAATACGCGGAATAGGCTTTGTGCCCTGCTCATAATAGGCCACGCTGCGACGGCTCAGTCCAAGGGCCCGGGCAGCAGCATCGAGCGTGTAACCTTTGCGCTTGCGCCATTTCCTAAAGGCATCCGCCGACATGGTGAGCCCTGACTGCTCTTGAGCCAGCCGCCATAACGTGTCGGCCGCCATGTCGATTTCATCGGGCCAGGTTACATCCGTGCCGTACTCACCAACCTGTACGCGACTGAATAATTCCGGTGCATGGCGCAACGGTGCATAAAAGTGGAAGGCCTCAATCAGGTCGGAAACATCGACAAGGCTCTCCTCGCCATTGTGCCAGCGGATGAACAAGGTGAGAGGCTTCCCGCCCGCAGCAACGGCCACGATACGCGGCAAAGTCTTCTTTGGCATGATCGTTACCCCCGTTCGTTAAGCTGATCCCATCGAAGTGATAACGCCTCTTGATGCGCTTGTGCCCATGCCAGCGCCTCAGCGATCTGGGTTGGCCGGGCTTCCCCTGCAATCACCGTCAGATCGGAAATCCGCACCAACACCTGGAAATCCGGTGCCACAATGTGAAAGTGCGGCGGGCGGTGATCGTCAGCGTACATGCGAATGCTGATTTCGCCGAAGCGCTGTAGTACCGGCATATCACCTCATCAAAAGCAACCCATAGTGCAATGATTGCACTACCGGCAAAAAAAGTCAACTCCCTGTTTGGGCGACCCCCGTACAATGTCCCGGGTTCAGCTGCCGGACTGGCAATAGATAACTGAACAGGAGACTACACGTATTCCCTCCGGAGGGTTTCAAGCATCTCGTCTGTGAGCAGCTCGGATTTGCGAAGTTCTGCAAACTTGTCAAGCAGGTCGGATACTGTCAAACGCTGCTTTTCGTCATGGGAAATGTCATCGATGATCTGCCCCTTGTGCATCATTATGGTCCGATTGCCCACATCAAGCGCCTGTTGCATGCTGTGGGTGACCATGACGGCGGTGAGCCGGTCCTTCTCGATGAAGGAACGGGTGAGCTTGATGACCTGCGCTGCCGACTTGGGGTCAAGGGCTGCGGTGTGCTCGTCAAGCAGCAGCACCTTTGGCTGAGCGATCACGGACATGAGCAGGGTCAGTGCCTGGCGCTGTCCCCCGGAAAGCGAACCGATAAGCGTATCCAGCCTGTCTTCAAGCTGCATCTCCAGCTGTTTGACTTCGGTTCTATACCGTTCCAGCTGAACCCCATTCAGGCCGCGAACAGGCAGACTCCTTTTGTTGCGAAGGAATGCCATATGGATGTTTTCCGCGATGGTCATCTGTGGCGCGGTACCCATAAAGGGGTTCTGGAAAACCCGGGCAATAGAGCGTGCGCGCTGAAAATCCTTCTTATTGGTGACGTCATGGCCAGCGATGAGGATCCGGCCCTGGTCGGGCAGAAACGAGCCGGCAAGGGCGTTGAGCAGCGTTGACTTGCCCGAACCGTTGGTGCCGATGATCGTGACAAAATCGCCCGGCCCGATATGGAGGCTGACACCCCGCAGGGCATAGACCTCGTTAATGGTCCCGGCATTGAATCGTTTGTGAAAGTCGGTGATCTGTATCATGAATACTGCTTTGCTCCATTGGAACCCTGGGGGTCCGCATCCGACACGGTTTCATCCTGGGGCTGTTTGAGCTTGTCCCCAGTCCGTGCAGCCCTTTATTCTTTGACTCCGGCAGCGCGCCTGATCACGTCGGCAGGAATGGACATACCGTATTCGCGGGCAAGTGCCAGGTTGATCGTCATCTTTTCCGGGACATAATCATTGATGGGAATGTCTTTGGGATCTTCTCCCCTGATGACCCGCTCGGCCGCTTTTGCCGTTGCCCTCCCCACCTCAACGTAATCCGCGCCAAGTCCCAGGAACGCCCCTCGCTCGATATCGGCAGGCGCATTGGTAAAATAGGGGACCTTGTTCTGACGCAGAATCTCTGCAATCGAGTCAAGCGCCATAATGACCGTGTTGTCTCCCGAGGTCAGAAATAGATCGGGCTTTCTTTTCAGCAGGGCCCTGAGGGCATCCATGACCTCGCCGGTGCTGGTCACGTTTGTTTCCAGAAGCTCAAAGCCATACTTCCGGGCAGCAGCCCTCGCCTTGTACGTGCAGGCCTCAGAACAGGCCTCGGCGGGGTTCCAGATGATGCCGATCTTCTTCGCTTCCGGGAAGATGTCCCGCATGGTTTTTATTGTAGCCGCAACAGGTTGAAACGTCGCCACACCGGTTATGTTGGGCAGGTGGTCGGCGCTTGCCCTGGCAACGCCCATCCGGTAAGGATCGGTCACCGCACCGAAGACATGCGGGACCCTTTTGTTCGTGTTTGCCATGACTTGCAGGGAAGGGGTCGAGACGGTAATGATATAATCGTAGTTCTGCCGCACAATGTCCTGGGCGATTGCCTGGGCCATGGTGAACTCGTTCTGCGCGTTCTTGACATCAATCGAAATATTGGCCTGCTCTAATAGGCCGCTTTCTTCAAGCCCCTGCACGATGCCCCGGCTGGTTTCAGTGAGAAGGATATTGTCGCTGAAAACGAAGAGCGCCAGCCGCTTTGCCTTGCTCTGGGCCGAAAGTCTTGACGGCTTCTCACTGTCAATAACCTTCTGCGCCTTCTTGACCAGTTCATCGCTTACCGGTAGGCCGCAGGATCGAGCAGCATTCAAGTTGAGTCCCAAAAGAGTCTCCCTGGTCTGCTGGATAGGAAGCTTTGCGGTGCTTTCGCCCTTCAGCACACGGGCGAGATACTGTCCGCCCTCGTAGCCGGTCCGGTAATAGTCGGGGCCAAGGACCACCATGGAGCCGCTTTCAAGGAACTCCGAATCGATCGAAAAGACCGGAATCTTCTTATCCCCGGCAACCTTCACAAAGCTGTCAAAGCTGACGTTAAGGGTGTTGTCTCCTCCATTCAAAAAGACCTGAGCGCCTTTCATGACCAGCGACCGGGAAGCCTCGAGCACGTCGGCCGGGCCAGTCACGGTCGCCTCGATGATTTCCATGCCGGTTGCGACAGCATGTGCCCGCGCTTTTACCATCACTGACTCTGAGTTTGCTTCTGAGCTGTTCCAGACCATGCCGATCTTTTTCCGCTCGGGAAGCATCTCCCGAATTAAATCAAGCATGGCTTCGATCGGTGGAAAGCAGGCAATACCGGTCAGGTTCGCAGGGTGCTCTTCCGGGGACCTGGCGGCACCGATACGGAAAGGATCATAGATATAGGTGAAGACCACGCTGACGTCGTCGCGCCCGCCGGCCAGTTGGACCGCCGACTGAACGCAGGGAGTGGACAGCGGCACGATGATGTCAACCTCCCGCCGGATGAGGTCCTGAATAATGGAATTGATCATCGAGAAGTCGGCCTGGGCATTCTTGTAAATGATCTCTATGTTTTCCCCGTCGGAGAATCCACTTTCCGCCAGGGCTTTAACAATACCTTGTTTACAGAGCTCCACGTTGGGTTCGAGTGTGAACTGGACAACTCCGATTTTAGGTTTGTGTTGTACCGGTCCGGCACCGGCGCCCACGCGCCGGGTTGCCTCCGCGATGACCTCCGGAGGAATGGTGATGCCGGCCTGGGCTGCAACATCAAGGTTGATGCCCAGGGTGAGCTTTTCATATCGTTCAAAGGGGATGCGTCCGGGATCTTCCCCCTTGAGTATCCGGTCAACCAGCCGGGCCGCCTGTATGCCGCTGGTCGTATAGTCATAACCCAGTACTGCCAGCGCGCCGTCCTTCAACCGCTCCACGTCGCTCATAAAAATGGGAATGTTTTTAGACTTTGCCGCTTTCACTACGGCGTCAAAGGCCGAATAGACAATGTTGTCCGGAGCGAGCACAAATGCATGGATTCCCTTCTGAACCAGGGAAGCGGCAGCCTCATGCACTTCCGATGATCCGGTGATGGTTGTGCCGACCAGGGTCACCTCGGGGTGTGATTTCACGGCTTTCTCAAGCAGTTCCACATTGAAGACGGAATTGGCCTGAGCCGGGTCCCAGATGGTGCCGATGGTGATAGGACCGGGAAGGATCTTTCTTACGAGTTCCAGTGTTTGGGCCATGGGCACCCAGCCGTATACACCGGTAACGTTTGGCTCATGGTCCGTGTCCGATCTGCCGGCGCCGATGATAAAAGGGTTTGCAACCGTTGCGAAGACAATCGGCCTGTCCTTGACCCTGTTGACGGCGGCTTGAGTACACCCGGTGGATATGGGAACAATGATGTCGACCTTCTGCTGGAGGAACTTGGCAAGAATGGTGTCGACCGTGGGCAGGTCGCCATGAGCGTTTTCGAGCAATATCGTGCAGTTCTCATGGTTTCGGTAGCCAAGCCTTCGAAGCTCATCAACAAGGCTGTCGCGGGTTATGTTCAGCAGCTCGTTGTCCGTGAGCTGTACGCAGCCGATAGTGAAAGCTTTTGGAGGAATCGACGAATCGGAAGGGATAAACCGATATCCTGCAAAGAGAATACCTGCGACGACAATGGCTCCGAAGGCTCCCTGCCGGATCTTCTTGTTCGCAAGAGCGGCTGCAATCTGCTGCACAAGCTTTGTCGGACCCTTTCCGTCGGCGACGGATTTCGAAATCACCAGGGTTAAGAACACAAAAACCGCCGTCAGCAGTTTGAGATCGATCGGGTTCATACCCACATAGAGGGCAAAGGCGATCATGAGCCTGAAGATGATCGAGCCGACGATGACACTGAGCACACGGACCAACATGGAGTTTGTCTTGAGCACGGATTCCCCGATGATAACCGCAGCCAGCCCGATGACCACCGTACCGATGCCCATGCCGATATCCGCAAATCCCTGATATTGCGCCACGAGAGCGCCCGAGAGACCCACCAGGCCATTGGCCAGGGCCACGCCGAAAATGGTCATTCCGGTCACGTTGACCCCGTTTGCCGAGGCCATGGTCGGGTTGCTTCCCGTCACCCGCATGGCAATACCGAAATCCGTCTTGAAGAAGAAGGCCGCCAGGAACCAGAACGCCGCCATGAGCAGGGCAAGGGCCAGGAGGTTCCAGACCTCGATAGGCAGGCCCGGGTTCATCGCCGCCAGCCACGAGAAAAGTGTTTTCCGGTTTAGGAGAGGGATGTTTGAGCGGCCCATGATGTGCAGGTTAATGGAGTAGAGCGCGGTCATGACAAGAATGCCCGCAAGAAGCCCGCTCACCTTAAACCGGGTGTTGATGATCGCTGTCATGCACCCGGCAACCGCGCCGATGAGAAAGGCGGCTCCCAGCGCTGTGAGCGGATTGAATCCCGCCGCCAACAGTACTGCAGCGGCTGCCGCACCCGAGGTGAAGCTCCCGTCCACGGTAATGTCGGGGAAGTCATGGATACGGAAAGTGATGAAGACTCCCATGGTCATGAACGCGTAGAGAAATCCCAGATTGACGGCGCCGATCCAGAGCTCCATGTGGTTATCCTTCCAGCTCTATAATGCCCAGCATCCCGTTGCTGAACCGGCTCCGGCCAAGCAGGTGCTGCACCCTGGTGAGATCAAGTTCGGTCAGTACCCGTGCCAGTTCCTTGTCAAAGTCATCAAGATTCTTGCTGATAGGGCCCTTTTCAAAAATCCCGGCGTGCAGGTGGATGACGGCATCGCTGGAGAACAGTTTGCGAGCGGCGGCGGAGCAGACGTCTTTGTCCGGGCAGACAATCCCCGCGGCCGCAACAATATGGTTGACATCGGCGGGGTCGACCGGGAAATTGACCCAGGAGGCGAAATGCGCTGCATCGAAAATCTCTTTGTCGTCCGCCGGCCTGTTTTCATGGAACGGGACCTGCTTGAGATTCATGCCCATGACCCCTTTGCTCTCCGCAAGAAGGATCAAACCAAGCACCGGTGCCGTTGACGGAAGGGACATGACCCACTTTACTAGCCGCTCAAGGCAGACAAAGCTCCCGTTGGTTTCAAAGGCAGCCAGGTAGCGGAAGGCACCGTCAAACCCGAACCCGTGAAGAAAGCGGCATTGGGTCCCCGCATCGGTACCCGAGTAGAGCATGAAATCGACCGCCGGCCGCTTGACTGCCGGGTAAAAATAGAAATGCCTGTTGATAAAGAGGGCTTCGCCAAACAGGTGCCGGTATTCCTCGTACCGGTCCCCGACCGTGGCCAGCCCGGTGCCGAACCGCAACGCTTCCTGAGCCACCGTGACCACATCATCCGGGCTGTAGGACGCGCCGGCAAGCTTTTCCTGTGATCCGATGATCGAAAGTGAACCCCGCCCGACAGGCGTATCGCGGTAACGAAAGACGATGCCGTCATCAGTGGTAACCGTCATGTCGGATGAGTCCCGGCCTGAACCCGTCGAGGCATTGAGCTCCTGCTCGGTGGTGATGATTCTGAAAAGCTTGTCCAGGCCGCTCGTGACAAACACCGGCAGCACGGATGCGGCAATTCGATAAAGGACCATCTCCCCGCCCACTTTCCTGAGGTCCTTCTGGGCGGAGAGAAGAACCCGCAGTCCGGCGCTGCTGATAAAGTTCGTCTCCTCAAGGTCGACAACAAGAAGACGCTTGCCGTCCAGAACAAGTCCGTCGATGCGGCGCTGAACATCCGGGGATGTCATGCTGTCAATGCGGCCGCTGATGGTCAGCCAGGTAGTCCCCGACCGTTCGGTGATGGACCAGGTGTTCATGCTGTTCTCCGCGTGTTCCGGCTTCCAGCGGGCACGTATCTCAGGGGTTTACCCTGTCTTGTGCGCGCCCTGGACCTGAAGCCGGCTTCTTTGATCTACAGGGAAAAAAGAATCCCACCCATTGAGTCAACTTCCCGGCACCCGCAGCAAAATCTTCGCAAGCGCAACTCGTTGAGTGGGAGGATTACGCCAGGCACTCTACCACAAGACCTTGGGGTATCGAAACGATTATCGATGGGATTTAAACCCGCCGGGGTATGGTCAATGGTGTCGTAGAGGTTGCCGCGCTGCATTCCGGGGATATCCATGGACCTGGGGAGTCCTCGGTGCCGTTGTTTACGTGTTGAAGATGCATCCGACCCCGGCGACGGCCAGAAAGGCTCCGATCCATGCTCCCAGGGCGGGACGTTCGCCGGTGACCGCCCAAAGCACAGGCAGGATGAGGATGGGGGAGGTGGCCGAGAGGGTGGAAACGAGACCTGCCGGACCATGGGCTAAAGCAAAGAGGAGAAAGGTCATGCCAAGGGCCATACCCACGAGACCGCTTAAGGCAACCATGCCCAAAAGTCGGGCCGTGAGCGGGGCGCCGGAGGGCCCCTGCATGCTTCGAAAGAGGAGGACGACATTGAGAATCACAGCGGCGGTGCCGACGCGCAGTGCCGAGGCAGCGACGGCATCGACGCCGGAGGCCAGGACGGGTCGGACAATGATGACGGAAACCGCCTGGCAGATCGCCCCGCACAGTGCCAGTGCCACACCGGCCTTCATGGGACCTCGGATTTTTTCAAAGCTGTGCTGCTGCACTTCGGTGGTGCCGAAAAAGACGGCCAGAACGATGCCCAGCACAACGAGCCCGCAGCCGATGAGGGTGAGGGCCGGCAGTCGCTCATCCAGGATGAAATACCCGAGCAGGGCGGTTATTGGTGCGTTGGTGGCAAACAAAATGCCGCTGCGACGAGGGCCGAGACGCCTGAGCGCCGCAAAAAGCGATGTATCGCCAATACAGATGCCGATTATGGAAGAACTGATCAGAGCCAGGAAATGATCCCTGGTCAGTGTCCACCAGCCGTTATTGGCCAGAGCACACAGAGAAAGCATGACGAACACCAGGCTCATGCGAACCCGGTTGAAATTCACCGCTCCCAGCGCGCGGGCCGGATGGGTGGAGAGCAGCCCTCCGAAAGACCAGCACAGGGCGGCGGCCAGCGAAAAAATTTCGGCAGTGAACAAGGATCGCCTCTGTCAATGAAGTATTCAGGTGGACCAGCACAGGCATGTCAATGGTATCAGCCTGCAAGCTCCTAGGATACTAAAAGGAATCTGTCAATATGAATCCATGAATCCATTTTAGTGCCGCCTTGGCTTTGCAGAACATCCATGCTATGACAGGCACCGGGAAAAAAGAACGATCCTTGAGCATAGTACTTCTGGTATGAGTTTCGAAATGGTCTTGGGTGGTGTATTGATACCGCTAACGGGGACAAATCTTGGAAGGTGAAACACATCTTATCGCCCAAATCAGTGCCGGCCTCATGGATGAAGGGGAGTTTCATTACCGGAATTACGCTCCCGGGTTTGCCCTGGCTCGCCTGCCGGGTGTCTTCGTTGTCGGTGCGTCGCCGCGACACCGCCTGATAGAGGAGCTCCTCAACGCTGCCGATATTGCGGTCCTTCACATGGTCTACGATGTGGAGCTGCTCCCACTGATTGAAGATCGAAGGAAACAGGGCGGAGTGACAGTCTATGAAATATCGGATGATATAGACGCCGCCACCGGCTGGCCGCCTTTGGATACAAGCTTCGCCACGTGTCGGGCCGATATGAAGAGGCTGGCGGGGGCATGTGACGCCATGCAGTTTCCGTCGGAGTTTCTGAGAGACAAATATGCCCATCTCAACCGATTCTCGGAAGTCTTCCCCAATCAAATGCTGATCGTTCCACCGGAAAAAGGACTGCGACGAAGTTCCGAAATCGTTGTCGGCTGGGGCGGTTCGCTGACCCATCTTGAAGATCTGGCGGAAATAGCGGGACCCTTGATTCGGTGGATCTCCTCAAGGAGTGATATACGTCTGCATCTCATGGCTGCGGACCCCATCTGGGCGCTCTTTGATTCGTTGTCTTCCGACAAAAAGAAGAAGTTTGAAACGGGTTCCATTCTTGACTACTACCATTTTCTTGATTCTCTTGATGTGGGCGTCGGCCCGCTGAGGGATACGCCATTCAATCGAGCACGCACAGACATCAAGTTCCTGGAGTATGCGGCACGATGTGTCGTTGCGGTGATGCAGGCCACCGGCCCCTATCGCGAGTCCGTCAGTCAGGGGGTGAACGGATATTTATACAAGAATACCGGTGAGTTAGTGGACATTCTGGAGACTGTGACCAGCGACCTGAGGTTGCGCGTCAGGATTGCCACGGCAGCGCGCAACTATGTCATGTCGGAGCGCCATCAGTTTCATCATGCCGGCAAGAGATTGGACTTCTACCTGAAAATTATGGGCGAGCGGAGAATCGTACCAGGGAGCGGGCTTTTTGGGCGACTTTCGCAGATGAAAGGGGCCCTTGTGCAGGGAAGATACCTTATGCTGCAGCCCGGTTCTTGAAGGAACTCGAACACTTATGAAGAAAACCCGGCCAAAGTCCTTGAGGACATCTCCCGAAAGGGTGATGATCCCATGGTTTCTGCTGGTCCCTTTTTTCTATCGGGGGCGACCAGCCTTGCTCTTGAAGTCGCGTGGTCAAAGGTCCTTTCCTACCTCCTGGGGGTGGACCTTTACGCATCAGCCACCGTGGTAACCGCCTATATGGCCGGGATCGGCCTGGGTGCCCATCTGAGCGTTAGCCTGCCTTATCCCTGGGGGCACTCGCCGCTGACCTATGCTTTACTGCAAGGGGTCATCGGGTCCTTCGGTATCGTATCGGTCCCGCTGTTTCATTCCACTCAGCCGCTTTTGGCTGGTCTGCACGAGCTTTTTTTCTCCAACAGCAGCCTTTTCCTTTTGCTCCGATTCCTGGTGGTCTTTGGCTTGATGCTTTTGCCGGCGACTCTCATGGGGATGACTCTACCGATCCTGGCAAGGGTCGGACAGGATTTTTCACGCGCTGGCTTTGCTCGGTGGGCCGGTCTGCTTTATGGCGTGAATACGGTGGGTGCCGTTGCGGGGACACTGGTTGCGGGTTTTTGCCTGATCCCGTGGCTGGGCCTCAATGCCACCTGCCGGTGGGCGGGCATTGCCGTCCTGGCTGTGGGCGGTGCCGTCCTGTGGTATGGTCGGCGCCTTCTGGGCAAGGCGAAGCGCGAGGTACCGCCAACCGCAATGGCCACAGCCGGCCCCGGGGCCTCCAGGGAAATGGCCTGGCCGCCTTGGGCCGTCAGCCTGCCCTTCATGCTTTCCGGGATGGCGGCTCTGATCTTTGAGATGGATTGGTTCAGGCTCCTGGCACAGATCATAGGACCGTCAGTACACGCCTTTTCCGTGACCCTGGCGGTCTACCTGGTGGGGATCGGGCTCGGGAGTCTTTTGGCAGCCGCTACTGTGCGGCGTATCTCAAATCCCAGGGCGGCCCTGGGCCTGGGTCTTGCCTACGTGGCGCTCGCTGCGTTGGGCACACGCTTGTATATCAACGAGCTGCCCCTGCTGTACGGCCGGCTCTTCCTCTGGCTGTCTTCCGACAGCTTCACGATCCGGATCCTGCTCATACAGGCTGCAGCGGCGGCGCTCGCAATCATCCCGGTAACTCTTGGGCTGGGATTTCTCTTCCCTCTGGCGACGCGCGCCTGCTCCGCAGGGACAAACCCGGGCACAGATGTGAACGATTCGCATGTCGGCGGTCTGCTGTTCCTCAACACGCTTGGGGGTGGAGTGGGGTGTCTTCTGGCCGGGTTTGGACTGTTACCCCGTCTGGGCGTGTCGGGTACGCTTGCCATTACCGCCGGTGCGCTGATCTGTGTTGCAGCTGCCCTGCTCCTGACTGCGAAGCAGTGGCAGGGGAGTCACCGCTGGGGGGCTGCCGCAGCCGGCCTTGCTGTGACCATGCTGCTGCTATTCCTTGCGCCGCCGGCAAACCAGGCGGTCCTGACCGCCGGGGTGTATGCCGAGATGTTGAATCGCGACAAGTTCCGGCAGCTCCTCGCGAAAGGAGACAGGGAGGTATTCGGCGGTGACCTGATCTTTCTCAGGGAGGGAATCAACAACGTTGTTTCAGTGGTAGCCAACCGGTACGGAGACGGTGAGCTCACCCTGCACCTCTCCGGTCAGTGGGAGGCCAGCACGGACCTTCTCAACCGCGTACACCTCCACATGCTGGGACACCTGCCGATGCTTTTCGCCCGGCAAACAGAGAGTGCGGCCGTCATCGGCCTGGGCACGGGCATCACCACCGGCAGCCTGCTTCGCTATCCCACGCTCCGGAATCTGGACCTGCTGGAAATCGAACCGGCTGTTGTGGCCGCGGCCCAGCTCTACGATTTCGTGAATCATCGTCCTCTGGCCGATCCCCGCACGCAGTTGATCCTCATGGACGAACGAAGCCAGCTGACATACGGAAGCCGGACCTATGATGTCATCAGCGTGGACCCGATCCACCCCTTAGTATCCGGCTCGGGCAACCTTTACTCTGAAGACTTCTACCGCATCGTCCGAAGCCGCCTCAATCCTGGAGGGGTTTTCTGCCAGTGGATGCCGCTGACGCTTTCCCGGAAGGCTTTTGATGCTGTGCTGGCAACCCAGAGGAGTGTTTTTCCCCACCTGGCGCTCTTCACATTCTTTGGCGAAGGAGTGATCCTGGCTTCAGCCGAACCGCTACGTATTCCCTGGAGTGAGTTGACGGCCCGGTTTTCGACCCCGCCGGTGCAGGCCGATTTTGCCTCATTGGACATCTTGACCCCCTTCAATGTGGTGGGTTTTTTCGCCGGAGCAGGCCGGCAGATCGATGCCTACCTCGGTACCCTCGATCGCCGCTGCACGGACGACAATGTCTGGCTGGAACACCGCATTGCGGTGGATATTATTGACAGTGGCGCGACCAACCTGCCCTGGCCGCTGCCTGGTGGTCGTGCAGCTCTGGCGGAGATGCTCCCAGGCATTCCCCTGGAGACCATGGAGAAGGAACTGGCGAGCCTTACCCGGCCTACAGAAGAACATTTTCGGCGCGCCATGGCGGCACGGGCGAGCGGGAACGGTGCTGTGATGGAGGCCGAGTTGAAGGCTGTGCTGGAGGACGTTGCCTCGAATCATTACTATGAGGCGGGCCTTGCCCTGGCGCAACACCTGGAGGCGACCGGCCGCCCGGATGATGCCCTGGCGATTCTTGGGCGCCTTCAATGGCGTTTCCCGGCTTTCCCTGAACCCTGCCGGCTCGAGGCCCTGCTGCATCGCGGCCAGAGGAACGATAGAGGGGCCAGGGAGGCGGTCTTGCGGGGGATTACCTACTGTCCGGGAGACCAACCCCTGCGTGAGGTCCTGTCACAGCTTCAGTCGAGTGGTTGAAGGCCGGAAGATTACTGAGAAGTCAGATAACCACCACCGTTCAGCTTGCAAGCCTTGCCGTCAAGCCGACGGTTCTCCTCAGGGTTCGCGTTGTTGTGGACGCTCTATCGATGGCTCTGGATATGGGTGATCCCAGTCGTCAGAGAGGGCACTGTGGTGCGTCAGGATCGTCAGGTGCACATTCCATGGCGACATGCCTGAGCTGCTTGCATCCAGGGATCGGAGCCGCCTTATATTTTGAATATTTTTAGAAAAGCCTTCGCTTTATTTCGGTGCATCGGTTATCGTTGCAGCATGTGGGATTCATATGAGATACGCTCCTCTCTCGCATATAGCCCCTGCGTGACAGGTCTCTGGCTCCCTCCGGCACGTGCGTGGGCTAGGTGGTGCAGTTTCTGCTGACCGCTGCGTGTCAATAGAAAGAAATCGATGAAATAGACTTAAATGAAAAAGAACTTCTCGGATATGGAGGAATTGAAAGAAACGAGCGCTTCCTCCTCAATGCAGACTATTTCCGGGACTTCAGTGTCAGGACCTTATACAGACACTGGTCAAACCAGCAGGAGAATGAATCATGAACATCCATGTCAGTAATCTAGCCTACGATGTCACGGAAGATGACTTGAGAGCCCTCTTTTCCCAGTTCGGAGAATTGTCTGGCGTGAACATTGTTAAGGAAAGGTCCTCTGGGCGGTCAAGAGGGTTTGGATTCGTCGAGATGCCCAACAATTCGGAGGCGGACAAAGCTATGAAAGCCCTGAATGGGACCAAACTCAAAGACCAATTCGTTAAGCTCAGCCAGGCGAAACCACCGGCCAAACGTTCACAACGCCGGCCAAGGTATTAATTAGTACAGCACGGTGGAAATCCTTAAGCAGTAAGGGCGACCTGCCGGTTGCCCTTACAACTTGAGCCCGGCTGTACCGGCACTTAGGAAGCGTTCCGCTTTCAACCAGCTCCAAGCAGCAGGTGCTTGGAGTGCAGCACCAGCAAGTAGTGGAAAATACAAATTCAGCAAAGGATCAAGAGAATGTCGGAAGGCAAAGTAAAATGGTTCAATGACAGCAAGGGCTTCGGTTTTATCGAAACCGACAGCGGGCACGATGTGTTTGTTCATCACTCGGCAATCCAGGGGGAAGGATTCAAATCACTGAGTGAAGGTGACCGGGTAAGCTTTGTTGAGGAAAAAGGCGTCAAAGGGCCTCAAGCGACTAATGTGAGAAAGCTTTAGGCGGAGCCAAGCTCAGTTCCAACCCGCAAGAGTATCGGCCGGAGTGTAAAGGCTCCGGCCTTTTTTATTTCCAGCAGTCCCGAAGGGCCGGTGCGGGTGGTTGTTCTCTCAGAAGCCGTCTGAGAATTGCGTAATGCTACCTGTTCGGTGTCCCATCGAACCCCTATGTTACGGATGGCCACGAGGTGTAGGGGCGCGGTTAATCCGCGCCCGCCGGACCAATTCTCAGACGGCCTCTCAAGTAAACAGGAAACAGTCACAGACAATGGCACACGTCAGGAAGGGGTAACCAGGTCTTTGGGAGGCATCGGCGTTTGCAGGGACTTTTTCCGATAACTCAGATTAACGGCGGCCCGAAAAGGGATGCCCCGCCAGCTACGGAATACCCGCTTCAGAATATTGGGAAAGGTGTAAGTCTCCCGAAAAATCCAATTATAGCCGTTCTGCAATTCCTGTGCAGTCATGTTGCTCGGCTGAAACACCACATCGCTGGTATGATACTTTGACCAGTCCCTCTCCATAACGCGTTTATCCTTCTCCATCCGATCATAGAGGCGGGTGCCGGGAAAAGGCGTGAGGATATGATATTGGGCTGCAGCGATGCGGTTTTTCAACACAAAGTCAAGGGTCTGCCGAAAAACGGATGGGTCGTCGTGATCGAGCCCGAGGATGAAACTGCCAACAATATTAATGCCCGCATCATGGATCTTGCGGATAGCGGCTTGATAATCTTTGGACTTGCTCCAGGGCTTATTGACGTCTTGCAGATTCTTCTGAGAAAGGCTTTCAAGGCCGATAAAGGCATATCGGCCGCCACTCTTTGCATACAGTCGCAGAAGCTCGTCGTCCTTGGCAAAGGTGATAGAGGTTTGGCCACCCCATTTTTTCTTCAGGGGAATCAATGCCCTGAACAACTCTTTTGCATAATCAGGCTGGCCGCAGATATTATCGTCGGCAAATAAGAAATCCCTCGAGGTGAATGCCCGAATTTCATCCATCACTTCAGCAACCGGGCGCATCCGGAACTTGCGCCCAAACACACCCGTGACGGCACAGTAATCACAATCGTAAGGACAACCGCGGGTGGCTTGAACAGTATAATAGGTTGTGTACATATCCCTATTGAGAAGCCCCCGCCGGGGTATTTTCATCTTCTCCATGGTGCAGAGGCCGTCAGCATGATACGTGGTCTGCAACGTTCCCGATTCAAGATCGGTGAGGAGACGTTGCCATACGCCTTCCGCCTCGCCGATAACAACAGCGTCGGCGTGTTGGAGGGCTTCTTCCGGTCTCGCGCTGACGTGCACACCACCCAGGACCACCGGAATACCCCTTTTTCTGAACTGATCGGCAATCGCATAGGTACTGGGAATCTCCGCTGTATAGCCGGTGATGCCCACCAGATCAACCTTCTGCTCGTAATCGAGAGGGCTTACACGCGAGTCGTGGATAAGAACATCCCAGTTCGATGGCGTAAGCCCCGCCACGGTTGGCAATCCCAGGGCCACCAGACCTGCCTTTCCATTTCGAACCTTGCCCCAATACCCACTCTCACTCTTCGGAAACACCAAAAGCAGCCTCATCGGATCGCTATCTCCACGAGAAGTTCTGCAATGTATTGAATGATCCAAATACTGAGGGGCTATCTCATCAGCAGGCATAGCCTACACGGGCTGCCTATCTTCGATGAATACACCGCACCCGGGTACCTGGACACAAGTATGGTCCTGGAACTTACAGCGTCGCTGCCTTTTGGTTTGTCCGACGAGTCATGGTTGGACCCGTTCCCGGACGATTTCAGCAGGTTTCCTTAGCGTTGCCAACAAACCGGTCTGCCTCGTGTTGCTTGCAGACTGATAGGGCGGTTTTCAGTATGGGCGCTTGCCGCCACCTGGCCGGCCACCTGAGCGGAAACCGGTCCCACCTCGACCGCCGCTTCCTCTTTGACCGGTACGAGGCTCACGAGGTTTTGCTTCATTCACTTTGAGGGTCTGGCCGGCGAGTTCTTTACCATTCAGCCCGGCAATCGCTGCCAAAGCCTGGTCTCTTTGTTCCATTTCGACGAATGCAAAACCTCGGGACCTGCCTGTATATTGGTCCTTGACGATATTGACTGAACCGACTTCGCCAAAACTCTCAAATTCTTTCTGCAACTCGTCCTCAGTGGTCTTGAAAGATAAATTCCCTACGTAAATGTTCATAACTGCTCCTTTTTTTCTCAAAGTCATCAAAGAAGACCAAGCTTTTCAGCATCGTTCCCACTTTTCCAGGCGGCCCTTGCCGTTTCCAAAATGCCTGCCGGCACCGCTGGCAACCCTTGGGCCGAAGGATCGAGGCACGCTTTTGCCGCTTGATACAGAGTTTCCACCGCCTGAGTATGACCGGAGATCGCTGCTTCGTCCACTGCTCATCCGGTTGAGAGGTTGAGCGGGATCGAGGCCTGGAATGACCTGCATGATAAGGGCCTGTCCGATGTAGCGTTCGATGCGGTCAAGGTAGGTGAGTTCGGCCTGGGACGTGAAGGAGATCGCAATCCCCGATTCCCCGTTGCGACCCGTACGCCCGATGCGGTTGGCATAGTCTTTCGCGGATCGAGGCAGATCGAAATTGATCACATGGCTGATCCCGGTGATATCAAGGTCGCGAGCCGCAACATCTGACATAAAAAGGAAATATCCTCATCGTTTCACAGTCCAGACCGGACTCCCGTCGCCAAAATCGAGGACACTTGTCCAGCCGGCACAGCCAGCATATATGAATCTTGCCGCACAAAGCAATATCGCGACCGGTCCGAGATGCAAACGCGGTTGAAGGTTGAAGCATTAAGGCTGCAGGAGCCAATCCACGCCGCGAAGGCGCTTGCGGTTGCAGCACAGCTGAGACGACGGGCCTGAAACATCGCCGCCAACCAGACGTGCTGCCGTAAAAGGAAAGCTCACTCTGGGCAAAAGGTCAGTGAACGATGATGCCTGAAGGCAGGGAATACCAAAAGCGGTCCGCAAAACCATTCCTGCCGGGGTCTCAAACAACGTGAGCGCAACTATACACCGCCAATCTCAAAAGGCAAGCCGGTTTCTTAAAGAAACACCCAAAGGGTCTTGTGGCTCGGGTGACCAGCGGGAAAGTACCCGGGCAATCTCGAGTCTTGGCTGAACATCTTGCCGGATACGTTGCCTCGGCTCCGATAGCCCAAACACGGATCATCTTCTATAGCGGTCAAGAAGTGACCTGCCGGTACACGGACCATCAGAAAAAGAGGTCGTTACAGTCAGCGTGATGACATTCACTGGAAGCGCCCATTACCGTTCTATGCGGTGCGGGTGTGCAGTGTGGTGGCCCACAACCGTTCGCCGGAGAAGACCGAACGATTGTTGGAAGAAGGGGCGAGCGGGGCTTTCTCTCGCTCAGATGGTCGACCGTCTCCCTTCACCTCGAATCGTTTGGATGATGTTGCCCGCAATGGAACCACTTGGTGGCACACTGGACCTCCGCAAGGTTCACGCCAACGCTGGTACCGGAGGCTATTTCGGAGTCAGATAGCCACCACCGTTCAGGTGGTAGGTCTTGCTGTCGAGCCAGCTGTTCTCCTCAAGGTTCGCATTGTAGTAAACGGTGTGTCCATAGCCGTATATGTTGGTGATCGTATCGTCTGAGAGTGCACTTTGGTCTGCCAGGATCGTCAGGGTCGAATTCTCCGTAACATGCCATGAACTGGTTGCATCGAGGGTCAGGGCCGCCTTATTGATATAGCCCGTCAGGCTTGTGCCGTTCTTCAGGGTGGCCTTGATGGAGCTGATACGGTCGGTGATCAGGTCCCCGGTCAGCGTTTGGCCGTCGGCCGTGAAGATCGCCTTGCCTCCGTTTGAACCCGGAGTGCCCCAGTCGCCGGCAGCGGCATTCACCAGAGTTCCCGAACCTGCGCTGACGGTTACTCCCGTAAGGGTGATTATTCCAGTTGAATTCGTGACATAGAAAAGAGGGCCGATAGTCGCTGAGAGTGAGCCGCCGGTCATCGCAAAGGTCCCTTCGATGCCCTCTGCGTCACCGGACATGCTCTGATAGATCATGACCCCCCGTTTCTTCTCGCCTGTGAGCGTGGTGTTCATCAAGGTTATGGAGTTCTCCCCCTCGATCACGGCGCCCTCCGAGCCGGTGGCCTTGATCGATGCACCGGAAACGGTAACCGCCCCCGTCGAGTAAATGCCGGGCGAATCGGCTCCGGATGTGGTCATGGACCCACCGGAAACGGTTATGGTTCCCCCGCCGCGGTCCGTTGCGATGGCGGCGGCATTGGCCCCGGTCGTGTTGATATCCACATCGTTAAGGGTCAACGTACCGTCCAGGGTTGCGTCCACACCGTGACCCAACTGGCCCGTGCAATGGATGGTGACATTGGTGAGAGTAATCGATGTTCCGCTGCCGGTTGCAAAGACGCCATTGGCCCCCGTTCCCGTGGTGTTTACCCCGCAATTTGAGAAATCGATCGTACTGCCTGAAGTAGCCAGAACACCGGCATTGAGGCCGTAAAAACTGCTGTCGTCGGGGGAAGACGTGTCACCGCTGCTGGTGACTACCGAATCGGCCAGATTGAAGATGCCGGAATCCGTCACTTTGACAGCCGATTCATCCGTATGTTTTCCACAATAGCTCTGGTCGCTTTTTGTGACAGTCCCGCCTTTCTGGGTGTACGACTTGCATTTGCCGGCTACTCCGACACCGCTCAGGTTGACTCCTATGGTGGATGACTCGGAAATCCTGTAGGGGATTTGCATCTGAGCTGATTTGGAACCAATTGACGTAGGAGCAAAGGCAGCCTTCACCGAACAACCTTGGGAAGCTTCGAGCGACCGGCCCGAACAGCCGTCGGATACCATCGAGAAAACACCTTCGTCAGCGCCTTCGATGGTAATTTCGTCTATGCTCAGGATCGATTTGCCCTTATTCTTTATCCTGAATTTGGCAGATTCGGTTTTGCCGACCGTCATTGCGCCGAAGTCCCTGGAAGCAGGTGAAACCTTGATGGAAGGGCGAGACGCATCCAGGTCGGTTACGCCACCCACTGCCCTTGCAGGATCGCCAAGCATCATTCCCGCGACAATACAGATGCCCATGAGGACCCGTATCATTATGTTGTTCATGTTTCCCTCCACTCCGATGATTCTTAAGAAGAGTTTCACGCACTGTTAGAGCGATCACCATCCGATTCCGCCCCAGCGCCGCCATGCTATTTGTAGCAAACGAGTGTGGATGAAACGTGAAGGGATTGTGGGGAAAATGTGTGTTTTGCAGAAGCTTTCGTGCTAATCGTACCAATACGTCTGCTTCTCAATCAACAGGAAGCCCCAAAGAAGGGTGAAGCACATGTGTCAGGAAAAGGAAACCCGTCCCAGTCCGCGAGCTTTTCTTTCCAACCTGCAGGGGCCGCAGCCCTGGAGTCGGAAAATACTGCTGCTGCTCCGCAATAATTGGAAAAAGCTCACGAGTTTACAGAATTGCTGCGGCCGTCCCGGAGAACCGGGTTGCTGACAGCCTCCCGTCGGCCTCGGCGAGGCCTTGCCGGGAGAAGAGAGGAAGAGCTGACAATTCCGCGGCGAGCCGGTCTCCACAACGAGGACATCTGAGGAGGAAAAACCATGAAACTGGCCATGATCGGACTAGGACGCATGGGCATGAATATGGCACGGCGGCTGCTCCAGGGCGGTCACGAGGTAGTGGCCTACAACCGTTCGCCGGACAAGAGCGAACGGCTGGTGGAAGAAGGGGCGATCGGGGCTTTTTCTCTCGCTCAGATGGTCGACCGGCTCCCTTCACCTCGAATCGTCTGGATGATGTTGCCCGCTGGGGAAATCATCGACGAGCACATCGAACAGCTCAAAGAGCTGCTCGATCCTGAAGATATCGTGATCGACGGGGCCAACACCTATTACAAAGATGACGTGCGCCGCAGCAAATCCCTTGGGGAACGGGGTATTCACTTTCTCGACGTCGGGGTGAGCGGCGGCATCTGGGGCCTCAAGATCGGTTACTGTCTCATGATTGGCGGGGAAAAGGCGATTTATGAGAGACTGCTCAGCGTGTTTGAAACCCTCGCCCCTCCCGAAGGTTACCTCTTCTGCGGGCCTGCCGGTGCCGGTCATTTTGTGAAAATGGTTCACAACGGCATCGAATACGGCATGATGCAGGCCTACGGCGAGGGCTTTCAGCTGCTGGAGGCCTCTCCCTATGCAGCAGCCCTGAACCACGGGGACATTGCCCGCCTCTGGAACCGTGGAAGCGTTGTCCGGTCGTGGTTGCTGGAGCTCGCCGAGAATGCCTTCAGAGAAGACCCGAGCCTGGATGCAATCACCGGGTATGTGGAAGACTCCGGAGAGGGACGCTGGACGGTGCAGCAGGCTGTGGAAGCAGGGGTCCCGGTGCCGGTGATGGCGATTTCGCTCTTCCAGCGGTTTCGTTCCCGTCAGAGGGACCCTTTTGGCGACCGTGTGATTGCAGCCCTGCGCCGGGAATTCGGGGGGCATTCCGTGGTGGTTCACAGGGGAGAGACAGAAAGGTAAGCACCCATGAAAGAAAAGAATATGAGTTCCGACAATACCGTGGCCGAAGAGCAGCCCGAACCGGTGACGGCCTTGTGTGACGTTGAGGACCTCGGGATTGCGCCCCGACTCTGTGTTGTCCCCGGGTCTCTTGATCCATGCACCATCGTGATTTTTGGCGCTTCCGGGGACCTGACCGCGAGAAAGCTCGTTCCGGCACTCTTCAATCTATACCGCAACGGTGTGCTGCCTGATCCCCTTCGGATTGTCGGATGTGCCCGAACGGCGATGGGCCGTGAGGAATTCCGTGCGAAGCTCAAAGAAGAGCTTCCACCCGATGAACCTTCGAACGGCTCGCAGTGGGACGACTTCGCCTCTCTCCTTCACTATCAGCACGTCGACTACGACGATATCACCTCTTTTGCCGAACTGGCCGCCTGCCTGGAGGAGCTCGACAGGGCATCGAAAACCGGGGGAAATCGAATCTTCTATCTCGCCATTCCCCCGGTCCTTTATGAAGCCGTTGCCCGCCGCCTCGGTCAGGCGGGTCTGGCCGAAGAAGGACGGGAAGGCGGCGGATGGTCGCGCCTGGTGGTGGAAAAACCTTTTGGCCGGGACCTGGAAACGGCCATCGCGCTGGACCGGTCTCTTCGGGAATGCTTTGAAGAGCACCAGATCTTTCGGATCGACCACTATCTTGCCAAAGAGACCGTACAGAACATCCTGATCTTTCGCTTTGCCAATTCCATCTTTGAACCGCTCTGGAACCGCAGATACATCAAGTCCGTGTCGATCACGGCTGCGGAAACGCTGGGGGTGGAGAACCGGGCCGGCTACTATGACGAGGCCGGTGTGCTGCGCGATATGTTTCAGAATCACATGATGCAGCTGCTTGCCCTGACCGCCATGGAGGCGCCTCCGCGCTTTGAAACCGAATGGGTTCGGGACGAAAAGGCCAAGGTATTCAAGGCGCTGCGCCCCTTTCCCGTGGACAGCATCTACGACCATCTGGTTTCCGGGCAGTACGGGCCGGGGGTGAACAACGGCAAAAGGCTTCCAGGGTATCGGGAAGAACCCGGGGTTCGGCCGGATTCCCTGACTCCGACCTTTGCCTCGATGCGAGTCTTTGTCGACAACTGGCGCTGGCAGGGTGTCCCCTTCTTGCTGACTTCGGGAAAAAGGCTTGCCGAGAAGCTTTCGGAAATCACCATCCGGTTCCGGGAAGTGCCCCATTCCATCTTCCGGAACGTTTTTGGAGAAGAGATCAGCGAGAACCGGCTCACCCTGGGCATCCATCCCGAGGAGAAGATCAGCTTGGTTTTTCAGACGAAGAACCCCGGCGCCATGCTGAGGCTGCGACCGGTCACCATGGATTTCCGTTATCGCCAGAGCTACACTGGTCCGGCGCTCGATGCCTACGAAAAAGTCCTGATCGATACCATCCGCGGGGACCAGATGCTCTTCTTGAGGCAGGATGCGGTGGAGCTGAGCTGGGCGTTTCTTTCACCCATCCTGGAGAAGTGCGAATCATGCGGCAGCCGGGGGCAAATGCTGTTTCCTTACCAGGCGGGCAGTTGGGGGCCGCAGACCGCGCTGGAATTGCAGAGGTCCTGAGCCGCCGGCGAATACGAGGCAAAACGAGGTTGTGCCATGCCGAAAACGGAGGTGATCGTCGTCGCGGATGCCGATGAACTGGCGGCCAGGGCGGCTGGAGTATTCATGTCCGCCGCGAGTGCCCATGTAGAACAAAAGAGGCGTTTTGTGGTCGCACTCTCGGGAGGCTCCACGCCGCGAGGAATGTATCGACTGCTCGCTGCTTCCCCGGCTCTGAGCGAAGTCCCCTGGGAGCGTACCCATCTCTTCTGGGCCGATGAACGCTGTGTTCCTGCAAATCACCCGGAAAGCAACTTCGGTGCAGCCTGGAGAGATTTCCTGCATGTTCTCCCCCTTCCGCACGAGAACATCCATTGTATCAGAGGGGACTTTCCTCCGGAAGAGGCGGCTGAAGCGTACGAACTGGAGCTGAGGCGCTTCTTTCAGCTTGGTGAAGGCGAATTCCCCATATTTGATCTGGTCTTCCTTGGGGTGGGAAAAGACGGACACACGGCTTCGCTTTTCCCCGATGCCGGCGCGGCGCCTGACGAGAGCAGACTGGCAATGGCCGTCAAAGGGGGCACACCCAACATTGGCCGGGTCACTTTGACCTACCCGGTCCTCAATCGGGCACGACAAATTGTCTTCCTGGTGGCCGGGAGGGAAAAGGCAGAAGTGGTCAAAGCCTTGCTGGAAGGCACCCGCCCCGAATTGCCGGCAGCGCGGATCAACCCCTTGAACGGGGAAGTGATCTGGCTCCTGGGTCCCGGAAGCGGCTGCCTTGCTTGAAACGGTCTAAGCGGCTGTTGTTTCACCGCGAGATCGTATTCGATCACATCGCTCATGTATCCGTACACGTCCTCGACCTGGATTTCGAGGCTGTTTTTGAAGGCTCACTGTGGAATGAGTCTCAATTCCTTCCGGTCTTTTCGTCAGGCATGCTGCCATTCAGCGTGCCGCTTTGTGGCCGAAGGGAATACCGAGCTTCTTCAATCTTGCTCTGAGGGTGTTGTGCTGCACGCCGAGGATTTCCGCGGCACCGCCCCTGCCTTCGATCCTCCCTTTGGTGACATCGAGGACATGCCGGATGTGTTCCCCCACCACTTGATCCAGGGTCGGGAGGGGCCCGGCTTGGTGTGTGGGCATTGGCCGTGATTCCGTCAACGAGAAAACCCCGAGCTCCGGAAACTCCAGCGGCTCCCCGCGATGAAGGATGAGGGCCCGTTCGATCACGTTCTGCAGTTCCCGGACATTCCCCGGCCAATCGTAAGCCAGCAGCTGATCCATGGCCCCTGGCCGCAGAGAGGGGACCGCGGGAAGGTTCATCTCCCTGGCCTTGACCTTCAGGAAGTGATCGGTCAGCGCCGGGATGTCCTGTCGATGGTCGCGCAACGGCGGGATGACAACAGGGAAGACGTGAAGACGGTACCACAGGTCTTCACGGAAGCGACCATCACGGACCATCAGTTCCAAATCCCGGTGTGTGGCTGCGATGATCCTGACGTCTACCGGCACCGGCCTGCTCCCGCCCACCCGTTCGATTTCCATGTGCTGGAGCACCCGCAGAAACCCTTGTGGGGCCAGTACGGCAGCGGTAAGGGCGAATTGAGCGGCCCAAGCGGCCTGGCGGTGGACGAGCTCGGCCATATCTATGTCGCGGAAGACGGCAACCACCGCATCCAGAAATTCGATTCGAACGGCAACTTCATCGGCATGTGGGGTCGTGAGGGGTCCGGCCGGGGGAAGTTCTACTTTCCCGAGGACGTGGCCGTGAACGCTGAAGGTTTTGTCTATGTGGCGGATACCAACAACAATCGTATCCAAAAATTCAAGTCGACCGGCAGGTTTGTCGACTCCTGGGGCCAAAACAGCAAGAAGGGATATTTCAACGAACCGTGCGGCATTGCGGTGGACGCCAACGGCCTTGTGATTGTTGCGGATACGGGCAACCACCGTATTCAGCTGTTCGAGTCCAAGAAAGGCAAGTTTCTTGCCGTATTTGGCTCCAAGGGCGTTTCCGAGGGAAGGTTCCAATATCCCCGCGGCGTTGCGGTGACCAAGAAAGGCTTTCTCTATGTGGCGGACACCGAGAACAACCGCATTCAGAAATTTGATTCGTCCGGCACTTTCCTCACCCAGTGGGGCAAAGCCGGCGCCGGCCCTGGGAACTTCTGTTTACCTTACGGTGTTGCGGTAGATGCGCAGGGCTTTGTCTATGTGGCGGACACCTACAACCACCGCGTCCAGAAATTCAGCTCGTCCGGCGCCTTCATTATCCAGTGGGGTGAAGAAGGCACGGACCAGGGACAGTTTTTCTCACCAATGGGTATTGCCGTGGACGCGGGCGGGAATGTCTATGTGGCGGATTCCGGCAACCACCGCATCCAGAAATTCAATTCGTCCGGCGCCTTCATCGCCATGTGGGGTGAATGGGGGTCGAGTCAGGGCCGATTCAAGGTCCCGGCCGGCATAGCCGTGGACGAGGAAGGCTTCGTTTTCGTGGCGGACAGTGACAACTACCGCATCCAAAAATTCGATGCATCCGGAACGTTTATCACCACATGGGGCGAAGAGGGTGCAACCGCCGGTTATTTTGCTATTCCTCAAGGCGTGGCGGTGGATGCGAGGGGCAAGGTCTATGTCGCGGACAGCGGCAATGACCGCAGCCAGAAGTTTCGCCCCGCACCCCAAACAGACGTGGCTGACGACCCGTCAAGTCCCGCTCCGCAAGAGGGGGACTGAGGAGCAGAATGGAGGACCAAGGAGGTCGCCGGTCAAGCGCGGCAAGGGTTGGCAGGAACATGAGCAGTTGACAGCGGGCAACCGATATGTTAGCCGGAAACCGTAAGGAGTATTGTCTCAACCTGTGTGGCCGGCCCTCAGCTGTTGGCGGTAGATTGATCCACATATCGCCGGGTTGCTTCCAAAAAGGAACCCCCTGTGCAATCTCTGCTCCCGTATCTTGAAAGTCCCGGTCTGGGGACCTTCCTGGATGTCCGGCTTTTCAGCCGGGACCCTGATTCCCTTGACCGGAGCGATTTCCCGTTTTGTATGGTGAGAGATTCTCATTCTCTAACCCGGGCCGTCAGTGCCGGGTTGGTGAGCGATGCCGCATTCCCGTTGAAGGATGTTCTCCTCCTCCTTCAAAAGGATGGCTGCACGCCGGCCTGCGCCTATGCGCGTTAATTTAAGTGGATTCGAGTGTACTTTCGAATACATAGGATCCCGGCTGCCAACACGCACCGTCACCCCGGCAGGCATTTAGCCGGGGTCCAGAAGACTCTCAAGACCCTCGATTCCGGCCAACATGCCGGAATGACGTTTGGGTAACTTCCCGGTTATGTAACCAGTTGGTACCATACGGAATATCCTTAAGTTGACGCGTATGGGCCTGCGCCGGCCTTCGGCCCCCGAACAAACTGGACAGTCGGGCATAAGAAAACAGCTCAAGTCCATAGTCCAATGAGGTTTTCATGGGTGGAGTACCGTTATCGATCTTTGTGGCCGTGTATTTGGAGGTCCTGTCGTCCGAGGTCTTTTGGGGATCCCTCTGGCCTGTCTGACGCAGAAAGATAGAGGGTGTTTAGTGGCAGGTCCTTATGGTGGCTGTAAATGCATGGAGGATTCTACTCTGATGAAGCGAACAATGGCTGTTTTGATCTTGATGCTTTTGCTGTTCGGTTTGTCGGCCAATGTGTCGGCGCGAGAAAATGCTGCGGAACGGGGCACCGCAGATCTACCCCGAATTCGGCCTTATCAGATTCTCTTCAATTCGGGAGGCTCTATTGCCATTACCATGTATGATGCGTGCTCACAAACTCCTATTGTTGTGCCGGAGTACAATTATGACACCACATTGAACAACCCCGCTGCCTATGTTCGCGGAAGTGGGCCTCTTACCATCCGAGTGAAATGGCGCGTTGAATCGGGAGAAACATCCGAGGCCACTGTATGGGCCACGGGGACCTTCGGTGGGTTTGCCCCTACCGTGGTCACTTTTTCCGGCGATGAATCCGACTGGATTTCAATGACGACTCAGCAGGCTTTGCCCGATGTCATAAACACCAGCAACGTGTCATGGGAATGGAAGTTCAAGATCGGGTCATCGGAGGAGATGGTCATCGGGCAGACAGATCATGTCATCTATACGGTGCACAGAAAACCATCTTCTTCTCCGGTCTATCTTGATCTGGTCAAATGGACGACGGATTGGTGTAAGGGTCTTCCCGCGCCGTATGATGACAAAGCCATTGCCGACGAGGTCCTGAACGGCTTCGCATCAAGCGGTGTGATTCGTTATGGAATTCCAGGATGGACCACACCGGACATCTTGTGCAAGAAGGGCGGGATGTGTGGAGGGATGATGGAAGTCTTTTATGATGCCTGTGGTACACAGGGCGTCCACGTTGCCCGCAGTTGTTATATTTTAAAAAATGCTGCTCCCAAACCTGAGTATAAATGGCGCAGCATGATCATTTTTTCGCCCGGTATCGGCAATCAGGAACCAACTCGCCCTGAACAGGGGATACGGGAGGTTGATAACAAATATCCTTGTCCGAAATACCTGGGAGATTCAGCAACAGACGATGACATCGAATACCAGGTCGAAAAGGCCTACGAGTTTTTTGCACCAGACGACGGGCATTGCATCAATTTCCTGACATACGAAGGAAAGATTTATTTGTATGACCTCTCTTTCGGAACGGGGCCATGGCCGGACACCTTCTCCAGACTTCCTGATGGAATGATGAAAGGCAAAAAACTGAAGCCGTTCAGAATGAACTACATGGACGAAGCCATAGATTACATGCGCGGGGAGATAGAGTACAAGACTGATAAATCCCGTTGTTCCTTCCATAAGAAAGGTCCACTCCTTGATGTGAAATCTACAATAATCCCTTACAGTAATGACGAGTTTGCTTATAAATGGTACACTATCCCGTAGCTGTTAAAGCTATAGTTATCATTTATTAATCATATAAAGGAGCCATGTATGTTAAAAAATATGCTATTCATAGTGATGACAATATCATCCATGTTAGTTTATGGACATGCAGTTGTCCATGGCTCTCCTGAAAACGCTGCAAATCCGCCCCCGGCCCTGGAGAGAATTGCGATCATGATCGAAGATAAGACGCTGACCGTTGACTGGGTTTCCGTCCAAGAAGCTATCCAGGAGATAGGGATGCCGGAAACACCGCCTGGAATCTCCGAAGAATCGCGTACAAAAGAACTATTGGGTCAAATACTGTTGCGCGATGCCCCCCTGAAGGTCTCGTCGGATGCCCGGCTGCCCGGTGTCATGCCCCCTTTGGAGATGCTGAAATGTGCAGCCATTGACGCACTGGTGCGATTAGATGCCAGGGAATACGTGATCGAGATTCAAAAAGTCTATGAAAGCACCCGGTATGCAATACTAAAAGAGAAGGCAAGGAGAGCAATCGACTCTCTGCAACAATAATCCGGGATGCAGTCAATGGTCCTGTGGAACCTCGGAAAAGAACCGGTCAGCACTGATCAGCCGGAAGGCTCGGACATCCGCCACAACCCCCATACCGGCTTTCTCCGGCATGACGTATGCGGGTATTTTCAGACGGTTTTTCAGAGAGGGCATCATTTCCCTCGGATAATCACCACACTCGAAAAAGGTCCCGTTGAGGGAGCAGACCTTCCTACACCGCTCAATAGTGTGGAATGCACGGTGCTTTCCGACCCGGCAGTGTGGACGAAAATGGTAGCCTGGGTACATACCCCGCCTAAAGAGCCGGCACTCGAATATCGCCTGGATGCCTGCGGAAGCTTTCACATCGGGCGATGGTTCGAAAGCGGTCCCGGCAAGGGTTTGTGAGGTGGTTGCATGTTCGGTTGTGGGCGGAAACACTCCCTTCGGTCGGGTCCCGCTCATCCCGCTCCCGTTAGCCCCTCCAGACCATCGTTGACATGACATCCACGTCCTTGACCAGATTCGCATTGTTTATCGCAATCGCCTTGTACGCAGACCTGGGAGACTCGCTCCATCTACGCTTGCGCATGCTTTGGCAATTTTGCAGGAGATGTTCACACCATAGCCATGGGCTAACGAAAGCATCAACTGGACGGCGCAACCACGTGTTCTTGCGGAAATTGGTCCCGCGAAATAAAACTCGGTGCCCGTTTGGCGCCGCCGGTTGTGCTTGGTGTTATGCGGTCCAGTTGTTGCCGGCCGGTTGTGGAAACAGGCGTGAGCGGCTGGGATGAGCAGTGCCGACGTCAGAACCATCTCTACGGAGTTGTGAGACTCATGCTATGAGCATCCTGACCATTCTGATCGGCCTAATCCTCCTTTGCCTGGTGGGCGTGTGGGCGTGTCTCAGCACGCGAACTTTGCGAAACAGGGCAGCCTTCAGTTACGCGTTCGGTGTGGCGGCGGTCGTTTTGACCTCCCTGCCGCTCAGCGTCTTTGTCACGTGGTCCATTTCGCCCTTCTGGAACTGGGTGGGCGGCGTGGCGGGTGTCAGGCTCGTCAGCCACGCGGGGCCGGCGCTGGGGTGCTATGTGGCAGTACTCGCAGTGTGCGAAGTATTGCTGGGCAGTGTTGGCGTGCTCCTCATGCGGCTCGGCCTGAAGCGAGGCGCCCCGGGCGGAAGCGATGAGGCCGGATAACCAAGGCCTGGAGGCGATGCGGAACCATGTGGGAGGTGTGTTTACGAAGTTTCCGGGCGGGGGTGGAAACCATCACTGCGCTGGATGCTATGGGTGCCATTGCAAACAAGGGCCTTCTTCGAACAGGGATGTTGTACCTGTGATGCCTGGCACAGCGGTCCGAAGGCCCGGTGGACTGCTTTGGAGCCGGGACGCAGGCCGGAGGAAGATTGACGGTGCGGTTCCCGCTCGGCCTTGGTGCGGTTTCTATTCTGCGGCTACCGCCCGGCGATGCTCGATGAGGTTCTCGACCACAGCAGGTTCAGCAAGCGTACTGGTGTCGCCCAGTTCGGAAATCTGATTGGCGGCGATTCTACGGAGAATCCGCCGCATGATTTTTCCCGATCGAGTCTTGGGTAAACCGGGTGACCACTGGATAAAGTCGGGTGAAGCGATCGGCCCGATTTCCTTTCTTACCCACTGGATGAGCTCTTGCCGCAATTCGTTTGAAGGGTGTCGATCGGCTTTCAGAGTCACGTAGGCATAGATGCCCTGGCCCTTGAGGTCATGCGGAAATCCGACCACAGCCGCTTCCGCGATGGCGGGGTGAGCAACCAGAGCGCTTTCGACCTCCGCTGTTCCCAGGCGATGCCCCGAGACATTGATGACATCGTCGACACGACCCGTGATCCAGTAGTAACCATCCTCATCCCGGCGAGCTCCGTCACCGGTAAAGTAGACCCCCTTGTGAACACCAAAGTAGGTCTCTTTGAATCGTTCATGATCGCCGTACACGGTTCGCAGCATTCCAGGCCAGGGATCGGTAATCACCAGATTACCCTTTCCGGGCCCGTCGATCCGGTTGCCTTCCGGATCAATAATGGCCGGCTTCAGGCCGAAGTACGGCAAGGTGGCGGACCCCGGCTTGAGTGCTGTCGCTCCCGGAAGCGGGGTGATCAGGATGCCACCCGATTCCGTCTGCCACCAGGTATCGACAATGGGACAACGTTTCTCCCCGACGACATCGTAGTACCAGAGCCAAACTTGCGGGTTGATGGGTTCCCCGACCGTACCGAGAAGCCGCAATGACTTCCGGGAGGTCTTCTTCACGAGCTCGTCGCCCTGACGCATCAGTGCTCGAATGGCTGTCGGGGCGGTATAGAAGATACTGACCTTGTGTTTGTCAACCACTCTCCAAAAACGAGACCAATCGGGGTGATTGGGCACTCCCTCGAACATAACGGTTGTTGCACCATTGGCCAGGGGGCCGTAGACAATGTAGCTGTGCCCCGTTACCCAGCCGATGTCTGCGGTGCACCAGTAGATGTCCCCGTCATGATAGTCGAAAACGTGCTGATGCGTCAGCGAGGTGTAAGCCAGATAGCCTCCGGTGGTATGGAGCACGCCCTTGGGCTTCCCTGTAGAGCCGGAGGTATAAAGGATGAAGAGCGGGTCCTCGGCATCCATCTCCTCGGGCGGGCAGACAGGGGAAGCTTCCCGCATGAGCCTGCCCCACTCCATATCGCGTCCGGGTATCCAGGGGATTTGAGCACCGGTGTGCTTCACCACAATCACCTTCTCAACAACGGAGCATTTCCGGACAGCTTCATCGGTGTTGATTTTCAAGGGGATAGTCTTGCCACCGCGCAGCCCTTCATCTGCGGTGATGACCACCCGGCCCCGGCAGTCCTGGATACGTCCCGCCAGAGACTCGGGTGAGAAACCGCCAAATACGACCGAGTGAACAACGCCGATGCGTGTGCAGGCGAGCATGGCGACCACAAGCTCCGGGACCATCGGCAGATAGATGGTGACCCGGTCACCCCGTCGAAGTCCCATCGACTTCAGCACATTGGCAAACCGGCACACCTCTTCATGCAGCCGGCGATAGGTGATGCTTTGGCTTTCGGCGGGATCATCCCCTTCCCAAATGATGGCAATCCGATCTCCTCGATCGGCAAGGTGACGATCCAGGCAGTTGTAGCTGACATTCAGTTTACCGTCGATGAACCACTTGATGCGAATGTCATCCTCGAATGACCCCGCTTTTACTTTGGTCCAGGGTTTGAACCAGTCGAGGCGTTTGGCCTGTTCTCCCCAGAACCCTTCGGGATCTTTGATTGAATGCTCATACATCTGCTGGTAGGTCTCGCTGTTCACCCAGGCTGACTTCGCCCAGGATTCCGGGACAGGAATCAGTTGGTCCGCCATAGCATTCTCCTCGGTTATCTCCTATCTCTTTCTTCCAGCATTCCCGGCAGGATGGGTTCAAGACGGCTGTTGCTCGATGAGTGTTCGAAGTACATCCTCTTTCCCGATAATACCCACCAGGTTGGTTTGCTCCTGAACAGGCAGAGTATGAAAGCCCCTGGTTACCATCAACGTAGCGATCTCTTCCAGGCTCGTCTCCGGGCTCACGGTCACGGGATTGGTGCTCATCGCCTCCGAAACGGTTGCAGCGGCAATCTTGCGCACCTCCTTTTCATAGCTCTTGGGCGAAACCAAGGGGATCAGGCCATCCAAAAGGTTGAAGAAGGATGGAAGAGGCAGTGTCTTCTGTTGAGCCACCAGATCGCTTTGGCAGATGATCCCCACCAGATTGCCGTTTTCATCCACAACCGGCAGTCCGTTGATGTGGTTGTCGAGCAGGACCTTCGCGGCATCCGTAATACGGGTTTCAGGCGATACCGTGATCAACTCCCTTTTCATGATATCCTTTGCCTTGAGCATGACTGAACTCCTTTGTGAGAAATCGAGGAGTAGAGACCTGGACCGTGTCCATGCTCCCCTGCCGCCCATTGTCTTGAGGGCGGCGAACGGATGAGTGCGGATAACCCGGTTTTCTTTCCGGAAGACATCGCAGAGAGTGTACCCCTCTTTCAGCGATGTTTCCGTTTGTCCACTTTCATTTATACACCATGTCCACGGGGACGGCAAAAACTGTTGGCGGTTGAGTCAACCCTTGTACCGTTATAGCAAACCGGCGGTCCTCCGTGCCGGTAATGCCTTTGCTTGCCGCACAACGCAACCGTGCGGGAACACCGCTTGATCAACATCCAAACCGCAATATGCCGAATAATCCGTTTCCATGGAGCGTCCCCGTGCGGTAGAATGGGGACAGTTGCCCGGCAATGGCGGCAGCTCAGCGCGGATTCGTTATTCCTGCACGAGGTCCAAAGGGGATAATGTAGAGGGCGGAGAGCCTGTGGAGGTTTTTTTGAGGGGCCTTCCCTCGGGTCCTGTGGGGACATGATTATTAGACGGGTTGAGCTTCCGGACTCGATCCGGGCAGCCCATAGGGAGTATGGAGTGATGAAAATTGATGAATTCCCGCCGGAGATGCAGCCTTATGTGATTCCCAAACAGGGCGGCAGATATGTCTATCAATGCATCCACTGCAGGGGAACCTATGGAATAGAGAAACTGCTTTATGTTTGCCCGGAGTGCAAGAGTGTGCTCATGATCAAAGACGAGGTATGGGAGCGCCTGCGATCCATTCCCGGCCCGTTGTGGCGAAGGATTTTCGACTATCGCAGAATGCTTAACCTGCCGGCAATCAAGGGGATCTATCGCTACCATGAACTCATTGGCTCGGTCATTCCCCTGGAAACCGTCATCTACCTCGGGGAGGGTCACACCCCGGTTGTGGCCGCGAATGAAAACCTTGCCCGCTGGGCCGGCATACCGTTTTATTTCAAGAACGACGGTCAAAACCCCAGCGCATCCTTCAAAGACCGTGGTATGGCGAGTGCCTTCAGCTATCTCAACACCCTGATCAAGAACCACGGCCTCTCGGATGTTCTGGCGATTTGTGCTTCAACGGGGGATACTTCCGCTGCAGCGGCGCTGTATGCTTCCTATCTGCCCGGAGGGGTGAAGTCGGCCGTGCTTCTGCCTCACGGCAAAGTCACTCCGCAACAACTGGGGCAGCCCCTTGGCAGCGGGGCCAAGGTGATAGAGATTCCCGGTGTATTCGATGATTGTATGAAGGTTGTGGAATACCTTTCGGAAAACTTTGTCGTGGCGTTGATGAATTCGAAGAACGCATGGCGCATCCTGGGGCAGGAATCGTACAGCTACGAAATTGCTCAGGCATTTGATTTCGATGTGAGCGACCTTGTTGTGGTGTTGCCGATCGGGAATGCCGGAAACATAACGGCCGTTATCCAGGGCTTCTTGAAGCTTCATGACCTGGGAATCATCACAGCACTGCCGATGATCATCGGAGTTCAGTCCGAGCACGCGAATCCGGTTTTTCTTTACTATCTTGAACCCTTGACGCGGCTTCGGCAATTTCGTCCGGTGCTCGTGCGGCCGAGTGTGGCCCAGGCGGCGATGATCGGAAACCCGGTTTCCATGCCGCGGGTCATTCACCTGGTAGAGCAATATCGCGAGCTGGCTGGAGCGGATGCCGTCCAGGTGGTTGAGGTGAGCGAACAGGAGATCATGGACGGCATGCTCTCGGCCAATCGCAATGGCCATATTGCCTGCACTCAGGGGGGTGAGTCCCTTGCCGGCATTCGGCGAGCCGTTCAGGAGAAAAAGGTGCCCGAAGATCGAGTGGCCGTCCTGGATGCGACGGCACACGCCCTCAAGTTTGCGACTTTTCAAGAAAAGTATTTCAGCGACAACTTCGAACCGGAATTCGAGGTTGCGCCTAGACCGGAACTCCGAAACGCCCCCCACTTGATTGTTCCCCCTGATGATGTGCCGGCACCGGGTCGAGGGGAGCAGCTTCAGGCTGAGGCGTTTCAAAGATTCGTTGCATTTGCCGCCGATGCGATAGCGGACATGCTTGAGCTGAAGCGCCACTAATCCCTGTGGCCCGACTGGCGCGGTTCGTTCTATCTTGGGAGATGACAGGAGAAGAGACAATGGCCAATATCTTGCCGTACAACAATATTCATCCGAAGCTTGAAGAGGAGGTGTTCATTGCCCCGGGAGCCTGGGTCATCGGGGATGTGGTGATCGGAAAGCGGAGCAGCGTCTGGTTCAACAGCGTGGTCCGGGGCGATGAGCACTATATCCGGATCGGCTGTGAGACCAATGTTCAGGACAGCGCTGTCCTGCACGGCACACCGGTCGACTTTCCCCTTGAAATCGGTGATCGCGTCACCATTGGTCATGGGGCGATCGTTCACGGCTGCATTGTCGAAGATGAATGTATGATCGGTATGGGCGCTATCGTCATGGACGGGGCGAAGATCGGGAAGGGGTCACTGGTTGCGGCCGGGGCCCTGGTCACTCCGGGTTTCGTGATCCCGCCGGGGTCACTGGTCATGGGCTCTCCGGGAAAGATCATCAAGACTCTCGACGAGGCGGAACAGAAACGCATGCTGCGAAGTGTCGGCAATTATCAAATTCTCATCTCCGAATACCGCAAAGTGTTCCCATTTCCGGAAGACATAAAAGTGAAAGGCTTTCTGGGGTAGCGGTAACTCTGAAGTGACGAGGCTTGTGCCGCCCGGGGCGCTTCCACGGTAGTCTATGCTTTTTGTCGATATTTCAACGAAAAATGGACTTGTCCGTCTCCAAATACTTCCAAGTGTCTGAAATAAAGTCCATTTTATGTGATAATGATATATCGGCAATTCAGAACTGAGCAGGTTGCACCAAATGGATGACAACAGAGAAACGAGAATGCAGGCGAGCCGATATGCCCGGCAGGAGGTCCTTCCGGAAATCGGCAAAGAGGGCCAGCAGAGGCTTGGCGCGAGTTCGGTTTTGATTGTCGGCTGCGGTGCCCTGGGCTGTATGCAGGCAGAGCTTCTGGCACGGGCCGGGGTGGGGAGGATGCATATTGTCGACCGGGACCTTGTGGAACTGACCAACCTCCACCGCCAGATCGCCTTCACCGAGCAGGATGCCTTTTCCAGGGCATCTAAAGCCGAAGCGGCGGCCAAACGACTTCGAAGCATCAACTCGTCGATCGTGATCAAGGCGGATGCAGTCGATGTGACCCCTCGCAATGTCGAATCACTCATCCAGGATGTGGATGCAGTGGTGGACGCTACGGACAATTTCGAGACGCGCTATCTTCTCAATGATGCCTGCATAAAGCACGAAAAACCCTGGGTTTATGGCGGGGTGATCGGAACGGAAGGGGTTACCCTGTTGGTCCTGCCGGGCAAAGGGCCTTGCCTGAGGTGCCTGATGCCGGTTCCACCCGAGCCCGGGAGTTTCCCCACTTGTGACACGAGCGGGGTGCTGAATGCCACCGCTGCGATCATCGCATCATGGCAGGCCACGGCCGTTCTCCGGCTCCTGGTGGGTTCGCCTCCGCCCGAACAGCGCCTGGTTTCCATCAATCCCTGGGACGGCACATTCAACTCATTCAAAGTGGAAAAAGCGGAGGGCTGTTCCTGCTGCGGTTTGAGGGGTTTTGAGTTTCTGAAGGCCCAAAGGACTACGTGGACGACCGTTCTTTGTGGTCGCAATTCGGTGCAGGTGACGCCGCCGGCGGCCTCACTGGATCTGAAAGCGCTCAGCGCGCGGTTGGAACAGGCGGGGCGAGTTGTGCAAAGCGGCCTGGTGCTGCGTTTTCAAACCGATGATGCGGAAATGGTCGTTTTCGCGGATGGCAGGGCCATCGTCATGGGTACAACCGACGAAACAAAAGCGAGAAGCCTTTATGCCCGGTATCTGGGCCCCTGACCTGCCGGCGGATGGAAGCGTAGTGCCGCCGGGCAGGGTCTTGTCGGCATTCAGGATGGTCCGCCGGAGGATAGGGTCAAACGACCGTCCTTCCGGCGGAATCAGCCGGTAGCACCAATGCGTCGAGGCTACGGATTCCTGCCGATGCAAGGGAAAGAGCAGGATCAGCGGAGGACCCTTCGCCGTGACGGACAACAAGAGCCTCGAATGCAGTCTTTTCATGGCGATCCTTCTCCGAAACCACTGGCGATGAATTCCCTTGTCACCTTCTCCTCCGGTTGCTCAAAAACGACCCTGGCAGGACCATGCTCAATCACTTCCCCGAAATAGAGAAAGATAACATAGTCGGCCAGTCGCATCGCCTGTTGAAGAGAGTGAGTCACCAGGATGATCGAGAAGTTCTGCTTGAGGCGCTGAAACTGCTCCTCGATGAGTCGAGCTGAAGTGGGATCGAGCGCCGATGTGGGTTCATCAGCAAGAATCACGTCCGGTCCGACGGCGATGGCTCTCGCCAGGGCCAGCCGCTGCTGCTGGCCGACGGAGAGACGATTTGCCGGATGATGCAGTCGATCCTTGACTTCACCCCACAGACCAGCCAGGCGGAGATAGTACTCAACAAAGTGGTCATACTTGCCGTTCTTGTTTTTGTTCGAGTTGAACGGCGCCGATCCATTCTCGGGCAGGGGACAGTGTTTCTGAACCTCGGCCAGCTGAGACTGGATCGCGCTGCTGTCGGTCCGATGGATCCTGGGCCCATAAGTGACATTGTTGTAGATGGACATGGGAAGGGGATAGGGTTTTTGTGACAGGAACCCGATCTTCTTCCTGAGAGAAAGCAGGTCCGCTTTCGAGTCATAGATGTCCACATTGTCTATGAGCACTTTCCCTCGAACGGTTATCTCATCATTCAGTTCGATCAGCCGGTTGATGCTCTTAAGCAGGGTTGTCTTTCCACAGCCCGATGGGCCTATGATCGCCGTAGTCCCTCCGTCAGGAATATCCACCGTAATATTCTTGAGAGCATGATGGCTACCGTATTCGACATTAAGATTCCTGATACTGATGTGGGTCATGGCCGATTCACCTCACAATATGCTTGCTAAGTCCCCTGGCCAGCCACCTGGATATCAGGCTGACCAAAAGGACAATCACCAGTAAAACCACCGCAGCGGCATATGCCCGCTCTTGAACCTCGACAAAGGGGGTCGCCAGTTGAAAGAAAATGGCCAGGGGAAGAGACGCCACCGGATCGGAAAGGGAGGTTGGCAAACGGTCGGTGTAGCCGGCTGTGAAAAGAACAGAGGCGGCGTCGCCGATACCCCGGCCGAAAGCGAGGAGTACTGCGGTGAAAATCCCCGGAAGTGCCTGTTTCAGCACTACTCTAATTGTTGTTTCCAAACGAGTTGCTCCCAGCGCAAATGATACCTCCTTGAGCTCTCTTGGGACCATGCTGATGACTTCCTCCATCGGTCTTGTCATAATTGGAAGAACGAGGAGGGTGAGAGCGATGATCCCGCCAAGCAAAGAAACGCGCACCCCGAAATAAAGCATGATCACAAACCCAAATGCGCCGTAGACTATGGACGGTATTCCCCACAGCACATCGAGACCCAGCCTGATGAAGCGGGTAAAGGTCGGCCCGGAATACTCTCGCTGCAGGGCCAGGGCAATCGGAAGACTCAGGACGAAGGCTAGAAGCGTCGACCCCAGGCCAAGGTACAGCGATCCGACAATGGCATTGAATATCCCGCCTTCTTTCCCCAAGTAATATCCACCCCTCGGAACTTGAGTCAGCATCGACAGAGTGAGCGAGGGGGCGCCGCGATACACGATCACGGCAATGATCATGATCAGGCTCAAAATAACCGCGGCAAGAGAGCTGATCATGAGGACCTTGAACAGGGATTCCAGCAGCTTCCTTCTATGCATGTTGGCCTCCCGTCTGGAGCCTGAACAGGGCAACATGGGCTATCACATTGAAGATCCCCACGACCACAAGAAGAAACAATGCGGCCAGCATCAGGGCGGAATCATAAAGCGGGATCGACATCATTTCCCCGTAGTTGTTGGCGATAAGCGCCGGGAGCGGATATGCGGGTGAAAAGAGAGAATTCGGTACCCTCGCCACGTTCCCCACAACCATCAACACGGCCATGGTTTCTCCGAAGGCCCGTGAAAACCCGAGCACTATCGCTGCGATAATGCCGCGCAACGCGGTTTTTAGAACCACGTGGACCGTGGTCTCCCACCTTGTTGCTCCCAGGGCCAGGGAGGTTTCCCGCAATTCCATCGGCACCGCCCTCAGGACCTCCGTTATCACAGAGATGATGATCGGAAAAACCATGATCGACAGGATAATGCCTCCGGCCAGCAGGCTGTACCCCGTTGTCGCTTTTCCCAGCCAGCTGCCCACGATCCTGACCAGAGGCACAATGACAATGACTCCCCAGAGCCCGTAGATCACAGGGGGAATTCCGGCCAGCAAATCGATGACCGGACTGACGAACTCGCGAACGTTCCGCGGGGCATATTCAGACAGGAAAATCGCGCTTAAGAGACAGATCGGGATGGCAAACAACATGGCGATCGCTGTCACCTCAAGCGTGCTGACGATAAATGGAAACAGCCCGAACTTGCCGTTCATGGGGTTCCAGGCGGATGAAAAAAGGACCTGCGAAAGGGCCTTGTCCGCCAGGAGCGGTTTCGACTTGAGGAAAAGCCCAACCACCATGATCAGGATCAGGACACTCGACGAAACAGCCAGTAGCCTGACCACCAGTGCGGCAAATCTGTCTTTGAAATAGCGCTCCATCATTTTGCCAGTTTCTCTAAAGCGTTATCAATTTGCTTGGCCGACAGCTGGATGTAGCCGGCTTCGTCGACAAACTTCTGGCCGTCGGTCAGGATCCATTTCACAAATTCCTTCGAAACACCCTTGAAGCTGTCCTTGGTCAACAAATAGAGATCGCGTGCAGGGGGTGAAGGATAGACCCCGGCCATGATAGAATCGATGGCCTTCTTCTTCGTTTGCAGGTCCTCCTCGGGATCAATCTTGCCGTTTTCGTTGACGTCGATGGGAACCACGAACAGCCCGGCATTGGGAAGACCCGTCTTGGTGTCGAAAGCGTAGTTGAGATTGTTGTAACCGATTCCCAGAACATCCTTCCTTACGGCTTCAGCCAGTCCCGGGTCGCCGTAGACCCCAACTCCCTTCAGGTCTTCCTGGTTCTTGTTGCCCAGATATTTTGCCCAGGTTTCTGACGCCCCACAGGCATCGGACCGGGTGTAGACCTGCACCTTGTCCTTGACGTCGCATCCGGCGATATCACCCCATGTGACTGCCTTTTCATCGATCCATAGATCGATAGAGTCCTGCTTCTTCATGCCTTTCTCAGCCAGGCCCTTTCGGAGGGCCGGATTGCCCGCGTTAATGACCGGTACGACCGCATCCTTGACCACGGGGGCAAAGAAACCACCCTTTTGAATCTCCTCCGGCTTAATTTCCCGGGAAACCATACCGAGATCCACTAGACCAGCCAGTGCATCGGCTGCGCCCTTGCCTGCACCGCCAGCCGAAATATCGATCCTGACGCCGGGATTGGCTTTTTCAAACTCCTCCGCCCATTTGACGACCATGGGATAGAGGGCCCAGGCGCCGGAGATCCTTATCGTACCCTTCAGTTCAGGCTTCTTTTCCGTCGCCTTGTCCTGTGCCGCCACCGGACCGGACAATGCAATCGCAGCAACCAACACAACCACCAGACTTAGACCAACCAACCGCTTCCGCTTCATTTCCCTCAATCCTCCGTTCTCGATGATCTCATATTGCATAAACCGTTCCTCAAGACCCTCAAGCCTTGTGGTCCAACCTTAATGAATCAGGCTCGGGCCAATGACCGGTCCCCCCTCCAGCTGTCACCCTCTCAGCCCAAGAAAATGGCAATCACTTTGATTCTAATATGATTAATCCTATAGGAATTATAGTTTTATAGTTCAAAAAAAATTCAAGCCACATCGGCCACAGTCGTCTTCTCCATGATTTCGGCGATGTAGTCTCGCACCTCCCTCAGGACGGCAATCAGCTTCTTTTCTTTTTCAATGGGCGTGGAGTCATAGAAATACTTGCTGGCTGAGTCCGTTGGGGCCAGTGCCCCGTCAAAAAGCCGTACGATCTCGGCCAGCGAAATCTTTTCGGGTGGTTTCGCCAGGCAAAACCCCCCTTTTTTCCCCTTCGAACTATGCAGGTACTTGGCGAGTCTGAGTGTCAGCAGGATCTGTTCCAGAAACTTCGGAGGTATCCCCTGGGCCGCCGCAATAGTCTGCACCGAAACGTATTCATCCTTCTGACTTCGCGCCAGGTAAACCAAAGCCAGCAGAGCATATTCACTACGGCACGTCAGCCTCATCCTCTTCTCCCCAACCCTGATCTTAATAAAACATGACTTCTATTATAGGATAAAGAGTGAGATCGGTCAAGCTCGGAGGGGCCCTGCTGAATCCCTACTTTTTTCTTTACAATACGACGTAGTCTTATATATTCCGACGTCGGATTCATATTTTGGAAGAATATTGCAGTTGCGGAGGTGGAAGGATGGAAGAGAAGAAGCTCCCAAGGCGGGAAAGACAGAAGATGGTGCAGCGCAAAGAGATGCTGGCCGCCGCACTTGAGCTCTTTTCAAAGAAGGGATACCGCAAAGTCTCTATGCACGAGATCGCAGAGAAGGCCGAGTTTGCCATCGGTACGCTTTACAGATTCTTCCGGAACAAGGAGGACCTTTACAAGGCGCTTATCCTGGAGAAGTTCTACCTGTTCCACGAAGCGCTCACCAAAGCGATTGAAGAACCGGTTGATGAAGTTCAAAAACTGCGAAACTACGTCAGGGCTAAAGGCGAGGTTTTTCGTGCCAATCTCCCCATGATCCGTCTCTACTTTGCAGAGACCCATGGAGCACGCTTCAATGTCCTGGCCGGTTTCGATGCCGACATCCAGCAACGGCGACGCGAGTTCATGAAAAGCTTCGCCTCCGTCTTTGAGAGTGCGATGCAGGTCGGGCGTTTCAAGCGGGTCGCCGACCCATACCACCTGGCGGTCGCTCTCGACAGTATTACCAACGCGTTTCTCTTAGTCTGGCTCGATGAGCCCGAGCTCCATCCCTACCCGGAAGACCCGGACACCGTTTTGAATATTCTCTTTAAAGGACTGCTTGATGAATGACCTTGGATTCTGCTTCGTTCTACCCAACACGTTCATCTAAATCGGATACTCTGGAGGTTTCGGATGCAAGTGAACAAGAGATTCAATGAAGCGCTCATGCTGACCGCATTCCTGATGGTTCTTTCTGGGAGCCTCCTGCTTGGCGGCTGTAACCAGCAAAAGCAAGCTGCGCCGCCTCCGGTCCCGGAGGTGGCGGTGGTGACGGTGCAGCCGCAGCAGGTGGAGCTGACCACCGAACTGCCGGGCCGCACCTCCGCCTATCTTGTGGCGGAAATCCGACCCCAGGTCAACGGGCTCATCCAGAAGCGGTTGTTCAAGGAAGGTTCCGATGTGAAGGCCGGGCAGGTGCTCTATCAAATCGATCCCGCTCCCTTCCAGGCCGCCCTTGACCATGCCAGGGCCGCTCTTGCCAAGGCGGAAGCCAATGTGCCGGCAATCCGGTTGAAGATGCAACGATACAAGGAGTTGCTTGCCGACAAAGCGGTGAGTCAGCAGGACTACGATGATGCCGAAGCCGCCCTGAAACAGGCCGAGGCGGAGGTGGTCTATGGGAAGGCGGCGGTGGAATCGGCGCGCATCAATCTGGATTATACTCGGGTGACTGCGCCCATTTCAGGGCGTATCGGCAGATCCAGCGTGACCGACGGCGCACTGGTGACGGCCCATCAGCCCACCGCCCTGGCCACCATCCAACAACTGGACCCGATCTACGCCGATGTTCCTCAATCCACCACCGAACTGCTGCGATTGAGGCGGAGGCTTGAGGAGGGCCGTCTTGATCAAAACGGTGGAAACCAGAAGAAAGTCAAGCTGATCCTGGAAGACAACAACGTCTATGCTCAGGAAGGGACACTTCAGTTTCGAGATGTTACGGTGGACCCGACTACGGGTTCGGTCATCCTGCGGATTGTATTTCCCAATCCGGACGGGGTGCTGCTGCCGGGTATGTTTGTCCGGGCGGTGGTGAAGGAAGGCATCAACGAACGGGCCATACTCATTCCCCAGCAGACCGTGGCGCGTGATCCCAAGGGGAACCCCTCGGTCCTGGTCGTGGACACCGAAGGGAAGGTCCAGCAGCGGCCGCTCACGCTCGATCGCGCCATGGGTGACCAGTGGCTCGTTGCGTCGGGTCTGTCCATCGGCGAGCGGGTCGTCGTCGAGGGCATGCAGAGAGCCCGACCGGGCAGTTCCGTGAAGGTCGTTCCAAATGATGCCGGTCGAAAAGAAGGTGCCGTGACCGGGAGCAAATCTCAACCCGTGGCGAAAACCAACTGACGGAGGCCTGTGATGCTCTCGAGATTCTTCCTGGATCGGCCGGTCTTTGCCTGGGTGATCGCTATCATCATCATGGTGGCGGGCGGCCTGGCAATCTACAATCTGCCCATCTCGCAGTACCCGCCCATCGCCCCGCCGTCCATCGCCATTGATTCCTTCTATGCCGGTGCCTCGGCGGAGACGGTCGAGAACAGCGTAACCCAGATTATCGAACAGAAGATGACCGGCTTCGATAAGATGCTATACCTTAAGGCGACCAGTGATTCCGCCGGCGCCTCCCGCATCGAACTCACCTTCACTCCCGGGACTGATCCGGACCTGGCCTGGGCCCAGGTGCAAAACAAATTGCAGCTTGCCATGGCCAGCCTGCCGGAGGTGGTTCAGCAATCGGGCGTGAAGGTCAGCAAGTCGACCCGGAACTGGCTGATAATCGTCAGCCTGATCTCCGAAGACGGCAGTATGGATGGCAACGATCTGAGAGACTACGCCCAATCCAACCTCGAGAAGGTGCTGGCGCGCGTCCCGGGTGTGGGCGAGGTGGAAAACTTCGGTTCGCAATACGCCATGAGGATCTGGCTTGACCCGGACAAGTTGACGGGCTTCAACCTGACGATTGAAGACGTCATCATGGCGCTAAGGGCCTACAACGTGGAGATTTCTGCCGGCCAGTTCGGCGGGGCGCCCGCGGTGGAAGGCCAGCGCATGAATGCTTCCATCATTGTGCAGAGCCTCCTTAAGACGCGCGAAGAGTTCGCCGCCATCCCCATCCGCACGAACCCGGACGGCTCCGTCGTGCGGGTCAGGGACGTGGCTCGCACCGAACTGGGGACCGAGACCTACGACATCGAGGGCTATTACAACGGCAAACCGGCTTCCGGTCTGGCCATCCGGCAGGCCGCCGGTGCCAATGCCCTGGACACCGCCAATGCCGTCAAGGCTAAACTGGAGGAGATGAGTCGGTATTTTCCCCCGGGCATGAAGGTCGTCTATCCCTACGATACCACTCCCTTTATCCAGGTTGCCATCGATGAAGTGGTCATGACCCTCTTCGAGGCGATCCTGCTGGTCTTTCTGGTCATGTATCTCTTTCTGGGAAACCTCCGCGCTACCCTGATCCCGACCATCGCGGTGCCGGTGGTGATCCTCGGGACCTTTGCGGTGCTGGGGTATTTCGGGTTCTCCATCAATATGTTGACCATGTTTGCCATGGTGCTGGCCATCGGGCTGCTGGTGGATGATGCCATTGTCGTGGTGGAAAACGTGGAGCGGATTATGACCGAGGAAGGGCTTCCGCCCAAGGAAGCCACGCGCAAGTCCATGGATGAGATCACCAGCGCGCTTATCGGCATCGGGCTGGTACTCTCCGCCGTCTTCGGCCCCATGGCATTCTTCGGCGGCTCGACCGGGGTCATCTATCGCCAGTTTTCCGTGACCATTATCGCCTCCATGCTCCTCTCGGTGCTCGTGGCCCTGATTTTGACGCCGGTGCTGTGCGCCTCACTCCTCAAACCGGTGCCCAAGGGGCATGAACCGGCGGAAAACGCGATCTTTTTTCTGCGCCCCTTCTTTTCCTGGTTCGATCGCACCTTCTTTCGAATTAGAGACATCTATGTGCGAGCGGTCAACCATGCCCTTTCTCGCAAGTTGCGCTACCTGTTTGTCTTCATTTTGATCGTGGCGGCCCTGGGATGCCTGTTTCAGCGCATGCCCACCGCTTATCTGCCTGATGAAGACCAGGGGGTAATGTATGTCCAGGCGATGCTTCCGGCAACTTCGACGATTGAGCAGACCAAGAAGGTCATGGACGGGGTCCGGGAGCATTTTCTGGTAGAGCAAAAAGACGCGGTGGAGGCAATCATGACAGTTGCGGGCATAGCCTTTGCCGGCAGGGGACAGAACATGGCCATCGCGTTTGTCCGACTCCGGGACTGGGAACTTCGAGACCAACCGGAGCTAAAAGTTGCCGCCGTAGCCAGGAAGGCCAACATTGCTTTTTCACAAATCCGGAACGCGATTGTGGTAGCGTTCCCACCACCGGCCGTCGTCGAACTGGGCAGTGCGAAAGGGTTCGATTTCATGCTGCAGGACCGGGGCGGTGTGGGGCATGAAGCCCTGATGCAGGCGCGCAACCAGTTGCTCGGCATGGCTGCCCAAGATCCGCGGCTGACGGCTGTGCGTCCCAACGGCATGGAAGATGTGCCCCAGTACCGGATCGACGTGGATTGGGAAAGGGCCGGAGCCCTCGGAGTCCCCATCACCTCCATCCACAAGACCATCGCGACGGCTTTCGGCAGCACCTACGTCAACGATTTCATCCAGGCCGGCCGAGTCAAAAAGGTCTACGTGCAGGCGGATGCCCCCGACCGCATGCTGCCCAAGGACCTGGAAAAGCTCTACGTTCGCAATACCACCGGGAAGATGGTCCCCTTTTCTTCCTTTGCCTCCGGCCACTGGTCTTCCGGGTCTCCCAAACTGGAGCGCTACAACGCCTTCCCGGCCATCAACATCTGGGGCGAGGCGGCGCCGGGGAGGAGTTCCGGGGATGCCATGAAGGCGATGGAAGAGATTGCTGCAAAGCTCCCCCAGGGAATCGGTTTCGACTGGACCGGGCTCTCTTATCAGGAACGGATGGCCGGTGCCCAGGCGCCCATTCTGTACGCTTTTTCGATTCTCGTGATCTTCCTCTGCCTGGCGGCCCTTTATGAGAGCTGGCCGATCCCCATCTCGATCCTGCTGACCCTGCCCCTCGGGGCCATCGGCGGCGTCATTGGTTCGACCTGGCAGGGAATGCCCAACGATGTCTATTTTCAGATTGGATTGCTCACCACCCTGGGCCTGACGACCAAGAATGCCATCCTGATCGTGCAATTCGCCAAGGCCAGGGTGGAGGAGGGCATGGGGTTGATCGAGGCCACGCTGCAAGGATCCAAACTGAGGTTTCGGCCGATCATCATGACCTCGCTGGCGTTCGGGTTCGGTGTCCTCCCCCTCGCTTTGGCCAGCGGGGCGGGAGCTGGAGCGCAAAAGGCCATCGGCATCGGTGTACTGGGGGGGGTGGTTACCGCCACCTTTCTAGTGACTCTCTTTTCCCCCTTGTTCTACGTGCTGATCTTCAAAATGTCCGGCAAATACCGGAAAGGCGAGGGGACGAAGAAGGCGCAGGCACATCGATCAGAGGAACCATTACATGAATAGACCGCGACTATTACTGTTTGCTCTAGCCATCACGCTCTTGAGCGGCTGCACGATGGCCCCGAAATACACCCGACCTGAAGCCCCGGTCCCTGCCGAGTGGCCGGATAGTCTTGCCTACGAAGACTCAATGGCCAAGCCCGATGCACGGACGGTAGCCGAGACCGGCTGGCGGGAATTCTTTGCCGACCTGCGGCTCCGGAGAATAATCGAGACGGCTTTGAGCAACAACCTTGACCTGCGCGCGGCCGCCTTGAATGTTGAAAGAGCGCGCGCGATTTACGGCATTCGACGGGTGGATCTGTTACCGACGGTCAACGGGGCCGGCAGCTATTACAAGGCGAAGATACCCGTTGATATTTCAGGCAGCGAGGACACCCCGACGATCGAGCAATTCGAGGTCAATCTCGGTATGGCTTCCTGGGAGATCGACTTCTTCGGCCGCATTCGCAGCCTGAAGGACAAGGCCCTGGAGGAGTACTTTGCCTCTGAGGAGGCCCGCCGCAGCGCTCAGATTCTGCTGGTTTCCGAGGTTGCCGGCGTTTACCTGGTCCTCGCTTCGGACCGGGAACGCCTCAAGCTGGCCCAATCTACCCTGGATACCCAGGAAGCGGCGTACAATCTGATTCGACGGCGTCGTGAAGTCGGACTTGCCGGTGAGCTGGACCTTCGCCAGGCCCAAACGAGAGTCGATGCGGCCCGGGTGGATATTGCCCGCTACTCACGACAGGTGGCTCAAGACGAGAACGCCCTGAACCTGCTGACTGGCTTGCCGGTGTCGAATGAACTTCTGCCGAACGACCTGAGCAGTGTCGAACCACCCCGCGAAATTTCTCCCGGTCTGTCGTCCGAGGTGCTCCTGTACCGCCCGGACATCCTTCAGGCCGAGAATCTGCTCAAGGCTGCCAACGCCAATATCGGGGCCGCCAGGGCGGCCTTCTTCCCGCGCATTACGCTGACGGCGGCCTTCGGGACCGCCAGCGGAGACCTGTCCCGTCTTTTCAGGCCCGGCCAGGATGCCTGGACTTTTGCACCGCAGATCGTTATGCCGATTTTTGACGCCCGTACGTGGTGGGCCCTGAAAGCAACCAAAGTGGACAGGGAGATCGCCGTAACCCAGTACGAAAAGTCCATCCAGGCGGCTTTCAGGGAAGTGGCTGACGCTCTGGCTATGCGAGGCACGGTGGATGACCAGTTGGCGGCCCAGCAGTCTCTTGTCGATGCCAGCTCAGAAGCGTATCGCCTCTCCAATGCCCGTTACATAAAGGGAATAGACAGCTTCCTGGTCGTTCTCGATTCCCAGCGTTCCCTCTATGAGGCGCAACAGGGGCTTATCACTGTCAACCTGGCTCGCCTCGCCAATCAGGTGAAGCTTTATGCCGTGCTGGGTGGGGGGAGTGATTAGTGGAGCGGTCCGGGTGCTCAGATGCTGTAGGAGATGGCACGCTGCTTTTCCTTTTCGAGCATCCCTTCAAGGGTGAACGAATCCAGAGCTTCCAGCATCTTGTCGGTGACATCCCTCCATACGTCTCGCACAACGCAGTTGGCGGACCGCTTGCACAAAGAGGGCTGGTTCGTGCATTCCACCAGGCACATCGGTCCTTCCAGGACCTGCAGGATTTCCTTCAAGGTTATTGAATGGGGTGGTTTGGCCAGGACATAGCCCCCCTGGGAGCCTCGGATGGAATGGATCAATCCGGCGTTTTTCAGGGGCGGGATGAGATGCCACAAATACTTCTCCGAGACGGCCTGCCTCTTCGCCACATCCTTGAGGCTCACGTTTCCCTTCCCGTAATGAAGGGCCAGGTCGAGCATCAAACGAACACCATAGCGGCCTTTGGTTGAGAGTCTCACGTTTTCTCCCCCCTCTGATTTTGCCCACATATTGGCATCATCCAATCCGATTGGTCAAGGCAATTCCAGGAGAAGGATGTGTTGACAAAAGGCTTTTAGCCGTATATTTTCTCGCACCATACGGAAAATACCCTTGGATCAGAAGTCGTCCCAATGGCCGCCGTTTGTCGGGGTGATTCTCATCGGCTCCATCACTGGGACGAAGAATCGGAAATGTGCACCAGAGAGGACCGATCAACATGTTCTATATCGTGTCACTGTACGTTTCCCTGGCTCTCTTCGCCATTGGCCTGCTCTACAAGATATCGACCTGGTTCCGATACCATATCGGCATAGAGGCAAGGGGGATTCCGGTTTCGACAAGAATGGCCGAGGCTGCCCGGGGAATCGTCACGGCCCTCTTCAGTCCCAAGGTCTTCACGCTGATCAGGGTGTTCATCCTCGATGTGGTTTTTCAGGTCAGGATGCTTCGGGAGGATTTTTCCCGATGGCTCATGCACCTGTGCATCTATGGCGGATTTATGGGATTGCTGTTGATGCACGCTCTCAGCAAGTATACGATGGCCGTCCTCTTTCCGGACTACTATTCCACGGTCAATCCCTTTTTGTTTCTAAGAGATCTGTTCGGTATCCTGGTGTTGTTCGGTTTCGCTCTGGCCGTCTTCCGCCGCTATTTCCGCAAGGGGTGGCGTCCGGCAACGAATGCCATGGATCTCTATGCCCTCCTGATCCTGTTGGTCATCATGGTCTCGGGAGTCTTGCTGAAAGGCTCGAAAATAGTCTCTCCCTCCGTCTTTCGGAGCATGACCCAGGATTATCTCATTCAGCCGGATGATGAACAGATCAGGTCTCTTTCATCCTACTGGGTAGAGGAGTATGGGGCGGTCCTGCCCGGTTTCAAGGGCCCGTTCGACGCCAAAGAGCTCCAACAGGGCAGGGATGTCCATGAGATGAGCTGCATGCAGTGTCATTCACGTCCTCAGTGGGCGCCTGCAAGCTATGTCGCTTCAAGGCTTTTGAAGCCCGCCGGCGAAGCATTGGACCAGGCGAACATGCCCGGCATCCTCTGGCACCTGCACTTTCTGGCTTGCTTTATTGGCCTTGCCTACCTTCCTTTCAGCAAGATGTTTCACATCTTCGCGAGTCCGCTGAGTCTTATGGTCAATAGTGTTTTGGATCGCAGTGCCGCATCCCGGGCGAACCTGGCGACCGTTCAGGTCCTTGAGCTGGATGCCTGCACCCACTGTGGGGCCTGCACGCAGCGATGTTCGATGGCGGTTGCCTTCGAGGAGATCCCCAATGTGAATATTCTCCCGTCGGAAAAAATCGCTTCTCTGAAAGCGCTGGCTGCAGGCAAAAGCCTCAGTGATCGCGAGGTCCGGACCATCCAGCAGGGGCTGTTCCTCTGTACCAATTGTGATCGCTGCACGATGGTGTGTCCGGTTGGGATCGGCTTGAGGGATTTGTGGCGCAGTGTTCGAGAGATGCTCCTGGAGAAGGCCGTGCCGGAGTCTTTGTTGCTGTCTCCCCTTTCCCTGGACCGCGCACTCATGCAGGAATCCCTCGATCAGGATCAATACAGAAGGCCTTTTGACCTGGTCAGGGAGAGTCTTTCAACTGGTCCTGTTCCGGAAAAAAGAGAAGTTCCCGGCGTGCCGGCTCGTCTGGGAGAGAAAGCCCTGCTCGCCGGTCTGAATGCATCCATTCAGGCAGGTTCATTCTCTCACTGCTATGGCTGTGTGACCTGTTCCAACGCCTGCCCCGTTGTGCGCAATTTCGAAAAGCCGGGAGAGGTGCTTGGGCTCATGCCGCACCAGCTCATGCACGCCATCGGTTTCAGGCAGTGGGACCTGGTCTTCGGATCGATGATGCTGTGGGATTGCCTCGGGTGCTACCAATGCCAGGAGAATTGCCCGCAGGGTGTGCGGGTTGCCGACATCCTCTATGAACTGAAAAGCCTGGCTGCATTGCAGGTCGAAGAGAAGTCCACATGATTGGTGAGGGAGTATGAAGATCGCTCTGTTTCGCTGCTGTGTGACGGCGATAGGTCTGGATCATTTTGAATCCTCGACCAACGCGGTCCTCCGGAAACTGGGGATAGAATTCGTGGATTTGAAGGAGTTCGGATGCTGCGGATATCCCCTGAGGAACTTCAATTTCAGGGCGTTTGTTCTTGCTTCAGCACGAAATCTGGCACTGGCTGAAAGACGAGGTCTGAATATCCTGACCGCATGCAACTGCTGTTACGGGAATCTCAAGCACGCCGCACACCTGATGAAAGAGGACGCCGCCCTGAGAGATGATATCAATGCGGCCCTGGCAAGAGAGGGTTTGCACTATGAGGGCGATATCGGAGCGAAACATCTCCTGCAGGTTCTGCATGATGAAATCGGCATTGAGGTCATCAAAGCAAGTCTCAAAAAGACGTTTCGGAACCTCAAAATCGCCACGCACTATGGCTGCCATCTTTTGAGGCCTTCCGATATTGCCCAGTTCGATCAGCCGTTCTCGCCCACAAAATTTGATCGGCTGGTGACCGTTACCGGGGCCGAATCGATTTCCTGGTCAGCCAAGCTCGATTGTTGCGGATCGCCTTTGGTGGGGGCCAATAGTGAGCTTTCGATGGACCTGACCCAGAAAAAACTACAAAGCGCCAGGGAAGGGGGGGCTGACTACATATGTGTCATCTGTCCCTACTGCCAGATGCAGTTCGACACGGTGCAGAAGATCATGGTTTTCCGTCGAGGGGCAAAGGCAGTCTTGCCGTCCATTCTCTACCCGCAGCTCCTCGGGCTTTGCCTGGAAATCCCTCCTCAACAACTCGGAATAGAGATGAACAAAGTCCCGATCACCGGGCTCCAGCAGCTCCTCTCCGACAATTAGGAATCGTCCAAAAACAAGTATCACACAAACTCGTGATTCATCGGGCGGGCATGAAGCCCGCCCCTTGCTACAAGCGCTGAATCCGCTTAGCGCATACAAGGGGCGGGGTTTACCCCCGCCCGAATAGACTCAGCGCTTGGATGGTGGTCCGGGCATGTTTCTATCACGAAGGACACGAAGAAAAGATCGAAAGAACAATTCCGCCGGTTTGGGAGATACAAAGATCAGCGCTGTCGATCCCTGATGCGCCTTATCAGTGAGCTCACCGTTTCGCTTATGTCAGGCGCCTGGGTGATGGCTGTAACCACCGCTATGCGTTGGGCCCCTTTGGCAAGGACCTGTTCGAGATTGTGATCCTTGATGCCCCCCATCACCGTGAAAGGGACCCGGATTTTCGATTTGATCGTACTGATCGCTTCCGGTCCCAGGCAGTCTCCGGCGGCCTCTTTAGTTGTTGTGGGGAATATGGGCCCGATATTGACGTAGTCTGCCCCTTCCTCCTGGGCTCGAAGCGCCTCCTCCAGAGAATGCGTGGAAGCTCCAATCAGCATTTCCGGGGCAATCCTTCTGGCCGCGGCGACGGGAAGGTCATCCTGGCCCAGGTGTACACCGTCCGCCTCAACCGCCATGGCGATGTCCAAATGATCGTTGATGATCAGCAGGACGCCGGCTTTGCTGGTGGCTTTGCGGAATTCGAGGGCCAGGTGGTAGAGCGCCTTCGCCGAATAGTCCTTCTCTCTCAGCTGAATGACCCTGGCTCCTCCCTGGATGACGGCGTGCAGCACCTCCATATTGGATCTTCCTGCGGAGAGCCGCTCGCAGGTAACGGGATAGATATCGACTTCCTGGAATCTGGCCTTGCTTTGTTGCCGGTTCATCAGCCTCCTCCTACAAATCGTATGATCTCGAAGGAATCCCCGTCCTGGACCGGTTCCTTCGATAGTTCGTTGCGTGGCACAATCCGCAGATTCCGTTCCACCACCACTGCATGGGGGTTGATTTGCAGCGATTCCAGAAGCGCAGTTACAGAGGATTGGCCGCAATACTCCTTCTTTTGACCGTTGATGGTGACTTCCATAATTGCCCCCTGGTCAGCACGCCTCGGAGTAATGCAGGAAAGCCGGGTCCCAATCCTTCCAGACCGGTTCATAGCCTAGGCCCCGAATCACCTCGGCGACCACATGAGGCGGCCGTTCATCTGCTATTTCAAACTGGGCTTCCGCCTCATTGCGTTGGGTGTAGCCTCCGGGTTCCGTGCGGGAGCCGGCGCTCATGCTGGTCACCCCGATGGGGATCAGATGATCGCGGAAGAAAGGAGATTCGCGCGTAGAAAGCACCATACCGGCATCCGGCAAAAACAGCCTCAAAGCGGTCAGAAGCTGAACAAAATTGCGATCCGACACCGGATGAGACGGCTGATAGGCCCCCGCTGCAGGGCAAAGCCTCGGGAAGGAGATGGAGATGTGCGATTTCCAGAAGGATCGCTGCAGGTGGCGTGTATGAAGCCCGAGAAAGAAGCCTTCGGTCCTCCAGTTGCAGAGGCCGAGGAGGGCGCCGAGTCCGATCCGGCGAAATCCCGCTTCGCCTCCTTGATCCGGTGTTCCCAGCCGCCATGAGAAATCCCGCTTTTTCCCGGTGGGATGGAAATCCTTGTAGCGCGCCTCGTTATAGGTCTCCTGGAAGACCGTGAGGCCGTCAATGCCATAGCCGATGAGTTCCCGGTATGCGTCGGTGCCGAGGGGAAAGATCTCTATGGAGATCGATGCGAACAGAGGGCGGAGGACTTCCGTGACGGCGCGCAGATAATCGTTGGTGATGATATGGGGTGAATCCCCGGAGACGAGCAGGATGTGGCGGAATCCCATATCGTGTATCTGTCCGGCTTCGACCGCAGCCTCTTCTATCGAGAGCGTCCGACGGGCGACCCGATTCTTCGAGTTAAAGCCGCAGTAGACACAGCTGTTCGAGCAGACATTTGAGAGATAGAGCGGGGCGAAAAGGCTGATCACTCGACCGAAACGCTGTTCGGTGAGGCCATGTGCGCGCTGGGCCATTGCTTCAAGGAAGGGTCCCGCCGCCGGAGAAAGCAGGCTTACGAAGTCCTCCAGCTTAATCGATTGAACACTGAGTGCCCTTTCCACATCACTCGCCGTACTGCTCTCGATCCGCTTTTCAATCTCGTCCCAGGGGTATTTTCTCAACTCCTTGTAGAATTCCATGGCGATTCACCTCAAAAATCCCGTAAGGGGGCTCGATGCCTCGGCCATTCGTTGAGGACGGCCCAGGCCGGCCAGGAACGCCTCGCGGCCGGCTTCAACCCCCTTTCTGAAGGCTTGAGCCATGGCCAGCGGGTTTCCGGCCACAGCAACGGCGGTATTGACCAAAACGGCATCAGCGCCGATTTCCATCGCCTCAGCGGCGTGGGATGGCGCGCCCAGACCGGCATCCACCACCACCGGTACGTGGGCTTTTTCAACGATGATCTCGATGGCATCCCGGGTGCGCAGCCCCTGTTTGGAACCGATGGCCGATCCGAGCGGCATGACGGTGGCCGTGCCCGCCTCTTCCAGGCGTTTGGCAAGCACCGGGTCGGCCGGCATATAGGGAAGCACCACAAATCCCTCTTTGACCAGGATTTCGGCCGCTTTGAGCGTCTCGACCGGGTCGGGCAGAAGATGGTGGGGATCGGGAGTCACCTCCAGCTTCACCCAGGGTTCGCATCCCGCAGCACGGGCAATACGCGCGAGCCGGACTGCCTCCTCTGCATCGCGTGCCCCGGAGGTGTTCGGAAGCAACAGATACTTGTTCGGGTCAATGGCACTCAGAATGCTATCCTGAGGATTCTCCAGTTCTACCCGGCGCAGCGCAACGGTCACGATCTCCGCTCCGGAGGCGGCCAGGGCTTTCTCCAAGAACTGAGGGGAGGCGAACTTGCCGGTTCCCATCAGGAGTCGGGATCGAAACGTGCGGCCTGCTATAACCAGTTGGTCATTCATGGGACAGTATCCTCCCTGCTAACGATATGGCGGTATAGGCTCTTTGCTCGACGCCATGCTGTAGTCCAAACAAAAAGCCGCTTCCAGCATGGCGGAAGCGGCTATCAGAAGCGAACATCGAAATTTTCTCAGCTCGCAACCGTTTCCCTACGCTGGCGTTGTCCAGATCAGGTATTAAGGGTGTTTTCTCAGCCCAGAAACTTGAGCACCCCTAACGGTTGTCATCCTGCGTCGAATAATATCACAGGAATTCAGAATGTCAAAACCCGAATTCGGGTTCCCACGGCATTGATCCGGAAAAACCTTTGTATTGTCAGAGTCAAAGCTGCGTGGTAGAAACAAAAAACTATCTCAAGATGGCACAAAGGCCGTTAAACGTCATTCCGGCGAAAGCCGGGACCCAGCAAGGTTTTTAAAGGTCTTCTGGACCCCGGTGTTCGCCGGGGTGACGGTGTGAGCAAGTTTTGAGATAGTTTCTTATTCCTTGGTGAGGGTCCTCATAGATTTGGCTCAGACATCGGCAACAGACAGAAACGAAGGAACGACGGCACAGATCTCTTTCGAAGAGAACCGGCTCGTCCAGCAGCTGGCCGGAGAACGGAACAGCTATCTGAAGATCATCGAAAAACAGCTGGATGTGCGTGTTCACCTTCGGGGGAATCAGTTCAGCATTGCCGGGGATGAACCCCATGTGGAGCTTGCCGGCCGGCTGCTCAAAGAGCTCTCCGAGTTGATTCAGAAGGGATATCCGGTTTATGAGAGCGACATTGTTTATGCCATCCGGATCCTCAGTGAGAACATCCAGCGCAGCCTGAAAGATATTTTCCTCGATCACGTCTTCATTGCCTCCAACAAGCGAACCATTTCCCCCAAGAGTGTCAGGCAAAAGGAGTACATCGAAGCCATCCGCCACTTCGATATCGTATTTGGAATTGGCCCGGCAGGGACCGGCAAGACTTATCTTGCCATGGCCATGGCTGTTGCCGCCATGAGCAAAGAGCTGGTCCGCCGAATCGTGCTGGTCCGCCCGGCCGTGGAAGCGGGCGAAAAACTGGGTTTTTTGCCCGGAGACCTGGCCGAAAAGGTCAACCCCTACCTTCGACCGCTCTACGACGCCCTCCATGACATGATGGACTATGAAAAGGCTTCCGGTCTGCTGCAGCGCGGCGCCATCGAGGTTGCCCCTCTGGCCTTCATGCGTGGACGAACACTCAATGATTCGTTCGTGATCCTGGATGAAGCGCAGAACACGACGAGCGAACAGATGAAGATGTTCCTGACCCGGCTGGGACTGGGATCGAAAGCCGTTGTCACGGGTGATATCACCCAGATTGATCTGCCCGAGGACCGGACTTCCGGGCTCGTTGAAGCCATTCAGTTGCTCAAGGGGATTCGTGACATCGAATTTGTGTATTTCACCAATCGAGATGTAGTCCGGCACCGGATCGTCCAGGAAATCATTATGGCCTATGAACGTGCCGGGGAGCGCAAGTTTCGGCCCACCAAATCGGTTACAGAGAAATAGTGTGCATGGATAAGGAAAAGCGGGAACCCGAGAAACCAAAGACCAAGGCTAGGGCCGCTCAAGGCAAGCGCTTTATACCGGAGGTCCTGCGCCGGAGCAAAGTGCAGAAGCTTCTCATGCTGGCCGGTTTCAGTCTTGTCGTCTCCCTTCTTCTGGCTCCCTCCCTCGTTACCCAGACTCCACTTTATCAATTGGGCGATATCGCCCCTCAGAACATCAAGGCAAAGCGTGATTTCCTGGTTGAGGACCGGGAGGCTATTGCCAGGAAGCGTGATGAGGCGGTGAGGCAGGCCCCGGTTGTCTACGATCTGGACGAAACCGTTTCACAGCGGGTTCAAGAGCGGCTGGAGGCGGCTTTTAAGATGATCCGCGACGACGCCGAGGTCCAGCAGCTTGTGGTCATCAACCAGGAAGGGCAACAGGCAGCGCCCTTCTGTTCCGATTCGAATGAAACCCTGGCGGGGGACCCCATCGACCCGGGCATAGCGCTTTCGCGGAAGAAGAAGGAGTTCGAAGGTCTTTTGGGATTTCCGGTGTCGGAGCAGGTCTTCACCATTTTACTGGAAAAGCGTTTCGGCAGGCATATTCAGGAACGAATTGGCGAACTGCTGAAAGCCGCCTTCGGCGTGGGGGTCGTTTCCGGCAAATCGAAGCTCCTTCAGGCTCAGGGTGAACGGGCACTCATCCGAAAGGCCGGTTTGGCGGACGGGCAGCCTTCGGTGCCCCCGGAACCCTTCCAAGATCTGGAAGAAGCTCAAAAGTTGCTGAAAATCCAGGCATTAGAAGCCGATGGAGATGCTGGGGAAATCATCGCCATTGTCTTTCTGGCTTCTCAGTTCCTGCAGCCCAATCTGTTCTTTAACCTGGAGGAAACGGAACGGCAACGAGAGCAGGCCTATGCCTCGGTTAAGTCCGTCTACCTGCAGGTCACCAAGAATGAGATGCTGGTGCGGGAGGGACAGCGTATCGGGCCCCTGGAACTGCTCAAGCTGCGGGGACAGGATGAGGAAAAGTCGCAAGGGCATCAGTTCCTGGTTTTTGTGGCGACCTTCCTGTTCAGCTGTCTTTGTATATGGGTCTTTGCGTATGTGGCGACCCAGCATTTCCCTTCCCGGCAGATGGAAAGCAGGGATTTCCTGTTCATGGGCATTCTGCTCATCTTCATGCTCGCCATCGGCAGCTTTACCCTGTGGGTGGCAGAGAGCGTGGGGGACTCATCGGTCAGCATGTCCGGCAAGACCCTCATCTACGGTATCCCGATCAGTGCCGGGGCGATGATCGCCTGCATCTTCTTTGGCGTGAGTCTCGCTCTGATTTTCTCCTTGCTGGTCAGTCTTTTCGCCGGTCTGTTGTTCGGAAAGGACCTCGGCCTCTTTCTTTACTTCCTGATCGGCTCCTTTGTTGCCGCCCACGGAGTCTGTCCGTGCCGGAATCGCATTGCGCCGATCAAAGCCGGTCTTCTGGTCGGCTGCTGCAATGTCGCTCAGATTGTTCTTTTTGCCCTCCTGCAGGAGCAATGGGCCTTTTTCAAGATTGTCACCAACGTTTTCTTCGGGTTCTTCGGAGGCATTCTGGCAGGGATCGTGGTGACCGGGTTCACACCCCTGGCTGAAATGATTTTTGGATACACAACGGACATCAAGCTGCTGGAACTGGTCACCATGGATCAGCCCCTGCTCCAGGAGTTGATGGTGCAGGCCCCCGGGACTTATCATCACAGCATCATCGTGGGCAACATGGTGGAAACGGCCGCAAACTCCATCGGCGCCAATTCATTGCTGGCCAAGGTAGCCGCCTACTATCACGATATCGGCAAGATCAAGAAACCGGTCTACTTCATTGAAAACCAGTTCGATTGTGAGAATCGCCATGAGAAGCTCGCTCCCTCGATGAGCAGCCTCATTCTCATGTCTCATGTCAAGGAAGGGATCGAGCTGGCCAAACAGCACCACCTGGGCAAGCCCATCATCGACATCATCAGCCAGCACCACGGAACAAGCCTCATTACCTACTTCTACAACAAGGCCCAGGAGGCTCGACAGAAGGCCCGCACCCTGAAGGGCGCCGATCTGCCCCCGATAGATGTTGATGATTATCGCTATCCCGGCCCCAAACCTCAGACAAAGGAGGCCGGCCTGGTGATGCTGGCGGATGTGGTCGAGGCGGCATGCCGCTCCCTCACCGACCCCACACCGGCCAGGATTCAGGGGATGGTCAATCGGTTGATCAACAGTATTTTCAGTGACGGTCAACTGGGCCAGTGTGAGCTGACACTGAAGGACCTCCATCACATCGCCAAACATTTCAATCAGATCCTGGCTACAGTACATCACAGGCGGATCGAGTATCCGGGTGTCGTAGCGAATGGAAAGGGAAAAGCGGATGGCAGTGATTCGGCTCAGCGTGAACCAAGATCGGATCGAGATAAACCTGCGGCGAGTCAAGAAGGCGGCCGAGGCAATCTTAAAAGGCTTGGGATTTAGTGATGCGGAGCTGAGTATTGTCGTTGTGGATGATGGGGAAATGGCGAGACTCAACAGCCAGTATCGCCGGGTGCACACGACGACCGATGTCCTCGCTTTTCCCATGCTTGAAGGCGAATTCGGCGATATCCAGCCTCAGCTCCTCGGCGATGTCGTGATCTCCGCCCCGACCGCCGAGACCATGAGCCGGTGCCATCACTGTTCCCTGTCGGCGGTTCTCGATCTGCTGCTTGTGCACGGGATTTTACACCTGGTCGGCTATGATCACGAGCTCGGCGAGGAGGAGTCCCTGCGGATGAAGAACAAAACGCTGGAGCTGCTGGAGGTCCTTGGTCATTCCCGGGAAAGTCTCGATTGGTTCGCATAGCATCTCAATAAATCTGTAGAAAAGCGATGAGTGAGTGGCTCATTGCTTGTTCCTCATCACTCATGACCAACCAGAAGGAGGAGCCGTGGCTAGAGTTGCCATCAATGTCGATCATGTGGCCACCCTGAGGCAGGCACGTCGGGCGAGCGAGCCGGATCCGGTGACGGCGGCCGCGCTGGCGGAACTTGCCGGGGCCCAGGGCATCGTGGTGCATCTCCGTGAGGATCGCCGCCATATTCAGGATCGGGATGTCGAGGTATTGCGCCGAACGGTCAAGACCAAGCTCAACCTCGAAATGGCCGCGACCGAAGAAATGGTCAAGATTGCGCTCAGCCTCAAACCCGACGTCGTGACCCTGGTCCCCGAGAAGCGGCAGGAACTGACCACTGAAGGCGGCCTGGACGTGGTGTTTCACGAAGAGGCCCTCAAGGAGGTCATCAAGACGCTGCACCAGGGTAATATCGCGGTCAGTCTGTTCATAAACGCCGATCCCAACCAGGTCCGGTGCGCACACCGCCTGGAATCGGACTATGTGGAGATCCATACGGGGACCTTTGCCGAGGCAGCGACATTTTCCCAGCGCCAGGAGGAGTATGAACGGGTCCTGACGGCTGTAAGACTGTCCCGCAAACTGGGGTTGGGTGTCCATGCAGGCCATGGGGTTGATTATCGAAACGTCCTCTGGCTCCGGAAGATCTCCGAAATCGAAGAGTTCAGCATCGGTCACGCCGTTATGGCACGCGCGATCCTGGTGGGGATCGAGCGGGCGGTGCAGGAGATGATTGCACTGGTGAACGGGTGAGATGGCGGTCTATGGCGTCGGCATAGACCTGATCCGGGTCGAGCGGCTGAGTAAGGCTTCCGCGCACTGGGGAGAACGCTTTGCCAGGCGGGTTTTCACGTCGGGCGAACTGGCCGCGTGTGCCGGGAAAAAACGGTTGAACCATTGCCTGGCAATCCGCTTTGCCGCCAAGGAAGCCTTTGTCAAGGCGCTGGGGACAGGGATGCGTTCGCCCGTCCTTTGGACTGACATAGAGGTGAGGAACAACGAGCTCGGAAAGCCGGAGATCAGTCTTTCCCCCCGCGCCCTGAAGTTCTGCAGCGACCTGGGGATTCGGTCGTGGCATTTGAGTCTGACCGACGATGGAGACTACGGTGCGGCGGTCGTTGTTCTGGAGACCTGAATGGACCGGCCGGAGAACCGGATCAGGTCTTACTGCCCTCCGCGATGCGTGCTGGCCCTCTATCGACGGATGGATGGTATTGAAGAAAAGCAAGGTAAACATGCGAGATTACAGAATAGAAACAAGGGTCTCAAGTGACGGATCTCTCACCCTAACAGGTCTGCCGTTCCATGCAGGAGACAGAGTCGAGGTCCATTAACCGCAGCCATAAGCATGGAGAAGAAAAGGGTACGCGCTATCCTCTGCGTGGAAAGCCGATGCGATACACTGATCCGTTCGGCAGTGTTGCCGAAGAGGATTGGGATGCCCTGAGATGATCATCCTGGATACTCACATTTGACTCCGGAGGAAGCATGTTGATCCTGACTGCCTCGGAAATGGCCCGCCTCGACCGAAAAACCATCGAGGAAATCGGCATCCCCGGTATCGTTCTGATGGAGAATGCCGCCCGAGGAGCGGCGGATTTCTTCCTTAGGGTTGCCCCGGATCTGCCGGGGCGCAGGATCGCCGTCGTTGCCGGATCTGGAAACAACGCCGGGGACGGGTTTGTTCTCGCCAGGATCTTCAGCGGACTTGGAGCTGCGGTTCGCGTCGTCTGCCTGCGTTCTCCCGATCGGCTTCAGGGAGATGCGCTCACCAATTTCCGTATCCTCAAGAACTTGAACATCCCGGTAGTCGAGTGGGATGAAAGCCGGGATTTTTCGGACCAGTGGCAATGGATAGCGCAGAGTGATGCAGTGATCGATGCCATCCTGGGAACGGGGTTGAAAAGCGAGGTCCAGGGGCTCTATCGGCAGATTATCGAAACATTGAATACGCTCCCGGTTCCTGTTCTTGCAGTGGATGTTCCCTCAGGCCTTGACGCCGCCACGGGAAAACCGCTTGGCGTGGCCGTTCGTGCGCAGGCTACTGCCACGTTCGGGTTCCCGAAGGTGGGGCATATCGTGAGTCCCGGTGAGGAGTATGTGGGGGAGCTGCATGTGGTGGACATCGGGATTCCCCCCGGCCTGGCGGAATCTTCCGGTATCAGGAGGTTTTGCCTGGATGAGGAACAGGCTTCCCTGTGGCTGCAGCCTCGTTCTGCCGAAACTCACAAGGGCAGCGCCGGGCATGTGGCGGTCCTCTCCGGCTCCCTGGGAAAAACCGGTGCGGCAACCCTCATCTGTCAGGGAGCGGCCCGGGTTGGAGCGGGTCTGATCACCCTCTTCATCCCCGCCAGTCTGAATCCCATCCTTGAGGTCAAACTGACGGAAGCCATGACCTGCCCGGTTCCCGAGACCGTAGAGCAAACCCCGGGCCTGGCGGCGCTCCCGGCGATTCTCGGGTTCCTGCAGGGAAAGCAGGCCCTGGCGATGGGCCCGGGCATTTCACTCCACCCGGAGACTCAGGAACTGGTGAAAGCCCTGGTCCTTCAGACGGCATGCCCGATGGTCCTGGACGCCGATGCGCTCACCATCCTCGCCGGGCACCTCGAATTGCTCAATAAGGCCTCTATGCCGCTGATTCTGACGCCGCACCCGGGGGAAATGGCCCGGCTCATCCATGGGTCGAACCAGGAGGTGCAGGAGGACCGGCTTCAGATTGCTGCGGATTTCAGCCGGGAACACGGGGTCACGCTGGTCCTGAAGGGGCATCGAACGGTGATCGCGGCCCCGGACGGTCGGCTGGCGATCAATCGCTCCGGGAATCCGGCCATGGCCTGCGGCGGTATGGGCGATGCCCTCACCGGCATGATCGCCGGCTTTGTGGCGCAGGGATTCGAACCCTTCCAGGCAGCCTGCCTGGGAGTTTACGCTCATGGTGCGGCCGCCGACCGGTGCATCGAGGGGGGGGCAAGTCGAGGGCTGATGGCGTCGGACCTTCTGGAGCGGGTCCCGCAGGTGATCGGTTGGCTGGAGCGTGCCGGAGGGTCTGCATGCACGGAGTGAGACTCACATCGCCGTGCGAGGACTGCAGTCTGGCGCTTGGAATCGGGGTCGGACAGCGGGTGGAACCGGGCGACGTCCTGGCGCTCTGGGGAGAGCTCGGTTCCGGAAAGACGCTTTTCACTCGCGGGATCGCCTGGGGGATGGGGGTGCCCCGGCAGATGCCGATCACGAGCCCGACTTTCACCCTTATCAATGAATATGAAGGCCGCCTGCGGCTCTACCACCTGGATCTCTATCGACTGACGACCCCTGACGAACTGGAGACCCTGCCCTGGCGGGAGGTCCTCTTCGGAAACGGTGTAACCGTCATCGAATGGCCGGATCGCATGGGGGGATTGCTCCCCCCTGAACGGTGGGACATCAGGCTTGAATTCCTCGATGATGAACGCCGGATCATCACTCTTTCTGCTGTTGGCGAAAGCCGGCGGGCAAGGATCGATCTCCTGGCCCAGGAGCTGATCGAAATCGCCCGGATCGAAGCCTGTCAACCGCACCCTCTTCGGAGGGGTGTCCACCACATCTGAGCGCAAGTCCCTGCCCAATTCAGCCGGCGTGTGAGCCGCTGTTGTAAGGGCGACCGGCCGGTCGCCCCTACCCCACCGCTGCCAACTGGTTAAGGATTTCCGCCGTGCTACCCCGGAATCCTGTCAGAGAACACCCCCACACCTGGCTTCTCCCCCAATGTTGGTGAATTATGATCAAGACGGGCGGGCATAAAGCCCGCCCTTACGGCGAATCGTTGTCCGGCAACGTAGAGGCGACCTTTATGCCGGCCCGAAAGACCTGCTGAAATCCTTATTTCACCAACATAGCGTTTCAATGAGAGGCTATTCGAACAGGACCCGCTCATCCGGGTCTTCCATCTCTTCCGGGAAGTCGTGGAAGGGGAAAGAGCGGAAGTTCTCATTGAGCGTCGTGTATCGGATGACCCTGTAGGCGTAGGCGGCAAGCCTGTTGGAGAAGTTGCGCAGGGGTACGCTGTATTTCTGGGCGACAAAGAGATAGATGTATTGCAAAAGGACCGTAATCTGAACAACGAATTTGATCGCCTCGAGGGCAATCAGGAAGAGCAGGGTGTAGAGAAACCGAATGCCGATCTGTCTGCGGGAAGCCTTTGATTCTTCGATTTTGTCCATGGTTTTTCCTCCGTTTGAATCATGAAAGTGTTGGGGATACAGGGCCTTCCTTGAGGCTCCACCAGTCTTCCCATTGCAGTGGGAATTGAGGGGACCAGAAGAGCTTGCGGAAATGATAGCCGTAGATGGACATGGTCACCACGTCGGAAAACGCCTGCCGGTATCTTGAAAGCCCGTCCTTCAATAACCGCCAGTAGTAACTCCGGTTGAAGTCCTTGTCGGCCACCCCCAGAAACCACAGGGAACGCGCAAGCGCCAGGATGTCTCTCGAATCGAGACTCGTTACGGCCTTGGGCCGGTACTGGGAAAGAAAAGCAAGGATCCTTTTGTAATACATTTCCGGTGAGTAGATGGTGTTCATCACCCATCGATAACCGTCGATGATGGCCTGGCGGTCCATTTTGGGAATGAAATTGAGGCTCCCGCTGACATCCGTATTGTCGCCTGACGCCTTGAACAAGAGGCGGCCTTCCGCTTCCAGCCTTTTGTAGAGCCGAGTTCCGGGGATTGCCGTCAAGAGGCCGATCATTGCCGCCACAATGCCGTTTTCCTGGATGAAGTCGACCTGCCGCTGGAAGATGTCCGGAGGGTCGCTGTCAAAGCCGATGATAAAGCCTCCCATCACCGCCAGTCCATGATTTTGAATCGTTCTCACCGACTCGGAGAGATTCATGCGCAGGTTCTGGGACTTCCCGCATTCTCGAAGCCCCTCTTCGCAAGGGGTCTCAAGCCCCAGGAATACCTTGTTGAACCCGGCTTTCACCATGAGATTCATGAGCTCCGGGTCTTCCGCCAGATCGACGGATGCTTCGGTGAAAAAGGTGATGCGCTTCTTGCGGCTGCTCTGCCAGACATCAATGGCCCTGAGGAGACTCTTCACCTTTGCCTTGTTGCTGATGAAATTGTCATCCACGATGAAGACCGAACCCCGCCAGCCGAGATCGTACAGGGCATCCAGTTCGGCATGCATCTGTTCGTTGCTCTTGGTCCTTGGAATGCGGCCGTTCATCACGATGATATCGCAGAACTCGCAGTTGAAAGGGCAGCCCCTGGAATACTGGACGCTCATGCAGGAGTAATCGTTCAGATCGATCAGGTCCCATCGGGGTATGGGCGTCTTGTCCAAAGAAGGGTGGTCCTGGCATTCGTAGACGGATTTCGGGGCACCCTTTCGAAGGTCGGACACAAAACGGGGTACCGTAATTTCACCTTCGCCCAGGAAAAGGTGATCCACATCGGGGAAGTCATTCCGATAGGAGCGAAAGAGGGGGCCTCCGCAGGCCGTTTTCACGCCCAGTTTGCGGCACCGGTCAATGACCTGCCGAGTCGAATCCTTTTGGGCTATCATCGCGCTGATAAAGGCGTAGTCGGCCCAGGTGAGGTCCTCGTCCCTGAGCGGTCCGGCATTCAAATCGACCAGCCGGAGATTCCAGTTCCTCGGCAGCATGGCGGCCACAGTGAGGGCGCCCAACGGGGGGAATGCCGCTTTTCGGCCGATCACGCGGAGGGCATGTTTGAAGCTCCAGAAGGTTTCAGAAACTTTCGGGTAGACAAGGAGTATGTTCATCAGGGATCCCCTTTTCTTGAGAATTGGCAGAGAAGGCAACACCTGTGTTCACGTGGAGCCAGCTTATTACGGATCGACGATTAGATCAAGCAGATTGCGATGATCCTGGGACCCTTCACCAGGTCGGACCCGGCTTGGGACGAAATGGGATCGGAACGAATCAGCATGTTTATTCCGTATGCTTTATCCAGCCGACAACGCATCCTGTGCGCTGGCAAGAGCGGTTCAGCTGGTGTAATATGCCCGCGCTTGGAAGACCGTTGAGCCGTTGTTCAGGGGTCCTTATGGATGTCCAAAGCGATGAAGGCGTCAGGTGGTTACTCATTTTGCTTGAAAAGCAGTCGTTTTTGTCTCACGCAGAGGCGCGGAGCGCGCGGAGAAAACCCGCTGACATAGGGCTCAGCGTCCTCTTCATTTTCGCGTGAACAGTAACTTTTGAACCTTTGCGGGGTTCACGCGCAATTTGCAGTTCGCAACTGCTTGAACCGGAGGTCCTGACAACATGCTGAAAAGCCCCTGGCCGGTTTTGGTTCTCTTGCTTCTTTGCCCAATAGCCTGCGGCAAAGCCGACAGCTCCGCCAAAGATGCAGGAAACCGGAACGAGAACGTACTTAAGATCGATATTCCGGCTCCTTTCGGTTCCCTGGACCCTTGTTCGGACTCGACTTCCGGCTCCACGAGCATTTTCCCTCTGCTCTACAGCTTTCTTTTTGTCCCTGACGACGAAGGCCGTCTGGAACCGGACCTGGCGCTCCGATGGGACCATGATGCCGAGAGTTCTAGCTGGAGCATCCAGCTGAGAAACGATGCCTTTTTCCATGACGGCCGCCCTGTTACAAGCCGGGATGTCGAGTATTCCTTGTTGCGCTTTTTCAAGAATGAGCGCCCCTGCGTCTTTCCCCTGATCGATGGGATCACCCGCTCGTCCGAGACATCCCTCTCGATCCGTTTGAAGGAAGGCGAGGCAGGCTTTCTCATGAAGATATGGGATATTCCGATTGTCCAGGATCCAGGAGAGGCGTCATCCTGCGCCGACAACCGTCCTGTCGGGTCCGGACCGTTCATGTACGATTATCGAAAGGGAGAGCGGGAAGTCGCTCTGGCCGCCTACGAGCGGTACCACGGCGGCCGCCCGTCGCTGGACGGGGTCCTTTTCACCTATGAGCCGGACCGCGAAAAATCCTGGGCGAGGCTCCTTTCCGGAAAAACGGATATCGGTGGTCGCCTTTATCCGAAAGACTGGGAGATAATCAACCGCATCCGCGACCGGTTCTATTTTGCTGCATCCGTGCATCCGTATTACACGCTGCTTCTCTACAACACGGCCGATCCCCTTTTTGCCGATCCCAATGTGCGGCTGGCGCTTGCCCTTGCCGTCGACAGGCAGGCCATCGTCGACAGGGTTTTGCTCGGCGCGGGCGTTGTAGCGATTGGACCCGCCGGTGTGAATACCCCATATCACAACCCGGACCTCCAGCCTGTTCCATACGACCCTGAAAGGGGAATGGAGCTCCTCCGGCAGGCCGGCTGGGCCGTCCATCCCGATGACGATCTTCTCTACCGGGAGGGGCGGCCGTTTGAATTCACCATCCTGGTTTTCAAGGGAAACGCGATCGACAGGCGGGTTGCCGAAAGCATCCAGCTCTTTCTTGGCGAGTTCGGCATCAGAACGCACCTGCAGGCGCTTCCGCAAGATGAGCTGATGCAAAGGTATGGGTACCATAATGATTTTCAGGCCGTGCTGACCGAATTCTGGGCCGATCCCAGAATGCCTGAAATAATGCAGCAGCTGTGGGCGGGAATGAATGGGCAAGGGGCTGCGGCCGGTCTGTTCAATGATCCCCGGGTCAACGGGCTGTTTGATGAGGCCGTCCAGGTTTGCGACCTCGCCAGGAAAAAAGAGCTCTATCAGGAAATAGACGCCCTGATCACCTCCCTCCAGCCGGGAATGTTCTTGTTCCAGAAGACACGGTTCGATGTGATGTCCAGGCGGTTTCACTTGCCACAGCGTTTTTCTTTTGACCATGCAGGGACTTGTCGTTTGAGACACGCTTCGCTTGCCAACCCCTGACAGCGTCCATCCGCGGCCGGTTTCCAGCCTGGGACCCGGGATCAAAGGCGGATGGCTTCCCGGAAGGCGGCGGAGAAAAATCTGTACCAACCGATGGATGATTATGTTAGATGAATACGAATTTCGATCTGCTCGCCGGCACCGTTATCCCTCTGAGCATGATTCGCCGGTATTCTGTATGAAAGAGGAAAATCCGGAGGCTGAGACTCAAAGACCAGGGAGGTCGCATTGGTATGGCACTTGTGGTTCAAAAGTATGGTGGCACTTCGGTCGCCGACGTTCAACGGATCCAGTCGGTGGCGCGCCGGGTGGTGGCGCGCAAGAACGCCGGAGACAAACTCGTCGTGGTGCTTTCCGCCCGTGCGGGAGATACCGACCGGCTGATCGCCCTGGCACGTGAAATGAGCCCCAATCCGGATCCGCGTGAACTGGATGTGCTCCTCTCCACGGGGGAGCAGATCACCGTTGCACTCTTCAGTATGGCGGTCAAGGACCTTGGGGTGGAAGCCGTCTCCATGACCGGCTACCAGGCGGGCATCATCACGGACTGTCACTATGGAGAGGCACGCATCAGCGCGATCGAGGTTCGGCCCATTGAGGACAAGATCCGGGAAGGGGCGATCGTGGTCGTTGCAGGTTTCCAGGGATACGATGATACAGGCAACATCACCACCCTGGGGCGGGGCGGGTCGGACACAACGGCTGTTGCGCTGGCTGCCGCGCTGAAAGCGGATGTCTGCGAGATCTGCACGGATGTGGACGGGGTGTTCACCACCGATCCGAACCTCTACGACAAGGCCAGGAAACTGGAGAAGATCAGCTATGAAGAGATGCTCGAGATGGCAAGCATGGGGGCAAAGGTGCTGCATCTTCGATCCGTTGAGTTTGGAATGAAATTCAATGTGCCGATCCTGGTTTGCTCATCTTTTGAGAACGTCCCGGGAACGCTCGTCACCAAGGAGGATGCTGAAATGGAAAAGGTGATGGTCTCCGGTATCACCTACAACAAGAATGAGTCCCGTATCACGCTGACCAATGTTCCCGACGTGCCGGGCATGGCCGTAAAGCTTTTCCGTCCCATTTCAGAGGCCGGCATCAACGTGGATCTGATCGTTCAGGGGAGCGGCAGCATCCCCGGGCGGGCGAACCTTTCGTTCACCGTACCCAAGCCGCACTATGAACAGACGATGCGAATTGCCGAACAGGTGGCGAAAGAGATCGATGCGGGCGTTCACAGCAATCCCAGCATCGCCAAGATCTCTGTGATCGGTGTGGGAATGCGCAGTCACAGCGGTGTTGCCACCAAGATGTTCGAAACCCTGGCCCGCGAGAATATCAATCTCAAGATGATCTCGACCTCGGAAATCAAAATTTCGTGTATTATCGATGAGAAGTACGGCGAGCTGGCGGTTCGCCTGCTGCACGATGCCTTCGCGCTGGATAAGACACCCGGCGAGCGGATCAAGATCCAGGAAGAAAGCTAGTTCATCGCGCCATCAATTCGTTCCCCCGTCTGGCGCCCATCACCCGCTCCCACGCTCTGCGTGGGGGGGCCCATGCCTTCGGGCACTCTGCGCCGGTGGACGCGGAGCGCCCAGCGTGTGCGTTCCCACGCAGAGCGTGGGAACGAGGGGGAACGAACTTACGGGCCGTTGAACGTCATTCCGGCTGAAAGCATGCCGGAATGACGACGAGATGTGATCAACCGGCAAAGCACCGGAAAGGTCAAAGGCTTGCGGTTCGCCGCCAGGGAGGGATTCCATGCAGGAAGTGAAACTCTATGACACAACCTTGCGGGATGGGACTCAGGCCGAGGATTTTTCCGTCTCGGTCGAAGACAAGGTGATGATCGCCCTGAAACTGGATGATCTCGGCATCCACTACATCGAGGGGGGATGGCCGGGCTCCAATCCGAGGGACGTGGAATTCTTCAAGGAAATCCAGAACTACCAGCTCAAGAATGCACAAATCGCCGCCTTCGGGGCCACCTGCCATCCCAACAAGACCCCTGAAACGGACCCGAATCTGAAGGCCGTGGTGGCTGCAAAGACCCCGGTGGCCACGATCTTCGGGAAAAGCTGGACGGTCCACGTTCACGACGCTCTGCGGACCACCCTCGAGCGAAACCTCCATTTGATCGAAGCGAGCCTTGCCTGTTTGCGCCCCCAGGTGAAGACCCTCTTCTACGATGCGGAGCATTTCTTCGATGGTTTCAGGGATAACGCGGACTATGCGCTGGCGACGCTGGAAAAAGCCGTGGAGGGCGGCGCCGAATGCCTGATCCTCTGCGATACCAATGGCGGGACTCTGCCGCCGGCCATTCATGAAATCACATCAGCGGTGAAGAGACGTTTCCCCACCGTTCCGTTGGGGATTCATACCCACAACGATTCCGACCTGGCCGTCGCCAATTCGCTTATGGCGATTCAGGCGGGGGCCGTGCAGGTTCAGGGTACGATAAACGGCATCGGCGAGCGGTGCGGCAATGCGGACCTGGTTTCCATCATACCCAATCTCTGCCTGAAGATGGGCATCCCCTGCATCGCTTCGGACAATCTTGTCAAACTCAGCAGGGTGAGCCATTTTGTACAGGAACTGGCCAATATTCCCGCAGACAAGTACCAGCCTTTTGTTGGACGAAGCGCCTTCGCCCACAAGGGAGGCATCCACATCAGCGCTGTGGAGAGGAATCCGCTCACCTATGAGCATATCGATCCGTCGCTTGTCGGCAACCGGCGTCGAGTCCTGGTCTCAGACCTTTCAGGAAAAGCTGCCATCAAGCTCAAGGCGCAGGACTACGGCCTCCCGATCTCCAAAAAAGATCCTGTCGCCATGCAGGTCCTGGAAGAACTCAAGGAGCTCGAGAGTCGGGGATTTCAATTTGAAGCGGCGGAGGCGAGCTTTGAGCTCCTCATCAACAGGGCGATGGGCAGGAGCAAGCGCTATTTCGAACTGGTGGGCTTCAGGGTGATCGATCAGAAGCTCAGCGAAGACCGGGCCCCGGTTGCCGAGGCTACCATCCAGGTCAAAGTGGGAGGGCACATCGAACACACGGCCGCACTGGGAAACGGCCCCGTCAACGCGCTCGACAACGCACTGCGCAAAGCCCTGGGAAAGTTCTACCCGGAACTGGAAGAAATGGAATTGAGCGACTACAAGGTGCGTGTCCTGCCCGGGCACAACGGCACGGCCGCCTGTGTTCGCGTGCTGATCGAGTCCCGCGACAGGCAGGACCACTGGGGGACGGTGGGCGTTTCGCACGATATTCTTGAAGCCAGCTGGCAGGCGCTCGTGGACAGCATCAACTACAAGATGTATAAGGCCGAAAAATAGAATGGAACCCGGTGAACCATCTCGCATCCGGCAGTCAATGGTCGGCTTTTGCGCTGTTGGCCGCCTTCATCCTTGTCATCCTGCTTGGGCGCTCTGATCAAAGGAACAGGCCGCCGTCCGATATTCCTCTTTTCCCTGTGGTCGTTGCTGTGGAGGGCGATGTCAGGGACCCCGGAGTCTATCTGTTTGATGGGCCGGAGGTGGCTGTCGGCCGGGCGATTGGCCGGGCCGGGGGGCTGCGAAATGGCGATTCCGGAATGGTTCCCCGTGACCTTGCCGTGCAGCGCATCGGGAATGGCCGGCTGGTCCGTGTTGCCCGGTCCGGCCAGGGTGATGTGGACATTCGCCTGGAGAGGATGCCTGCCGCCGTGCGGCTGACTTTGGGCGAAAAATTGAGTGTGAATACCTCGACCGAAGAGGATCTGATGCTAGTCCCTCTGATGAAATCCGGATTTGCCGCGGAAATCGTGAACCGCCGCAGCGACCATGCCTGGCGGAGCCTGGATGATCTCGTTCAAATCCCCGGTATTGGTCCAAAAACCATCGAGAAATGGAAGAGATATCTGGATGTGAGGGAATGAACAGGGACCGCCGGAATCGCCGGCGGCTTCTGTGATGAAAGGCACGGGAGGGAAATATGAGGCAAAGCGGTGCAGTGGTGTATGAGGGGAGTCTCTTGACCGAACACGACATCTACCTGTTCAAGGAAGGCAGCCATTTCAAGCTTTTCGAAAAACTGGGGGCGCACCCGGTGGAAGTGAAGGGGACCTCGGGGACCCACTTTGCAGTGTGGGCGCCGAATGCGGAACAGGTCACCGTTATGGGTGATTTCAACGAGTGGAACAAAACATCCCATCCATTGAGGGTCAGAGGCGACGGGTCCGGCATATGGGAAGGTTTTCTTCCGGGGCTGGACGTGGGCAGCATCTATAAATACCATATCGCTTCCAGGCACGACGGGTACCGTGTCGATAAATTCGATCCCTTTGCCTTCCGATCCCAGTTACCTCCTGAAACGGCTTCGATCGTTTGGGACCTTCATTATGATTGGAATGATGCCGAATGGATGCAGGGAAGGCATAAGGCCAATGCTCTGGACGCGCCGGTCTCCATCTATGAAATGCATCTCGGATCCTGGCGAAAGCTCCCGGAAGAAGACGACCGGCCGCTCACCTACCGTGAAATGGCCGAGCATCTGCCGGGGTATCTCTGCCGGATGGGTTTTACCCACGTGGAATTCCTGCCCGTTATGGAGCATCCATTTTATGGTTCTTGGGGCTATCAGACGGTGGGCTACTTCGCACCCACTGCCAGGTATGGAACACCCCAGGATTTCATGTTTCTGGTTGACGAGCTTCATCGCCACGGGATTGGGGTTATTCTGGATTGGGTGCCTTCGCACTTCCCCAGCGACGAACATGGGTTGGCCTATTTCGATGGGAGCTACTTGTTCGAACATGCCGACCCCAAACAGGGATTCCATCCCGAATGGAAGAGTACCATCTTTAACCACGGGCGGTACGAGGTTCGCTCATTCCTCATCAGCAGTGCATTGTTCTGGCTCGATCGATACCACGTCGACGGATTGAGAGTGGATGCGGTTGCATCGATGCTCTATCTGGATTATGCGAGAAATGAAGGGGAGTGGGTTCCAAATGTCTACGGCGGCAGGGAAAACCTGGATGCGATCTATTTCCTGAGGCGATTCAACGAAGTCGTCTACGAGCACTATCCGGATGTGCAGACAATCGCTGAGGAGTCCACCGCATGGCCTATGGTTTCCAGACCGGCTTATGTCGGGGGATTGGGGTTCGGCATGAAGTGGAACATGGGATGGATGCACGACACCCTGGACTATCTCTCGAAGGAAACGGTCCATCGAAAATACCATCACAATCAGCTCACGTTCAGCATCTGGTACGCTTTCTTTGAGAATTTCGTGCTGCCGTTGTCTCACGATGAGGTCGTCTATGGAAAGGGTTCCCTGATTCGGAAAATGCCGGGCGACGACTGGCAGAGGTTTGCCAATCTGAGGCTTCTGTTCGGGTATATGTACGGCCATCCCGGAAAGAAGCTTCTGTTCATGGGGGGTGAATTCGGTCAGTGGGATGAATGGTATCATGAGAAAAGCCTGGACTGGCACCTGCTGGATTGCCCCTATCATCAGGGGGTTCAGAGGGCGATGCAGGACTTGAACAGGATTTACCGAAATGAAGCAGCCCTTTATGAACTGGATTTCAGCCCGGACGGCTTCGAATGGGTCGATGCGTGCGATGCCGATACGAGTGTGATCAGCTTCTTGAGGAAGGGAAAGAGCTCACGCGACGTCATCCTGGTGGTTGCCAATTTCACACCCGTTCCCAGAACGCATTATCGATTGGGAGTCCCGAGAGGCGGCTTCTGGGCGGAAATATTCAACAGCGATGCCGGGATTTACGGCGGCAGCGATCACGGGAATCTTGGAGGCATGGAGGCGGAGCCGATCCGCTCCCATGGAAGACCTGCCTCGCTTCCGCTGGTGTTGCCTCCACTGGGGGTGCTCTTTCTTAAAAACCAGGGGTGAGGGGCGAATAGATCCGGACCGGGTGCTTCCCGATGCTGAACAAAAATCCCGATTGACCGGTTGATTATTTCCATGTAAAGAGACTCAATCGAGATGAGATTGAAGGACCGTCTGGTCGTGGAGCTGTGGCAGTGATCATTTGTAGCGATGTCCTCGAGCGAACCTGCAAGAACATGATCGAGAATATACTCGCCTGTATGCCTCACGCCACTAAAGGGACGATCTACCGCATTGGCCCAATGCCTCAGTTGCAGGCAGTTCGTGTCACTTCCGGGATTCGACTCCGGGATTCCGAAGAGATTCGATGGGGCTTGCCGCAAATATCGGACTACAATTTCCCGGGAAAGAGCTGGGGGCAGTACCATGACCGGCCGGGTCACCTGATGGAAGCGATGGGCTGGTGCACGGAAAGGCAGAGAAGCTGGACAGCGGAGAATCCTTACGATGACATTCGAAGCGTCCGCAAGCAGCTCAGAGGGGAAATTGAAGACTACTATCACATGGAGCCGGTTCTCGTCAGGAAATCCGACCTTTACTGGCAACAGGACGGCGTGTCCGAATATCCCCTGGATCACGAGGGCAAACCCATCTGGCAAGAATCCGAGTATGTTGTCGTGGCTGCCATCAAGATTCACTTCCAGCCGGAAACGATCAAGATTGGTGACGGCTCAACGAAGATCATCAAGAAGCTTTCCCGGACTTTGGGCACCGAACTGCTCTCTCACCATATTCGTGAAAGCCTGTCGCAGGCGCGAGATGCCCTGAACCGTCAAAGGATTCAAAGCTGCAATAGTGTAGCCCATGAAATGAGAAATGCGGTGGCAAAGCTGGGCTTCATTTTCTCCGCCATCAACACAGAAATAGGGTATTTGCGGGAACAGTGGGAGGCTCAGCTGGAGAAAGCCTTTCCCGAGAAATCGAGCAAAAGGTCGATCCTTGATCGGCTCAATCAGCTGATCGAGACCGATCTGCTGGAGTCGAACGGTTCCGGGGAGCTGGGAGAGCTGGCCAGGGAGTTGTTGAACGACCAGCAGCAACTGGCCCGCATGCCGCTTCTGCCGCACATCGGGGAGAGATGGGTCAAGAATCGACTCCGCCCGAAGTGGACCTGGCTGTTGTCCAACACTTCCGCATTGAGTGGGAAAGGGGAAGAGATAGAGCGGCTTCTCGATCAGTTGGAGAAGGCGCTCTGGGCCGGCACGGACAGGGACCTCGCCTGCAAGGTGGAACACCTGCCTCCGGAGCTTAGAACCATCTGGCCCAAGCTGGCCTATGTGGACTTCACGGCCGACAACAAGGAAGTGTTGGATGAAATCATGTATTTCCTGGATCACCCCGCACTGGAAATGCCCCACCGTCAGCAGACGAAAAAGATCCTCACCTCTCTTAGAGCGCTGGTGGATTTGATTCCGGAGCTGGAAGAGAGGACGAACCGAATCATCTGTTCCTTGAAGAATGGTTCGTCATTGGAAGCTCATTGATCGACCCCATCCGCAACCGTTTCACCACCCCCCATCGCGCCGCCAATCAGTAAGAGACAGGCTCAGAACTTGCTCACCCCGTCACCCCGGCGAACGCCGGGATCCAGAACACCTATGAGTACCTGGATTCCGGCTTTCGCCGGAATGACGTTCAACGGCCTTGGCGCCATTTTGAGATAGTCTCTAAGCGCGTCGAGCCCTGCCCGAAGAGAAGGCATTTTCATCGCACTTGCCTGTTGATTCTTTCCTCCAGGACGTAGTGGACGGTGACCTTCTCGTTCGAGCTCGAAATCAGTTTCAGGGAGGGCGGGGTGAGCACCAGTGTGGTTGTCAGGGAGCCCGATTTCTCCAGGCTGTCCAAACGAACAGGTGCTGTATAGATGGTATTGACCTGTTCAAGGATCTGCCTGCCTCCGACGACCTTGACCGTTTCCGGTGCCAGGCTGACCTTCACCAGGTTGAGGTTTTCCGGGAGCTTTCCCGACCAGTCTACCTGGATCGGCAGTTCCCTGGTGATGGGAACATCGAGGTGAACGTCGATGGTCGACGGTTGCACTTTGTTGAGGAAAATGCCTGGAGGCAAGATGACATTGTCCTGGGTGATCGGAAAAACGTTGCGTCCCTCGACTGCCCTGCCGAGATCCACCCGCACCAGTACCTGTCCCGGTTTCAACGACTTGATCAGCGCACTCGATCCGTAAAGCTGCACACGCGCTTCATCGGTTGAGGTATCCAGGATTTCGAGTGAGAGCGAGCGGTTGATGTATTCGATGGGAGCATTCATGGTGGTAATGGTGTCCTGGCTTCGAGTGAAGCCGAACCAGATGCCTGTTATGATCAAAAGGGAAAGTACCGCCGCAATGGTGAGCCTGAGGCGTTCTCGTTTCTGAGTGCTGAAGCGTGCACCGTCCGAGAGATTGAGCTGCCGGTTGATGAACTGGGCCAGTTCTTCCGGCTGGCTGAAAGGGGTGAAGGTGTTGCCTTTGGCGGCAGTCACCTGGCCTCGCTCTTCCGAAACGACGATGACGAGTGCATCACTGCGTTCCGCAAGGCCCAGCGCTGCACGATGCCGGGTCCCGTAATAGGACGGCAAATCCTGGCGCTGGGAAAGAGGCAGGAGAACTCCGACCTCGATAATGTGGTTGCCTCGTATGACAACGGCGCCGTCATGAACGGGGTTGTTCGGCCAGAAGATACTCAGCAACATCTCCTGAGAGACGGTCCCCTGCCAGGGAATGCCGCCGTGAACGAACTCTCCGAGGTCCTCTTTTACTGGAAGGACGATCAAAGCGCCGATCCGCTTCTTGGCCATCTGGTAGACACTCTGTACGATAATATCGACCGGTGTGGCCTGCTCCCGGATGGGAGACCCCCAGATGAAGGTCTTGAGATTGCGGACCTGGAGGGCTGTGCGGATCTCGTTTCTGAAGACCACGATGATGATGACCGCCGCCGCTGTGGTGATGCCTCTCACTGCCCAACTGGTGAGAATCAGGCCGATGGATGCCGCCACTTCCTGTAGGATCCACAGTGATGTAATGCCTGCAAGGACGCGGAAGGCGTTTGTGCCATGGAAAAGCACATACACCCGGAAAAGGATGTAGCTGCCGACAATGATATCAACAAGGTCTTGCCAGCGAATGGTTGATAGGAATTTGAGGAAACCTGTCATGGCAGAATTCACTAAGAGTGCAAAGATCTAGTCCGCGATACTGAACCGAAGTACGGTGAGAACACGCCCGTTTTGATCGGTAATTTCCACCCGCCACGGACCCTTGTCCGTATCACGAAGCTGGATCACGCTGTATGTAGACCACTTGGGAGGGTAGATCCTGAGCTTGATTTGAGTGCTGAGCTCTTCGCGGTGGAACCAGCGGTGGTAGACGAGAGTCGCCTGAGGCACTGGATCGAACGAAGTGAAACAGCAGACCTGCCCGTTGGATACCGAGAACACCATGCCGGGTCGAATGGGTGCCAGGTTCTCAACCCTCTCGCACATGGATGCCTCAGTCAGCTTGATCTTGTGGGACGCTTCGGAAGGCTGCGCCGGTTGCGGTGAACCGGCGGGGGCAGTTGCCTGGGCCAGGATGCTCAATGGAGCGATCGTAGCGAGCATTGCCGGGAGCAGGGCCACGATGAGAAGGAGTCTCCCCAGCCCAGTGCGTCGGATGGCTTTTTCAGGGAGCGGGGCGAAGGCTGTGTGGGACCTGCCGGAAACTGGGCAGCCTTCATTCGATTGTGGCGGCTTCATCTCTATTACCCCCCCATGACCCTGTCGGATCGGAACAAAAAATGAAAATGCGGGTTGGCCTCTGGGACCCGTAGCCCGCAATGTGCCACTCGGCACCTGCCTTCTATGTAGACACAAAAACGGTGAAGAGGGCAAGAAAAACTGATCGACTGGGTGAAAAAAGAAACAGCGGGGCCCCGGACGGAGGGCTTAAGAGGCAGCTCTGTGAGAAGGGTGGTCTGAAAATCCGAGCCATGGCAGGGCACATTGACATACCTCGAGGATTCGGTAGAATAGAGCACCAGTGAGTGACTGCAGGAGTGTTTTCAATGACAGTGTACAACAAACTTTCGGCGTTGGCCGCCGCCGCAAACAGGTCAGCCTGGGCGTCGGTCGGTGCCGTAGCAATCCACTAGCGAAGGTCCCTGCTGAAAGCCATGGGCTGAAGGGCCGACCCATGGCGTCTTGAAGCCCTGGGCCGGGTTGCCCGGGGTTTTCTTTTTGGATGGCCGGAGAGAGTTGGGGAAGGGAGTGAAAGAATGAAGGCCACAGATTCTGTTGTGCGATTTGCTCAGCGGATGGAGCAGTTGCCCCCCTATCTTTTTGGCACGATAAACAAGATGAGGATGGAGAAACGTTCGCAGGGCCATGACGTTATTGATCTGGGTATGGGTAATCCGACGGATCCGGCGCCCGAAGCCGTGACGCAGAAGCTCTGTGAAGTGGTCCAGGACCCCAAGAGCCATCGCTATCCGGTGGCCGCCGGATTGCGGAATCTACGCCGGGAAATTGGCCACTATTATGGCCGGGACTATGGCGTCGACCTGGACAGCGAGGCGGAAGTCATTTGCACCATCGGCTCTAAAGAGGGGATATCGCATCTGTGTCTCGCTCTGGTTGGACCCGGAGACACCGTGCTGGTACCGACCCCTGCCTTCCCAATCCACATCTATTCGACCATTATTGCCGGCGGCAATGTCATACGCATCCCTCTGGCCAGTGAGGAAACCTTTCTTGAGCGAATCGCAACCATGTGCGAGTCGCTCTATCCGACCCCCAAAGTGCTGATCCTCAACTACCCGCACAATCCCACAGCCACGGTCGCCAGCATGGGGTTTTTTCAGGAAGTCGTTCGGCTGGCGCGAAAGTACCGATTCATGGTCATTCACGACTTTGCCTATGGCAAGATCGGCTTTGACGGCTTTGTCTCGCCAAGCTTTCTTCAGGTGCCTGGGGCGATGGAGGTCGGAGTGGAATTTGGTACTTTTTCCAAATCCTATAACATGGCGGGGTGGCGGATTGGCTACTGCGTGGGCAACAGGGAAATCATTCAGGGGCTCGCCAGGGTCAAGGGATATTACGACTACGGCATCTTTTCGGCTATTCAGATAGCGGGCATCGTTGCGCTCAGGGACTGTGCCGCAGAGGTTGCGGAACAGGTTCGAATCTATCAGCAACGCCGAGACGTCCTTTGCCGGGGCCTCAGGCGGATTGGATGGCCGGTTGCCGAACCTAATGCGGGCATGTTCGTTTGGGCGAAAATCCCGGGGCCTTTCGACCGGATGGGTTCCATGGCCTTTGCCTTGAAGCTCATGGAAGAGGCCAATGTGGCGGTGGCTCCGGGGATTGGTTTTGGCGACGAAGGGGAGGGGTATCTGAGGCTGGCCCTTGTGGAAAACGAACACAGGATCCGCCAGGCCCTGAGGCAAATCGGCCGGTTCCTGCGTGATCAGCCGCAGGATGAGAGTGATGAAGAATGAGGTCTTTCGAAACAGGCGGCTTGGCCCGATGAAACGGCTCAGGCCCTTCGGTGCGGCTGCGTGCTGTTCTGCTCTGCTGACTGCAATCTCCCTGAGTATTATTGCCCCCGGATGGAGTTGGGGACGCTCTTTCCCCGCCTCCGGAAAGGTCGTTTTTGTTTGCGACGGCGATACCGTCATTCTGGAGAGTGGAGAGAGGGTCCGCTATTTGGGCGTCGATGCGCCGGAAGTGGCGCACGAACGCACTGAAGCGGACTGTTTCGGAATGGAGGCAAAAAAGGCGAACAGCGACATGGTTTTGCATCAGCAGGTGTCGTTGAAATATGAGCGGGAGGCGGTCGATCCACACGGTCGCTTGCTCGCTTATGTGAACCTGCCGGACGGCCGGTGTGCCAACCTGGAAATGGTGAGGGCCGGCTGTGCGCTCGTCTACCGATCATCCAAGGACTTCGGACGAATCGAGGAGTTCCTTTTGCTGCAACGAGAGGCGATCTTCAAGCACAAAGGCATGTGGGGGGCCTGTTCCGTGAAGCCTGCGGAAGCTTACATGGGAAACAAAAGAAGTTTTGTCTTTCATCGCCCGGATTGTGCAAAGGGGAGGAAGACAGCCGTGAGAGAGCGGGTCAGCTTCGCAGATCGTTGGGCAGCGCTGGAGAAGGGTTTTCGACCCTGCCGCTTCTGTAAACCTTGACCGGGAAAGGAGATGATATGACCAGGCGGTATCCCGAACAGCCTCTGGTGGGGGTCGGGGCGATCATTCTCCGCGGCGATCAGGTGCTCCTGGTGAAGAGGGGCAATGAACCGTCCTACGGAAGATGGTCTATTCCGGGCGGGCTGGTGGAGCTTGGGGAGTCTCTGAAAGAAGCGGTGGCACGGGAAGTCAAAGAGGAAGTCGGTCTGGATGTCCAGGTTCGTGACCTGGCGGCGGCGCTGGACCGGGTGATCCCGGATCAACTGGGTAGAATTGAGTACCATTACATTCTTCTCGATTTTGTCTGCGACTACCAGGGCGGGGAGCCCTCCCCGTCGAGCGATGTTCTGGATTGTGCCTTCGTTCCCATCCGATCCTTGTCCCGGTACGATCTGACCCGCGGCACCGAGCGGGTTATCCTCCGTCTCTTCGAACCGGTACAGGGGACACGTCCTTTCACCTACGACGATTCGCTGTAGCTGCGTCAGTCGGCTGTTCCTCCGTGTGCAGACGATTCTCTCCTTTCCACCGACAAGTTGCTTGACATTGGGTTCGGAGTATGGTTTATGACCGACCAGTCCGTCAAGGATGTGCTCGAAGGAAAGGTGCGATGAAGGAAAGCAAGAGGCAGCGACGGCAGAACCTGGTGAAGAAGCTGGTTCAAGGAAAAGGCGAACCGGTTGAACTCGTTACGCTGTTGAATGGTCTTCTGGATTCCGGACTGGCGCAGCACGAGATTATGGACGAAATGGTCGGATGTTTTCTTGAAATCCGCGACGCCTTCAGGCAAAAGGTGTTCCCCCCGCATTATACACAGACCGAGTTCATTTCAGCTTTTCAGGAAGTGGCTCAGAACCGCGGCATACCGGTTGACCGGTTTCACTCGAAGCTGCTCGAACGAATAATGCTGGAGACCGAATCGGGTGATGGTCTCAAGACGTCAGCGAAGCTTCCCACGCGCGAACGCGTCCTGGAGGCTGCTCTCAGTGTCTTTTCGGAAAAAGGGTTCCACGTTGCGACCATGGATGAGGTTGCGGAACGGGCAGGCGTGGGGAAGGGAACGCTTTATCGTTACTTTGCAAACAAGGACACCCTGTTCAATGAACTGGTGCGACAGCGGCTGGAGGAGCTTGAGAACAAGGCTCGGACTATCCTTGATGGCGAAGACGACGCACTCACCATGATCACCAAGTACCTGCGGGTATATTTTGAGTTTTTTGACCGAAATCAGAACCTGTATCGACTCATTGTTCAGGAACGCATCGACATCGGCGTGCAGGTTCAGGACCTCTACCTGAAACAGGTGATGCGGCGCATACCGGTACTCAGGAGGAAGGTGTATGAGGCGAGCCGGAGTGGTTTGCTCAAGCCGCTCGATTTCCAGACGGTTTTCTATGGGGTGATGGGTTTTATCCACGGAGTCATCCAGAAGTGGCTGGCCAATGCGTGCAGCTACCCGCTCGCCGACGAACTGCCCAGTGTTTTGGAGGTGCTTTTTCATGGGTTTGTCAGCAGTTCCAAGGTGGAAGAAGACGTTAACTGACCAGGAGGAATGTAATGGACCGGAATGAAATGCAGAAAAAGGTTGTGGACATCATTGCCAATCAATTGGGAGTCGACAGGGAGATTGTCAGCGCCGAAGCCAATGTCGTGGATGATCTTGGAGCGGATTCCCTGGATGTAGTCGAGCTGGTTATGGCCCTGGAGGAGGCTTTTGATCTGGAGATTCCCGATGAGGAAGCAGAGAAGATCAGGACGGTGAACGACATCACCGAGTATCTGGCGAAAGCGTTGTCCCTATGAGACCGGTGAGGGATGAGCCCCTGCTCATCCCTCTTGTCTTTCGCACCGGGACAGGTGTGGTTGCGCCCAGTACCCCGCCCAACACAGTCTTGTCCGCCAACCCATGGCATGCTATAAATTCCCGGAAGTCAGCCAATTCCTAATCATCAATCCAAGCAGGGGCGGTGTGCGGGTTCGGGAGCGTCTTTAGCCGATGCGCTTAACGGCTGAACGCCTCAATTTCACAGCGGTTTTCAATCCTTGTTGTCTCCAGGCCCTGCAGACCAGGACAGGTATTGGGCAATTCCCACAAAGGAGTGTCTTATGAACGGATTCAGGAGAATTCTAAAGGGTTTCTTGCTGGTTCTTGTAGTGCTTCTGGTTGCAGGCCAGGTGTTTGCCGCCGACTACTATGTGCAGGCGAAGGGGGGCAACGATGCCAATCCGGGAGACGGCTGGGGGGCGACACATGCCCTGAAGACCATCGGTAGGGCTGTGCAACTGGCTCAGGCGAGTGCGGGTCCGGACGTCATCCGTGTTGCGGCCGGCACCTATACGGAACACGTCGAACCCTGTAGCGACATAACGCTTTGGGGTGGATATCCGGCACGGGGAGGCCCCGACGCAAAGCGCAACCGCGACAAGAATAAGACCGTCATAGATGGCAGCAATAATGGACCGGCGATCTTCATCGATACCAGGCAGAATGTGATTGTGGACGGGTTTCTCCTTCGCAACGGGCACGAAACCTATATCGGGGGTGGGGTCCGTATTGCCGACAGCGCTTCCGTAACGATCAACAACAACGACATCCAGAAATGCTCGGCAGCTTTATGGGGTGGTGGTATCGGAATCAATGGGGGTGAGGATATCACTCTCTCCAACAACCTCATCGGCAAGAATACCGCCCAGCAACGGGGAGGGGCCCTGAGCCTCTTCCATTGTGATCCTTGTATTGTCGAGAAGAATGTGATCAAGAAGAACAAGGCCCGTGAAAGCGGTGCGGGGGTAGCCCTGGTTGAATCTTCCGTGGTTGTTCGGGAAAACAGGATTGACCACAACAAGCCCCTGGGTGGAGACTTCGAGTCGGGTGGGGGTCTGGATGTGGTGTGCCTCCCAGGCTCCACCATCAACATCCTTGACAACGTTATAGAGAAGAACGCCGGGGGAAATGGTGCCGGCCTGGCCCTCTACTCATGCGTCGGAGCGACGATCAGCCGTAACATGATCTCTCAGAATGAATCGGATTACGACGGGGGCGGCGTCTATTTCCATGGGTCTTCGGGTGAGATGGAACGGAACATTGTCCAGGGGAATTCCGCGAGAAACTGGGGGGGTGGCCTCTGCCTCTATGGTTCACAAGTGGATGCGGCTGTGAACAACCTGATCACGAACAACAAGGCACGCCGTAATGGCGGCGGCATCAGTCTCTACAACGCCTCAACGGCAACCATCATGAACAACACCGTCGCGCGGAACAAAGCCGATCTCGGCAGCGGACTTTACATTGACGGCGGCACCACGGCAACGGTCACGAACTCGATTCTCTGGTTCAATGCCGGGGATCAGATCGAAAACGGCGGTACCCTGAACATCACCTACTCGGATGTTGAGGACGGGGGGACCGGGAACGGTAACATCAATACCAACCCGAAGTTTGTTTCGGCATCGAATTTTCACCTGAAGAATTCATCACCCTGTATCAATACGGGGACCAATGCCGGTGCCCCACCGAACGATCTGGACGGGAATCCAAGGCCCTATGGCGCGGGGTTTGACATGGGGGCATACGAGTGGAGGCCGGGGGCCGCGGAATAGGATGCCGGTGAATCCGCTCCGTCTCGGCCGGGAGATTAGTGGGGCCCGGTGGCGCGTGCCGTTGCGCTGTGGGCTGATCGCCGGCAGGGGGCCCTGTCGGGCCCTGACGAAGATAAACGGATTGCCTCAGGTTTTGGCCGCCTGTGGGGCAGGGTCTTCAGGCTGCTCCACAGGTGAAAAGAGGGGATACGCTGCTTCCGGACAAGGCCTTTCCTTTTAACCCTCGAACTTCACCATCGCCTTTGAACGGTCCCGCATGTCACCATGTCAGCAATAGCCTTTACCTGATAACTCCTTGGATGGTACAAGAGGGTGGGCCTCCGATTCCGAGGTCTTTCCCCAGGGCCGGAGGGGACGAGCCCTCTGTGTGTATTCGCATCCAACAAGAAGGGAGAAGTGAAATGCCTGACGTGGATGAATTCATGGAAGCCAAAAGGTTTCATACGGATAGGCCCCAGAAGACGGAAGGGTTCTTTCTCAAAGGATCCAACTCTCTGGATTGGGGGATGAAGAACAGGCTTGCACGGATCTTCAACCCCGACAGCGGCCGGACGGTCATGCTCGCCATCGATCACGGCTACTTCCAGGGGCCTACCACGGGCCTTGAGCGGGTCGACCTCAACATACTTCCTTTGGTTTCCTATGCGGACACGTTGATGCTGACACGGGGGATTCTCAGGAGTATTGTGCCGCCCTCTACCTTGAAGTCCATTGTTCTAAGGGTTTCCGGGGGTACCAGCATACTGAAGGAGCTCTCCAACGAGGACCTGGCAGTCGATATTGAGGAATCCATTCGTTTGAATGTCTGTGCCATGGCGGTGCAGGTCTTCATCGGAGGGGAATACGAAAGGCAGTCCATCATCAACATGACCAGAATGGTCGATCTCGGCACACGTTACGGCATTCCGACGCTTGCCGTAACGGCGGTCGGAAAGGATATGGCGCGTGACGCCCAGTATTTCAGACTGGCCACAAGGATATGTGCCGAACTTGGCGCTCACTACATCAAGACCTACTATATCGAAAACGGCTTCGAGACGGTCACGGCGTCCTGTCCGGTACCCATTGTGATGGCGGGTGGCAAGAAGGTCCCTGAGCTCGAAGCCCTGACCATGGCCTTCAATGCGGTTCAAAAAGGAGCGGCCGGTGTCGATATGGGACGGAACATATTTCAGTCGGAGGCCCCGACGGCGATGATCCAGGCAGTGCGCGCAGTCGTCCACGATAACGAGACGCCGGAAAAAGCCTTCGATCTCTACACTACACTGAAGAATCGGGGATAGGCCGAATCGAGAAGCCTGTGTATGCTCAACCCGTTCGTTCATGCAGCAATCGCCGGCCGGGGAACTCATGAAGGTTTCGTATTGGCATAACAACCAGGATATCAGGATCGAGGAGGTCCCGACCCCGAAGCCCGGTCCGAGGGAGCTGCTTGTAAAGGTGATTTCCTGTGGAATCTGTGGGAGCGATATTGTTGAATGGTATCGCTTGCCCAGAGCACCGCTGGTGCTGGGCCATGAAATCGGCGCAGAGGTCGTTGAAGCCGGCAATTCGATCGAGAAATACCACCCGGGGGACAGGGTCCTTATCGTTCCCAAGGTACCGTGCATGGAATGCCATTATTGCAGAGACGGTCACACCCCTCAGTGTTCGGAAGTCAAGGTCAGACTGCCCGGTGGTTTTGCAGAATATATTCTCGTGCCTGAGGTCCTGGTGGAAAAGGGGACGTATCTGTTGCCGGACAGCGTTTCCTATGATCAAAGCACCTTCATTGAACCCCTTGCATGCGTTGTCAGGGCCCAGAGGCTGGCCGGAATCAAGGAGGGGCAGACCGTCCTGGTGGCCGGGTGCGGGGTGGCCGGGCTGCTTCATATAAAGCTTGCCAAAGCAAGACAGTGCCGGGTCATCGCAACAGACGTCAACCAAAGAAGGCTGGCATTCGCAGAGCGGAACGGAGCGGATATTGTAGTCGATGCGGGAAAGGATGTTGCCGGGCGGTTAACGGCTGAAGGCGGGAAGATGCCCGATGTTGTCATACTGTGTACATCGGCTGTTTCTGCCGTGGACCAGGCATGGAAATGTGTGGACAAGGGCGGGACGGTCGTCTTTTTCAGCGTTCCCGGTCCGGACAAGAAAGTCGTCGTCCCTCTCAACGATTTTTGGACAAAAGAGATCAAGGTCCTCACTTCCTACTATTGTGGTCCCCCTGACATCGATGACGCACTGAAGCTGATAGAGTCCGGGACGATTCAAACCGATGAGCTGATCACGCACAGGCTTCCCTTGAAAGAGATAGAAAAAGGTTTTCGCTTGGTGATGGAGGGCAAGGAAGCGATGAAGGTCATCATCAGGCCAAACGATACGATCATTGGATGATCGGCTTTTTGTATCGTAATCTTTGTCAACGCGAGGACACAATCAGGGTGTGAATACCAGAAAGAACAGGAGATTCGATATGACGTTTCAAAAAGGTAAAGCAACCCCGGAATTTGAGAAGGCACTGGAGATCGGTCGCCCGCCCAATATCGTTCAACTCTTTCCGAACTCCAGGGCGTTGATTGTGAGCGGAAAGGTCATCGATCGAGCCATGATCGCAAAAGGAAAGGCGATGACGATTGCGGCGAACGGCCGAAACGGTTTCGTCATCCGCGGAACGCTTAGAGCGGCTCAACGGGCCAATGCCGCAGTGATCATCGAGATCGCCAAATCCGAGGGGGGTGCGAAAGCCTACTGTGCGTGCAGTCTATGGAACCTGGCGAGGCAGGTGGATGCGATCTGCAATGAACTGGGCATCACGGTACCCGTGGCCGTTCACGCCGATCATTACGGGATCCAGAGCGCCCGGGATGTGGAAGCGGCCAAAACGGAAATCCCGTCCATGTTTGACGCGGGGATCACCTCCGTTGCCGTTGATGCCTCCCATCTGCCCGACGAAGAGAACCTCCTGGCCAATTTAGCGCTCAATCCCTTCCTTCCCAAGTGGGCGGGATATGAAACGGAGGTTGGGGAGATCAAGGGAAAAGAAGGCCTGTCAACCGTTGACGAGGCGCTCTTCCTGATTCGGGGTCTGAATGCTTACAGCATTTTCCCCGACTGGATTGCACTCAACAACGGCACGACTCATGGCATCGAGGAGAGTGAGGCCGGCATACAGATACCCCTGACCGTAGAGATCCATAACGCTTTGGCCCCGTACAAAGTATCGGGGGCCCAGCATGGTACCTCGGGCAATGATTCGAAACGGCTGAGAAGGATTGCCCAGGAAACCCGAACCACCAAGGCCAATGTTGCCACGGCCCTGCAGATGCTCACATGGGGTGTGAAGGTTAATGAATACGGCAATGCCTACCTGGACGAAAACGGGGAATTCATCAAGGTGCCCGATCTGGGTGTGACGGATGAGCTGTGGGGCGAAATGGTGGCCTACGCCAAAGCGAACGGTCTGAAGAAGGGAGATTATAAGAAACTGAACCTTCCTTTCGAAAACAAACTCAACGGTCTTCCCTCCAATGTGCGGGAGAGGATGGTCAGGTCCGTGGAAGATTTTGTCTTCGATCTGCTCACCAACGTGTTCAACGCACAGGAGACCGCTCCCCTGGCGGTCGAAGCCATTCTCCAGGCGGGTTCCTATGACCTGGGACCGAAAGCCGTCCGGATCGAAGACCCGGTTGAATGGACTGAGAGCCGAATCCGCGAGCGAGCCACCAAGACGGCAAAAGACGGCAAGAATTACGATGATTGATCGGCTCCCTGCCATGAGGGGAATAGACCCTTGAGTGCATTCGTTCATCTGCATGTTCATACCGAGTTCAGCCTGCTCGACGGAGCGATCCGTTTGCAGGACCTGATTCAAACCGCCCAAAGCTTCAGCATGCCTGCTGTCAGCATCACCGACCATGGCAGCATGTTTGGTGTGCTGGAGTTCTACGAGCTCTGCAAGAAGGCCGGGATCAAACCCATTTTGGGCTGTGAGGTCTATGTTGCGCCCAAGAGCCGGTTCGATCGTCATGGGAAAAGCGAAAGCGGAGGGAATGGGGATGAGGATCGAAATCACCACCTGGTGCTGCTGGCCAGGAACCATACCGGCTACAAGAACCTGATGGAGCTGGTGACGCTGGGGTATCTTGAGGGCTTTTATTACAAACCGAGGATCGACAAGGAGGTCCTGGCAAAATACCACGAAGGGCTCATCGGGCTTTCCGCCTGCCTCAAGGGGGAGGTGGCGGGGCTTCTCCTGCGCAACCAGGAACGGGCGGCACGCAAGGTGGCTCTCGAGTATGCCGACATTTTCGGGCCGGGCGGTTTCTATCTGGAGCTTCAGGCCAACGGGCTTCCCGATCAGGCCGTCGCCAACCGGGCACTCATAGAGCTCGGTCGGGAACTCGCCCTGCCGCTTGTTGCCACCAACGACTGCCACTATCTGCGCAAAGGCGATGCCCGGGCTCATGAGATCCTTCTGTGCATCCAGACCGGTAAGACGATCCTGGATGATAAGCGGATGAAGTTTCACACGGACCAGTTGTATTTCAAATCCCCCGAAGAAATGCATCGGGAATTTGCCAATGTCCCGGAGGCCCTTCAAAACACCGCGGTCATCGCTGAGCAATGTGATCTGGAAATCGATCTGAAGACCCGTCATTTTCCGGTGTTCCCTCTCACATCCGGAGAAAGCCTCGAGGATTGTTTCGAACGCACGGTCCGTGAAGGATTCGAACGGCGCATGGCGGTCATTCGCGGAAAGCGGCCGGATTTCGGGGCGCGGGAGGAAGGCGAATATGGGAAACGGCTTCGCTATGAAGTGGAAGTCATTTCCAAGATGGGGTTTCCCGCCTATTTCCTGATTGTTGCCGATTTCATCAACTATGCCAAGGATCGCGGCATTCCGGTCGGCCCCGGCCGCGGTTCGGCTGCAGGAAGTCTCGTGGCCTTCGTCATGGGGATTACCGATCTCGACCCCATCGAGCACGGTCTCATCTTTGAACGCTTCCTCAATGTGGAACGCGTCAGTCTGCCGGATATCGACGTGGACTTTTGCGTTCACGGGCGTGATGAGGTTTTCCATTATGTGACCGAAAAATATGGAAAAGACCGGGTGGGACAGATCACGACCTTTGGCACCATGCAGGCCCGAGCGGTGATCCGGGATGTCGGCCGGGCCCTTGCCATGCCTTACAACGATGTGGATCGAATCGCCAAGCTCATCCCGCCTTCACTGGGAATGACCCTGCAAAAGGCCTTCGAGCAGGAACCGCGGCTGCTGGAACAACAGGAGGCTAATTCCCAGGTGAAAGAGCTCTTTGAGATTGCTCTGGCCCTGGAGGGGCTGACCCGCCACGCCTCGACGCACGCAGCCGGAGTGGTCATCGGCGACAAGCCGATCGTCGAATATATGCCGCTCTACCGGGGGCAGGACGGCGAGGTGGTCACCCAGTATCCCATGAAGTATGTCGAAAAGGCAGGACTGATCAAATTCGACTTCCTGGGGCTCAGAAACCTCACGGTCATCAACAACGCCGTCGCACTCATTCGCAAGAACCACGGCGTTTCGCTCGACATCGACGATCTTCCCCTGGACGACCCGGATACGTATGCCTTGCTCTGTCGCGCCGACAGTACAGGGGTGTTTCAGCTGGAAAGCTCGGGGATGAGGGACATTCTGGTGCGGTCCCGGCCGGAGAACTTTTCCGACATTGTGGCCCTGCTCGCGCTATACCGCCCCGGTCCGCTGGAAAGCGGCATGGTGGAGAACTATATCCAGCGGAAGAACGGTCAGGTCGAGGTGACCTATGATCTCGATGAGCTGGCGCCGATCCTGAAGCCGACCCATGGGGTGATTCTCTACCAGGAACAGGTCATGCAGATTGCCAGTGTCCTGGCCAACTTCAGTCTGGGGGATGCAGACATTCTGCGCCGGGCCATGGGCAAGAAGGACCCCGAGGAGATGAAAAACCAGCGGGACAGGTTTCTGGAGGGGGCCAGGCAGAACCGCATCGATCTGACGAAAGCGAACCACATTTTTGACCTCATGGAGAAATTCGCCGGGTATGGCTTCAACAAGTCGCACAGCGCGGCATACGCCCTCATCGCCTATCAGACCGCGTATCTCAAAGCCCATTTTCCCGTCGAATTCATGGCGGCCCTGCTCAATAGCTTCCTCAGCAACTCGGACCAGGTGGTTAAGCTCATCAATCAATGTCGGGAGAAATCGATCCGGATTCTGCCTCCGGATGTGAACGCCAGCGACCGGGATTTTGCGGTTGTCGGCGACTGCATTCGTTTTGGCCTCGCTGCGGTGAAGAACGTTGGTGAAGCGGCCGTTGAAGTGGTTCTCAAGAGCCGCGACGAAGAGGGGCCCTTCCTGTCGATCCACGACTTTTGCCGGCGGGTTGACACCCAGAGAGTGAACCGGCGGGTCCTGGAGCAGCTCGTGAAGTGCGGCGCCTTCGATTCGATTCATTCCTCTCGGGCGCGGGTCCTGGCGGCATTGGACCAGGCCCTGGATGCGTCCCAGATCATGCAGCGCGACCGGCAATCGGGGCAGATCAATATGTTTAGCCTGCTGAATGCCCGGAAGAAGACAACGGCTCAGCCTGAGCTTCCCGCTGCCCCGGATTGGGATGATCGAACAACCATCCAGTTTGAAAAGGAGACGCTCGGATTTTACATATCCGGTCATCCTCTGGACTTCTATGCGGATCAGCTGGCCAGTGTCTGCTCCGCCGATACCCAGTCGGTCAAGGAAAAGCGGGAAGGGACCGAAGCGACCCTTTGCGGCATGCTGACGGTCACCAAGGAACTGACTACCAGGAAGGGTGATCGCATGGCTTTCCTCGCCATCGAGGACAGGGAAGGGATACTGGAAGTTGTCTCGTTTTCGGATACCTTCGTCGCTGCTCAGGAACTCCTCACAAGGGATGAACCGCTGGTCGTCGTCGGTAAGGTGCAGCATGACGAAAAGGGGAGCAAGGTACTGGCCGAACGAATCATGACCCTGGAGGAAGCCCGTGTCCGGACTGTCGATTCCATCCGCATCCGTTTGACCACCGATCGGCTGGACCGGGACAGGCTGGCGAAGCTGCGTCATCTGCTCATGAATCATCCGGGAGAGAGCAGGGCCTTCCTTCATCTTACCGTCAGTGGAAAAGGTGAAGCGGTGATTGCGCTCGACTCCAAATACCAGGTGAAAGCAACCGGGGCCTTCCTCGAGGAAATAACGGGACAGTTCGGGGCGAATTGTGTCGAGGTATCCTATAAGACCAGCCCGCCGCAAACCTCAAACTGATATAGCGCTCTCTAAGGAGGACTCCTTCGTTATGATAAAGAAATACCAGTTCGGCAGCATGACCGTAGGGGAAAGCGAACACCGGAATGATCTCAAGATTGTCGATGGAGAAGTGGTTGCGTCCTGGTGGCGCAGAGAGGGCCACATGGTGAGCGAGGAGGATGTTGACGACATTCTGGCTGCCAGGCCCGAGACCCTGGTGGTTGGAATGGGAGAGCCGGGCCTGATGCAGGTTTCGGCCTCCCTGCGAGCCGCTCTGGCGACGGCTCACATTCAGTTGATCGAGGAACCCACGGCACAAGCGGCTGCAACATTCAACCGCCTGACCGGGAGCGGCAGAAGAGTTGCCGGCGCCTTTCATCTGACCTGCTGACCGACCATGCCTCAGACGATCGTTTTTTTTGTCGAAACCAGGACCGACGAACAATCGGTTGCTCTATGCCGGTGGGTGGACCACTTCTACGAACAGGGGAAACGGGTTCAGGTCGTTGCGAGCTCCTCCGTCGCAGCCCAGCATCTCGATCAGCTCATGTGGACATTTGCTCAGGGCAGCTTCATCCCTCACCGTATCGGATCATCCGGTCAGCCGGGTCTCGCTGTTGAACCGGTGATCATCACCGTGGGTGAGGCCCCGGTGAAGGGAGCCGCCGTCGTCCTATCCGACGGACCGCTCAGTCTCGATTTCATGCAGGGTTTTGACACGGTGGTGCACTTTGTCCTCCTGGACGATGCGGAAAAGCGGCTGAACAGCCGGTCGCTTTGGCAGGCAGCGCGGGAAAGGGGGATACAGGTCAACCACATTGCCTATGTATCCAAAGGCAGAGTATTTCCATCCATACCAAAGTGAGCTTTCCCGATTAGAGTGAAATGAGGGTTGTGACATATTTTACAATGGGATGGGAAAGCGCTTGACAAGCCTTCCCAAACCATTAGAATGGGCAGGACTCAGTAGAGTGGAAGCCAACTAGCAATATATCAAAGTCTTGGAACGGAGGAGAAGCGGAGATGGGAATTGTTGCTGATAAGATTCAGGAATTGCGCGAGCGAGAAGCAAAAATGAAGCAAATGGGTGGGCCCAAAGCCGTAGCACAGCAGCTCGAGCGTGGCAAGATGACCGCAAGGGCGCGGCTGGACCTGTTTTTCGACCCTGGTACCTTCCGTGAAATAGACATGTTCGTAAAGCACAGAGGGACCCTGTTTGGCATTGACAAGGTCGACATTCCTGCGGACGGTGTTATCACCGGTTTTGGGAATGTGAACGGCCGCGTGGTGTTTGCCTTTGCGCAAGATTTCACGGCGCGGGCGGGCAGCCTCGGTGAAATGCATGCCAAGAAGATCTGCAAGGTCATGGACATGGCCCTGAGGGCCGGGAAGCCGTTTGTCGGCTTCAACGACTCGGGCGGAGCGCGTATCCAGGAGGGAGTCGATTCCCTGTCCGGTTACGGTCAGATCTTCTATCGCAATGCCATTGCCTCGGGGGTCATTCCTCAGATTTCTGCGATCATGGGCCCCTGCGCCGGGGGTGCGGTCTATTCGCCGGCAATGACTGACTATATCTTCATGACCAAGCTTTCCAGCTACATGTTCATCACCGGTCCCGATGTCATCAGGGCCGTGCTCGGCGAAGTGATCACCCAGGAAGAGCTGGGCGGCGCCATGGCCCACGCAACCAAGAGCGGCGTAACGCATTTTGCCTGTGATAGCGATGCCGACGCAATCGACCAGATCAAGAAACTGCTCAGCTACTATCCGGACAACAACATGGAAGATCCTCCCTATGTGGCACCCACGGATGACCCGAATCGGCTCTGCCCTGAGCTGGAAACGATCATTCCCGAGAACCCCATGGGCGCCTATGATATGAGGGATGTCATTCGATCGATCGTGGATGACGGCGACTTTTTCGAGATTCATGAGCACTATGCGACAAACATCATTGTGGGGCATGCCCGGTTGAACGGCAAGAGCATCGGTATCATTGCCAACCAGCCCAAGGTCATGGCCGGCTGTCTGGACTGCGATTCGTCCGACAAGGCCACGCGATTCATCCGCTGCTGCGATGCCTTCAACATCCCGATGTTGACCATTCCGGATGTTCCGGGTTATCTGCCGGGTACCCAGCAGGAATGGGGCGGCATCATTCGCCACGGCGCCAAGCTGCTGTGGTGCTACTCCGAAGCCACCGTACCGAAGGTCACCCTGATGACCCGCAAGGACTATGGTGGATCCTACCTGGCGATGTGTGCCAAGGACCTTGGTGCCGACATCTCCCTGGCCTGGCCGACTGCGGAAATCGCGGTTATGGGGGCCGAGGGCGCCGCGAACGTCATCTTCCGGAAAGAGATCGCCGGTGCTCCGGATCCTGTGGCCAAGCGCCAGGAGGTCATGGACAACTACAAGAAGAACCTCTACAATCCTTACATTGCGGCGTCCCGCGGGTATATTGACGGAGTCATCTATCCGTCGGAAACGCGCAAGGTCCTGATCGAATGCTTTGAAATGCTTGCAGGCAAACGTCAGGCCCTGCCGCCCAAGAAACATGGCAACATTCCTCAGTAAGGAAGGGTGCCGGAGAGCGAAAGCTTGATATAGCTGGGATCAACCAGGCTGCTGAGTTTCCAAACCCAGATCTCTGCTATCCCATGAATTGAGATGATTTGATCTCGTTACAAAAAGCCCGTTTTTTCATCTGTTGAAAAAGCGGGCTTTGTTTTTTTATCGGGGTGAGGCAAATGGCTACGATGCAATCAACGCCTTTTCATGACTGGCTGGTTCAGCTCCGCCGGCATTTTCACCAGTTCCCCGAACTGGCCTACAGGGAAGAGCGGACTGCCGCAAAAATCGTTGAGGTGCTCCAGGACTATGGGGTGCCGGTCATGGACAAAATTGGAGGGACAGGGGTGATCGCCTCTCTCTGTGCTCAGAGGGGCGGGCCGACCGTGGCGATGAGGGCCGACATGGATGCCCTGCCCCTTGAGGAACTAAACGATGTCTCCTACCGGTCCAGGCATGGGGGGGTCATGCATGCCTGCGGCCACGATGCGCACACTGCGATCATGCTGGGGGTTGTGCGGCATCTTGTCGAGACGGGATGGCCGGAAAAGGGTGCGGGAAAAATCCTTTTCATATTTCAGCCCGCCGAGGAGGGGGGGGCAGGAGCGCGGGCGATGCTTGAAAGCGGGGTCCTGGATTCCGAGCGGATTGCGGCCATCTTTGCCGGGCATGTCCAGCCGGAGCTGCCTGTTGGCCGGATTGGGTTCTCTCCCGATGTCAGCAACGCCGCATCGGAAACGATCGATATTCGACTGACCGGCAAGGGAGGGCACGGCGCCCAGCCGCATCACTGCATCGACCCGATCGTAGCCGGTGCCTCTCTGGTCACTCAGCTTCAGAGCATCATCAGCCGCTGCATTGCACCGGTTGAGAGCGCGGTGCTGACCATCGGGAGTTTTCACGCCGGAACCGCCCGCAACATAATCCCCGAGGAAGCCTTTCTGGAGGGGACCCTGCGCACCATAAACTCCAGGGTTCGGGAAGAGGTGCTCGGCCGTCTCGGGGAAATGGTCAAAGGCCTTGAAGCGGCCTACCGGGTCGGGGTGTCGCTGAAGACCTCAGTCGGCTATCCGTTGCTGGTCAACGATGCAAATCTGGTCCACTTCGTAGAAGAGCAGGTCGCGGAGGTCCTGGGAGAGAGCTGTGTCCATCGGGGAGGGCCTCGAATGGGTTCCGAGGATTTCGCATTCTTTGCGCAGAAGTTCCCCGGGATTTTGATCCGGCTTGGGTGCAGCGACCCGGAGAAAGAAGAAATCCAGGGGCTGCATTCCCCATACTTCGACCTGGATGAAAGAGTGCTGGACGTAGGCGTGCGGCTCTTCAGCCACCTTTTGACCCGGTATGCGGCTCGTGCCTGACGGACTTCCGATGCGGGAAGCATCTTTGCCGCTGAACAAACACCTATACTCCCCACGGGTCAAAAATGGACTTGGCAACTATCTCAGTACCCGTTCACACCGTTACCCCGGCGAAGGCCCATGCGCGTCAACTTAAGGATTTTCCGTGTGGTCCCAAATGGTTACAAAACCGGGAAGACCCCCGAACGTCATTCCGGCATGTTTCTGGCCGGAATACAGATCCTTGAGAGTCTTCTGGATCCCGGCCAAAGCCTGTCCCGGCAGGCATCAGGCCGGGAGCCTGCCGGGGTGACGATGCGTGTTTGCAGCCGGAACCCAAAGTATTCGCAAATACACTCGAATACTCTTACGTTGACGCGCATGGGCAAAGGCCGGGATCCAGAACTTTAAAGAAACCTGGATTCCGGCTTTCTTTCGTCGGTTGACGTTCAACGGCCTTTGTGCCATGCCGATCCGGTTCATGCAGTAGTTATCCGTCCCTTTGTCTGTATCGGCACTGCAGGTCTCCAGCAACCTTGTCCAGTTTCTTGTCAAGCGTCCAGAGGGAAACGCCGGTCAAGAGAGCAGCCGCAAGGAGATGGGCATCTATGTACCCCAACCCCTTTCCCATGACTTTCCGAGCCTCTATAAAAGAAAGTAACTCTTCATGATCCACCAAAAGCGCCGTGGGCAGGGCTTCTAAAAGAGCGATGATACTCGTTCTGTTCTTGAGGTTTCCACACGCCGGCTCTCCGAAGATGAACGGGATGCATATGGATCAAGCGGTCTTCAGATAACAAAGCGTTCGATCCAATAAGACGTCACAGTAATGCCGGCGTTTCGCTTTACAGCGCGACCAAAGAGCCATGCAATACGGCCCCCGCCCCCCGGCCCGGGTGCGCTGGGCTGTCAGGTGGTCCCAGGCATCAGGCCGTTAGGGAACGCATCAAGCGGTTTCCAGGCTTCATGGCAAGCCATCCTGCGTGATTGCGGAAAAGTTAGATGAAGATTCCGTATCCCTCTGTGTCCGAATGCTGGGTGCAGGCTTTGAGGCTACTCCTCGTCAGGACCCGGGAATGCCGCCGTGGTCTTCACGTACACATTGTCAAAAAACACATCGATGAAAGCGGACGGTCTCGGATTGCTGGTGCAATTTGCCGCACCCCCGGCGGCATCCAGCCGCTTGTTGTTCGATGTCCCGGGCGGGGAGGAATCATCATAGGTGTAATTGATGTAGACCGGGGTCTGCTTGTCTCTCTGGAAGATGAAACGGTTGTTGGCCTGGTCCCATTCCATGGAAAGGGTTGTCTTCTTGTTCCGTTTTGCGGTTCCGAGTGTCTGAGTTCCAATGGTCGTGGCATTGTTGCAGGCGGCATCGTTACACAAGGACACCCTGGCAGTCACTGTCAACTCGTTTTCCCCGCTCGCTATCATGCGAATTTGGGCGTATACATCATTCAATGAACTGCCGGGGGTGGGGGTCCCGATGTTGAAAAAGTAACCCATGAGACGAGCCTGCGCCCAGCTGGGTGCCGGATTGCCCGGGCAGTTCACTACCGAGATATCCTTTGCCTTGAAGGTGGCCTTGATTCCATAGATTGGGTTGGCATCACGAAATCTCAGCCGATTCCCGCCTTCACTATCCCCAGTGTTCGAACCCGTCTGACCATAAATGCGCGAAAGCAGATGCAGTGTGTTCTTTTCGATCATCCGTGTATTCTCTTCAACCGTCAGGAATTCCGTCCACTCGTTGCCGAACCACTTCAACGGGTTGATCGTAGCGGTATTGAAGTTGTCGTAAAGGACCCAATCGGCAGCAGAAGCAGTGTTGCAGATCAGAAAAGCGGAAAGCAGAACAAAAAGCACAGCAGCGACTTTCATAGCGGTTTTCTCCTTGCGTGTGGTTTGTTCGGATTTACAGCTCAACACGCCCCGCAGGGCCGTGTCATTTCTTCAGCCTGATCAAGCTGTATCGTACAATCCCCTGTCTATACACACCCCCTTTCTTCTTTTCCCACTTGTTCCCAAAATCTCCGCAGAATCATAGTGAGGTCGACCAGGGAATCAATATTCAAAGTCGACTGCCTGGATGCTCACGCTGAGGTTGCGCACGATGCCAATCACGCGGACATGATCCGGGTGTACCTGGTAGCGCTGCATGGCTTCGAGGTTGTCAAAATCCGAGATCAGGGCGAAATCGCAGGACCTCTCGGACCGAATGATGTCACGGCCGAACTGAAACCCCCTGATCTCGGGGACCTTTGCAGGGAGTTCACCGAGGGCCTTTTCAAGAGCGGAAACCTCGGCATCCGTTGTCCCTTCCTCGAATTTCATGAAGACCACATGTTTGAGCATTTCCTTCTCCTTTCAAGAAAACTGTACGGTATAAAACCCAACCGACCATAGACTGCGCAGAGCGTGAGCCGCAAAAACCCCCAACTCCTTGGCAGTCCGGGCGGTGAGAACAAACACCGGCTAAGCGCTCCTGCTTTCGCGGAGGCGGCGCGTATCACCGATTCGAATGGTGACCCGTTGCGTATCGAAATACTCCAAAAGCGGGATGGTGTATTTCCTGCTCGCCTGGGTCATGTCCTTGAACTGCGGTGTTGAGATCTCACCGTTTTCCCTGAGAAAGGCAGTCAAGCGCTGCCGGAGGTCTTGAATGGCAGCGGTGTGAAAATAGATGTCCTCTTTCACCTTGGTCAGGATTCCCTGGGAAACCATCCATTCGAGCACATCCTGGTGCTGTCGCGGAGTTCCCGGAAGAGCGGTCGCAACGTCCTTGAAAAACGGCGGCTGAAGACCGGATTCACGAAACGCCCGCTCGATTTGTCGCCGGATGTCTTCTTCGTCGCCGGAAAGGTCTATTTTATGGGATTTCAGCCGAACCCATTCCATTTCCGTCACAATCCGGTCCCGATCCACCAGTTGCCGGAGTACATAGTTGTAGAGCTTCACGTCAATGGGGTGTGGGAGTTGTGCTGCAAGCTCCTCTTTTGACATGCCGGTCTTCAAGGGATAGAGCTGGTGGTAGGCCGCCAGGGTTTCAAGCACTGCCTGCTGGATGTCCTCCAACACATTGGAATGGATAAAACGCTGATTTTCGCGGTCAAAAACGACGACTTTTCTCTGGCTGGCAAAGCGCTGAAGGGCCTTTTCAAGAGGGCCTCTGGGGATGTTGGTGCGAACCTGGAGCTCATCCACGGCCAGGCCGAACCATGCGGCATCGAGTACATGCCAGAGAATGATTTCATTTTCATCACCGTGCAGCAAGGTATCCAGTGCTACAGCTGCATCCCGTTTGCCATGCCCCTTGTGTTTGCGAGGGAGGGGGTGAAGGATGGTCCCCCCACCGATGGTCATGACCGGCGAGTAGGAGCGCATGACGAAACGATCCCCACGGAGGGCGGTGACCGGCTGGTCGAGCCGGACCTGGGCAAAAGCCTGTGCACCGGGAGCCAGCTCTTCCCGGTCGAGAAGCACCGCTATGGCAAGGTGCTCCGCCGTTCCGGTATGGAATCGGATCTTTGCCCGGTTTTTGAGAGGACGGGGTGAACTCGAAAGCAGCTCCAGTCGGACGTCGACGAAATAGGTCGGTACCAGGGCCCCGGGCGTGGCTACCACGTCACCTCGCTGGATAACGGCTCGCTCCACGGCTTGAAGGTTGACGGCCGTGCGCTGTCCGGCATGGATCTCCTGAACGTCCTCACTGTGAACCTGCAATCCCCGGACCTTCGTTTTGTATAGCCTGGGGTAGACGATGACCGCGTCCCCGATACGCAGCGTTCCGGCGGCACTCGTGCCGGTCACCACCGTCCCGAAGCCCCTCATGCTGAAAACGCGGTCGACGGGCATGCGAAACGGTCCGTCGGCGCTTCGTTGTTCCACTTCGAGGACAAGCTTGGTGAGCTTCAGTTTGAGCTCCTCGATGCCCTCTCCCGTTGCCGCCGAAACCCTCATAATCGGGCTGCCTTCGAGAAACGTGCCCTTCAGGAAATCGGTCACATCCTCCTGGACCATTTCCAGCCAGTCCGGATCATCCACGAGGTCCGTCTTTGTCAGGACTACCAACCCCTTCTTTACTTGAAGCAGTTCGCAGATCTCGAGATGTTCCCGCGTTTGGGGCATAACCCCTTCGTCGGCGGCAATCACCAGGGCAACCAGATCGATACCCGTGGCGCCGGCCACCATGTGCTTCACAAATCGTTCGTGACCCGGAACATCGACAATTCCCAGCCGCTCCCCGTCCGGCAGGTCCATGTGGGCGAAACCGAGTTCAATGGTGATCCCTCTCAGCTTCTCTTCTTTGAGCCGATCGGTGTCGATTCCTGTCAGAGCTCTGATCAGAGATGTCTTTCCGTGGTCGATGTGCCCGGCAGTGCCGAGAATAACCTGTTTCATTCGATGGCTCTCTTGCTCCTCAGTGAAACTTCAATGGATTGTCGGATGGGGTGAGTGATCGGACTCGAACCGACAACCTCTGGGGCCACAACCCAGTGCTCTAACCGCTTGAGCTACACCCACCATAGCCTGTAATATGGTTGAATATGGGATGATTAATTACCACTGCCTTTGAAAAACATCAAGGAGAAAGCGGGAAATGGAGGTACTGACACAAACCAAACAAGGAAATGCCGTTCGCCTGACGGTTGAACGCGACGCGTATTCTGTATACCAGGTCTATGCCTGCCTCATTCCATCCGGTGAGAGGGAAGAGAAGCAGATGCTGTGCGACGGTTGGGGAACCATGAAAGCGGAAGGCGCCCTGGTCGAAGGTATCCAGGCACAGGGACAGATGATCGAGGTCCCCAGGAAAGCCTGGAATGAAATCGTTGCCGTTCGGCAAGACCTGCGAAACAAGGAAAACCTGGCGGATATCCATCTGGTAAAAGTCTTCTCGCAGGGCGATCAGCTCACCATCGATGCCTACACCCTCAGTGCCGGAGTTGATCGGGATACCTGGCGTCGGATCGAGTCGTACATGGAGTTCGTCGATAGTGCCGACAACGATGTCCTGATTGCCGGAGATCGTTTTGTCGGGTGGGTGCTGAAAAGGGGGAGTGAAGAGGAGGTCGAACGCATTCTGGAGGTCAGGCCCGAGAATTCAATTCGGGCCCGGACCGTTGTTTGAAGCAGGTGGACCGAACATTTGAACGGTGGTGAAGAGCAGATTAGAAAACGTCCGCCGAAAAGATATATAACTCGGTATTCTTGTCCTTCCAGGCATCCATGGGAAGGCCGGCTTTGCGGCAGGTGTACTCGAGAAACGTGGTGCGATCCCACCCCTGATCGGTGGCGACCTGCGGCAGAAGGAGGCCTGAGGAACCCCCGTTTCTCATCAATAAGCCGTGTTTCCCGACCTGGATCTCGTTCACGTCGGCGATTCTCTTGAATGGGGTGAGGACTGAAATCTCGATTTCCAGGTCTTTCAGTTCATCGGCCGTTACCGGCCTGAAACGCCGATCCTGGAGCGCCGCCGCCTGGGCCATCTCTGCGACGACTTCACCGAGTGGGCGGTCGGCTGCAAGGCGGCCGATGCACCCACGCAGCTGGCCGTGCTTGTTCAGTGTCACGAAGGCGCCCCTCTCTTCCTTGAGAGCAGGGGGCAGGCTGTCCAGGGATGGGGCACTCTTGTTCAACAGCCTGGATTCAATCGATTCTCTGGCGATCCGATGCAAAAGGGCCTTCTCTTCGGTGCTGAGGCCAAGATCCACGCCCACCTTGGGCCCTTCGGACCCAGGCTGCACTCTGGGGCCCGGTTCGGCCCAGAGTGCGGCAGCCATGTAGCCCACCACCCTGCTACGATCTCCGGTCACATCTCCGGAATTGGCGGAATAGAGGACGCGGCTTTTCACGGCCCCGAGCCGCCGGGCGGCCAGCATCGTTGCCGCAATCGGACCGCCGCCGCAGGCTTCGCATTGCCCGCTTTCGAGGCCCTTCAAGAGGCCATCGGGGTCGAAAGCGGTCACCCGGTCGAGCACGACCTGATCCAACCGTTTGGCTTCATGGTACGAATGGAAGTGAGAAAGGTCCGAACTGGCTATCAGGAGGACCGGTTGGTTCTTGATGCAGTCGGCTATGGCTTCAGCGAGCCACCGGCAGGTTTCCTGGTCCTGTTCCCCCATGACCAGGGGGACGAGTTTGAAGTTGGGCATCACCACCTGAAGAAACGGCAGCTGGACCTCCAGGGCATGTTCCCTGGCATGGGCCTCGGGAAGGAAGCGTATCCGCTTCTCGCGTTTTTCCAAGGCCGCGATCAGCTCCTGATCAAGCGGTACGACTCCCAGGGGGGTGCGAAAGCCTCCTCGATCATAGACGGAAACCCCGGTAAAGCGAGCATGGTGGCTCGGAGCAATGACAATCACGGTTGAAAACGTCTGCTTTTCTAGGAGCTTATAGGCGTAGGCCGCCACCTGGCCGGAGTAGTCATAGCCGGCGTGGGGCGAGATGAGCGCGAAGACCTGCCCGGGTAAGTCTGGCGGCGGAACGTGGCTGAGAAAGCCTTCGACCTTCCGGCGCAGTTCTTCTGGTGAAGCGGGATACCACGATCCGGCCAGCGTTGATTCGCGTATCAACCCTGAAGTCAATGCCTTATCATCCTTTGCTGCGGCTTGTTGAACAGCTGTGTGTGTGCCGGCAACCAAGACGATCACGCACAGGAGTCTTGCCAGGAATCGTTTTCTTGGACTTTGAAGGCTATCCATACTATTCTCGCCGAAAAAGGGGTTTGAAAGATGCTCTGAATGGAATCAGGGCGGATTATAGTAGGTTATGGATGAGACTACAAGGGTGAGGGCTTGATCATGCGCATAGTTCGATTCCTGAACGAAGAGGGCAAGGAATGCTGCGGGTATGATTTCAGAGACGGTCATGCCACGCTTCTCGATGGAGATGTGTTCCAGGGATTGCAGGATGCGGGAAAACGGGGCCTTGTGAAGAAGCTTCTTGCTCCCTTGCAGCCCGTCGCTATTTTCTGCATCGGGCTCAACTACCGCAGGCACGCTGTTGAAACGGGAACGAAGGCCCCGGACTACCCGGTCCTCTTCATGAAAAATCCTGCGGCACTTGCGCACCCGGGAGATCCGATCATTCTCCCGCCTGTCTGTATGAATCCGCCTCAGGTCGACTACGAGGCCGAGTTGGTGGCGGTCATCGGGAGAGCCGCCAGGAACATTCCTGCTTCCAGGGCGCTGGACTATGTCCTGGGGTATACGGCCGGCAATGATGTCTCGGCCAGGTGGTGGCAGCAGCATGCGGGGGCGTCCCAGTGGATTCGAGGAAAGAGCTTCGACTCGTTTTGTCCTCTCGGGCCCGAGCTCGTTACTGCCGATGAAATCCCCGATCCTCAAAACCTGCGCCTTCGGTGTATCCTGAACAACGAGGTGATGCAGGACGGCAGTACCTCCGATATGATCTTCTCCGTGGCGGAGCTCATCGAGTATCTCTCGCAGGGAACGACGCTTCTCCCCGGCACCGCCATCCTGACCGGGACCCCGAGCGGGGTGGGCTTTGTGCGACAGCCCCCTGTTTTCCTCAAGGCCGGCGATACGGTTGCCGTTGAGGTTGAACGGATCGGCGTATTGACCAACAGTGTGATCGAGGAGAAGTGATGGTACGGGGGTAGGCATGAACGGTGAGGGCACATCATGCTGTTGAGCGAAATAATCGAGCGGGCGGCCGGGATGCTCAGGGAAGCGGATGCCGTGCTCATCACGGCTGGAGCGGGGATGGGTGTGGATTCGGGGTTACCGGATTTTCGGGGCAATCAGGGATTCTGGAATGCCTATCCTCCCATCGGACGACTGGGCAAGTCGTTTGTCGAAATGGCAAATCCGACCTGGTTTTTCAGCAATCCCGGGCTGGCCTGGGCTTTTTACGGACATCGGCTCAACCTCTATCGCAGAACGTTTCCTCATGCCGGCTTTCATCAGCTGTTGGAGCTCGCTTCCCCAAAGCCAGGGGGCTATTTCGTATTCACCTCCAACGTCGACGGGCAGTTTCAGAAGGCCGGCTACGACGATGATCGAATTGAAGAGTGTCATGGGTCCATTCACCATTTCCAGTGTACGAACCCTTGCGGCCACGATATCTGGGATGCCGCAGGGATTGAGGTGCTCATCGACGAAGACCGCTTCACTGCGGTGGAGCCCCTGCCGCGCTGCATCAGGTGCGGCGAGCTGGCCCGTCCCAACATCCTGATGTTCGGTGACTGGTCCTGGAACAGCAATCGTAGCCAGGGGCAGAGTGAGCGGCTGGCTCAGTGGCTGAGGTCGGTCACCCGTGACGGCATGAGAGCGGCGATTGTTGAAATCGGTGCGGGAACAGCCGTGGCAACTGTTCGCCGGCAATCGGAACAGGTGGCCAAAAGAACGGGAGGTGTCCTCATTCGAATCAACCCCCGAGACACCAGGGTCCCCCCAGGACCGCACCTGTCGTTGCCTTTGGGTGCGGCGGAAGGGATCAAGGCGGTATGTGACCGGACCGGCGAGCTTGCGATGCGTTGAACCCAGATCAAGAAAGTCCAATCAACAAAATGGAAAAAGATCCGTTCAAGGTCCTTTCCCCTACCGCGATCCTCGGTTATGGGTTCCCGGAGCGTTCGTTCAACCGGGGAATTGCGAGGCAACCGGACCTCATTGCCGTGGATGCCGGCAGCACTGACCCCGGGCCTTACTACCTCGGGGCCGGCAAGTCCTTCACCAGCCGTTCCGCCGTGAAACGGGACCTGAAATTGATCCTTGGAGGAGCTCTGGAGTTGTCCATACCGTGCGTTATCGGGACGGCGGGCGGATGCGGTGCCAGGGAGCATGTTGCATGGACTGAAGCCATCATTCAGGAGATTGCCCGTCAAAACGGCTACAGGTTTGACATGGCCGTCATTTACGCGGACGTGCCGAAAAGCAGGGTCCTGCAGGCATTGGAGGACGGTCGCGTAAGTCCTCTGCACCCCGCCCCGGAGATCACTGCCGAGGAGGTCGAGAGGAGCGTGCGCATTGTCGCTCAGATGGGGGCCGAACCCGTCATGAAAGCCCTGGCGTCAGGCTTCAAGATTGTGCTCTGCGGGCGCTGCTACGACCCGGTCCCGTTTGCCGTGCCGGCGATCATGAAGGGGTTCGACCCGGGGCTTGCCTACCATCTGGGAAAGATACTCGAGTGCGCGGCCATTGCAGCCACTCCCGGAAGTGGGCGAGACTGTGTAATGGGGACGCTCTATTCAGACCGCTTCGAGCTGGAATCGCTCAATGAAGAACGGAAGTTCACGCCCACATCAACCGCTGCGCACACCCTCTACGAAAAGAGCGATCCCTGCCGCCTCCCCGGACCCGGTGGCACCCTGGATCTGAGCGGGACGCGGTTCGTTGCGCTGGACGATCAACGCACGAGCGTTTCAGGGACCTGCTTCATTCCTGCCGATCCCTATACGGTCAAGGTCGAAGGCGTGAGACATACGGGATTTAGAACCATTTCCATCGGCGGCATCAGGGACCCGATCCTCATCGGCCAGATCGATTCAGTATTGAAACAGGTTGAGGCGCAGGCGAGAGAAGCGCTCGGATTCTCCGAAACCCTGCTCTTCCATGTTTACGGAAGGGACGGGGTGATGGGAAAGATGGAACCGGAAAGGTACCGTGTATCGCATGAGCTCGGGTTGGTCGTCGAAGTGATCGCCGGGGAACAGGAACAGGCCAATACGGTCTGCTCCTATGTGCGAAGCACCCTTCTGCACTACGGCTATCCCGGAAGAATATCCACGGCCGGGAACCTGGCCCTGCTCTACAGCCCCTCGGATATTTCATGCGGTGAGGTCTTCGAATTCAATATCTACCACTTGATGGAGGTGGATGACCCCTGCGTGCTCTTCCCCATGGAAGCATACGAGGTGGGCCGGTGAGAGAAGTTCCCATTACCGATCTGGCCGCGGTGATTCGCAGCAAGAACGCCGGTCCTTTTGAACTCACCCTGGATATCCTGTTCGTGAATGAAAGGGACTACCATTTCCTGAAGAGACTCGGTTTTTTCACCGGAGAGCTCTTTGCGGAGCTCTATGGGGTAAGCCCCGAGAGCATTCTGAAAGTGGTGTACTTCGATCCGGCCCTTGCCGTCAAATGCACCTTGATCCGGCCGTTGGTTTCGGGTGCACCCGGCGAGACCGATGTCTATGGCGCTCAGCAGCATGCACCCCTGCTGTCTCTTAGAGTCCCAGTGGAAGACTGAAAACGTTCGTTGGACAGGGCCTGGGTCTTATCGCCTCGATGGTTGCCCGGTCCGGTGTGAAGGGTGGTTCGGGTTGCGACGGGAGGGGAAGACAATGGGTTTGAGCGAAGGGTGTATTCGATATCTTCATGTTGTATGAGAGTACCATGAGGGTTTCGAGGTTGACGACATCGAGGATATTGTAGGCCAGCAGCGTTTCTAACGCCTTTATGTTGCGGTTTCGCCGGTATTCATCCCACAACAAGACCGCAAAAAAGCCGTCCACTCCGTCCAGCTCTTCCCGGCTGATACCCAGTTGACGTTCGCAGCCCTTGAGTCCTCCGCGATATCCCAGGCGTGCCAAAATGTAGCGCAGGTCGATGTGCACGTGGTCCATGCGTATCCTCAGACAATTCCTGATGAAGGGCAGATCAAAACACTTGCCGTTATAGGTAACGATCACCCGGTAGGTATAGATAGCCTCTTCAAACTGATCGAGATTATCTCCCTGAACATACCAGCTGATCTTCTTGCCGTCGTAGAGAGCGATGGTCGTTATGTAATCTTCAAGTGAGCCCATCCCTGTCGTTTCGATGTCCAGGTAGGCAATCCCGTCCCGGAAATCGTCAAAAAGGCGCCAATGCTGATCGGAAGGCAGGAGATCTGAAAAAAAGCCCGGGTCGTTTCGTTCGAGGTGATCGATGGACTCATCGAGGTAGTGGTTGAAGAGGCGGCGGCCCCGTCCGCCGCCGATGGGCAGGCGATCGATCTCGTCCCGGCGGACATCGTCCCATGAATGGATGCCCAGGTCCCATAACATCTGTTCACACCGGGTTCCGATACCGGGGATATGACAAAACGTGTTCTTTATCATTCTATTCCAGGGGCCGGACCCTTGTCACCGGTTCACCCAACGGGGAACCAGCCTCGATGCGCCCTTCAACTCCGCATCCAGCTTTTTCCACTCGGGTTCCAGGGTTGCCAGAAACGACCGGAAGTTTAAGGAATGGTTCATGTGGACCGTATGACAGAGCTCATGAATGATGATATATGTGACCAGGTGCGACCGGAGAAAGAGCAGTTTGTAGTTCAAACTGATGGTCCCCTTGCTCGAACAGCTGCCCCACCGGGTTTTTTGGCCGCGTATCTGGATGGCCTTGAAAGCCAGCCCCGTCTGACAGCTGATCTGTTCGGCCCATGGGATAAGATACACCCGGCCCTGCATCTGCAGCCACAACCGCAGCAAAGCGAGGCACCCCTTTCCATTGCCCACGTTGCCGCTCACTTCGATATCGGAATGAGTGGACTGGACGAGCTCCAATCCACCTCCCTTGAGATCCGTGTAACGGACGGTGAATCGTCTTCCGACGGCGTTGAGCACTATGGAGCTCGGTGCAAAGACGGCATGTCGCATCTTCAGACTGCTAAGTCGGGAGAAGCCATCAGAATCCGAGGTCCTCGTTGATGAGAATGACCTTTATTCTGCCCTTGGGAAAGGATTTTTCGACCAGAGACCATGCATTACAGATCCGGTCCGGGCCCTTGCAATCCTCACAATACCCCGTCTCAACGCAGGGGGTTTTCTTGTCCAGACGCATGGCATTTACCGGTGCCGCGTAGTTCTTCACACGGAAGATGGCCGCGTCCAGATCGGGAACGATCTTGTTTCGGCCGACGAGAACAATCACGTTCTTAGGGCCGAAGACAATGGCGGCAACGCGGTTGCCGATCATATCGAGATTGACCAGCTCTCCGGCTTCAGTGACCGCATTGCTTCCCGTAACAAACACATCCACGAGCAGCGCGCTTCTGCGTCGTTCCAGCATTTCCTCGGCCGGAATGCTTCGATCATAGGTGTCGATCACCTGCAGCGCGGCATTCTTCTTGAGGCACTCGTAAAGCCCGGTGGCCCCAAAGGTGAGGGAACCTCCCCATGCTATGCTTTTTGCGTCAAGCTTGGGAAGAATCTCCTCCAGGACAATTTTGTGAGCCTCTGCCGCGTCTTCAGCCAGGAAAACCTCAAAATTGTTTGCCTCCAATGCCTTCTTGAGATCAGTCAATCGCCTTTGCCAGTAGTGATCGATTGGTTTGTCCATGTTGAACTCCTCTGAGCAAGGGGCCACTACCTGTAGGGATCTTGTTCGGACAGCCTGCGTGTCGGCCTTGTGCTTCGAAGCAAGACCACCGGCATCTGTGCTGAAAAACGATTCATACTACCACAGCCCGGCGACCATTTCCCACAAATTGTTCGAAGAGGTTCATGTCATGGAAGGCGTGACTGCAGGGCCGGCTTAGAAGCTCTCGTTGTTTCAACTCCAACCCGGGTGGCCGCGATCAACCGGGCCCGCCAAGAATAGAGCCTTCCTTCAGGCCCTTCTCGATGATCCAGGCCGAAGCAGGGACTTTGCCCCCCGTTGCGCCCCGCACGCTGCTCACGGTAAGCATGCCGCCGGTGAGTGCGATTCGGATGCCTTCCGGGCCGATCTCAACGACCGTGCCGGGTGCCTGGGCAAGAGCTCCCGGCTGCAGCGACGCGCCGAAGAACCGTACCTTTTCCCCGTTCCAGAAGGTGTAGGCGCCAGGCTGAGGATCACAGCCGCGGACGAGATTATGAACCTCGCGGGCGGGCTTTTTCCAGTCGATAGCGGCCACCCTGTCGTCGCAGAGTGGTTCATAGGTGGCGCCTGCATCCTCCTGGGGGGTTCTGGGTGCCCGGTCTTCCTTAATCTGTCGAAGCGACTCGATGACGGCCTCAATCCCCATCGGAAATAGATGATTGAAATACAAAGAACCCGTCGTGTCGTCCGGGCCAACCTCGATTTCCTTTTGAAGCAGGATTGGACCGGTGTCGATTCCGCCGTCCGGCCAAAAAATTGTTAACCCGGTGCGTGTGTCGCCCATAATGACCGCCCAGTTTATGGCACTCCCGCCTCGGTGACGCGGCAGGAGGGAGGGGTGGTAACAGATGGCTCCCCTGGAAGCCGCATCAAAGTAGCGTGCCGGGACGATGTCCGTGACAAAGGCCAGGATCGCCAGGTCCGGTTGGAGAGCTCTATATTGGGCAAAAACCTCCTCATCCCTGTACGACCTGGGCTGAAATACCGGAATACCTTTTGACTGAGCCAGCTCCTTGAGTGGATCAGGCCTGCTTCCCGGCGTATCCGGCCGGGCATAGACGGCAACGATCGTTTCTTCTTCCGACAGCAAGGCTTCAAGCGTTTTTGCCCCAAACGCTGCCTGGCCAATGAGTACGATGCGCATTGTGTTCCTCCTGAATCGGTCTGTGGGTAGTGTCCGCTGACCAATATCCCGCGGTTCGTCATCCGCTGCCGTTGGTCGGTCCTCATGACATCGCGGCTCTTCCTTCGGAAGATCCCGTTCTTCTTCGTCCGACTGGGATGTCAACAAATCTCGGTGCCACAGGTTCTGGTGGCGCATCGGGGCCTGTCGCAGACTGCAAGGGTCGTAGCCGCACACCGGACATTCCATGTCGATGCATGGTTCTGCATGGATAAGCGCTTCGACCCTTCCTCCAAGATGTATCTTGAGTATTTCCTCGAGCTTCGAGGCTTCGTTATGGGCCGCTTCGAGGGTCAGGTCCCGCGGCAGGATCAAATGGAAGTCCGCCTGAATGCGGTTCCCTGCGCGCCAGGCCCTGAGCCGGTGAATGTCGATCCAGGTGGCCCGGCGATGTTTTGCAATGAGCTCTGAGATCTTCTCGATCAGTTCCGGGTCCGATTTGTGCATCAATCCGGAGAAGGATTCAAGCAGCAGTCTCGAGCCGATGACCAGGATGTTGACGGCTACCAGGCAGGCAATCCCGCCGTCGAGCCAGAGCCATCCCGTGAGGTGGACGAGAAAAAGCCCCAATAATACGCCTGCAGAGGTGCAGACGTCGGTCAATATGTGTTTTCCGTCAGCCACAAGGACCAGTGAGTTGGTACGCTTGCCGACCCGGACAAGCCCGAGGCCGAGGGCCAGATTGACGGCGCCTGTACCCAGAAGAACCAGGAGGCCGCTCCCGAGATGGGGAAGTTCGCGAGGCTGAAGGACCTGGGGCCAGGCGGTCCAGAAAATGCCGACTGCGGCAAAGATAATGAGCGCCCCTTCGAAGCCGGCAGAAAAATACTCGATCTTTTCATGGCCATAGGGATGGGTGGCATCGGGCGGTTTGGATGAGAGTATTACGCTCCACAAGGCAAAAGCGCCGGCCACTACATTGATGATGGACTCCAACGCATCGGAAAGAATTGCCGAGGAGTGGGTCAGCCAGTAAACGTAAAACTTGGAGAGCATCAACAGAACGCCCACAGACAGGGACAGACCGATGGCGATGAGCCGGCTTCGGTTGTCGACTTTTTCCGCTGTTTGCACTCCGGGCTGATCCATACTCCCTCGTTCAAAGCCCCAAAACGACGCCTTCGATCATCCTGTCCGACTATTTAAGGCCAAAGTCAATTCCTTACAAGGAAAAGTACGATTGGCATCGGTGGGCATACCCCGATGCGAGCGACCATTTTCCCATTATTAAATTCGCCGGCAATCTCCAGGCAGATGTCGTTAGCAAGCGGATTGCCAATTGCTGCCTCTGATGTTATTGTTGGCGCCTGTTCAAGACCACAAGAGAGAGGGCTATCCATGCACGAGTTGGCGATTGCGGAGAGTCTCCTGGAAATCGTTTTGGAAGAAGGACGCCGGCACAATCTCCAGAAGGTCAACATTATCAGGCTTCAGATTGGAGCCATGGCGGGTGTCATTCCTGAAGCTTTGAGCTTTTCTTTTGAGATGATCAGCCGGGATACGATCGCATCCGGGGCCAGCCTCGAAATTGAGACCATTCCGGTTGCAGCTCGGTGTTCTTCATGTGGTGAACATTTTGACGTCGAGAATCTGGTGTTTCTGTGCACACGGTGCGGTAAGCCGGATCTCAAGTTGATCAGCGGCAGAGAGCTTTCGCTGGTGAACCTTGAAGGTGAAACGAGGGATGACGATGGCAGAGATTAAGGTTCCTGTAGTCCGTAATATATTGCAGGCAAATGACCGATTGGCGGCGGCAAACCGCAAGCGTTTCGATGATGCCGGCATTTTTGTGTTCAACCTGATGAGCTCGCCCGGAGCGGGCAAAACTTCGCTGCTGGAAAGGACCGTTGAAGGTCTGGCTGATCGATTGAAGATGGCCGTGATTGAAGGCGACCTGCAGTGTTCCTTCGATGCGGAGCGAATCCAGAAGAAAGGGATCCAGGCCGTTCAGATCAATACTGACGGGGGCTGCCACCTGGATGGCAACATGATCCAGATCGCCCTTGAGTCCCTGGACCTGAATGACCTCGACCTGCTCATCATTGAGAATGTCGGAAACCTGGTATGCCCTGCGGACTTTAATCTTGGAGAACACGAAAAGGTCATGATCCTGAGTGTCACCGAGGGGGATGACAAGCCGGCCAAGTACCCCCTGATGTTTCAGATTACGTCCGTCCTGCTGGTCAACAAGGTGGACCTGTTGCCCTACATAGACTGTGATATGGCGAAGATCCGCGAACGAGCGCGCCAGCTCAATGCCGGACAGGAGATCTTCGAGATTTCCTGCCGGACGGGAGAGGGAATAGACGCCTGGCTCTCCTGGGTGGAAAGGAAAGTTGAAGAGACAAGACAGGCCCGGCACAACCAGGCGGCTGCCGCGACCTGAAAAGACGTGGATGAGTATTCTTGCTGCAGAACAGAACGTCAGGCCGGATTCGAGTTTGAACACGGCCAATCGGCGGGTCCTGATCCGGGTTCGGGGCATTGTCCAGGGCGTCGGTTTTCGACCCTTTATTTTCCAGCTGGCCCATCAGCATAAGCTCAACGGATGGGTTCGGAATCAATCGGACGGGGTTGAAATTGAAGCAGCGGGGCCTGCTCAGGAAATCGACGCGTTTATCCGGGACGTCTCCGCCAAAGCCCCGCCTCTAGCTTTGGTGGTGGAGGTGGAGGTCTTCGATCGCGCTTTTTCACCACTCAATCGTTTCCACATCGTCGAAAGCCACTCCCTGCCATCGCGCTCAACGCTGATTTCTCCTGATGTCTGCACCTGTTCCGATTGCCTTCGTGAGCTCTCTGATCCTCTGGATCGACGCTTTCGCTATCCCTTCATCAACTGCACCAACTGCGGACCGCGCTATACCATTATCCAGGACATCCCCTATGACCGGGACAAGACTACCATGGCCCGCTTCGACATGTGCCAGGCGTGCCGGGCGGAATATGATGACCCGATGAACCGACGGTTTCACGCACAGCCCAATGCGTGTTGGGAGTGTGGTCCAGAGGTTTGGCTGGAGTCTCCCGGAGGAGAGAGGCTTGCCGCAAGAGACCAGGCGATCGCGGATGCCGTCGCCCGGCTGCAGGAAGGGGCGATTCTTGCCGTCAAGGGGCTGGGAGGCTTTCATCTCGCCGTACAGGCTACGGATGAAAGGGCGGTGAACCGGTTGAGGCGGCGCAAGGTTCGTGAAGAGAAGCCCTTTGCGGTGATGTTCTCCGACCTGAATGCAATGAAACACCACTGCGAAGTGAGTGCAATGGAAGCCCAGCTCCTGCTGGACCCGAAGCGCCCCATTGTGCTTCTGAAGAGGAAGCACGCAACTGACGGAAGCCCCATCGCTCCGAGCGTCGCTCCTCGAAATCGTTTTCTGGGCGCCTTCTTGCCCTATACGCCGGTCCATCACCTGTTGTTTCACGAAAGCTCCTATGATGCCCTGGTGATGACGAGCGGCAACCAAAGCGATGAACCCATCGTTATGTCCAACGAGGAAGCCAGGGGAAGTCTCAGGAACATTGCCGATTTTCTGCTGCTGCACAACCGTGACATCCACATGCGTTGCGACGACTCCGTTATCCGGGTGCTCCGCAGACAACCCCGGCCGTTGCGGCGTGCTCGGGGCTATGTTCCTGTGCCGGTTTTCCTGAGAAAACCCGTGCCTTCAATCCTGGGTGTGGGGGCCGAATTGAAGAACACCATCTGCCTGACCCGGGGCAAAGAGGCCTTTCTCAGCCAGCATATCGGCGATCTGGAAAACCTTGAAACGCTTCATTCCTTTGAACATGTGATCGCGCACCTCGAAAAGATCCTTGAGATCAAACCCGAATGCATTGCCCATGACCTCCACCCCGACTATCTGAGCACACAGTGGGCCATTTCGCAGGATCACACACCGAGGCTGCCGGTTCAGCACCATCATGCCCACATTGCCTCGGTTATGGCGGAACAGCGGCTTGAGGGCCCAATCATCGGCCTGGCAATGGATGGGACAGGCTATGGTACGGATGGTACGATCTGGGGAGGGGAAATTCTGAGGGTGGAAGATGATCGGTTCCGGCGCCTGGGGCATTTTCGCACCATGCTGCTCCCCGGCGGGGCCGGAGCCATCAAAGAGCCCTGGCGCATGGCCCTGAGTCTCCTATGGAGCCTCAATCCCAAACATCTGAACGAAGCCTTCGCAGACTTCCTCGACCGGTGGCCGGCAGAAAAAGTCCGCATTGTGGTTCAGATGCTCGAGCGAAAGATCCATACACCGGTGACGTCATCCTGCGGTCGGGTGTTCGATGCGGTCTCCAGCCTGGTGGGCTTGCGTGATGTCATCACTTACGAAGGTCAGGCGGCTATTGAGCTGGAACAGGCCATGGAGGATGACCCGGGGGCATACGAAGGGAGAGTGTTCAAAGAACAGGAGACCTGGATCCTGGACCCTCTCCCGATGATCGAACTGGTGGTCCAGGATGTGAGATGCGGCCTGTCGCAGGGTGTTATCGCAACCCGCTTTCACAATGGCGTGGTTTCCCTGCTTGAGGAAGCTGTACGGCAGGTGAGCGGCGAGACGGGACTGAGGCGTGTGGCCATAAGCGGGGGCGTTTTCCAGAATGCCTACCTGTTCGAGCATGTGGTCAGGTCACTGACGGCGGGAGGTTTGGAGGTTTTCAGCCATGTCGAAGTGCCGGCCAACGATGCCTGCATTGCACTCGGCCAGGCCTATGTCGCCGCTCACTGGTTGACGAAGACAAACCAGCCCTGACTGGCGACGGCTTCGAAAGACGCCTGCCGGAGGCTTGAAAACATCAAATTCAGGAGTGAGCAATTTGAAATACCTTGACGAATACCGGGACCCCCAACTGGCCAAAAGCCTGCTGGAGAGGCTGCAGCGCCTCAGCAGTGCCGGCGGCCGGACCTACAAACTGATGGAAATCTGCGGGACGCATACCGTAGCGATCTTTCGGCTCGGTTTGAGGCAGCTTCTGCCGCAAAGCATCCGGCTCATCAGCGGGCCAGGCTGCCCGGTCTGCGTCACGGCCAACGAAGACATCGATCGGGCCATCTGGCTGGCTCAGCAGCCGGGAGTGATCATCACTACCTTCGGTGACCTGGTGCGCGTTCCGGGTTCAGCCTCGTCGCTCAATGCCGAACGCAGCAAAGGGGCTGACGTGCGAATCGTCTATGCCAGCTTCGATGCGCTGCAGATTGCCAGGGACAACCCGAACCGTCAGGTTGTTTTCCTTGGAATCGGTTTTGAGACGACTGCGCCGACGGTTGCCGCGGCGGTCAAGCAGGCGGCGGTGGAACGGCTGAACAATTTCACGGTCTTTTCGGCTCATAAGCTCCTTCCCCCGGCGATGAGGGCGCTCCTGGAGGCTGAGGACCTGGCCCTTGACGGTTTCCTCTGTCCCGGGCATGTGAGTACGATAATCGGGGCGACGGCCTATGAGGAGGTTGTCGCCCGTTATCATATTCCCTGCGTGGTCACCGGATTTGAACCCCTCGATCTGCTGCAGGGGATCTTTCTGCTCGTGGAGCAGCTGGAAAACGGGAAGGCGGAAGTCATCAATCAGTACCGGAGGGCCGTGAACTGGGAAGGCAATATTGCCGCAAGGAGACTCATGAGTGATGTTTTCGAACCGGCGGATTCGACATGGCGAGGCCTGGGCGCGATTCCCGGCAGCGGCCTCAGAGTGGGAACTGAATGGGAAAGGTACGATGCCACAAAACGCTTTTCCATGCCGGACATTCAAGTGAAGGAACATGCGGGCTGCCGTTGTGGGGAAGTGCTTCGAGGGGTGATGACTCCACCGGAATGCGGGTTGTTCCGAAAAGTCTGCACGCCTCAGTACCCGATGGGGCCCTGCATGGTTTCCAGTGAAGGGATCTGCGGGGCGTACTATCGATACCATGATGTCAATCAGCACCCGGGAGTGAGCACTCGATACCGTGAAGAAAGCAGAGGGCGATGAATTCAGGAACGATTCAGCTGGATCAGGGAAGCGGAGGCAGAGCGACGCATGAGCTCGTGCAGGACCTTTTCATCAACGTGCTTGAGAATGAATACCTCCGAGAGATGAACGACAGTGCCCTGGTAGAGGTGCAGAACGGGCAGATTGCCGTCACCACCGATTCCTATGTGGTTGATCCCATCTTCTTCCCGGGCGGCGACATAGGCAGCCTCGCCGTCCATGGCACCGTCAACGATCTGGCCATGCGCGGGGCCAGGCCGCTCTATCTGACCGCCGGTTTCATTCTGGAAGAGGGGCTTCCGCTTGCTTCGTTGGCACAAATTGTGGCGTCCATGGCGAAGGCGGCTCGCGAAGCGAAGGTCCTGATTGTGGCCGGAGATACGAAGGTCGTTCCTCGCGGCAAGGCGGACAAGATTTTTATCAATACGGCGGGCATTGGCGTTGTGCCTCCGGGGATAAACATAGGCGGCCAGTACGCACAACCGGGAGATGCGGTGCTGATCAACGGGACCATTGGCGACCACGGCATGGCGGTCCTGTGCAAAAGGGAAGGGCTGAGATTCGAGAATGAAATCCAAAGCGATTCGGCATCCTTGAACGATCTGGTGGCGATAATGCTCGACTCCTGCTCCTGCATCCATGTCCTGCGCGATCCCACGCGCGGGGGTGTGGCAACGACTCTGAATGAAATCGCCAGGCAATCGGGGGTTGGTATCCGGTTGTTTGAAGAGGCCCTGCCGATCCGGGATGATGTGGCCGGGGCCTGTGAACTGCTGGGGCTCGACCCGCTCTATGTTGCCAATGAAGGAAAGGTCCTGGCATTCGTTCCGGCGGATTCGGCGGCGATAGTGCTCAACGCCATGCAGAACCATCCGCTTGGAAAGCGTGCCTGCCAGATTGGAGAAACGGTTGCAGCCGACGCCGGACGGGTATTCCTCCGCACCCGCATCGGCGGCCATCGTCTCGTTGATATGTTGCGTGGGGAACAGCTTCCAAGGATCTGCTGAAGAATGATCAGAAACTGGGGGGATGCCGGCAGAAAGGCCCTGACCTGCCTCGTCTGCGGAGGAAGTGTTGCAGACCTGGGCAGCAGCCCCGGGGTTTGCCCCGACTGCATCAGGATGCGCTGGGAGGAGAGCCTGCATTGCCTTGAAGCCGTGCATGCCGAATCACGCCGGGCATTCGGACTTCCCCTGCAACCCCCTGCAACCCCCGACGGTCTGCTCTGCAATCTCTGCTCGCATCGCTGTCGAATGAGTCCATCGGAGATCGGCTACTGCGGGGTTCGCCGTGGAACGGGAGGCAGTCTGCGCCGGGATGGTCGGTCTCGGTCGCATGTATCCTACTACTATGATCCACTTCCCACCAATTGTGTGGCCGATTGGGTGTGCCCCGGGGGCACCGGTTCCGGCTACCCTGATTATGCTCATGAACGCGGTCCTGAGGCCGGTTTCTACAACCTGGCGGTCTTTTTTGATGCCTGCAACTTCAACTGCCTCTTTTGCCAGAACTGGTCGTTCAAGCAATCCTCAGGCTCCAGCTGTAACTGGCAGACCGTCGAGGCCGTCACGAAAGTGGTCAATGAGAGGACGAGCTGTATTTGTTACTTTGGAGGCGATCCCGGCCCACAGGTCCCCTTTGCCGTTCGTGTTTCGAAGCAGGCTCGCAGAGAGAATCCGGGCCGGATACTCAGGATTTGTTGGGAAACCAACGGCAATGTACACCCTGTCTGGCTGAAACAGATGGTGAGGCTTTCCCTGGATTCCGGGGGCTGCATCAAAGTGGACCTCAAGGCCTGGAACCCTCATATCCATAAGGCACTATGCGGATGGGACAATCGCCGGGTCATGGAAAACTTTTCAATATTGGCGAAATACACCACCCTTCGTCCGGACCCTCCGCTGCTCATTGCGAGCACTCTGATGGTGCCGGGCTACGTGGGTGAAGAGGAGGTGCGGCATATCGCTTCGTTCATCGCTCAATGCAACCCGGATATCCCCTATTCACTCCTGGCCTTCGCTCCTCAGTTCTGCATGGAAGACGCTCCGACGACCTCTTTTGAGCAGGTGGAAGCCTGCCTGAAAGCGGCGAAACAAGCCGGCCTGCACCGGGTGCACCTCGGCAATCGCCATCTGGTGGGGGCGAGCGGCTAGCGCTCTGTCCGTTCTGCCTGACGGGCAACCCGCAGTCCTCTCGAACGTTAGGCCTGGCTGCTAACATGCTGTGATCATTGTACCTTTTTGCAACCGACGGAAGCCGCTATGAACAAGCCGACCCCCATGATGCAGCAGTACCTGGAGATCAAGGCGCAGTATCCGGACGCCCTGCTGCTCTACCGGATGGGGGACTTCTACGAACTGTTTATGGAGGATGCCGTTGTCGCCGCCCGTATTCTCGAAATTGCCCTCACCTCCCGCGACAAGCAGGCCGACAACCCGATTCCCATGTGTGGAGTGCCCTTTCATGCGGCTGAAGGCTACCTGGAGAAGCTGGTGGCGGCAGGAAAAAAGGTGGCAATCTGCGACCAGGTGGAGGATCCCAGGCAGGCCAGGGGCCTGGTTCGCCGGGAGGTGACTCGGGTCATCACCCCGGGCCTCATTCTCGAAAGCCGGAATCTCTTGTCCAACCAGCCCAATTATCTCGCTGCGGTTGCACGAGGAAATCGGGAGGAGGCATTTGGGCTGGCGTACCTGGATATTTCCACTGCCGAATTCAGACTGGTGGAACTGGACTCCCGGCAGGAGCTGAGGGAGGAATTGCTGAGGGTGGCCCCCAAGGAGATCCTTCTTCCCCAGTGTGAAGATCACTTCTCTGCGGACGGTGTTCGGCCCCACCCTGATTGCACCCTGACTTTTCTGGATGCTGAGGAATTTGACAGGGTACGGAGCGAAGAGCGGCTCATCAAGCATTTCGAAGTTCACTCCCTGGAAGGCTTCGGCATTCAGGGGATGGGGCCCGGCATCGGTGCAGCCGGAGCCATTCTCGCCTACCTGCAGGCAAATCTCCTCGGTTCGTGCAGCCACATCAAGAAGCTGCTCCCTTACCGCCGTTCGGACTACATGATCCTTGATGAAGCTACCGTACGCAACCTGGAGATCTTTCAGTCCACCAGCTTTCAGGGGCGCAAGGGCTCACTTCTGGCCGTTGTGGACCAAACGCACACAGCCATGGGCGGGCGAAGGCTCCAGCAATGGCTCCGGTATCCCTTGGTCGATCTCGGGGGGGTCCTCAAACGTCAGCAGGCTGTTGCGGAACTGGTGGAACGGCCGGCTTTCAGGGCTGAAATTCGAAGCCATCTGGAAAAGGTGAACGACATCGAGCGACTCAATGCACGGAACAGTGCCGGTGTCTCGACCCCGCGTGATCTGGTCGCTCTGAAGAAGTCGCTCCAGGTCTTGCCGCACCTGGAACGGTCTCTACATGGCTGTATGGCAAGGAAGCTGACGGAACTGAAAGATTCCTGGGATAGTCTCTCCGATATGGCCTCCCGTCTCGAAGCCACCTTGACTGATCCTCCCCCACTTTCTTTCAATGCCGGCGGCGTCATCTGCCCCGGAGTGAATGCCGAATTGGATCATTACGTCAGTTTGAGCCGGGACGCGCGGAGCTGGATGGCCGGCTACGAAACCCAGGAACGCCAACGGACCGGGATCTCGTCCCTGAAGGTCCGCTACAACAAAGTCTTCGGCTACTACATCGAGATCTCAAAATCAAATCTGGGAGCAACTCCTCCGGACTATTTCCGCAAACAGACCCTGGTGAATGCCGAACGGTTCTTCACCGAAGAGCTCAAAACCTTTGAAACTCAGGTGCTGGAAGCGGATGAAAAGCGGCTGGAATTGGAGCAGCAACTCTTTGCCGAGCTTCGCCGGACGATCAACACCCACAACGATCGCATCCAGATGATGGCTGGACTGATCGGCGAACTGGATTGTCTCGCGGCCCTGGCCGAGGTCGCAGCCCGCAATGACTATTGCCGGCCTCACATGAATCAGGGGGATGCGATCGTTATTCGCGACGGCAGGCATCCGGTGATCGAGCATTTTCTTCCCGACGGTTCCTTTGTTCCCAATGACCTGGAGTTGAACCAGGAAAGTCAACAGGTGCTCATCATCACCGGGCCGAATATGGCGGGCAAGTCGACCATTCTGCGGCAGGCGGCCCTCATTGTGCTGCTGGCTCATATCGGCAGCTTTGTCCCGGCATCCGAGGCCCACCTTGGGCTTGTCGACCGGATCTTCACCAGGGTCGGGGCCGCCGATGACCTCGCCCGTGGCCGCTCCACGTTTCTCGTGGAAATGCAGGAAAGCGCCAACATCCTTCATCAGGCGACTCCCGGAAGCCTGATTATCCTGGATGAGATCGGCAGAGGCACCAGCACTTTTGACGGGCTCAGCATCGCCTGGGCAGTGGCCGAGCATCTTCATGATCTCCAGGGAAAAGGAGTGAAGACGCTCTTTGCGACCCACTATCATGAACTGACCGATTTGGCTCGCACTCGCAACCGTGTCAAGAATTTCAATGTCGCCATAAAAGAGTGGCAAAATGATATACTCTTTTTTCATAAGTTGGTTCCGGGGGGGACCAACAGAAGCTATGGTATTCAGGTGGCGAAGCTGGCGGGGCTGCCTCGGGAGGTCATTGAGAGGGCACGAGAGATTCTCGTGCAACTGGAAAAAGGCGAAACGACTTTTCTGTCCCAGGATATGATCTCGAAGAAGAGGTCCCGTGCTGCGAGAGACAAGGAACCGGGGGTCCAGCTCAGCCTTTTCAGGCCTTCCTCGGAGTGGCTGGAGGATCGTATTCGGGCGCTCGATATCGATCAAATGACGCCGCTGGGGGCGCTTCAGTTGCTCCATGCGCTCAAAGAGCAGATCAGCTCCGGCGGGAAGGGACCTCGTGATGTGGGGCGGAGAGCTCCCGGCGGTTCGACCGTGAGATGAGCAGAATGGTTGTGGAAGGGACTTCGAATGGATGCTCTGCGCTTGTGCAGAGATAGAGAAAGGAAGGTCCTTTTGAGAGGCGTGTTCGGGTCGTTTCTCTGCCTGTTCTTTGTTCTGGCGGGTTTTGGCACGAGCACTTTCGTCATGGCTCCTTCCATTGCTCTCGCCCAGCGATCTGACCCGCAGGGGCTATCCGGAAGCGCTTCGTCCGGCCGTCCGGACCGGGTTGCAGCACTCCCCAGTCTGGCCAGGCAGTTAGCGCTGAGCGTGAAGCGGATTGTCATCGATCCCGGGCATGGAGGTAAAGACTGTGGTGCCGTCAGTCCCCACGGTGTTGTCGAAAAAGAGATCACACTCGCCCTCGCCAAATCCTTGAAGAAAGATCTCGAAAGTCGAATCGGGTGCAAAGTCCTGCTCACACGCTCTCGAGACCAGTTCCTGACCCTGGAGGAACGGACCAGGATCGCCAATGAGGCGAAGGCCGATCTCTTCATCTCCATTCATGCCAATGCGCACGCAGATCCCACAGTCAACGGGATTGAGACCTACTTCTTGAACTATGCAAAAGACCAGGAATCCGCTCGAGTTGCAGCGCTGGAGAACCGGCCGTCCGGCAGGGCGATGAGTGACCTCAAGGCCCTTCTCCAAAAACTCATCCTCACGACGAAAGCCAGGGAATCGGCGGCGCTGGCTCGACAGGTTCACCGCAACATTGTTGCCAAAGTGAAAACAAAAGGCGATAAGGTCCGTGATCTTGGAGTGAAACAGGCCCCGTTTCGGGTGTTGTTGGGAGCGGAAATGCCCTCTGTGTTGGTCGAGACGGCCTTTCTCAGCAACGAAAGCGACGAAACCCGCCTGCTCAAAAGGCAGTTCCGGCAGAATTTAGTAAGAGGCGTCACTGCCGGGATAGAATCATACATTGCGGAGATGAACAGGGTGGCAAAGGCAGGTAATCGATCATGAGCCGACAGGGATTACAGGAAATTCTTCCCGGAACGGTGCTCGAGTTTTTTGAAGCCAAGGAAATCATCTGCGGGATCTGCCTGGCCGTCAAGAACCAGAGACTCCATGTGCTCACCCAGCACAACCGTGAAACCAACCTTGCAGCCAGTCGCCTGATTCATGCCGATAGCCGGCCCATTGACCTGGACTGGACCAGAGACCAGCTGGTTCAGAAACTCGACAGCATTGCAGCTCAGCGCAGAGACCTGATGGAAGCGATCGATGCTGAGGAGCTTTGGTCGCTGGTCGAGGGGGAGCAAGAGGCTTTCGGAGTGCGTGAACTGGCCGAGTGTGTCTTCGCCGGTACCGTTACCGACCATCATGTTGCTGCGATGCAGAGGGTCCTGCTTCAAGAACGCCTCTTCTTTCAGTTCAAAGAGGGTGCCTTCTTCGCCAACCCTCGAGAAAAGGTCGAGCAACGCCGTGAAGAGATGGAAAAGGAGCGGCAAAAGGAGATCGAGATCGAAAATGGATCCCGGTGGCTGCAGGCGATCTGGCAGCGCAAGACCCGCCTTCCTCTTGCCGGCTCCGATGAGAAGCTGATTGAAAGCCTCAAGGACTTCTGCCTGCACGGTCAGGAATCGCCGGCCGGCCCTTTTGTGAAAGAGCTGTTCAAACGGGCCGACATCCCTCAGCATGAACAATCTGCTTTTCGCCTGTTGGTTCGGCTGGGAATCTGGCAAGAGAATGAGAATCTCTATCTTCACGAGCAGGGCATTTCGCCTGAGTTTCCTGAGCATGTTACGGCCATGGCGGACCGTCTGGCTCTCTCATGCGCCATCTTTTCCCGGGGCTTAGACCACCGCGTGGACCTTAGAGATCTTTACACATTCACCATAGACAGTGCTCTCAGCCGGGACTTCGATGACGCCCTGAGCGTGAAAACCATTGGAGACGGACTCTACGAGGTGGGAGTGCACATCGCCGATGTGGCTGAATTCGTCGACAGGGGCGACGATTTGGACAAAGAGGCGGCGGTCAGGGTCAGTTCCATCTATTTGCCCGACGAGCGGATCTCCATGTTTCCGCCATCGCTTTCGGAAGGCCTCTTCAGCCTGCAGGCCGGCCAGGACCGTCTCGCCCTGAGCTTTATCATGCTGATGGATCGCCGGGGAATCATCCAGGACCGGAAGATACTCCAGAGTGTGGTCAATGTGCACAAACAGATGACGTACCAGGAAGTCAACGAGCGCCACCAGGAGGAGGAAGCACTGAGCATTCTTCACTTCCTGGCGCTGGAACTGCGTGCTCAGAGGCTCGCTCGTGGAGCCGTCATTCTTCCCCTTCCCGAAATCCAGGTCTATGTCAATTCAGCAGGAATGATCCAGGTCTCTCGCTATGAGAAGGAGACTCCAAGCCAGATCATGGTGTCCGAGTGGATGATCGCGGCCAATGGATTGGCCGCTTCCTATCTGGCGCAGCGGGAGATCCCCGCTATTTTTCGCGGACAGTCCGAGTGTAAACCGGAGACCGATTTTACCCAGAGCGAACATGAGCTCTTCCGCATCTACCGGCAGCGGCGCCTTTTTGCCCGCGCAGAACTGGAGACAAACCCTCTGCCCCACTGCAGCCTGGCAATGCCGGAATACACGACCATTACCTCGCCGATTCGCCGCTACGCGGACCTGGTGGTGCAGCGCCAACTGAAGCAGGCCCTCACCTCTGGGACCGCTCTATACAGCGAGGATGACCTGCGTCGGATGATAGTCGAACTGGGTGTGGTACAAGGCAAGATCACTGTGGTTCAGCGCAGATGGACCCGGTACTGGATCCTCAAGTATTTGGAACAGGAAGACATTCAATCCCTCAATGCCCTGGTCCTCACCCAAAACAACCGGTTCGTCCATCTGCTGCTTCCGGACTACCTGCTGGAGACCAATGCGCCCCTTTCAGAAAAGAACCTGGTACAGCCGGGCCAGATGCTCCGGGTCAAGATCGAGCGGCTGAATCCACGCGAGGACTTGCTGCGTGTGCAGCTGCCGGAGTTTCCCCGGTCCGCCTGATAGGCCGGCCCTTCGCTTTTTATTGAGGATCATTGTCGGAATCCTATGACACGGAGGCCCGTTGTGACAATTCCCACTGTCGCTGTTATTGGACGATTCTTGCACTTTCGATGACAACCGGCTTGACCGGAACATTCTGATGGCCCCCGACATTCCTGGTGTCCACCTTTTTGATCCGGTCGACGATATCCATTCCTTCGATCACTCTGCCAAAAACCGCGTAGCCGAATCCTCCAGGCGTTTCATCGCTGTGGTTCAGGAAATCGTTGTCTGTCACATTGATAAAGAATTGTGAGGTTGCACTGTCAATAACATTCGTCCTGGCCATGGCAATGGTTCCGCGGTCGTTTTTTTTCCCGTTGCCGGCTTCATTCTTGATCGGCGTACGCGGCTTCTTCGGGTTCATGCCTTCAGTCAGCCCTCCTCCCTGAATCATGAAGTTGTCGATCACGCGGTGAAATAGGGTGCCGTCATAGAAGCCCTGTTCCACATAGGAGACAAAGTTCTCCACTGTTATGGGCGCCTTGTCGGCCCAGAGTTCAATCTGGATCTGTCCCTCGGATGTGTTCAGCTCGACAATTTGATGCTTCGATTGTTCCATTCTCTCTTCTCCTCTTGAGGTCAGGTTGGTAAGCAAGTACAAGAAGGCGTGCTATAGCTGTTTCTCTGAGATTTCATGGACACCGGTGCCAATGCTGCTCTTCTCTCTCGACGTCATCCGATGAAACAGATAGGCTTCTATGAATTCGTCCAGATCGCCGTCGAGCACGGCATCGACATTTCCCTTTTCAGCGCCGGTTCGATGGTCCTTCACCAGCCGGTACGGCTGTAAGATGTAGGAACGGATCTGATTCCCCCAGGCGATGTCATCAAGATTATCGTGAATCTCCTGCAGTTTTTCCTGCTGGGCTCTCCGCTCCCGTTCATACAGCCTGGCACGCAGAATCTTCATGGCGGTATCCCGGTTGCGGTGCTGGGACTTCTCGTTTTGACACTGCACGACAATCCCGGTCGGGATGTGGGTGATGCGCACCGCGGAACTGGTCTTGTTCACATGCTGGCCGCCGGACCCGCTGGCCCGAAAGGTGTCAATCCTCAGATCCGTCTGTTTGATATCCACTTCGATGCGATCATCGACCTCAGGGAAGACCAGAACTGCGGCAAAAGACGTATGACGACGCCCACTGGCATCGAAAGGAGAGATCCTCACGAGGCGGTGGATGCCCGATTCAGCCTTCAGCAGCCCGTAGGCATTGGGGCCGGCCACCGTGAGAGTGGTACTCTTGATTCCGGCTTCATCCCCTCCCTGAAGGTCAACCATTTCTACCTTGAACTCCTTGTTTTCACACCATCTCAGGTACATGCGCAGGAGCATCTCCGCCCAGTCCTGGGCCTCTGTCCCGCCGGCGCCGGCATTGACACTCAGGATCGCATTCCGCTGGTCGTTTTCTTCGCCGAGCAATTTCCTCAGCTCCAGGTTCCGCAAACCGGCACGCAAAGCCCGAACCTGGAGAGAAACCTCTTTGAGCGCCTCTTCGTCCTTCTCCTCCACTGCCAGACTCAGCAACAGCTCACTTTCCTCCAGCTCAGCCATGAGCTGCTGCCAGGTCTGTATGATTTCGCTCAGATCTGCCCGTTCCTTGAGCACATTCTTGCCCTCTTCCGGTTTTTCCCAGAAATCGGGCTTCAGCAGAATCTTTTCCAGCTGAGCCAGCCGCGCCTGCTTCCCCGCAATGTCAAAGATAGCTCCCGAGGTTTTCAGCGCGGAGGGAAAGCTCTTTGAGATCACTCTTGATTTCGGTCGTATCGATTGTAGTCATGTGAACAGCCTCCTCATGGGGCCGGAAGTGGAGGACCTTCTGATGAGAACCGTGTAGGCGAACCCCCCTGCGGTTGTCAAGACACAGATCCAGGCAAAAAGATCTCCCCACTTCGCATAGAATGTCAGGATGCGAAAAGGATGTACGGTGCAAACCTGCACCCCCTGTTGGGTCAGGGAAATGGTGCCGCAGGACTTTCCTGTGGCATCAAAGATCGAGCTGATTCCCGTGTTGGCAGCCCGGATCAGAGGGACCCGAAATTCGACCGCCCGCCACCGGGCTATTTCCAGATGTTGATAGGGAGCGCTGGTGGTCCCATACCAGGCATCGTTGGTGATATTGATGAGGGAAGTAGCCCCCCGTTCGACCGCATCGCCTGCCAGATTGGGAAAAATGTCCTCGTAGCAGATCAGGACCCCGAAGGGCTGCCGACCCAGGATCAGGGGGGATGCATCGTCACCCGGGACAAAGTCCCCTGCCGCTTGAACCAGTCGGTCGACAAAGAAGAGGAGCTTCTTCAGCGGCACGTATTCGCCGAATGGAACGAGATGTCGTTTGGCATAGACTCCTTCGAGAACAGCCGAGCCATTCACCAGATAGGCCCGGTTCTGCAGGCGCGGTTGACCATCCACAAGGGTGACCCCCGGGCTGCCAAACAGCACGGGAACCCCGGCCTCCTTGATCATCTCATTGAGTTGAGCCGTCAGTTTTTCTTCAAATCTGTAGAAGAACGGGACCGATGTTTCCGGCCATACCAGCAATTCCGGTCGGGGTTCATTTGCGACCGCCTGCAGGGAAAGGTCCCGATAGCGTTTCAGAGTCTCCTGCTGGAACTCCGGGTCCCACTTCTTGCTCTGATCGATGTTACCCTGAACGACCCCCACCGTCCACGGCATGGCAGCACTCTGCAGGTCCTCGATATAGCCCACACGCCAGGATCCGTAGAGCAGAATCGCCGGCAGGCATATCCCGAACACAAGCAGACCCGGGACCCATGCGGTGCGCGTCAGCAGGGCCGTCAGTGTGGTGCAGCCCAGAACCACCAACCAGCTGACTCCGTAAACCCCGCAAAGGTCCGCTATCTGAATGAGTGGCAGCACGGGGGTTTGCGAGTACCCTAAATTGGGCCAGGGGAAGCCTGTAATCATGTGCGCCCGGACCAGCTCCAGTGCCACCCATGCCCCCGGTAGACCCAAAACCCACAGAATGGGATAAGGCTGCCATTGCTGAGCGATGACAGCAAAACAGCCTGAATACAAGGCTAAATAGGCACAGAGCAGGAGCAGCACCAGGGCTGCCGCAGGCAGCGGGACCCCGCCATACTGGTGGACCGCATGGTAAATCCAGTAAAGAGTACCCAGATAGTGAACCAGCCCGCAGACACAGCCCAGGGCAAAGGCTTCTTTGGCGGTCCTGTCGCGCAACGCCAGGAAGAGAGGAGGCAGTGCGACCCAGGGGAAATAGTACAATCCGATCTTGGGAAACCCGAGGATCAGCAAAACGCCGCTCAATACACTGAATGACACTCCAGACCACAAGTTCTTCAAGTAATCGTCCTGATTTCAGCGGAGTAGAATTCTTACAGGTGTGGACTAGGGGCGAAGGGAAGCCAGATCACCCCGGCAGTCAGATAGAAACCCCTTCGGAAAGGGGCGAACCGGGTTCATCTGCATTGATTCTGCGAATACGTATCTTCTCAAGCTTACGGCTGCTTGCTGCTTCAATTAGCATTTCGAGATCATTATAGACAAGCCGTTCGTTGATACTCGGTACCTTCCCCAAAAGACTGATCACAAATCCACCAACCGATTCGAACTTGCCTTCAGGCAATTCCACATTCAAATAGTCTTCCAGTTCTTCCACGTCAAGCCGGGCATTAACGGAGATGGATCCATCCTCATGTTCCACGATGAGTTTTTCCTCGGCATCGTATTCATCCATCACGTCGCCGATGATCTCCTCAATAACGTCCTCGAGCGTCAGAATGCCCGCCGTACCCCCGTACTCGTCAATGACGATCGCCAGATGCGATTTGTTATCGCGCAAATCCTTCAAGACCTCACTGATCTTCTTGGTCTCCGGGATGAAGTAAGGTGCTCTGACAATGTCTTGCACCTCGAGGTCCTCCATCTTGCAATGGCTCAGAAGGTCCTTGGCATGGACGGTCCCGATGATGTTGTCGATGTTGTCCTTAAAAATGGGGATGCGGGAATGCCCGCTTTGGATGATCAATTGCACAATGTCAGGAATTTTCGTTTCAGCACTGGCGAAAACGGCATCGGTTCGAGGCACCATGATCTCCCGGGCAATGGTATCCCTGAACGAGAAGATGCCCTGGATCATCTCGCCTTCATCCTCGGAAATCAACCCAGCCTGTTCCCCTTCATCAATCAGCTGCTGAATCTCTTTTTCGATATTTTCAGTGTCATCGAGCTTGGCTAGCTGGCGGAGGCACATCTTGAGCCAATGCCGAAACCCTTTGGCTGACTCCTCTTCCAATCCTGTATCATCCTATGTGTGAGGCCTATCTGATCCCAACGAACCGGCGGCCGTGACGAGAGCGGATGCCCTGGTCTTCACCCGGCATCCCAATTGAACCAATATTCTTTTACCCTTCGCGCTATTCTTTGTCAAGACAGGCAGAAGCGTCCGGAAAAACGTAGGACAGGAGCTTGTAGACGAGCCGCGCCGCCAGAACGTCCGGGGCAATGTTTTGAGGAATCGGCAGCAGCTCCATGACGTCAAACCCCACAATCCTGGAGTTGCCAACGACTGATCTGAGCAGGGCCAGGACATCATACCAGCCCAGCCCTCCCGGTTCCGGTGTTCCCACTGACGGCATGATCGAGGGATCAAATACATCCAGGTCGATGCTGAGATAGACGAAGCCGTCCAGGCCGGCAGCGATTTCGTCATAGAGACGGGGATCCCGTTGAAGCCGATGAGCAAAAAAACAGGGTATTTTGCAGCACTGAATGAAATCGAATTCCTCTTTGCTGAGTGCCCGGATGCCCACCTGAACAATTGGAGCAATCCGGGTGACATGCCGCATCACACAAGCATTGCTGTAGCTGCTCCCCTGATACTCCTCGCGCAAGTCGGCATGCGCATCCAGGTGCAGGACCTTCAACCCGGGAAACCGCTCTGCGGCGGCTTCAATCATCCCGAGAGAAAGCAGGTGCTCGCCACCCAGCATTACCGGCATCTTATCGGCATCAAAGACGAATTCGCCCACCTCTCGCACGAGTCTGACCATATCCTTGGGCGATGAGACCGTAACCGGCAGTTCATCCAGTGTGACAATTCCCTGCCGATAAGCCTCAGTGCCCGTTTCCTCGTCAAAGAACTCGAGCTCCCTGGAAGCATGCAGGATGGCCCTTGGCCCTTCCCGCGTACCGGTACGGTAGGTCGTCGTCCCGTCATAGGGTACGGGAACGATCACTGCTCGCGCTCCAGCCCAGGATTCGCCTGTGGAGCGCAACCCCAGAAAAGAAGAATGGGGCCCCAGGCTTTCAACAAGCCCGGGCCCCACCTTTTTCAGTGAACTCATGAACGTTCCTCTATCTTGAACGCTGGTGCAACATCCGATCCATACGCACAACCTGGGCCGATGCGCGAATATTGTTCGGAAATTCCTGTCCCCTATCGAGGATTTTCATTTCGTATTTCTGAATACTAAAGTACTGTTTGATGGTCTGCATGGCCAACTGGGTATCAAACGGCTTGCAGGAAAACATATCAAGACTCAAATACTGTTTCTCCGGAAAGGTATGGATACTGATGTGACTCTCTGCAATGAGGACAAAGCCCGAAATCCCCCAATCCTCCGGAAGTGAACCATCGTATCGAAAAACATAGGGAGGCATGATTTTGGTCATGTTCATCCTGGGTGGATAGTCATCGAGAAAATTATAGATCCGGTTCATGTCCTCGAGCGTAGCCCGTTCACACCCGTAGCCATCCACCATCAGATGAACCCCGAAGCCGAACTCAGGTTTACCCGTTCCCATGGCAGCCACCTCCTTCCTCTTGAAGACCTGTACCGTACAAGCCACAAACTATTCGTCTCTGTATCGCTCCAACAGCTTGGAGTACCGGTGGAACCCCAGAAGCGCCGCAGGGTTCGAGTGCATCTTCACTATTTTCTGGAGAGTTCTCCACCGTTTAGCGACAAAAGAGCGACTCTCCGAAAAGGTGAGCCTTATATAAAGGAGAGGTTATAGAGTGTCAAGAGGAAACGCAAAAAAGATTGGGGAAGGAATCTTGAATTCAAGGGTAAAAACGATGGAGAATTTCATCCCCGCGATTGGATTTAGAGAGATTCTTCTTCGAAATAGACTTCATTGCCGCCAAGGCTGTGTTTGGCATGATAGAGGGCACGGTCTGAGCGGCGCACCATGTCCTCAATATCTTGGTCAATGTCTCCGGTTTTTTGACGATACTGAGCGATCCCTATGGACAGAGAGGTCGGCGCAAAATGGAGCTTATTGTAGGCTTGAATGATGCGGCCGGCGACCTGCAGGGCAGTGTCGCCCGTCAGACAGGGCAGCAGCACGGCAAACTCGTCGCCGCCGAGTCGATACGCCGAATCGACATTCTCGCGGATCAATGAGGCCATCACCCCTGCGAATTGAAAGAGCAGGTCGTCGCCGGCCTGATGCCCGTGCGCGTCGTTGTATTCCTTGAAATGGTCTATATCGGCAAAGAAAAGACAGAGGGGATGTTTATACCGCAAGGACCGAGTCGCCTCCTGCCGGGCAACCTCAATGAACTTGCGCCGGTTGAACAAACCGGTAAGAGGATCTTTCACAGCCAGCTGGTGCAATTCGTCAAGGAGACGCCGTTCCCGCAGGACACGATTCAGTTTGGCTTCAAGTTCATTGATAGTGAAGGGTTTGACGATGAAGTCGGATGCCCCCGCTGCAACGACATCCGTGTACTGATAGCTCATGGAATGTCCAGTGATCGCAATGACGCTGATTCCTTTTAGGTCTTGCCCCAGGTGTCTGATGAGCTCCATTCCATCCATTCTAGGCATCACAATATCCGTGATAACGATACTGAAGCGACCCTCCTTCACTTTGTCAACGGCTTCCAGTCCATCGTTGGCCGTCTGCACTCGATGCCCCAAATGACCCAGAGCTTCACAAAGGTAGTCGCGGACGGATTGTTCATCATCCACAACGAGAATGTCTTGCGAGGGGACCCTCGGAGCCTCATTCACAGAGTTCATCGACTTTCCACATATCAGCAGCCGGTGGCAAGGCACTCCTTTAGCCTATCGTGAACCCTCCCATGGGCTTCCGAATCCATCAGCTTGCTCCCGCTCAGATCGGTTACATAGAAGATGTCGGCAACCTGAGCCCCGGGTGTCGATATTTTAGCCAGTTGAATCGAAAGGTCCAGTTCATACAGCGTATGGGAGATCGCGTAGAGGACACCTGGTCGATCCCACGTATAGACTTCTATAATGGTATAGAAATCCGACGCTTCCTCGTCGACAATGACCTTGTCTTCTTTTCGAGGCAGGCACTTCTGCTGGAGCAAGGAAGGTTTCCGCTTTTCAGCCAGGAGTTCATCCAGGTACACCCGGTCATCGAGGGCCCGGATCAGATCTCGTTCGATTTTTTCCCATAGTTCTTGAGGATGCAGTGGATCGGGCAGACGTTCGACAAGCAGCACGTCGAGCGCGATCCCGGACTCGCGAGTAAAGATGTCGGCAGAAAGGATATTCAAGCCGCGAAGCCACAAGACTCCGGCGAAGATGGCAAAAAGTCCGGGACGATCATGGGTAGCCACGGTGATCTGCCACATCTCTTCTTCCATCCGTTGAGCCATGAGAACGAGGGGGCGTTCGGCGAGGTCCTTTTCCATCTGGTAATGCCGCAGAATCGCTGCCGGGGGTTGAGAGAACAGGTAGCGAAAGGAAAGCCGGTCCAACCATCGGCTCACTTCTTCAGTCTTCAGAGAATCTTCTGCAAGATCGAGGACCTGGCTTTGGACCTCTTTGGACCTCTGCTGCAGGTCCTCCCCCTTCCAATCCCCACGGGCCAGCAATCGATCGGTCTTGAGGAAGAGCTCTTTCAACAGGGACGATTTCCAGGCATTCCAGGCGCCCGGCCCGGTGGCCATGGAATCCGCTATGGTCAACAGGAGGAGCATCCGTAACCGTTCCCGGTCGCCAACGGTGATTGCACAGCTCAGGACCGGTTTTTCATCTGTCAGATCGCGTTTCAGTGCGGTTTCGGGAAGCATGAGATGGTGTTCCACAAGGAAGCAGAGCAACTCCGTCTCTTCATGATCCAGGTGAAGGCGTCCGGCGATATCACGCACCAGCGGAACACCACGAATCGCGTGATTATTGCCCTGCCCCTTGCCTATGTCGTGCAGCAGCCCCGCCAGGTAGAGAACGCGCCGGTGCTTCAAATCGAGGAAGAGGTCGTGGTAGCCGAGATCGGCAAGGCCCTGATCCTGGTTTTGTTCCATCTGATGCAATTCGCGGATGGTCCTCAGGAGATGCTCATCAACCGTATACAGGTGATAGACATCGTGCTGCACACGGAAGCGCACCCCTGCAAATTCCGGCAGGAAGGCTTCGAGGAAACCTGTTTCCAGCATGACCTGGAGCACATGGAATGCCTGTTTCGGATGCAGCAGGATGTCGAAGAATTGCCTGACCACCTCGGGATCCTTCCGGACAGCCTCGCCGAAAGCCCCCAGATGTTCCCGGATAACGGCACCCGTCTGATGATGGAAATGGGCGTTGGCTCGAGCGGCCTGCCAGAACATCAGCATGAGCAATCGGGGTTCCTTCCCAACCCATTCCGGTTCAAGAAAATGGAGGTGCCGGCCGTCAAGCAGAAAGGGGCCTCGGAGGATTCGCTGCCGCAGGCGCAGGCCCGGCAACTTACGCTGACTCTCTGCGAGGCGTTCCAGAAAAAACGATGTGGTGCGCCCGATGCGTGCAGTCTGACGATAGTAGAGCCGCATAAAAGCTTCGACGGCCAGTCCCTGCTGGCTGTCCGAATAACCCAGGCGGGCAGCGACCAGTTCCTGTTCGGGGAAAAGCAGCCGGTCCTGGCGCCGTCCCGCCAGCTGGTGCAATTGAATCCGCACACGCCACAGGAAATCGTACGCCTGCTCGAGCCAGAGGACTTCCTGACGGTCGAGCCAGCCGCGATTCATCGGGGCGTCAAAATTTGCATCCTGCAGAAAGACCGTTCCCGCCCATCGGACAATCTGCAGGTCGCGCAACCCTCCAGCCCCCTCTTTCACATGAGGCTCGAGCAAATAGGATGTCTCGCCGTATTGGAGAAGCCTCCTCTCACGGTACTCGTTGAGAGTCCGGAGGAACCTGCGGCGGTGCTGGGCGCCGAAGCTCTTCAGAAGCGACTGGCGCCAGCTGTTGTAGAGGGCTTCATCACCGCCAACGAAGCGCGATTCAAGGTGACTTGTCAGGACCGAAAAATCGTCCCGAATTAACTGCTTCGCCTCGGAGACAGAAGCAGCGGCATGTGCCACCTCGAAACCTTCATCCCAAAGGCCGTAGGTCAGCTCGCGAATCATCTCTTTCAGTGATGGCATGAAACGATTACGGTAGAGAAAGAGAAGATCGACATCGGAAGAGAAGCCGAGTTCTCCTCTGCCCAACCCGCCTACGGCTGCCAGGCACCACCCGTCTCGATCCGCGGCCCCCGCCTCCAAAACCCCCCGCAAATGCGTGAGAAAAGCTTCAGCATAAGTGCGCGCTGCCAGCAACCCCGGAACATCTCCCTGAGAAGTCCGCAGAAATGCCTGACGAAGGTCCTTCAGTCTTCGGAGTCGGCTGGAGAAGTTCTTCTGTACCATTGGTTCCTTTGCAAGGTGTTTAGCCACTCCACCTAAAGTGCCTGCTCGCCCATTTCCCCGGTCCGGATTCGAACCACGTCCTCGACGGAATAGACGAAAATCTTCCCATCCCCTATCTTGCCGGTATAGGCCGCCTTGCGAATCGCTGCGACCACTTCAGTCAACTGGTTGTCCGACACCACCACTTCAATCTTGATTTTCGGGAGAAAATCGACCACGTATTCGGCGCCTCTGTAGATCTCGGTATGTCCCTTCTGCCGGCCGAACCCTCTCACTTCGGTGACGGTCATGCCCTTGATGCCCAGTTCGGCAAGCTTCTCTTTCACGTCATCCAACTTGAACGGCTTGACAACAGCCTCGACTTTCTTCATCTGCAGCTCCTTGCTGGCCCTTTGCTTTTTGCCGGCGGGACATCATGACCACACCGGGGTCACGTCACCCGGACTGGAATCCTTTGAAACCAACTTCCTTCTGCTCTCCACCCTGCATCCAGGGTCAGGCGCCTTCCTTATAACCATGGGCAATGGGATTACGCCTGCCCATGCCGAATGCCTTCGTGGTGACTCTCAAAATCGGTGGTGCCTGCCATCGCTTGTACTCGTTGCGATTGACGCGCTCGATCACCCACTCAACCAACTCTGTACTCCAGCCCTGAGCAACGATTTCTTCGATCCCGAGTCGTTTTTCCACGTACCCCGCCAGAATGGCGTCAAGGACTTCATAGGGAGGCAAAGTGTCCTGGTCCTTCTGATTGGGACGCAGTTCAGCCGAAGGCGCCCTGGTGAGAATCCGCTCCGGTATCCATTGATGCTGCTCGTTCAGCTTGCGGGCCAGGTCATAGACCATGGTTTTCGGAACATCCCCGATGACCGCCAGACCCCCGTTCATATCGCCGTAGAGGGTACAGTAGCCCACGGCTACCTCGGACTTGTTCCCGGTGCTAAGGAGCAGACGATGGAATTTGTTGGAAAGTGACATGAGAATCAAACCGCGGAGGCGAGCCTGCAGGTTTTCTTCGGTTACATCCGGCGGAACACCGGCAAATACCGGTGAGAGCGTCTTGAGTGCCTCGCTGAAGAGCTCTCCAATGCCAACCACTTCAAAGGCAATCCCAAGGCGAGAAGCCAGTTCCCGAGCATCCTCCAGGCTTTCGGGAGCATTGTAGGGGCCCGGCATTCCGACACCCAATACATTCTCGACACCCAGAGCAAGGGCTGCAAGACAGGCTACCAACGCCGAATCGATCCCCCCGCTCAGACCCACGACCGCTTTCCTGAAACCATTTCGGTGAGTGTAATCCCTCAATCCCAGAACCAGAGCTTCGATCACCTCACAGGCAGGGTCATCGATCGTATTATGGAATTCACCCTCGCGTGTCCTGGTATCGTAGACAATGAGGTCTTCCCTGAAATCAGCGCCACGTGCAACGAGTTGCCCCGTTTGATCCCAGACCATGCTGTGTCCGTGAAAGATCAGCTCGTCGTTTCCTCCCACCTGGTTTACATAAATCAGCTGCTGGTTAAACTGCTGCGCCTGGGTTTTCAAGAGCTCACCCACCCAGGCTGCCTTGCCGACGTGGTACGGGGATGCGGAGATGTTGATGAGAATCTCCACTCCGGCTGCCCCCAGCTCGTTCAAAGGGTCGCAGTGATAGAGCGGTCGAGGAAGATAGTCGGCAACATTCCAGATATCTTCGCAGATGGTGATGCCCAGGCGCTCTCCCTTGAAGTCCACCCAGACCGCCCGATCTCCCGGTTCAAAGTAGCGCTCCTCATCGAAGACATCGTAAGAGGGAAGCAGGCGCTTATGAGCGCTTGTGATCAGTTTGCCGTCGGCAAAGAAAAGCGCCGTGTTGTGATAGGGCTTGCCCGGAGCATTTTCATTTTCGGACACAACTCCGCAAATCACTCCAATGCCCGTGCTTGCCTCCTGGATCCGTGGCCAATACCTCCGGCTCGCCCTGACAAAGCTCGGCTTGTCGAGGAGATCCCGGGGTGGATACCCGATGAGGGCCATTTCGGAAAAGACCACCAGGTCACACCGCTCGCTCTTAGCCTTTTGGATGAAATCACAAATCTTGTTCGTATTCCCTGAAAAGTCCCCGATATAGGGGTCGATTTGTACTAGAGCTACACGCATTCTCAAGGTCCCAAAAGAGTGGTAGATTGTGCTGAGCCGATCACCGAACGAACCCTGCCGCTCCCCTGGTCGATCGGTATCGCTCCGGCAGGCCATTCTTATAGCACGATTCGTTCCAGCTTCCGGCACGTCTCTCGATTGGCCACCTGAAGCATGAGGCATGTGGCAGGTGCGGGATTGACCTCTCAGCCGCGGGACAGGAGGTTGGCTCGACAACATTCCGGCTCAATTCTGTCCCTCCCGGCTTACCCCTTTAAGTCCGCGCACTCTGTCAGCTGTCTTCCGCCTTCAGCTTTCGGTCTTCCGGGTCAGGAAGGCGCCTGGCACGAAAACGTAGCGGATTGATTCCATATTTATCAACTTTGTACTGAATGATCCGCTTGGTCGTTCCGAGCAGACGTGCCGCCTGGGATTGATTGCCATGGACGTCTTTGAGGGCGTCGGTTATCAAATCCCTTTCAAATGCCCCCACCAGGGCCTCCAGTTTGCCCCGGCTCACATTCTGCTTCTCCTTCGACTTCATTTGCAGGGTCGGCGGAAGTTGCCGGGCATCGATCGCATTTCCCGTTGCCAGGAGCACTGCTCGCTCGATGCAGTTTTCCAGTTCTCGTACATTGCCCGGCCAGTGGTAGGACATGAGCAAATCGATGGCGCTTGTAGAGATACGGTTCACCTCCTTCGCGAATTCCTGAGCGTACTTGATGACAAAGAAGTCGGCGAGGAGCAGAATATCAGGTCCCCGATCCCGAAGAGGCGGCAGGAAAATAGGGAAGACATTGAGGCGGTAGAAAAGATCGGAACGGAAGGTCGCCATCGCCACTTCTTTTTCCAGATCTTTGTTCGTTGCAGCAACGACTCGGACATCCACTTTTACCGTGCGAGATGATCCAAGGGGTTGAAACTCACGATCCTGGAGAACACGAAGAAGCTTGGCCTGGGCGATTGGCGACAGCTCACCCACCTCGTCCAGGAAGATGGTGCCCCCCTCTGCTTCCTCGAATCGACCGCGCCTGCGGGTGATGGCACCCGTGAAAGCCCCCTTCTCGTGACCGAACAGCTCGCTCTCGAGCAGTGTGTCGGGCATGGCGGCGCAGTTGACCTGAACCAGAGGGCCCTGACGGCGACGACTGTTTTCGTGGATCGCTCGGGCCACTAATTCCTTGCCGGTTCCCGTTTCGCCGTGGATCAGAACGGTGGTGTTCGTGTCAGCCACCTGATCGATCAGGCGCAAAACCTCCTGGATGACTTTGGAACGGCCGATGATATTCGTTTTGGGGCGCCTGGCTTCCGCCAGCATACGGCGAAGACGGCGGTTCTCCTCCTCGACCACCCGAAAGTGCACAACCTTGCCCAGGAGCTCCGCAACAGCGCTGAGAATCTCCACCTCGCGATCCAGGTCTTCGACCTGATGGGCGAGTTTATCGACGGAAAGCACCCCAACCGCCCGTTGCTGATAGAAGATGGGAACACAAAGAAAAGCCAACTCATCCCGATTCAGAGACTTCCGTGCCCCGGTTCGATCGAGGAAAAGCATTTCATTGCTGAGATTGGCAATGGCCAGAGGACGCCCGGACTGTGCCACCTTCCCGGTAATACCCTCACCCGGTTGATAGCAGATCTTCCCGGCCTCGACATCCACCCCCCTGGCGACATCGAGCCAGGCCCTGCCGGTTTGCAGGTCAAGGATGGAAATCATCCCTCGCTCCATACCCAGCCAGGAGCTCAGGATGTCCAGGGTCTGCTGCAGCTGGTCCTTCAGGTCGTTTGGCCGCGATATGACCCGAGCGATTTCATGCAGTGCCCGCAGCTCCAGATAGCCAAAATGCGCAGTGGATGGTCCCAAGCCTTTTCACCCCTTCGATAGTACGCATTGTTGATAGCGCACTATCACAAAAATGTCACGGACTAGTTGGTCGTTCGGGGCCGGTTCACGGCATCACGATGGGAGAGGATGATGAATTCTTTGACGTTGCCCGGCAGGATTTTCCAGAATTGACGATCCTCGTATGATGAGAGAGAATGAAATTCTTGGACCTGAATCGATTGATCAGAAAAGGAACACTGTGAGACCGTACAATGGGCAACTGCTGGCGCAACTCGATCAATTTATGATTGAGTCCTTAAGACTGGTCTATGTGAACATGCCCTGGAAGTTCCTCCACGGCTATCTAGAGATGATCCTCGAACACCGGATCAATATCGAAATGGGTCTTGAGGCCGAACAGCTCGACAACGTTTCGCGGTGCCAGTTTCGCTCTATTGTGGAAAAGCTGCATCAGCGAGGATGCCGAATCACTCTTCACGGTCCTTTCTGGGGCCTTTGCCCCGGCAGCTCCGACATCCTGATACGCCAGGTGTCGAGGTTTCGGTTCCAGCAGCTCTTTGACCTGGTGGAGCTCATTCAGCCTGTGCAGGTCGTCTGCCACACAGGGTACGATCCGAAACACCACGGCAGCGACAGTGACTGCTTTCTTGATCGGAGCCTCGGCATATGGGAGCCTCTCGCCGTGAGGGCCGAGAGGTCAGGGGTCCCGCTGCTCCTGGAGAATGTCTGGGAATACGGGCCGGACCTTCATCGTGAACTCTTTGCCCGGCTGGATTCCCGCTATTTCGGCTTCTGCCTGGATGTTGGCCACCAAAACAGCTTTTCCAGAACACCTCTGTCCGAATGGGTTGAGTCTCTGGGAGGTTTTTTGAAAGAGATCCATGTGCATGACAATAGTGGTGTTCGTGACGATCACTTTCCAGTAGGCTGGGGAACCATTGATTTCACGACACTCTTCAGGCTCTTGCGGGCCGGGGATATCCATCCCATCCTCACTCTTGAACCACATCGGGAAGAACACCTTATTGAGAGCCTCGCCGGGTTGATCAGGGTTATGGCCGATAAATGAAGGCATTGCAGTCCTGTTTTAGAGACAATCTACTGGTATTCATCCGCAGCCCATGGTAGTGGTTCCCGGATGCTAATCGAGTCGCTTTTCGCCGGTCTTTGGTGAGGTGCTCACAGCCCGGATGGAGTAGATCAAGTTTTCACGAAAGGAGCCAAGCCATGGCAGTTGTTGAAGTCAGCATTATTCCCCTCGGCGTTCCAGGTACCAGCCTCAGCGGTCATGTGGCGCGAGTATTGAAAATCCTTCAGGAGAGTTCGCTCAAGTTCGAATTGACTGCTATGGGAACCATCATCTCGGGAGACCTTGAGGAAATCTTGCAGATCGTAAAAAGAATGCATGAAGGCTGCTTCGCGGGCGAGGTGGACCGGGTGCTCACCCAGATCAAGATCGACGATCGCCGGGACAAGCCGGCCAGTCCAGAACAGAAAATCCGATCCGTAATGTCGAAGCTCTCGGCGAGCTGAACCGGCACATAGACTAAGGATTCACAATATGAAAGCACTGGTACAGTACTTCATCAAATCCCTGGCTGATCATCCTGAAGAAGCGGTCCTGGTGGAACGTGAGATGGATGATGCCATCCTTCTCGAACTGAAGATCTCGCCCGACGATTTCGGGAGAATCATAGGGAAGAACGGCAACACGATCAATGCGATTCGCACTGTGGTTCAGGCCGCAGCTTCAAGCCAGAAGAAGCGGATTAAACTTGAAGTCGTGAGTTGACGTCGGATTGTCTATTGAAATAGATCCTTCGGATTATTAGCATACCAGATAATGGGATCCTGATCGTCCTGCACGGTCAGCAGCCCATGCTCAATTCATAACCCGGCATATCAGGAGGAAGGATATAGCGCATGGCAAAGAAACCCTTGGCATTGTCCGTGAACGAATTGCGAGCCCGCATCGAGCCCGAGTCGTTGCCGTTTGATAACACCCAATCCCTGGAAGACCTACAAGAAAGAGTGGTGGGGCAGGATCGGGCCATTGACGCCATCAAGTTCGGAATGGGTATGAAAGAGCGGGGATACAATATCTTTATAGCCGGACCATCCAATGCCGGTCTCACCTATACCGCCAAGACCTTTATCGAAGAGCAGGCAAAACAGGAACCTACACCGCCGGACTGGTGTTATGTGTACAACTTCAAGGAACCCGACAAGCCCAAGGGCGTTATGGTTTCTCCAGGACGCGGCAAGCAGCTCAAGAAAGACATGCACGACTTTATTGAAACCCTCCACACGAAGATTCCCGAAGTCTTCGACAGTGATGACTATCGAACCAAAGAGAATGAGGTGCACCAGTCTTTCGAACGGGTGAGAAGGGAGATCATCGACCAGTTGTCTCATGAGGCCAAGGAGCAGGGTTTTATCCTCCAGTTCTCCCAGGTCGGCATGGTCATCATCCCGGCCAACAAAGAAGGGGAACCGATGACCCAGGAGGACCTCCGCCACCTCGATGAAGAGGAAAGGAAGCTCCTGCGGCAGAAGAGCGACGAGCTTCATGAGAAGATGAAAGACGCTATCAAGACAATCCGGGAGGCCGAGACCGAATTCAAAGAGAAACACACCAAACTGGACAGCGAAATTGCGCTCTTTGTCGTCGGCCAGCTCATGGATCGTTACGAGGAAAGATACCAGGAAGACCAGCAGGTCCTCGATTTCCTGAAAATGGCTCAGGAGGACATTCTGGAAAACATCGAGGACTTCAAGAAAAAACCTGAAGGGCAGCAGCCCCAGCCCGGGGCCCCTTTCCCGGTCCCGCCCAAAGAGGCCCTTTTCAGGAAGTACGATATCAATGTCCTGATCGACAATTCCGAAACTCAGGGTGCTCCGGTCGTCATCGAGTCGAACCCCGTCTACACAAACATCTTCGGTTCCATCGAACGCCAGGCATGGTTCGGCGCCTTGTTCACAGACCACACGATGATCAAGCCCGGGGCATTGCATAAGGCCAACGGCGGCTACCTGGTGATGAAAGCCCTGGATCTCTTGAGGTGGTTCATCAGCTATGAAGCGCTCAAGAGGGCCCTGAAGGATGAGGAAATCAAGATTGAAGATCTGGGGGAGCTCTACGGGCTGTTCAGCACACGGACCATCCGTCCGGAGCCCATTCCATTGAGTGTCAAGATCGTGCTGACAGGGGATCCCTACATCTACCAGTTGCTCTATACCTATGACGATCGTTTCCCCAAGCTTTTCAAGGTGAAAGCGCATATGGACGATCAGATGGATCGCAAGGACCAGACCATCGTTGAATGCGCCAGAATGATGAGCAGCTTTTGCAAGGAGAACAAGCTCAGACACCTTGATCGAACGGGAGTCGCCAGAATGGTTGAATACAGCATGGAGCTGACCGAGAGTCAAGAAAAGCTCAGCCTGGAGCTCGGAACTATCAGCGATTTGCTCAGGGAAGCCAACTACTTCGCGGGACTTGACAGTGCCGACCTGATCTACGACAGGCACGTGGAAAACGCCATCAAGAAGCGAATTTATCGCTCGAACCTCGTGGAGGAACGGGTCAAGGAACTGGTTGAAAAGGACATCTTCTGGGTTGAGACGGACGGACACAAGGTCGGGCAGGTAAATGGACTGGCAGTCCTTATGACCGGCGATCACATGTTTGGCAAACCCAATCGTATCACCGCCACCGTCAGTGTCGGCCGGGACGGAATGGTGTCCATCGACCGGGAATCCAAAATGAGCGGCAATATCCATACGAAGGGCTTGATCATTCTCAGCAACTTCATGAAGGAGCGTTTTGCTCAGAACAAGCCCATATCGCTCTCCGCATCGCTTTGCTTTGAACAGAGCTACGGAATGGTGGAAGGAGACAGTGCTTCGAGCACCGAGCTTTATGTGCTTCTCAGCGCTATCGCCAGTGTCCCCATCTCCCAGGGGATTGCGGTAACGGGATCAGTAAGCCAGAAGGGTGAAGTTCAACCAATCGGCGGTGTGAATCATAAAATCAAGGCCTGGTTCGATATCTGCCGGCACAAGGGGTTCACCGGGAACCAGGGGGTGATGATCCCCTCCAAGAATATCCCAAACCTCATGCTTGAGCAGGAGATTGTGGATGCCGTGAGCGCGGGTCAATTCCATGTGTGGCCGATATCGACCATCGAGGAGGGCATCGCAGTCCTGACCGGCCTGGAGGCCGGCGAATTGCAGGAAGACGGCACGTATCCCGAGGGCACGCTGTTCCGGAAAGTGGACGACCGGCTCAAGAAGATTGCAGAAGTAGTGCGCGCATACGGCAAGGAGTCCGAGAACGGCAAGCGCAAAGAGGAGGATGAGTCGGCCGGCTGTCCTGGTTGTGGGGCCAGGGAGTACTCGTGAGTCTGAAGAGGGCTGGGTCAACTCACCCTGCAAAACCCTGAGAGTTTCAGGGACCCAGGAAGGGACTTCTCTGGTGCGGAACCGGTGCGATAGCGAGAATTGACCAGGGCCGCCACTCTGCTCAAACCGGTGGGCCTCTCTGTACTGTTTCGGGCTTTCTTGTGCTCGCTGGATGCCAGGTGACTCAGGGAAATGCTTTTCATCTCCATGCCGCTGCTCCTGGAGGTGTGTGCTTCGAGGGAGGGGACGGTCCGAGTTTTGGGTCTGCGATAGCAATCCGGGGGGCGACCGAATTCGCCGGTATTGTTGCGGGGAATCACCTCCTCAATGAAAGATACCCGGCTATTGCCCGGTTCTCCCTCACGGGAGGGCACACTTGGCCTGTATTGCTCACAAGGGCTGAATACTGTCCCCTATTCAATGCATCCCGCTCCCCCAAATGTGCCCCATAGAGAATCTTCCTCAATAGATCCTGCCTGTTGAATGTGTTTGGAATCGCGTTTAAATGTGGGATGAATACTGGTGTTGCGGAAAGATCACCCGTGAAAGCCTTCGGCCGCACATGGCCGTTTCTTGCCAGGTCCTGGTTCTAATGGATGGTGATCTGTGATATGATTGGCTGCCAGGTGAGGTCGGTTTGGCGGTCTGTTGTGCGGCGCAATGGCATCCGCGGTACCTTCGTAACCATGGACTTCCGGCTGGTCCTGAGGGTCGAGGGCCGGTATGATCGCTTTGGAGACTGAGTTCAAGGTGACATGTGGGCACGGCGAAAAGAAGGCGTTTGCTGACAGTTGTCGGTTTCGTATTCCTTGCTTTGGCGATGAGCCGCCAGGACCTGATCCCATCTGAGGATAAGATGCCGAAAGGAAGCCTGTATTCGGCTTCCACTACCATAACCGACCATAATGGAGTCGAAAATCCCTTGGATATCTCCCTGGATACGGACTCACAGGGTGGCGTTTCTGAACTGGCTGTTGGCGAGTGTGTTGTTTTCAGCATCAGGAATCCCGGGGCGGGCGGCTACCGCTTGCAGGACCCCGACTATGATCCAAAGATCGTACAACTGAAAGAGCAAAAGAGGACCCTGCCAATCGGTTCACCAGCGAAGGGAGGTGATTTCGGACAGATCGAGTACACATTCTGTGCCGCTTCTCCCGGATCTACAGAGGTTGTTTTCAGGACCTTTAGATCATGGGAAAAGGCTGCCGGAGCGCAAGAGGTCCTGAGGGTAAAAGTCATAGTGAAGAGATGATGTGGTCCTTTAGAGAGGAGGAATCTTTATGAGGCAAAGTCGAAATTGGGGAATGGCTTCATGGTTGATCTGCCTCGCCGTGGTGGTTGTTGGCGTGGCGGTGGTTCAGGTGATTGGTGCCGGCGCTCAGACAGTTGCCGATCTCAACCGGCAGATCGCCGAGGAGAATCTTTCATGGACAGCCGGCGAAACGTCGCTCAGTCAGTTGAGCCCCGAAGAACGCCAGGCCCGGCTGGGAGGTTTGCCGACACCGGAAGAGAATATCCGTCCCGAACAGATCTGGGAACCGGAGGAATTGGATGGTGTCGAAGGGTTGCCGGTCGACTATGACCTGCGCTCGTTGAACCGGATCACACCCGTAAAGGATCAGGGAAATTGTGGTAGCTGCTGGGCATTTGCCGCGGTTGCCAACCTGGAATCACTTGCCAGGAAAAAAAATAAGGACCTGATCTTGTCCGAACAGAACGTCCTGGACTGTTCGGCGGGAACCTGCGCCGGGTGGTATCTCGACACGACCTTCAATTTCCTGAAATCGTACGGGACGTGTCTACAGTCCTTCTATCCCTATACGGCCGTCAAAGGATCTTGCCAAACATTCCCCATGGCGGCAAAGCTCAAATCCTGGAAGTGGATCAATCCGTACGGGACCCCTACCGACGCTTACAACACCAAAATCAAGAAGTTCATCTATAAGAAAAAACAGCCGGTCTCCTGTCGCATGGAAGTCTACACGAGCTTCTTCGACTACGAGAGCGGGGTTTACCAGCATCTGCCGTGTGACACAATGGAAGGCGGACACTTCGTCCTGATCATCGGATGGGGAAAAACACTGGAGGGGGTCGAATACTGGATCTGCAAGAACTCGTGGGGTACGGGATGGGGACAGGATGGTTATTTCTGGATCAAGATGAATGATTCAAAGATCGGCACATACACCATTGGAGCAAAACTGAAAAAGTAGCTTGGTCCGGACGAGAGGGTGATGGTCCGGGAGGCACCGGACCTTCACCTTCTCAACCGCTTTCACACCACCCGACGTGCTGAATCAAATGTTGTGGTCTTCTATCACTCTTCAAAATCAGGCCCCTTTACAGCCAATCATCAGTCCGGCTATTATTCTCGTTGCTTAAATGAGTCCGTTCTCTTGACATATCTTCAGACTTACAGTCTTGACATGCACTGCCCTGTCCCGTGCCGATTGGGCTGGATCACAACGTGCTGTTCCAAGGAGGAACCAGATGGAAGTCTCAATCGCTCTGCAGCAGAGAAGAAGTGTCCGTTCCTATGAAGAGAAGCTGGTTGAAGAGCAGAAACTGGTGAAGGTGTTGGAAGCAGGGCGGCTTTCCCCTTCTGCCACCAATCGGCAGGAGTGGAAATTCCTCGTTGTGAAAAGCGATGAAAAAAGAAAGAAACTTGCGGAAGCTGCCTGTGGTCAGTCATTCATCAGCGAGGCACCAGTCATTCTCGTCGCATGTGCCACCGAAACACGTGCGATCATGCCATGCGGCCTGCCCGCCCATATCGTTGATGTGTCGATAGCTTTCGCTTACATGATCCTGCAGGCCTGGGACCTTGGCCTGGGGACCTGCTGGATCGGCGCCTTCCAGGAAGAGGAAGTCAAACGGATTTTGAGTATTCCGGAAGATATTCGTGTTGTCGCAATGTCCCCGCTGGGGTATCCGACACACGGAATTCCGCCGAGGCCGCGAAAGAGTCTGGCCGAGATCGTTTGTTTTGAAGAGTATTCGTAAAGACTCAGAGATGACGGTCTGCGACCGCCGGGATCAGGAAGTGAAGGAGGGACCGGGATCGAAGTGCATCGAATCCGGAATATGCGCAAAACTCAACACTCCTGACAAAAGATGCGGTCTACGAGTAGCACTTGTAGAAGGCTTCAGCAGTGAATTTCACAAACTCCTCGGTCTTTTCGAAACTGCGCGCTACGACCTGCCAGGGCTCCAAACGGGCAATCTCGGTCTGCAGGTCCCTGGCCGTTTTGCTGCTGCAGCCAAGGATGTCCTGAACCGATCCCGCCGCCACCCCTTCACATTGAAAGATGAAGGCAAATTCCAGCAGTTCCTGGAAATTGAAGAACTTCTGTTGGTAGTCGTTGGGCGACTGGCTGGCAAAAAACACCACGACACCCTTGGAGCGGCCCTCCCGGATGATCCTCTGCAGGAAAAGGTTCTTCTGGCTGAGATAGTTGTGGGCCTCGTCAATCACCAGAATGGTTCGAACGGTTCGTCGATCTTCCTTGACCGGGCTGTCGGGCAGCAGTGCCATCTCTTTGTAGAGTCGTTCGATTACGAGATAGGCCACGAGTTCCTTCAAAACCGGCATGGCATGAACGTCGATCAGGATGGTGCGGCTCGAAAGCCGATCGATCGGCGTCACCTCACCGCCATGCTTCCAGAAGAGATCGAAATCCGCCAGGTCGCGCAAGACCTCGATCAGGCTGTCGTCCTTGCGACCGTCCTCTTCGAACATCAACGAAACGATCTGATAAACATCATGGAAGTCGGGATAGGCCGCAGCCGAACCTGCCCGCTGTGCATAGGCGGCACGAATGGCTTCGATCAGGGTTCCCTTTTGGACAACCCCCAATTTGCTGTTGATCGACGCAAAGCTCTCGGCCTTTTCACGAGCGGAAACGTTTACGCGGCCTGCTCATCATAGGATGCCAGAATGAACGGATTGATCGGGAGGCTTTGGCTGCCCTGCAGTAGCCGAAAGGGCTGAACCTTGGCGACATCGAGGAACCGCTCGTTGTCGACCACATCCCCTTTGTAGTCGAAGTAGATGAAGTTGGTTTGAAAATTCGACTGGACCCGAATATCGGCAAGGATCTTCAGAATGAACTGGGTTTTTCCGACCCCCGGCTTCCCCATGATCGCCAGATGGGAATTGGCATGCTTCGCGGTATGGTTCATCTCCATGAGCAGATCATCTCGTTTCAACAGCGTTCTCCCGATGAAGATATCCAGGCCGTGCCCGATTGTTTCTCGACGTCCAGCGAATTCGACCTCGTCCACCAGACGCCGGAGGAGGGCGTCAGCATCCCTTCCGCATTCTTGGAATAGCTGTCCCAGCAGTGCGGCACCATGGTCGATGTGGTTCTTGATGATGGATCGGTTGGAGAAAAACTCGTCTTCGGCGATTTCGGGCTTCTGGTAGGCGTAGCAGATCAGCGAGCGGATAAAAACCTCATCTTCCCCGACAAAGGTGGGCCGTTTCATCTCTCCGCCGCTGAAACCGGTGCTTTGCGTTACCTTCGGCCCTTCCCTGGCGAGCGACAGAGCAAACGCGATGCGTGCCAGTGTGGCCTTTTCAAGCTTGGTTTCGAAGCGCAGCGCACTGAGAACCTCATCAGCCTCGCCAGCTGTGTAGAGTCGATCAGCCATGGCTTATCTCTCCCAAAAGTAGCCTTCCCGAAAGGTGGTCAGTTCCTGGCGTTGATCAAATTCAAGACTTGCGGCCCCGCTGAGCCGCGGCCTGAGCGCCCGATAGTAGTCCTTATCAATCTCGGTATCGGTCGAAAGGATGATCACCTGCTCCCCGGCGTTCGGGAAATAGTTGTTTACGATGTTGTCCCGGTGCGTACTATCCAAACGGGACAACGGGGTATCGACAATAATGGGCAGCTTGAGCTGGCTCGTCTGCGCCAGGCCCCAAAGCAGAGAAACGGCGAAAACTTCCTTCTCACCTGCCGAGAGCCCCGATTTTCTGATTCCATGGCCGTTCCGGTCGGTGATCCTCACCTCATAGGTCTTGTCGTCGATGGTGATGTCTTTGATCAAGCCGCTACGGCTGGAGAGCAGGCGATACATTTCGAAGGTTTTTTCCTGCAGCAGATGGACTTTGTTCTTGCGCAGACGCACGATGAACTGATTCAGGACGTTGGCGATGGCGTCGCATTCCTGGATGAAATCAGCCCTTTCTTTCGAAATGTGGTGTTTTTCAAACAGTTTTTCGATTTCCAATTGGATTTCATCAATGCGCTTCTGAAGGGAAAGGATTTCTTCTTCCAACAAACGGAGTTGCTCCGTTTTTCGACCGATCTGGGCTGAGCAGCTTTCCATTTCCGCCTGAAGCTGTTCGAACAGTTCCCGCTCAGACTCCGTCAGCGCCCCTACCTGGCTCAGGCCCTCCAGTTGCCGGATCTGTACCTCAAGCTCCCGTTTCTCCTCAAGGAACGGTTTCAACAGAAACACCTCGCTGGTTTCAAGGGATTCCAGCTTGTTTAGCACCCGAGCGGCGTCGCGATCGGAAAGCCCCAGTACCTTTGAGAGGGCCCCCTTTTCATCGCCTTCCTTGAGGAGTCGAAAGATGCGCCGTTCGAGTTCCGCCATCTTTTCCGAAGAGAGCTTTTCTTGATAGATCGGTTCGGGTTCCTCAACCACCCGCACGATCCTTTTCGCCAGCGACGCCGCATGTTCCCTGATGGCTTCCCCGCCGGCCGACTCCCTTTCCTCGTCGATTTGTCGTCGAATACCATCAAAGATTTGGCCGGCAAGGCTGAACGGCAGAGCGTTTTCACACAACCCCCGGATTTGGCTTTCCAATTGCGCCAGCCGATTGGAGGCAAGGATTCGCTTTTTCTCGTATTCACGCAATGCTTCTCGGGACTCAGGAGCAGTGTGGAAGGACACTTCGAAGCGTTTCTTGGCATCCTCAAGCTGCGCCCTGAACGCTGCCAGCTCCTCAGCCACCAGGTCACGATCATGCTTCTTGCGGGCGAGCTTGCTCTGTTCCCGCTTCAGCTCGCTCTGTTTGAACTCAAGATCCTCGTCGGAGATCTCGACAAATCCTTTGCGCTCCTCCTGCTTGATGTAGAGGATGTCGCCGGCGAGTCGATTGATGTATTGGATGCCGAGAGCGGCTTCCAGGGAGGATTTCAGGCGGACTTCCGAATGGTCGTCGGCAGCGATCGCCTGGATTTTCTCCCCGTCGAAAAAGAAGAACTGGGTGATCCCCGGCGGAATCGCCGCACGGATGAAATCCTGCCAGATTTCCTGGTTCTGGACCGCGACCCGCTTGCCATCCCGCACGATGACCAGGCGTTCGGTCAGGTCCCGAGGCTTCGGGTCGCACACCGTCCCTGCCGTCCAGGATCGCTTCACCACCAGTTCGGAAAGGTCATCCATCTCGATGACCAGCTCGAAGGTGACATTGGCATTGCCCCTGGCCTTCTCCCGGCGGTTGATATTGCGGTAGATCTCATCTGGCTTGGCACCGTAGAGGCAGTAGGTAATCGCCTCCATGATCGCCGTCTTGCCCGCTCCGTTCATGCCCCCAATGAGAAAGATGCTTCGCCCGTCATCGCCCACGGGAAAGCTGATTTCCGTAGCGAACTGGAATGATTTATAGTTCTCGATGGTCAGTTTCCGGAATCTCATCGACGCTCCTCTTCAAGCTCCCAGTAGCCACGCGGAGAGTCACCGCGCAACAACCCGTCTTTTATCATCCGAAAGCGTTCCCAGTGTACATTATGCTGCCAGGCAAAGCAGTTTGCGCCATTTCGCCATTCTTTGTCACCCGGCAAGAGCCTGCCTTCCAGTTGCCGCCCTACCTGCTCTACAACATCCGACGAATGGGCACGGCCGCCGAGCTTTCTAAGCGCCTCGATAATGTGCTCGCGAAGTTGGTTTCGACCGGTTCTTCTAGCAGTTGAGCGTGGCCCTTGGTGGGGCCGTTGGGATTTGCTGTGGGCTCCACTCCGACCAAGCCGTGCGTTCAATTCGCTGACGAGCGCCCCGAAGCCGTCGGCCAGTTCTCCAAGAGCACCACTCGTTTTGGACTCATCGCCAATAGCTGCTACAAGCCTTGTCTTTTCTGCTCGAAGGGCATCAGGCACCGGGACTTTCTTTTTTTCCAAACTCTCAATTGCTTGAGATACGGCACGGAGCTGAGCTTCCTTTTGTTCAAGGCCCGCATCGGAAGAGTTTTCAACGATCTCGTAGATAACTTCCCGACACAAGTCGATCAAGAGACCCGGATCATCAACAAACTCATCGATGTCATGCCCAGTACTCATGATGATCGCTCCCTTTTCACAGAGGCCGTTCGCACCAACGTAGATTGTGATTTGGGGGATCTTGTAATCCCCTCGCTATTTTCTACGGAGTTCCCACATCCTTTGGCTTCCAGACTTCAATATGCCTTCCTTGATCATCTTCAAGCGCTCGCCACCAACCCATTTTTCCCAGTTCAAAATCCCCCTGGAATCCCGTTCAATATCGTCGGGTTTGAATTTCCCCTCCATATTGGCTCGAATTCTATCAATCACCTCGGACTTCTTTGCCGAGCCGCCCAGTTCGCGTAGCGCCCGGGATATTTCCTTTCTCAGAAGAGTTGGTGAAGTACGTTTGACGTAACGTTTGCGAGACTTTGTTTTTTTCTGATTGCACTCTGCCAGTTGCTTAATTCTCGCCCGCAGGTCGGTAATGGTATGGGATAGCCGCAGTTCCAGCGATTGGAGGATCAGCAGCAGATTCTGTTGCTCCGTCACCACACTGGATAGCTCAATTTTCAGGTTCCTCAGCTCATCCGGGACCTTGGCACCAGACTCTTTCAGGCGGGTTATGGCCTTCGTTATTTCCGTCAGTTGCAGCGCTTGATCAACGGTGGCCTTGGCCTGGCACTGTCCCGATAGCTTCTTGATAACAGTGTCAAGCACATCTATGATTTTTACCGGGTTCTGTACATATTGCGAATAACGTTCCGCCATACGCTGACCCACCTCATTTGCGTTGCTTGAGAATCTTCTTTAGCGCATCGTAGATGCCGGTACGCCGGTCTTTGAATTCGTATTCGTAAACGGTTTCGAGCAATTTTAGCACCTTGGCCGTGCTGACCCCGTTTTGTACGCAAAGTTCTTCCAGGAGTTTTCGATCTTCACCCGATAGGTTCATTTCTTCCTCTCCAGATAGCGCTTCAACTCCTCATCATCGGCGAGCGACTCCCGTTCCGCTTCAACTGCCAACCGATGTTGATGAAAGATCTCGTATTGTTCGAGTGCCAGTTGCTCCGCCACCGCCTTACTGACTTTGCCGGCATTGCTCAAGATCTCCCGTTCGTTGAACTGCAGGAAAGCATCCAGCTTTTTTCGCCAGTCCCGCATGAAGATCTGGCGATGCCGCTTTGCCTGGTCCTCGGCGTAATCCAGGTACATGGTGACGATCCGGTTCAGCCCTTCCATTTCTTTCGGGTTCAGATAGTTTTTGGCAACGGTGACATCGCCCTTGCGAACCTTGGCCCCTTTCCAAGAGGTCAGGCCCATATTGGGCTGGGTGGCATCGGCCCGTTCGGCGATCAACTCGGCGGCGGTCTTGCCCGAAATGGCGAAGTGCAGCTTGTTTTGCACGATGCCGAAAAACTCTAAAGTCTCCTCCGCCTTGGGATCGTAGTCCACTGCCAGCTTGTAGATATCCCGGATCTTCTGATAAAAGCGCTTTTCGCTGGACCGGATGTCCCTGATCCGTTCCAGTAGTTCGTCGAAGTAATCGGACCCGATGTTGAGGCCTGCTTTCAGGCGTTCATCGTCCATGGAAAAACCCTTGACCAGGTATTCGTTCAAGCGCTCGGTGGCCCAACGGCGAAACTGGGTGCCTCGGTGAGATTTGACGCGGTACCCGACGGCAATGATGGCAGGCAGGCTGTAGAATTTCCTCGCACGGGAAACGGCGCGGGCACCTTCCTGTTGAACCTGTAAGTATTCCTTACAAGTTGCCGATTCCTCCAACTCCCTTTCGGCGTAAATGGCTTTCAGATGAATCGTTACATTTTGTGGAGTGGTTTGATACAGCTCGGCCATGGACGCCTGGGTCATCCAGACGGTTTCATTATCAAGCCGAACCCCAATACGAGTGTGCCCATCCTCTGTCTGGTAGAGGAGGAATTCACTCTTTACGGGCAGAGCTTGGTTCTCGGTGCCGGGATTCTTTCCATTCATGACCGCACCGCCTCCTCGATGAGTTGTTCAACGCGAGACTTGGCCTGTTCGAGAAGACGCTTGGCTTGCTGTTGCTTCTCCAGGCTGTCCCGCACGAGATCACCAATCGCTGACTGCCTGCTCGGATCAAGCAAAGGAACAACAAATCGGTCAATGTCAGCAGGATACAATTCAGCCTGCGCACTTCCGCGCCCATGTTTCTGAGTCTGGAACCGTCCAACAACTGACTGAAAAACGAGCGCCATGTAGGCTGCGTCAGTTCCTGGAATCAAGCGGAGAATATTGACGTGATTGCTCGCCAGTGCCGGTGCGCTGCTCAGGTAGGCATTCGTTCGCCCGATGTATGCTCCGGTCGTGTAAATGAGCAGGTCATTCTCTCGGATATGCCCTTCAGAGGAGGACGCAAAAACTCGTTCACTGGTCTTCTGCAGTCCGTCATAGTCTATGTGCTGTGGCCCCAAATGCTGGCTGTTGACCACACCTACTGTCCCGTTTTGAACATATACCGGCTGAAGGCCACGCCGGTTCAGTATGCGGATGTCACATATCCGACGGCACTCAAAATTGGACAAGTGGTCGAGAAGCTGAGTGAATCGCGGCTGGTAATGCTGCGAATCCGTTCGGAGGCACTTCTCAAGTTCACTGAACCTGGCCGTGTAGCCCATAGGCTTGCGGAAACTGAGCTTGTCTAGCCCGAGTTCGGATTCGAGGAGCTGCTGGGCTTCGGAATATGATTTTTCGGCTTCGGCAAGACAGCGAAATCTTAGCTTGATTAGATCGTCGACAACATGCTGAGCATCTATTCCGATTTTGGGAATCAGCAGGTTACCAAGTTTGCTTACCGGCAGATAGGGGTTCATCTGTTCGGTCCTCTCGCGGTCCGCGAGTTGCTGACCGAACTTTGAAATTAGGTAGGCCGCAATATATCCAGGATTCCAGCCATTCCGCAATCTGAGGACAGCAACATCCTGATTGACTACGGTTTCCCCTCGAAGGCCATAACAGGGAGACGCTTGAGCGATTCGCCGCTTTATGGTGACCACAATGCATTCACTGGTTAGCGCTACACGATTGAGTTCGCCGACATAATGGCGCTTGCGAACACGTTTGCTGAGTCCGTAGTCAATGAGAAGAGGGGAAACGCATTCCACCGTGACAAAAAAGACTTCCCCTCTACTCAGGTCGTGTCTTAGAGGAGTGTGCCCACTTGTGATTCTTTCACAACAATCTCTGAGCCGGACAAGGGTCAGACGTGAATTAACGAGGTGATTCTCGAGATGCTTTGCATCATGAGAGTGATATTCGCCATCCATCCGTCCACGATGCACAACTTGCTGATACTGGGATTGGCTCCATCTGGCCATCACTCTACCTCCCAGAAATCAAACCCCTGCTCCTGAGCAGACTGCACAAATGCTTCGGCAACACAGAGTTCTTCGTCGGGAATCCTAGCGGCATCCGCCAGATCGTCAGCCGTAAGGTCGAAATTGACCAGGTCCTGGTCCACAGCCAGCTGGCCTTCCTGGGGATGACCGTCAGGGAATTGCACCAGGCTGCCGTCTTCGTCCACCAGGTACTCGTAATCACCCGAGTTGTTCTTGCCGCCGCGTTCGCTCACGGCCATGAAGATGGGATAGTCGAGCCTTTTGGCCACCTCGGCGGCAATCCAGCGTTCCTTCAGAGTACCGATCAGGTCGGCGTCGGCGAGCACCAGCTCAAGTTTGCCCCGGTTGCTGAGCAGCTTCATTTTGTATTCCGCAAGCGGGATTTCATTTTCCAGTTGTTTGATTTCGGCCTTGACCGACTTTTGCCAGGCTTTCTGTTTCTCCTGGAGGGCTTTGAGCGCAGCCTTCTGGCCGTCCTTGATCCCTTTCAAATGAGCGCGCAGGTCGCTCTTGCTCCCCTCCCATTGGCCGGTAATGGCTTCGAGCTCCATCTGGTGCTGCTGTTGCAGGGCTTCGATGTCGCTGTCAAGGTCGGAGAGTTTTTGTTTTGCTCGGATGAGTTGCGCCTTGAGATCGTCCCAATGCTCCTCGGCCTGGCTGATCAGCTCCTCTTGCGGCAGAGTTCATTCGGCAGCCATGCGCCACTCCTCTTCCTCGGCTTCCCCGGCATCCTCGGCCACCTCCTGCTCCGCCTCGAGTTCCGCAAAAGTTTCCACCATGAGGTCAGCGATTTCCTCCGGGATCTCTTCTTCGGGAATGTCTACCAGATACCGATGATGGCCAAGCAGCTCCCTGAGCTGCTGCTCATAATCCGGGCACGCCCCGGCTACTTGCTGTTTCACCTGTTGGATGTTCTGCAACTGCTCGGCAGTGTATTTCTGAAAGAACAGGACGGAGGTCTTAGTACCGGTATGTGGCTTGAAGGTGTTGGGGTGCAAGCCTACCACGGCCAGCAGGCGGGCTTTCTTGAGAATCCACTCCCGGATAAAAGCCAACGAAGAATTGTTGAACTTGCCCTGGGGGAGAACGATGGCGGCGCGCCCGCCGGGTTTGAGCATCTTCAGGACGCGTTCGATGAACAAGACATCCCGCTCCTCTTTGGGCGCCTTGTCCTTGGCCCGTTTGAGAGCGGGTTTGGCCAGCTCGTAATGAGCGAGCATCTTGCGGTCTTTCATCTCCCCAGCAAAAGGGGGATTGGTCATGATCACGTCGAATTTCAGGTCTTCGAAGTACTCCCACGCATGGTCTTCATCCTTCAGCATTTCATGGTCGGGGATCTTCCTGGCCGTCAGTTTCGCCCGCCGCAAGCCGTACATGAGGGCCTGACCCGAGGCCGTCTCGTACCAGGTGGTGGGATCGAGGCTGCTCACATCGGGACCGAAGATGTTGGTATGGCCGTCACCCGCAATAAGCATGAGCGCGCGGGAAGTCTTGGCGGCGCGGGTTTCGAAGTCGATGCCCCAAAGGTATTTCGAAGCGTATTTGAACTTGCGCTGTTCCCGGGCATCGTGATCCCTCGCGGGATAACACCAGTCCATGGTGTGCAGCAGGAAGCCGGCCGATCCACAGGCCGGGTCCATGACGTATTCGTGTTGCTTCGGGTTGAGCATGCGCACGCACATCTCCACCACATGGCGCGGAGTGAAGAACTGCCCTTTCTTTTTCTTGGCTTCGGTCGGGAGAAGGTACTCGAAAGCATCATCCATGATGCGGAGGTTCGAGCCCATGAGCCGCACACCCTCGATGGGGCCGACGCAGACTTGCAGATGCCGTTTGGTGAGTTCGATGTCTTCGCCCTCTTTGAAAATGCCGGGCCATTCTTCGGCGGCCTTGCGGAAGAGCGCATTCATCCGGTCATAGGTGATATCGGGGTCGAGGGCTTTGCTGAATTGGACCTCCTTGCCCTTCCGCTTCTCCTGGGCTTCTTTCTCATCCCAGATTTTGGCAAAAATGAGCTTGAAGATCTCGTTGAACTCATCCTTGCCACTGTCGGCGAGGACGAGTTCCTCGAGATCTTGAATGATCTGTTTGAAGTTGAATTCCCTTCTCAGCTGCAGGAGGGTCTTTTTCGTTTCAAGGACGTCTTTCGCGTCCTGGCCGCGCCGGGGAATATCGAAGAGGGTGTCGTCGAATTCCTTAGGGTAGGGGCGGTAGAGGATGATGCTGTCGCTGCCGTTGGACCAGACCGCAACCGGCGCGCCTTTGGCGTTCATGTAGCTCTTGAGCTGTTCGATACCATCCTTGCGCTTGGGTTTCTTGCACTCGACAATGATTTTCGGGGTTTCCTTGGTGGCGTCGGTATAGACTATGATATCGGCCGCTTTGGTTCCCACCTCGGTGCCGAATCGGACGCTCTTTTCCAGGTCGATCTCATCAGGCTGGTAGCCGTATTGGTGGATCAGTTTGTAGACCCAGAGCTGCCGGACGATTTCCTCCGGGGCCGTCTTTCCGCCCTCCACATAGACCTGGACCTCTTCGTTTCCCGAAGAAAACGGAATGAAGCTCTTCAGGTAGTATTTGGTCTTGCCCGCATCGCGGCCCGTTTCCGCAATTTTTGGGTAAATGGCGAGGATCTCTTGGATCGGTTTGCCGAGGGTGTCGAATTCGGTAAGCTCATATTTGATGCCCGGTTCCTTGAAGATGCGGTCGATGATTTCCTTGCTTGACATGCTTGTCATCGTGACAGCCCCCACGTAGCTTCGTTCAGGAATGGCAACAGGGAAATGGTTTCGTCTTTGGCTAGCAGGTACATCGGTGACGGTCAAGGATATTTTGGATATTTTGGCTCCAGGCCTTCATATCCTGGTTGTCTATGGGTTTTGCATCACGTATTACTACTGCCGTCTATCTTCCAGACCCGGGGCTCTGGTTGTCGGGTTTTCTAAAGAGGAGGTCACCATGAGGTGCATTCTATGCCGGCAGGGTGAGACCCATGCGGGGCAGGTTACGGTCATGCAGCAACGGGGCGACACGATTGTGATCATCAAGGAGGTTCCTGCCGACGTGTGTGAGAATTGTGGGGAGTATTATCTCTCAAAGCACGTCACCTCTCTGGTCTTGAAGAAGGGAGAAGAAGCGGTTCGCAAAGGGGCTAAGTTGAAATCCTCCGCTTTGCTGCGTGATAGGTCCTTGGAGCCTTCCAGGCAGGGCAGGCGACGTCCTGAGGAGAGTACTTCGCAATTGCAGATCTTTCCTCCATCACGGGGTTTTCAGCCTGATCGCGATTCCGTGCCGGATCAGTGATAGGTTGGGCGCTTGTCCTTGTTGTCTTCCACGATGGTCAGGCGGGTTTTCCTTTTCCCTCTGGTCGAAAATCGCTTCGGGTCCTCCGGCTGCTTCCAGCTGCGAAAAGCCCTCCAGGCCGCCACGGCTGCCAATAACCCCCCAAGGACCGCCATACCGACACCGATCATGAAATCATCCGCGAGGGACAGGACGCCGGCATAGGCTATGGTCGCTCCCAACAGGATCAGGCTGATAGATTTCATTGCTTCAAGTCCGCCTTTTCAACGGTTTCTCCAGAACGACAACCGATCTGGCTCTCACCAGGTAACGGCTACTGGACAGCGGGATGCCGGCCTCCCCCGATTCAACGATGTCTTCGGGATCAGGCAGACCGGTGTCGACCACTCGTCGCCATTCTTCCTTTCGGCCCTCCTGAACGGCAAACGATCTATCCTCCCAGAAGGCATTGATCATGACATAAATGTCGCTGTCGTTCAGAGCCGCCCCCCTGAGGAAATAGGCGAGAGAATGGGAGTCACGGGACAGATCCACATCGGCCGTATTCCCGTACCACTTCACATCTCCCCGCCAGTACCGGTTTCTCCCGATGGAAGGGTGGGCTTTGCGAAAGGCAATCATCAGTTTGAAAAATCGAAACATATCCCTGTTCTGCTGGAGCAGGTCCCAATTCAACCAGGTGATTTCATTGTCCTGGTTATAGGGATTGTTGTTTCCCCGCTGGGTATTCATGAATTCATCTCCGGCGCAAAACATGGGGGTCCCGTTGGCCAGCATCAGCAGGCAAAAGAAATTCTTAATCTGCCGGCGTCGCAGGGCCATCATTTCCGGGGGAACATCGGAGTCGCCTTCCCACCCGCAGTTCCAGCTGCGATTGTCATCTGTTCCATCCGTATTGTCATGCCCATTGGCTTCATTGTGCTTCTGATTGTAGGCGACGAGATCATACAGGCAGAAGCCGTCGTGCGCGGTGATGTAATTGACGCTCTGATACGGCCGGTACACCTCCACCGGGCCCTCTGGAAACAGGTCATCGCTGCCGTAGAGACGCTGCATCAGTGCGCCGACCTTTCCCGGGTCTCCTTTCACAAACGATCGAACATCATCCCGAAACAGACCGTTCCACTGCCGCCACTGGAGGCCGGGAAAAGTCCGTCCAAGAAGATAACTGCCGACATCCCATGCTTCAGCGACCAGCCTCAGATCATGCAAATACCCCAGGAGACTGATCTCGGGAATCAAGGGCGGGTCCTTGGTGTTCACCGAACCATCAAGATCGCGCGTGAATATGGATGCCAGGTCAAACCGGAAGCCGTCCACGTGCATGGTTGCTGCCCAATGGTCCAGGCTGAAAAGGATCATCACCCGAACAGCGGGGTGAGCACACTTCAATGTGTTGCCGCAGCCGGTATCATTGACATAGGCGCCGGTCTGCTGGTTGGTCAGATAGTAGCTCCTGTTGTCGATCCCTCTATAACTGTAGGTTGGACCATCTTCGCCTGCTTCGCTGGTGTGGTTGTACACCACGTCCAGCCACACTTCGATCCCGGCACTGTGCAAAGCTTTCACCATATCGCGGAACTCCCGGGAGGGGTCTCCGCATGCATAGTCCCGGTGGGGCGAGAAGAAGTTCAGGGTCATGTAACCCCAGTAGTTCCCTTCCTGGGGATCAAACTGATAAACGGGCAGGAGCTCGACGACCGTGATCCCGAGCTCCTTGAGGTAAGGGATTTTTTCGACAAGACCGGCAAAAGTACCCCGCTTCTCCGGGCTGACCCCCGAATTGGACTTGGCGGTAAACCCCTTGACGTGGAGTTCGTAGACGACGAGATCATGGCTGTGGCGAGGGCGAGGGTCCGCACCCCAGGCGAAAGGCTTCTGAACTCCAGGGAGACGCCCCAAAGGCGCCTTCCCATCCGTTGGCTCAGGCTTTTTGGCGGCTTTGCGGCTGAAACCCGGAGGAAAGAAGACGGAGTGAGCAAACGGGTCCAGGAGCACCTTCCGGACGTCAAAGCGGTGCCCCTTGGAGGGAGCGAAGGGGCCGTCAACCCGGTAACCGTAGAAGGCTGCTCCAGACAGCCTTTCTTCCGGCACCAGGCAGTGCCATATCAGGCCGGTCTTGTTGAGGATGGGGTCAAAAGCATATTCGTGGACCGGTTTGACGAGATCATTTTCGGCATAGAGAAGAAGCGTTACGCTCCTCGCATGTCGCGAATAGAGGGCAAAATTAAAACCTCTTTGAGATTCGACCCAGGTCGCTCCGAGGGGCCATGGTGCACCCTCAACTTTTTCCCACTCATCAATGATCTCAAAGGTGCCATCAGTTTCCAGCATGGTTCAACCAACCGCTCCGCAAACAACGACGGAAAACCCGACTCCATCACTGATTCGCCTGCAGGAAGCCGGCGAGGCTTGCGGCATCTTCTACGTTGAGCACCTTTACACCCTTGTTGATCCGGCGCATCAGGCCTCGAAGGACCTTCTTGGGGCCAACCTCCACGAAGCACTTGTGCCCATCGGCAATAAGCCTTTCAACAGACTGCTGCCATAACACCGGGCTGCAGATTTGATCAACCAGTTTGTCCGCCACTTGAGCAGCGCTCTGGAGTGGCATCGCATCCACATTATTGAGCACCGGGATTTGAGGTTCGCGAAAATTGACCCTTCGGACAAAGGGCTCGAATCTCTCACGAGCCGGATTCATAGAGCGACTATGCCACGGGCCGCTCACATTTAGCTTAACACACTTCTTGGCTCCGGCACGCTCACACAGCTCCACGGCTTGATCGATCAGGGCTGCCGGGCCGGTTATGATGATTTGCTCGGGGCAATTGATGTTGGCGATTTCCACCCCGCACTCCTTGCAGATATCGCTGATCCGGTCGAGGTCCAGGTCCATAATAGCGGCCATGGCCCCCGGGTTTTCCTGGGAAGCCTGGTGCATGTAAGATCCGCGCAACCGCACAAGCTCCAGGACATCCTTCAAATCGAGGACGTCTGCAGCGTAGAGCGCGCTGTATTCTCCCAGGCTGTGACCGGCAACTGCCGTCGGGTACATCTCATGAAGCTGCATCACGGTGAAACAAGCTAGATTCACCACCGTGATGGCAGGCTGAACGTTTTCGGTAAGCACCAACACTTCTTCGGGACCTTCAAAACAGAGCCTTGCAATGTCCATTTGCAGAATATCAGCGGCCTGGGAGAAAAGATCTCGAACCTCGCTGTAGCTCTCGTAAAACTCCTGTCCCATACCGACGTAATGCGATCCCTGGCCAGGGAAGAGAAAAACCCAATCATGCATGGCCAATGCTCCTTTGAAAACTGAAAGTACCGGCGCAACTGTCCGGATTCATTGATTGAGCATGCTTTTATTCGCCTTGGAGAGGCTTGTCAAGGTTGAATATGTCTTTTGGAGAATGATGGATGAAAAAGGGTTGGCGATTCTCCGAGAGTATGGTTAGATTCTAGCACTTGAACACAGGTTGGACGGCCTGATCGGGTTTCCTCCTGATCTGAGTCGTGCTGTGTAATCGGTCGTATGGCGCCTGCAAAAGCGGATATCTTGCGAACGCTCGTTTTCGGGGGTTCCGCCTGCAGCAGAACGGGGCTGGGCGGTTCAGCATGGAGAGCTCGCTCTACCCGCGTTTTCTTTCAACATTTGAACGAGGTGACAATGCAGAAGAAGTTTCCTTTCATGACCCTGGGTTTTGTTCTTTTGGTGTTGTGTGCCCCTTTGTTTTTTGACTCCACAGGCCTTGCAGCCACTTCTCCCATGGGGCTGATTCAGTCTGGGACGGACCGTGCCCTGCAAATACTGAGGAGTGCTCAATCCGGTTCCGGACCGGGACTTCGCGAGCGCCGGGCGGAGATTTTGCAGATTGTTGACGAGTATTTCGATTTCCAGGAGATGGCGAAACGCGCTCTCGGTCGTCCCTGGAAAGATCAGTCCCCGCAGAAACAGCAGGAGTTTGTGGACCTCTTCAAGCAGCTGATCTTCAACAACTATGTCGGCCGGGTGGAGACCTATACCGGTACCAATGAGCGGGTGGTCTACGATGAGGAGAAGATTGAGGGCGAATACGCACTCGTGAAGACTCGGGTGCTGGATTACAAAAACACCAATGTTCAGCTCGATTACAGGCTCCGCCGGATAAAGGGTGAATGGAAGGTCTACGACGTGATTGTGGAAGGGGTGAGCCTGGTTGAAAACTATCGGGGGCAGTTCAATTCCATCCTGGCAGGCAAACCCTTTGATTCTCTTCTTGCGCAGTTGCGGGAAAAGGTCGCCAGCGACAAGGGCACACTTTGAGCCGGGGCGGAAGCCGGAAGCCGATGGAACCTCCTGCAGCCGCCGACCATGAGGGCCACCGCAAGCGGCTGCGTGAGCGCTTCACCCGAAGTGGCCTGGATGGGTTCCACGACCATGAAGTGCTTGAATTGCTGCTTTCCTTCGTTATTCCTCGCAGGGATGTCAAACCCCCGGCCAAGGCCCTTTTGAAGGAGTTCAGGACATTGGCCGGGGTTTTCGACGCTCCGCAGTCAAGCCTGCAGGGAACTCCGGGTGTTGGGCCTCAGGCAGCCACTCTCATTGCCGCTGTTCCCCGCCTTTTTGATCGATACCAGGAAGACCGGTGGAACAGGCATGACGAGAACAAAGTCCAGTCAACCGACGATGCCGTATTGCTCCTGCGGTCTGAACTGGGTACGGAGCGCAATGAGGCCTTCTGTATTCTTGCTCTGAACAGCAAGAACCTTCTGCTTGCCACCGAAAGAATCCAGGAAGGCAGTGTGAATCGCACGGCCGTTTTCCCCAGACTGGTTGTCGAGGCCATTGTGAAGCATCATGCCACCTCCGTCATTCTGGCTCACAATCATCCCGGTGGCGACCCCAGCCCATCCGCGGCAGACCGGCAATTGACACGCAAATTGAAAAAGCTTCTGAACGATCTCGATGTTCATGTTCATGACCACATTATCATTGCGGGTCTGCAGTACTATTCCTTTGCGGAACATGGAGAACTCGAATGAACGAGCAATTGATGGAGGCCGTTGTCGTTCTGGAATCGGGCAAGAAGGGGGACTGGAACAAGCTTGTTTTGAATACGGTCCCGCGCCCTTCACCAGACGTCGGGCAGATCCTGGTGCGTGTTGAAGCCTGTTCTGTCAACCGGGCGGACCTGCTTCAGCGGCGGGGGCTCTATCCTCCGCCCCCGGGAGCATCAACCATTCTGGGCCTGGACTTCGCAGGTGTGGTGATTGAAACGGCTCCCGGCGTTGCCGGCTGGAAGCCGGGCGAGCGGGTATTCGGGATCGTCGCCGGAGGAGGATACGGTCGCTACGTCACCGTGGCATCGAGCCATCTGGTCGGCATACCGGAGAATCTCGATTTTGTCGGGGCCGCTGCGGCAGCCGAGGTGTTTTTCACCGCTTTTTTCAACCTCTTTATGGAAGCGGGGCTGAAGGCGGGTGAAACACTCCTGGTGCATGGGGGGGGCAGCGGAGTGGGAACGGCGGCGATTCAACTGGCCAAGGCACAGGGTGTGAGGACGATCATCACTGCCGGTTCTGCCGAAAAGATCGAACGATGCCTGGATTTGGGGGCTGCTTTCGGGATCAACTACAGGACCGAAGACTTTGCGGAACGCGTCCAGGAAATCACGGCCGGCCGGGGTGTGGATGTCATTCTGGATTGGATCGGGGCTTCCTATCTCAGCAAGCACATCGAAATTCTCAGGTCACGAGGCCGGCTGGTTGTGATCGGACTCATGAGCGGGCACAAGGCCGAGATCTCTCTTGCCCCCCTCCTGACCAAACGGCTTCGCCTGATCGGCTCGGTGCTTCGCAGCCAGTCCGATGAAGAAAAGGCTTTTCTGGCCCACGCCTTTACAGAACAGGTCGTACCACTCCTGCAGTCGGGTAGGGTGCACCCGGTTGTCGATCGAGTCTTCTCCATTCGGGACGTCGAAGAGGCGCACCGGTATCTGCAGGAGGACCGGCATTTCGGCAAGATCGTATTGAGCTGGGAACCATGAGGCAACAACGATGGACAGGGAACCATGAACGGCACAATGCACCATAAGTGGACTTGCATGGAAAATGTCTCCTTCGTAAGAGGGCGGCGTCTGATAGTGGACGGGCTTTCCTGGGACATCCACCCGGAGGACAACTGGGTGGTTCTCGGGGCAAACGGCTCCGGTAAGACAACCCTTCTTCGGCTTCTGGCCGGCTACCTTTGGCCCACTCAAGGCCATATCACGGTACTGGGTGAGGCATTCGGCCACACCGACCTGCGCGAACTGCGAAAAAAGATCGGATGGGTGGGCTCTTTTCTCGAAGCGCAGATTCCCCCCTCCAGCCGCCCCGTTGACCTGATTGTAAGCGGGAAATACGCTTCGATCGGCATTTTCGAGGACCCCAGGGAAGAGGACTTCGAGGAGGGCATGGAGCTGGCCCGACGCCTGAATTGTTCCAACATCCTTGATTTGCCGTATGGGGTCCTTTCTCAGGGAGAAAAGCAAAGACTGCTGATCGCCCGGGCCTTGATCCACAAGCCACGGCTCTTGATCCTCGACGAACCCTGTGCCGGGCTGGACCTTGTCGCCAGGGAGCAGTTGCTTGATACCCTCGAACACCTGGGGAAGGCGCAGGGAGGACCGGCCATGATCTTTGTGACCCACCATCTTCAGGAAATCATGCCGAGTTTTACCCATGCGCTGCTGCTCAGGCAGGGACGCTGTGTGGCCCAGGGGGAAAAGCAGGAGATCCTGCGCTCCGAACTCCTGACTCGGACCTTTGGGATCCCGGTCAAAGTGAACAAAGAGGGGGATCGCTACTGGTCAAGGGTCCCTTTTGGATGGAGCGCGAGTCAGTCCTGGATCGGGTCTTCCGATGACGGACGTCATCCCGCGGTTCAACACGGCTCAGAGCGAAACGGCCATTAACCTCCCCGGGCAACGAGGAATAGATGATGAGCAAACGAATCGTAGCCAAAGATCTGGGTCCCGAATTGATGCTCTATGACCCGGAGGAGGATGCGGTACACGTCCTGAATGCAGCGGCTTCGCTCGTCTATAAGCTTTTTCATGACGGGAGAAAGCCCGAGGAAATTGAACGTGCAATGCGGCAAGCTTTTGCCGTTGGCCCGGATGAAGAGGTCCTGGACGGTATTCACCAATGCATCGCGGAGCTTCTGGAAAAGGGCCTGGCATCCCCAGAGAAGGATGCCGGCCGGGGATAAGAGTCGGAACGGCCCTCCACCGTCTCGCCCTGGTTTTCCGATCGACTTGTCATCTATCGGCAGGCAGCATCTCACGGTAACGAGTCTGCACCGCCTGCAACGCTTCAGGAGTGTCCACGCCGATCACTTCTTCTGCCGAAGCGAGGGACCATCCGATTGCCAGCCCATCGTGGCTCATCAGCTCTACGAGATCAGTTAAGAAATACTCTTTGACCGTCACCCATTCATCCCCCCGCTGCTTTTGAACGAGGTGAGGATGGTTGGCAAGATGATCCAGATAATCGAGCAACACCGAACGGCGCGCGGCATAGACCCCGGCATTGCAGAACCTCAGTTCGGCCTGACGGTCGGCGGACCACGTATGCCAGTACTTCCATTCGACAATCCGAACCACGCTCTCTCCGTTCATCTCCAACATGCCGTACCGGGCCCGGTCTTGAGGCTCAAAGGCCAGAATCACGAGATTCTGGTCATCGAGTCTCTTGATCAGCGTCTGATAGGTCGTCCGGCGAATCAAAGGAACATCCCCCATGGTGATGACCACAGCGTCCTGGGAAACGCTTTCAAGAAAGCTCCGGGCCGCGAGCAGCGCGCCTCCCGTTCCGTCGGTCATCGGCTGCCGGATGGGCACAACGGCATGATCCTTTGTGGCTGTGACAACCTCTTCGGCACAATGGTGAACAACGATCCCGACCGGGCCCCGAGGCAGATTCGACAGGACTTCCAGAAGCAAAGGGCGCTCTCCCTGATAGGCAGAGGTCCCCGGAACCAGCGGCAGGAGCGTTTTGTTTCCCGTGTATCCCAGCATGCGAGTCCCCTTGCCCGCAGCGAAGACAATACTGGCAGCTTGTGATGTTTGAGATTCCGTCATAGCAGCAACACCATCCTTCGTTTCATAGGAAATTGTGAGCGATCTGCAGCGGCCGGGGATCGATCCCATATCAAAAGCCCCTCCGAAGCATGTTTCAGAAACCTGTGCGGATCACCCTCGAAGAATTGCCGTCAGTTTTCAGGCAGGCTGATTCCCGGCTTCTGGCCTCCTTCCCTTGATTGTCCGGACCCTTGAACCAGGGGATTGGAGTCCCTGTTTGCAGGAGCGGCAACCAGGTCCCTCCGTCTCTGGTGAGACCGCAAAACAGCTTGATTGTGTTCGGCCAGCGTGTTCGAAAACTGGTGGGTGCCGTCGTGATTGCTGACAAAGTATAGATAAGACACCGCTTCGGGATGGAGCGCGGCCTTCAGCGATTTTGCACCCGGGTTGCAGATGGGGCCGACAGGCAGGCCCCGGTTCAGATAAGTGTTGTAGGGGCTTTGACGCCGCAGATGGGTTGTGGTGATCGGTCCGGAGAATCCAGCCAGATCGTAAACCGTGGTGGGATCACTCTGCAACGGCATCTTCTCATTCAAACGATTATAGAAAACCGCGGCAATGACGGGACGTTCAGAATCCGTCGCCGCTTCTTTTTCCACCAGCGAAGCCATGATCACGATTTCATGAAGGCTGCGCCCGAGTTCCGCTGCGCGCTCTTCCCACCCCGCAGGAAGATGTCGCTGGAATTGCCGGATCATCATCTTCAACATCGCTCCCTGGCTCTGGGACCTCTGGAAAAAGTAGGTTTCCGGGAAAAGATAGCCCTCGAGGCTCGATACGGTCAACCCATTGGACCGGATGAAGTCCCGGTTTGCAACGAGGTCCAGGATCTCCTTTTCGGAAGCCAGTCCCTTTTCCTGCATGGCCTTTGCGATCTCAAACGCCGTAACGCCTTCAGCCAGGGTGATGCGCTGAATCAGTGCCCTTCCGGATACCATCTGGTCGAGGATCTGTCCAGGTGTGGAAAGAGGCAGAAAGGCGTATTCTCCAGCCTTGAGTTTCTGATCCGCCTTGCGCAGCAGGCATAACAGGTAGAACTTGTTCCCATCGGAAATGATTCCCTCGGTTGCGAGGATATGGGCGATACCGGCTGCGGTCATGCCCGGCATGATCATCACCTGGCGCGCCCCCGGTTGCCGGCCGCCCGGGGATCGCATGAAGAGCCAGAACTCGAACCCCGCCATACACAGACCCATCCCCATCAGGCACAATGCTAGACAGAGCACCGTCGAAGCACCCGTCAGGATTCTTCTGACTCTTGACATCACGCAACCCCCCGATTCCCATCCCATTTAACATGAACAACCCTGAGCAGCAACAGCTACAACGATCCCTGTTCTTCATCCAGGCAGTATTCTCCGAGTTCACAGGCCGATGGTGCCCGATGGTCGGTTGAACAGGCCGGCCACTTTGAGTATTCCTTTTGGTGCCCGATACGTGTTATAAGTTTACGCCCGCAAGCTGATCTCAGCGGCCATGAAGGTAAGCATCCACATCGGGCGGCACAATTCGCTCAAATCCGATTGATTCTTGTACAGGAAGAAGTGAGAGAGGGTCCATGAAAGCGAACCGATATCGAGAAGCAGGGGTTGATCTGGACAGGGCGAATGAGCTGGTGAAGTGTATTCAACCTCTCGTCCGAAGCACCTTCCGCGGTGGTGTCATCACCGATATCGGTGGTTTTGGCGGACTGTATTCACTGAATTGCACTGAGTTGAAGAACCCCGTTCTGGTTTCATCTACAGATGGTGTGGGCACCAAGCTGAAAGTCGCCTTCTGGGCAAACCGGCACAATACAGTGGGCATCGATCTGGTGGCCATGAGCGTCAATGACGTCATTGTTCAGGGTGCACGGCCGCTCTTTTTTCTCGACTATCTGGCCCTTGGGCGGGTTGATTTGGATCTCGTCGAACAACTCATCAGCGGGATTGTCGCCGGATGCAAGGAAGCAAACTGCTGCCTGATCGGCGGAGAAACCGCTGAGATGCCGGACTTTTATAAGGAGAACGAGTACGATATGGCGGGGTTCGCCGTCGGACTGGTGGACAATGCCGAAATCATCGACGGTTCGACGATTCACGTGGGCGATCAGATCATCGGTCTGGCATCGAGCGGGCTGCATTCCAACGGCTACACTCTGGTGCGCCGCATCGTGTTTGACCAGCTCAACATGCAGCCGGACAGTTTCATCAGCGAATGCAACTGCACGGCAGCCGAAGTCCTTCTCGAACCAACCCGCATCTATGTGGAACCCGTTTTGAAGCTTCTGAAGACCTTCCGTATTGCCGGTATGGCACATATCACGGGTGGAGGGTTTCTCGATAACATCCCAAGAATCCTTCCCCGAACATGCCAGGCGGTCATTGACCGGGGCAGCTGGGAGGTGCCACCCATATTCCGTTTTCTTCAGGAAAAAGGTGGGATCTCGGATGAGGAGCTCTATCGTGTCTTCAATTGTGGAATAGGCTTCGTGTTGATTGTCGATCCTACTGATGCCAAAGAGATTATGGGGTTGATGAATGCCATGGGGCAGCGGGCGCTGCGCATCGGCGAAATCATCCCCAGAACCAGAAGCGATCCCGCTGTTCGTTTTGTGAATTCGTAGGCATGGAAGCCGGTAATCAGAGAATAGACGCAGCCATTGCGCTCCTGTCCCATTATCTCCAGGGCAAGGATAGAGCGCTGAGGCTTGCCCTCACCTGCTTTTTCTCACGGGGCCATCTTCTCATCGAAGACCTTCCCGGCCTCGGCAAGACCACGCTGGCTATCGCCATTGCCAAGGTCCTCGGCCTGACCTTCGGACGGGTCCAATGCACCAGCGACCTGCTGCCAACCGACATCACCGGGCTCTATATCTTCAACAAGAATGCCAATGCCTTCGAATTCCGTCCGGGACCGATTTTTAACCATATTGTCCTGGTGGATGAGATCAATCGCGCTCCTCCGAAGACGCAGAGCGCTCTGCTCGAAGCCATGGGGGAAAAACAGGTTACCATTGAAGGGAGGACCTGCGATCTGCCCAGGCCTTTTTTCGTTATCGCCACCCAGAATCCTGCAGAGCCTTTCGGGACCTTTCCGCTCCCGGAATCGCAGCTTGACCGTTTCATGATGAAGATCAACATTGGGTATCCGCTTCGTTCCGCAGAAAGGGTGATCCTGAAGGGGGGGAGCAAGCGGGGTGAGCTATATGGAATCGAGCCGATCATGAACGGGGAGGAAATCCTAAAGACCCAGGAGACGATCAGGCGCGAGATTTTTGTATCGGAGAAGGTCCTCGACTATATTCAGAACATTGTCGAAGCCACGAGGAATAACGACTACTTTTCGGTCGGCCTCTCCACAAGAGGTGCTCTGGCCCTCATCGACGCCGCCAAGTCCCATGCTTTTTTTGCAGGCAAGGATTTCCTCGTTCCTGAAAACATCAAAGAGGTTGCCGAATTTGTCATTCCTCACCGGGTCCTGGTGCGCGAGGAATATGCCAGCGTCAACAAGAGGGAGATCGTAAAATCATTGCTCGCAGACATAGCCGTCCCGGTGTGATCCGGATCAACAAACCGGGATACATCTATATCGCCCTCACGATTCTCATCGGCTTCTCTTCCGTCAACACAGCCAACAACCTGCTCTACATCGTTACGTCAACCCTGTTGAGCTATATGCTGGTGTCCGGGATTTTCGGCAGAAGAAACCTCCGGGGGATCGACTTGTCGCTGGAGTTTCCCGAAGAGAGATTTGCCGGTTCCGCAGTCCCGGTGAAAGTCAAATTGACCAACAACAGGCGTTTCATGCCGGCCTTTCTGATCCGCGTCCTGATCGGGGACGATGAGGTCCTCTTCCCGATCGTCGGGCCCCGCTCCTCTGCCCAACTCTATCTCAATATGGTTTTCAACAACCGGGGCCGCCACACGATAACCGATATCGTTGCGGCCTCGGTCTTCCCGTTCAATTTCTTTACCCGCTATCGAAGAATTCCCAAGAACCTCGATCTGGTCATCTTTCCCATGCTGCAAAGATCTGGTCTGAGCCACCTTGCAGTGAACCAGACCAGATGGAAGGGGGACGCATCGTCGGACATCACGGGTTACGATGCCGATATCATATCGATAAGACAATATGTGTCCGGGGACCCCATGAAGTACATCAGCTGGAAGGCAACAGCCAAGACCGGACAATTGAAGACAAAAGAGCTATCAACCCTGGAAACACCCAATATTCTGATCGAGTTTGACAAGATGGAAAAGCAGGACCTGGAAGAGACCATCTCACGTGTCGCCTACCTGATCGTGAAGCTGATTCAGTCCGGCACGGCTGTGGGGCTCGTGATAGAGCGCAACACATACAAACCGGATATTTCTTCGGCCCACAAAGTGACCCTTTTGACGCGGTTGGCGCTTTATGCTCAAGATTAGGCATATCATTCAGATCATCACCTATGCCTGTGTGGTGCTGAGCCTCTCCTCCGTTCTGGAACACCTCGATACGTATCATGCCCTGGCCTTCCTCTTTCTGGCCTCCTTTTCCGTCTGCCAGGACTACCGGAGGATCCTCGAAATCCCACGATGGCTGCTGAACAGCATTTCTTTGGGGCTGCTGTTCCTGGCATCCTACCGGATCACTCCCGAGTTTCTCATCGAACCCATCCTCGATGCCCTCACCATTCTTCTGGCCCTGAAACTGCTGGAAGACAAGAAGATCCGCGACTATATGCAGATCTATATCATGTGCATTTTTGTTTTGATCGGCTCTACTCTGATTTCGATGAGCATCACCTTCCTACTATATTTTTCACTGCTCCTGACGCTCATAACCATCTCCCTCATTCTTCTGGCCTTCTATTCCCACAATCCCGACATGGGCCTGAGCAGAGAATACCTCTACCGAATCATCCATCAATCCCTGCTGATCTTTTCGCTGTCGATTCCTATCGGCGTGATCCTTTTTATCATTCTCCCTCGAACCAGCTATCCCTTTCTCAGCTTTCTCAACAAGGCCGGTATCGGCCGATCCGGGTTCTCGGACACTATCTCTCTCGGAGAGGTGGCTGAAATCCAGGAAGACAATGCCGTGATTTTTCGTGCGGAAATGGAACGTGTCGAAGACAGTGAATTGTACTGGAGGGGGATTGTCCTGGATGAATTCGATGGAATCAAATGGACCAGTGGAGGGGAAGCCGACGTGGACCGTTCCCCGGATGACGTCGAAGGCCGGGAGATTGTCCAGACCATCTATCTGGAACCTTACGGTAACAAGTACCTCTTTGCTCTCGATAGGCCGACTTCATTTTCAGTGTATAGCAATAAGTTTTCACGGACCAGAATCAGACCTTTCAAGACCATGATATTTGAAAGAATAAGATATCGGGCCATATCAAGGATCTCAGCCGCCTCTGCGCAACCCATGATTGATCGTGGACCCTATGTTCGACTTCCTGAGGCCTTCTCCCCCAGGGTAAGGTCCCTGGTTGAAGATCTGGTTTCCGACAAGACAGAGGTTGAACAGGTCAAGACGCTCATGACCTTTCTTCAGCGGGGGAGCTTTCAGTATTCGCTGGAAAGCCTCCCGGTTTCAACGACTCCCTTCGAGGATTTCCTCTTCGTTCACAAGCGCGGCAACTGCGAATTCTTTGCCTCATCCCTGGCCGTGATGCTGAGAACCGCAGGGATTCCCGCCCGGCTTATCGGGGGATACCGGGGTGGAAACTACAATGACACAGGCAAATACTACCTGGTGACACAGAGAAATGCCCACGTGTGGGTTGAGGCCTACCTGTCAAGCCACGGGTGGCTGCGGCTCGATCCGACCCCACCTCTCCTGGAGGTCCCCTGGCATGCCGTCGGGGGCCGTTTTCTCCTTCAGCTGCGGTTGATCTTCGACACCTTCAACTACTACTGGCACAAGGTCATCATCGACTACGACTTCACCAGACAGGTCGAAATCCTGAATGCTATTCGAGAACGGATAACCAGGCCTGACATCAAGGTGCAAATAGAGCCATCCGCACTCGGCAAGCCCTTGATGCTGTTCGGGCTCTTGATAGCGGTCCCAATATTGCTCTACATCCTCGTCAAGACGCATAAAAGACAGGAGGAAAGAATCCTCGCGAGGTTTTTGTCCAAAATGGCGGCCTATGGGTACGAAAAGGGGAAACATGAAGGCCTCGAAGAATTCATTGCCCGGATAGAGCAGAAGGAAATAAGAGATCGAGCACGGATGTTCGTAGAGGGTTTTGAACAGGTCTATTACCGGGACAGGGAGTTCACCGGGGAAATTGTCCGGGGCCTTAGAGCTCAAATCAACCGCATATAGCTTTGAAAGACCGCATCGAAACATCTTGCCCTCGCGGTGTTGCTGTGTTAGAAGGATTGCTTCATTGAGGACAGGCATTGCCTCGTGGTAAAAGATATCTTTCACCAGAGTGGACTGTCGGCGCTATTCTGCTGCAGATCATAAATGAAAGGAAACATCGTCATGAGCAGGAAATGTGAATTCTGCGGGAAGACACCCCAGGTTGGCAATAATGTGAGCCACGCAAACAACAAGACGAAACGCTTGTGGTACCCCAATCTGCAGTCGGTCCGCCATGTCGGCAAAGACGGCCGGGTGCATCGAATCCGCGTTTGCACCCGTTGCATCCGCACCGGTTTGGTCGTAAAACCGGTTTAGCTTCTCACTCAAAACAATGGACCTGAAGACCTCCTAATCGGTCTTCCAACAAGCCATGCAATCTGATTTCCCTCAGAAGTCGAAAACCCATCCGAAGGTCCAGCTCGAACCCGATACGGCTGCTTTCGGATTTCTGCGTGTCCCGGAAAACGAGAAGGTTGACTGGGTCTGCCGTCATTTCAACATCGTGGCCGAGAAGTATGACTTCATGAACACACTCCTCAGCTTCGGTATCCACTATCTCTGGAAGAAGATCGCCGTAAGCATGATGAGCCTTCGCAAGGGAGACCGTGTTCTCGATATCTGCGGAGGCACCGCCGATCTCTCCCTCTTCGCAGCCCGTGACATCGGCACGTCAGGACTCGTAGCGCTGTGCGATATCAACCGGAAGATGATGGAGATCGGCAGATCCAAGATGCAAGCATCCCCTTTTGGCCGGCGTATCACCTTCATTCAGGGTGATGCCGAGAAGCTGCCCCTGGCCGACAACACCTTCGACGCTGCCATGGTGGGATTCGGCATTAGAAATCTCACTCACATGGAAGAAGGATTCAAGGAAATCCATCGGGTCCTGAAGCCGCATGGGAGAATGATGTGCCTCGAATTTTCCCACCCGGTCACCCCCTGGTTTCGAACCCTTTATGACTGGTATTCCTTCTACCTTATACCGGCTATCGGGAAAATACTCGTCGGTTCACGGCAGGCTTACACGTATCTGCCCGAATCCATACGCCTCTTCCCAGGTCCCGATGAACTCAAGGCGGTACTTGAGAACATCGGCTTCTCACAGGTTATCTACCGGCGCTTTACCGATGGAATTGCTGTTGCCCATCTGGGAGTAAAATCGTGAGGCCATTTGCAGCAAAGATCATCCGGACCCAACGGTGGGCGGCTGACAACCCGACCCAGTGTGACCAGGCCGGCATGACCTCATCGGGAGGACCCGAATGAAAAGATGGTTTGCAGCACTTCTGGTTCTTTTGCTTGTTTTCGGGTTTGTGAGCGGCCCTGAGGCGGCTGAGTCACCGATGAAGGAAGAGACCGGAGTGGCCCCCGTTCGGGATGAACCTGAATCAGCCGGCCAAACGGGTGAACCGATCGGACCGCCAAGGGAGAAGCCCGTGACCAACGAAACCGTTTCCGAAAACGCCGAGGTGGCCGACCGGTTGGATGTGGCCGTGAATGAGGAATTCCACTTCACCCTGGCATCCAATGCCACAACCGGATATCACTGGGAACTGGCGGGACCTCTGGAAGATGCTGTCGTAAGGCTGGTTGCCAGTGAATACATAGCCCCAAAAACCAACCTGGTTGGAGCGGGTGGCCACGAGATTTGGATTTTCCGGGCAGTGAGCCCGGGACAGACGGTTGTCCGGCTCAAGTACCTGCGGCCCTGGGAAAAGGATGTGCCGCCGGTCAAAACAGTCTCCTATATCATCAGCGTCCGCTGAGCGGCCGGATTTAGCCGTCACCGCTTAAGCATCCCGGCCAGGTCCGCTTCCTCCCCTGGAAGCAGCGGATAAGGACAGATATTCCCCAGGTAATCCTTCATCATCAACCGGCCTTGATCGACGGCTTCGATACAGTCCGGAACCAGCGGCACCTTGCCTCGCCCGCCCGGCAGATCGACCACGAAATGAGGCATGGCCAATCCCGAGATGCGGTTACGCAGGCGACTGAGAATGCTCAGTCCCGTGCTCAAAGGGGTTCGGAAATGCGCAGCGCCCTGGATCAGGTCCATCTGCATCAGATAGTACGGGCGCACTCTCAAGGCGAGCAGTCCCTGAAACAATGCCGCGAGGACTTCCGCGCGGTCGTTGATGCCTCGAAGCAGAACCGTCTGACTCCCCAGGGGAATACCGGCATTGGCCAGGGTCGTACACGCGAGGCTCGACTCCCGGGTGATTTCCCGGGGATGATTGAAGTGGACGTTCACAAAGACCGGGTGGTATCTGGCCAGCATATCGGAAAGGTCCCCTGTAACGATTTCGGGCAGTGCGCACGGGACACGGGTGCCGATTCGAATGACCGCCACATGAGGGACCTTCCTGAGGTGCTTCAGGATGGATTCGAGCCTTGGGGGCGGCAGCAGCAGGGGATCGCCGCCGGAGAGAATCACATCGCGCACTTCATGGTGTGACCGGATATAGTCCAAGGCCCCATGAAAGCTGTCCCGGGTCAGCGGCAGCGGGTCCTTCCATCTTCGCTTCCGAGTGCAGAATCGGCAGTGAAGAGCGCATTGCTGGGATACCAGCCAGAGCACCCGGTTGGGATAACGATGAACCAGGTTGGGCACCGGAGAAAGACTCTCTTCAGCAAGGGGATCTTGCCGGCCCGATTCATCTTCCAGTTCCATCCTGTCCGGAACCACCTGCCGCCAGATGGGATCTCCGGGAGATTGAATCAGGCCGGCATAGTAGCGGCTGACCCGAAAGGGGTATCGCCGAGTCACGCTCTCCAGGTCGAGGGCGGCATCAGGCCAGTCTCGGCTGAAGTCTGCAAAGGACGAAATGATCTTCTCCATGATTTCCCGTTAGCCTGTTTCAGCATTGTGAAGAATCTATACTATCATATCCCTTTCCGTTTGTAAGGCCCAGCCGGATCGGCTAGATTGCTCACCCTGGCTGACAGCTTTGCTGCTGTCAGGAAATCCGGCAATTCCGTCAGGGAGTCACGATGCACGATTGGCTGAAGGTCTACGGCAACCGGCGAGTCCTGAGTCTGCTGGGGCTCGGCTTCTCCTCGGGACTCCCCCTCTCACTGATCGGCACCACACTGCAGGCATGGATGACGGTCGAAAACGTTGATTTGCGCGTTATCGGCATCTTCTCTCTCGTGGGATTGCCATACACCATGAAAGTCCTGTGGGCACCGGTCATGGACCGTTTCGCCATCCCATGGCTGGGGCGGCGAAGGGGCTGGATCATCCTCTCTCAGATCCTTCTTGCCTCACTCATCCTGACTATGGGGCTTTCTTCACCCAGCACCATGCCCTGGCTGGTGGCCTCGCTGGCCTTTGGTATCGCGTTTTGCAGCGCGAGCCAGGACATCGTCATCGACGCTTACCGGGCCGATGTTCTGCGCGAACGGGAGCTGGGAGCGGGTGCCGCCACGACGGTGGTGGGATATCGCCTCGCCCTCCTGACGTCAGGCGCCCTGGCCCTGATTCTCTCCGACCATCTGCCCTGGCGCATGATCTACCTTTTGATGGCAGCGGTCATGGTGATCAATATCCTTTTTACTCTCACTGCCCCGGAACCCTCGGAGCATGTCGTTCCGCCCAAGACTCTGAAAGAAGCGGTGTGGGAGCCCTTGCTGAGCTATTTTCATCGTCCGGGGGCGATAGAAATGCTCCTCTTCATAATGGTTTACAAACTGAGCGATGCCATTGCCGGGGCCATGACCACGCCGTTTCTTCTCGATATCGGGTTCAGCCGCACTGATGTCGGCACGGTGAACAAGGCCTTTGGGCTCATCAGCACCATTCTGGGAACGCTGGCGGGCGGCAGCATCATTGCCAAGATAGGCATCAACCGGTCGCTCTGGATTTTTGCCTTTTTGCAGGCCCTTCCGCATCTGGCGTTCACCGGCCTGGCTCTGATCGGGAAGGACTATGTCGCGATGGTGGCGGCTATTGGCCTCGAGAATATCTTCGGCGGCATGGGAACGGCTGCGTTCGTGGCCTTCATGATGCGCCTGTGCGACAAGCGCTTCACCGCAACGCAATACGCCCTCCTGACGAGTTTCATGGCGGTCACCCGCGTTGTGGCAGGGGTCCCCACCGGCTTCATGGTCAATTCCATGGGCTGGCCGATGTTTTTCGCAGCGAGCATTCTCGGCGCGCTGCCCGGAATCCTCCTCCTTCCCCGTTTTGCACCATGGAAGACCGATAGCGCAAGGTCCTGAGCGGATACGTCCGGACAATACCCTGTTCGCACCGGACACTGTGAAACGGCTTCGCCCGATCATCTTTGCACATTGCATTCTTCTTGTAGAAGCTGTATTCAACACATGGGCAGGTCAATTTCCCGGCAATTTCGAAACAAGCAATCCTCTGTTATCCGGCAAGGCTCAGGCTATTCTCAATGGGTGCCAGGTGGTTTTCTTTTCTATCCAAACGAAAGGAGAACGTTCCCATGCTCAGCTCATTCACCAATCGCTTCCGTCCGTTCGTGTGGTGTACGATTGTCCTGTTCACTCTTTCCTCGATACCTCATATCGATATCGCACTTCGCTCCGCTTCCGTCTTTTTCCCCTCAACCGCCCATGCGGAAGAGATTGAAGCCAGGGGAAGCGAGCCACAAACCAGCGACTCTCCCTACAGTGCGGCCGTAAGGACCGGAGAAAGCCATGACACGCCGGGGAATTCAGAGATTCTCGAGAACGAAAGCGATGAGGGAGCACAAGACACCGCCGATCGGAGCGTGTCGACAAACTCCGTGACTGCAGCCGCCGGTGGAGCGGACAAGCCGATGGGCGTGTCTCTCCCGGCGGTGGACAGTATGATCTTTACCGGTGCGGCGACGGCCAGGATACCGATCGAGGTTTCTCCCGGACGGTTGGGGATCGCCCCCAACATCGCCTTCGTCTACAACAGCTACCGGGGTAACGGGCCGCTCGGGGTTGGCTGGGACATCGATTTGGGGGCCGTTCAGCGGGCTACGAAGAAAGGGGTGAGCTACTCCAACAATGACTACGTGGCGATGATCAACGGATCGACCTCGGACCTCGTACCAAGGAGCGACTGGGGCGCCAATTATTACGGCGCCAAGATAGAAGGCGCCTTGTCGAAGTTTTTCTACAACGGCTCGACCGGAGGCTGGGAGGTCACGACGAAGGAAGGGACCAGGTACTACTACGGCTCCGCATCGGTATCCAGGCAGGACTTCTCCGGAGGGTACGTCTTCAAGTGGTGTCTCGATAAGGTCCAGGACACAAACGGCAACTCCATGACCGTCACCTACATGAAGAACCAGGGACAGATCTACCCGTCAACGATCACCTATGCCGCTAATGCCGGCGTCGCGGCGGCCCATTCGGTTCAATTCAACTGGGTGACGGGTAGAAGCGACGTTCTGCCCATGGTCACGACGAATTTCCCGGTCAAGACCGCCTACCGGCTCAGCTCTGTCGATAACCAGTGGAGTGCCACGCTGCAGCGTAAATACGTGACCCAGTACACCACCAGCACAACATCGAAACGTCTTCTCCTGACGTCGGTCACGGAATACGGCAAGAATGGAGGCGCCCTGCCTCCCACTTCAATCACCTGGCAGCAGGGAACAAACGACTGGGGGGCATTCTCAGGGATTCAAGATGATCTTTGCCCCAATGAAGGCTATTCGGATGCCCATACCTATCCGATGGTTATCGGCGACTTCAACGGAGACGGCAGGACCGAGGTGGGAAGGGTTGCCGCGCCCGGTGTCTCGTTTTATCAGCCAACAGACTCCGGGTGGCAGGTTATGCCTTTTCTCAGCGATTATGGAACGAATCAGGGCTATTCCGACGCCAACACTTATCCTCTTCTCATCGGCGATTTCAATGGGGACGGCAAGACCGAGGTGGGAAGAACCGGCATGAGCGGCACCAACTTCTATCAGCTGACCGGCTCCGGCTGGCAAATGTCGAGCTCTTTTGGCGACTTTGGGCAGAACCAGGGCTACGACTCGGCAAACACCCATCCGGTTATCGTCGGCGACTTCAACGGAGACGGCAGGACCGATGTGGGAAGAGTCCACAAGGACGGCGCCAATTTCTATCAATTCACAAGCTCCGGCTGGCAACTGATGGACTCCATCGAGGGCTATGGGCCGGATCAGGGGTATATCGATGTAGTTGGATACCCTCTTGCCGTCGGCGACTTCAACGGAGACGGGAGAACGGATATCGGCCGTGTCTGGTGGAGCGGCGTGGGTTTCCTCGCAAATTCCTCTCCTTCACCGGACCTCATGAGCACCGTTGCCAGCCCCCTGGGCGGTGTCACGACCCTCTACTACACTCCCTCCTCCAGGTACTCGAACACTCTCCTTCCCTTCGTGCTGCAGACCCTCTACTATCTCTACAACGACGACGGTCGAGGCAACGTTTCGGGGACGAGCTTCTATTTGAGCGGCGGCCTCTACAAGCATGCGGACAGGGATTTCAGAGGCTTCGGGTACACTGTTGCAACCCGTTGGAACTCCGTTCCCGCCGAGGAATCCCACACGGAAACCTTGTATCTTAGTGTTGTGTTACTTACAAGGGCACCACCCCCTTTGAGTTCTGACAATTACCCACACATGCCCCCATAGCTATGGTCCATGTCTGAGGTGGGGGA
>CAYTWB010000003.1:0-188105 GCA_964441945.1 uncultured Syntrophobacteraceae bacterium
TTCCACCGGGTCCTCGAGGGTAATGATGTTGACGTCCGGTTTGTTGATCCTTCTCAGGATGGCATACAGGCTGGTACTTTTGCCGCTCCCCGTCGGACCGGTGCTTAGAATCATCCCGTACGGCATGTTGATCACTCTCTCGATTTTTTCCCTGTCTTCATCCAGCATGCCCAGGCGGTCAAGGGTATAATGGCCGGACCCCATGTCGAGCAGACGCAAAACCAGGTTTTCCCCGTAGATCGTCGGTATGACGGACGCTCTGATATTGATTTCCTTGTTCTCCATTCTGATCGTGAATCGCCCGTCCTGAGGGATTCGTGTGGTGGCAATGTCCATGCCGGCGAGGATCTTGAACCGGGAGACGATGGGAAGAAACATCGATTTCGGTGGGGCAGGCACTTCGTGCAGCTTGCCGTCAATCCTGAAGCGTACCGAGACCCTCGTTTGCTCGGGGCTGATATGGATATCGCTGGCACTGTCCCGGACCGCCTGCGAAAGAACGGAGTTGACAAGCCGCACCACCGGGGCCTGTGCAGCCATGTCCTCGATGGAGCTCACCTGGAGGTCTTCGCCGGTCGGCTCGCCAATCGTCTCCGGCTCCTCGGCGAACTGCATCTCGTCTATCTTCCTGACCACACCTCCCAGGTCCCGGTTCACACCGTATATGTTGCCGTACAGTTGATGGAACACCCTTTCCGTACAGATGACCGGCTCGACTTCCTGGTTGGTCAACAGTTCAATCGTATCCAGAGCGGCAATATCATTGGGATCGGTCATGGCGACCCGAAGCAGGCGGCCTTTCTTCTTCAGCGGCACACACTGGCACTTGAGAGCGGTATCCGAAGGGATGATCGAGGCCAGGTCCGGGTCGATCGGACAGCTCACAGGATCGAATTTCTCTATTCGCATCTGTTCGCTCAATACGTCGATCATCTCGGCTTCACTGACAATGCTCTGGCGGATCAAATACTGGCCAAGCTTCAGGTCCGTCTTCTTCTGATCGGCCAGCGCCTGGCTCAGCTGTTCTTCGGTCAGCAAACCGGCGCCTATCAGCATTTCTCCGAGTCTTTTTCGCTTTACCATGGATCGACCTCAACCGCCTGAGTGCTCAGGGCCACGCCACAAGACCAAGTATCCGGGTTCCCTTTCGTCATACCGCCGGAGGCCCCTGTGCCTCATCTTGAGAGAATTCAAGTGTGCTTTCAAACACCTAGAGTTCCGACCGCAGACACCCATCGTCACCCCGGCAGGCATTTGGCCGGGGTCCGGAATACTCTCAAGGGCCTGGATTCCGGCCGGAAACATGCCGGAATGACGGCCTGCGATAATGGACACTTTATTGCGCAGCGCTGCACTCAGGGCTCCCACCACCGTTTATTGCTCCGAAAACATCCCATCTTTGTTACTACCATTATCCACTATCCTGGCGCCGGAAGCCAGGGCCTGGGGGAGCCTGCCAAGGGCGGACTCGGCCGCCTGCTCATCGGCACAGCAGTCTTTGAGCAGAATAGCGAATTTGACGCCGCTTCGCTGATCCCGGAAGGGGTGCACCCTGACCGGCGGCGCCCCGCGAGGATAGCTCCTCAGCAGCTGATAGGCGTCATCGAGCGTATTTCTCTCCGCCAGCACCACCCACCGGGCCTTCTCCGGCAAGGCGGCTTGCTGGATGGATACGGAAGGGAACCGGATCAGCCCTCCAACGTCAAGGCTGTTGATATCGCTCATCTGAGGATTGGACTGTATGACGGCTTTGAGGACCTGCTGATCCATACGGCCGTAAACCTTCTTGATCATTGTTTCCAGGTGATCCCCGTTTCTTATGGTTATCTCTCCCAGCCATTCGGGAGGTTGCCGATCGGCGAGCAACCGTTCACACCCCCTCACCCCGGCCCTCTCCCCCACGGTGGAGCGATCCTGCGATCCCCTCTCCCCTTTGGCGAGAGGGTTGATGCTTGCATCCTCGACCGGAGGTGAAGGGACCGTGGGAGCCGTTTCCGCCGGCTTTTCCGGTCCGTGCGTCGGCGTTGTCGGAGACCCCGGCGAAGCCGAGGCAATGGGGGCAAGCGCCTCTTCAGCCGGGGTGGCGATGGTCGGGCCGGCGGCTGAATCCGCCGTGTTGTGAGGCCCCGGATGCTGAGCGTTGGAGGCTTCGCTCTCTCCCTCGAGCTGGTTCGGCTCGGCAGGAGGCGACGACGGGATGGGAATTCGAGAGGTCCCGGCAGCGACCGAGCTCAATACGTCCTCCTGATGCGCCGGGGCCGGCTTCATCCTTGCCGCCACGTCACCGAGGAAGTCAGTCTTGAACTGAACAAGGGCAAGCCCCGCTGCAACCAGCAGCAGCAAAAGACCACCCATAAGCGGTACGGTCGCCGCCCACCGCTTCCGCAATGGAACGGCGGGAAAGAGCATTCTCGAACACCATCGGACCATGGACCAGCCGGCCCTGGTGCGATTCTGAATGATCATGGTCATAAGGACCCGGTGACAGAGGTGGATGATCCTGCGCGGATACCCCCCCGTCGCTCGATACACGGCCAAAATGCCCAGGCTCGTGAACAATTTCGGCTCTTTGTAACCCTCTTTGGCCTGGTTCAAGCGAAATTTTATCAGGTTCCGGGTTTCGAAAAAACCGAGGGGAGCCAGGGCATGATAGAAATTGATACGGTCCGCGAAATTGGGATATTTGGAAAGAGTGCGTTGGAACTCACTCTGTGCAAAAATCACGATTTGCAGAAGCTTATATTCATTCGTTTCATAGTTCAGAAACTCCCGGAGTATCTCCAGGCAGAATTCGGGGACCTTCTGCCCTTCGTCGATAATGAGCACAACGGTTTTGTTCTCTTCAACCCCCCTTTGAAAGAGGTAATTTTGTATCTTCTCCTTGATTTGCCGGCTGCTCTCTTCGCTCTCAGCGTCCGTCGACAACCCGAACAGTGCGGCGAGTGTGGAAAGCGCTTCCTCGGGGATCCCAAAAGTCGGATCCAGGATCAGATGGGTTTCCAGGTCCTCGTCTGCCGCAAATCGACGGATCAGCTGACGGCACAGGGTGGTCTTTCCCGTTCCGATGTCTCCGACAACCACGTTGAGCCCTCGACGCAAGCGGATCGAGAGCTCAAGCTTCTGCAAACACCCGACGTGCTCTCGCGACGGGTACAACAGCTCGGGGCTCGGTGAGTTGGAAAAAGGCTCCTTGCTGAGATTAAGCAGCTGGTAGTATTCCATTTTTCCCTCCATCGACGAGCTTTTGCTCCAGAGCACCCGGGAGGCTGTCCGAGAATCCAAAATTTCGCTGCCCCCTTCAGAGAGGTCAGGGCAATGCTGTTGAATTAAGCGGGACTTCCCTGTGCGGCACCGTCACCCCGGCAGGTTTTTAGCCGGGGTCCAGAAGACTCTCAACAACCTGGATTCCGGCTAGAAGCATGCCGGAATGACATTCGGGAGACTTCGCGGTTTTGTAACCATTTAGTACTACACGGAAAATCCCTAAGTTGTTGCGTATGGGCGAAAGCCGGGGTCCAGAACATATTGAAATCACTGGATTCCGACTTTCGCCGGTTGACGCACTGGGCTTCACCCTAATTCAACAACCCTCTCCCTCCAGGGAGGAGTTCCCGGACAAGCTCCTAGGACTTATCCGATCCGTTCTTGTACCACTGCTTCAGGATATGGGGAGTGATGAAGATGAGCACATCTTCCATTTTCTTGCTGTTATCCGTAGAGCCGAAAAGATACTTGATGAGAGGGGTATCCTTCAGCCCCGGGACCCCTTTGTCCGTATCGTCGGTGGTTATCTTGGTCAGTCCCGAAATAACGATGGTCTCCCCGTCCCTGCAGATCAGGGTTGTGTCGGTCTGTTTTTTGATGATGTACGGGTTGCCCAGTACGGTTCGGGTGGGATCCACCTGGTCGTTCTTGACCACGATTTTCATCTTGAGAATGTCGTCACTGATCACATGAGGGGTGATCTCCAGCCTGAGCACCGCGTCCTGCCACTGCACCTGAGTGCCGGAAAGCCCACTTGTGGAGACATAGGGCACCTTTTCACCGTTTTCCGTGAAAGCCGTCTGGTTGTCCAGGGTCGTGATGGAGGGACTGGAGAGGATATTCAACTTGCCCTCGCTCTGCAGGGCCGATAACTGCAAATCCAGAACGTTCCCCCCTATGGTCCCGAACATCAACCCCAGGGCGGTTCCCCCTGCACTCCACACATCCACGGGGAAATTCACGCCGAAACCCTGCTGTCCAATCCCCGCCGCAGGCGCACTGTAGCCGAAGGCGGTGTTGAGGTCCGTATTACCGGTGAGGGGTGTATAGCTGTAGGGTCCTGTCCCATTCAGCGTTGTCGGGCTCGCAGCCATCCCTCCGGGGGTGACATGCACCCCGCCTCCGCTTGTTTTATAGAATCCCCCCCACTGTATTCCCAGAGCGAAAGCCGTTTCCTTGGTCGTCTGAATGATATTGGATTGTATTTTGATCTGAGGGGTCGGTTTGTCGAGCTCCTGGATGAGAGAGACCAGCTGCCCAATGTCGTCACGAATCGCATTAATGACCACGGAATTGGTGTGCGTGTCCACCGTGATGGAACCTCTCGACACCCCCTTGTCGTCTTTCGTCAGGTATTCTTTCAGCTGTTCCTGAAGCTTCGCGGCATTGGCATAATCCACAGGCACCACCTTGACCAGCAGAGGCTCCACCTGCTTGGCTTCCATGGTGAGGACCTTTTGTTTGTCGCGAATCGCGCCCATTTTGAGGTCATTCTCCAAATCCTCAGCCGTTAAAACGCGGATGATATCCCCCTCCCAGGCGTAGGACAGCCCCTGCAATCGCAGGATGCCCAGGAACGCCTGGTCCCAGGGAATGGCTTCGACATCCACATTCACCAGCCCCTTCACCTTCTCATTGATCAGGATATTCTGACCCACCGATCTGGCGAGCGCTCTCAGCACCACGACCACATCCGCATTGTGCATCCGCAGGCTCACCTTCTGCACGGGCAGGCGCTTCTCCGGCTTGCGGGCGGCGGCTTCCTCCCTGTGCCGGCCCTTCACGCTTTCCGGAAGCTCTATGCTCCTGGCCCTGGGTGGGGGCGAATGCCCTTCGGATTCCTCGGCCTTCGTCTCCCACTGGCTGAAGAGGTCCGGCTTCTTGACCGGTTTGACCGTTTCCGCGCAACCGTGGCAAAACATGGTCAGGATAATGGTAGCGAGCAGTCCGACTCCTATTTTCGCCATTTTCCGATTCTCCCCCTCTCTCTGCCTAAATACAGCGCCGCACAATAGTGTGATCGTTACCAAAAGCCGTCATTCCCGCATGTTTCCAGCCGGAATCCAGAAAAACCTACTGGATACCGGCTCCCGGCTTGGTGCTTGCCGGGACAGGCTTCGCCGGTATGGCGAACGGCAATCCGGACACTTATTTCTTTAGCGCTGTATCAAAAAATCTGCGCGATGAACGGCAGGGTAATCTCTCCACCCTTGCTCATATCCTTCAAAACGACTTGTGCGGGATCGATGCTCTTCACCAGGTATCCTCCGGATTCCAGCTGTTCCCCAACCATGTATTCCATTCCGTTGATCACAGCCAGCCTCTTCTGGTTGACCTCCAGGTAGCCGGAGTAGATGAATTCGGTCAATTGCCCCTCTTCGGGCGTTTTGGCACGATCGGGCACCGCAGAGAGCTTCTTCCCGAGAAAAGGGTCCGTCGGCCACTCCGCTTCAGCGCGCTGCAGAACATACCTCTCGGTCTCGGTTAGAGACCCCTTGTTCACTTCGTCGGAGATCTGGGCTGAAAGGGTCTTCATGCCGGCCAGTTCCGCATCGGTCGCGACAGGACCTGTTTTGTGCGACGGTGATGAAAAGAGCGTGTACCCGGCATACAACAGGGCTACCACCACTCCGGCGAGAATGATCTTTTCACGCTTGCTCATCTATATCTGCTCTTCTCACGGCTCACCGCCACCCAGAACTTGATCCGGAATTCTCTTCCCGCCGGGGCCTCCACAATCTGCATCTCCTGGATATGGTCCAGCCACGGAAGGGTTTCCAGCTTGACCAGCAATTTGCGGAGCCTTAGAAAATCGCCTCTCACAATGAGATTGACCGACATCGAGTTGGAGGCGCTGGTCAGCGATTTCGCATCCGGCGCACTGGAAATGGGCTGGAGATCGCATTCCTGAACCATCTTTTGGAGCAGGAGCGATATGTCTTCAATTTGATCGACGGAAATGCCGGACTGGACCGAATCGGGCAGGAGGAGCGTCTTCGTCTCGGTTTTCAAGGCTTTTCCCATGAGCTCCTTGTAGAGCGGAAAAAGCGTCTTCTGTTCCTCGATGCGAACCCGGGTTTCAGCCAGGCCCTCATCCAGCCGGTTCAAGGAAGTCTGGAGCGGGTAGAGCCCGACCAGCACGAACAACAGGATCCCGGTACTGCACAGCAGGAGATACCAGAGGCTCTTTGTGGGGATATCGGGAAGAAACTGCCTGATCCGCATCGAGACTCCTAAACCAATCCCATCTTAAGAATAAAATGAAGCACCTCACCAACCTCCTGATAGGTCTCGACAGTGCTGGAGTGAATGGCGATGTTGGTGAAGATCGGTGACGACTCCAGTTTCATCAGGAATCGCGCCAGGGATATTTCCCACGACTGATGGTCGCCCTGCACAATGCCATCGATCACCAGGCTCTTGGGAAGGCCCTTCTTCTTTTCCGGGCCGGGCTGCCTGGCCTGGGGTTCAGGCATTCCACCCAGATCGGCGGTTATGCCGATCAGCCGTACATTGGAGGGGGTTAGAGCGGAAAGCTCGCTCAGAACGGCAACCCCCAGGCAGTCATTGACCTGTTTCTTGAGAAGCTGCTGTTTGCTTTTCACCCGGGCGGCCCATTGCACCACGATGTTCCGATCCGCAGCCGGCATATATTGAGCAAGCTCAGCTTTTAGCTGAGTAAACTCCGTATTCTTTCCATGGTACTTGTAGTCCTGCCACCCATATACACCGGCAAGGAGCGAGATAATGCCGATGAAGGCCAAAAAAATCGAACGGTTGATACGGGAGACCGCGGACTGTTCTTCTTTGTCCCTGAACGTGAAAAGAAGGTTCGGCGTTCGGGAGCTGTCGGACAAAGCCAGACCCAGGGAAGTGGTATACGGGATACGCTCGCAAACGGCGGTCGGGGGCACAATCCCCGTCAGGAAAGCATCCCTGGGATTCAGCGGGTCCATGACCACGGTATTGATCCCCAGGCTCCGACCGATGTGGCGGATGACGCCCGGACAAATATTGGCAACCCCCGAAACGAAGACCCTCTCGACGGTCCCCCCGCCCGTCAGTTTCGAATAGTGCCCAAACGTCCGTTCTACCTGTCTCAAAAGCCTTTCCAGGGCCGGGCGGGCCAGTTCCACCATTTGCTCTTCTTCAGGATGAGCAGCTCCTTCCGCTTCAAGAACACACGAGTCGTTCCCCGCAGGCATGAAGAGCATGCTCCTTGCCCGTTCCCAATTGACCTCGAGGGCGTCGAGCCTCTGTTCCAAAGCTTCCAGGGAAGGAGTCTCCGGCTCCAGGCTGATTTCGGATGGTTCTCTTGCCACCTCGCCAAAGCTCTCCACAAGCGCCATGATCAGACTGTCGACACCGGTCTTGATCTCTCGGGACAGGATGAGGTTTCCCTCTGAATATATGGAGATGCGGGAATAGGCGTCGGAAAGATAGAGATTGGCATAGGTCCTCAGGTGCGGGGTCGGCACCCAGTGGGTTCGAAACAGATTCTGAACGGCAAAGGTTGTAGTCGTCACACCCGTCAGCCGCAACCCGCTCCTGGAAAACAGGTCCTTGATGTTTTTCACATCCTCCCTGGGCGCGGTATAGGTCATGACTTTCGTTTTCGCTATGCCGTCCTCGATCGCATCTCCCTGGATTTCAAAATCAAAAAGATTCTCCTTCTCGTCAAACGCCATCTCCTTCTTGGCGGTCCAATAGATGGCGTTGAACTGTTCCTTCTTGGAGAGCCGGGGGATTCTGATTTGTCTCAGATCGATTTGGCTGGCTGAAATAGCTGTCCACAGGTTGATATCTCTCAAAGAACCGCAGAATTCCATCACGGCGGACCGGAGAAAATCGTGGAAGCCGGGGCTGCCCAGCGGCTCATTAGGCCTGAAGGGGATCGACCGGTAGTCGAGCAATCGATATCGGGATTCCGACAGTTGAAAGACCTTGACGAGAAGCAGGCAATTGGGCCCGAATTCGACTCCAACCGTCGTCCGCTTTTTCAAGGAAGGAAGGATTCGAAGCAACCTTTCACCAATACGGGCTCCAGGATGCGGTGGAACAGCAGAGCCCCCGGCCGGGCCGCCCGAAGGCGCCGTTCCCCCTCGAATGACATCCAGCAGCTTCTCTGTGGAGGAGATCTCATCGTTTGCTGCAAAGCGGGTCATCATCAATCCCCAGCTTGTAGATCTCTGTACCGGTTCCGTTTGTGCCAGACCCTATTAGCGCACCTGGCAACACATATCAACATTTATATAGGAGCATCAGGCCCTTACGAAGCGACAGGCATATGATGTTTCATGGGTAGAATGAAATAGATGAGATTGCCGTACTGCTGAGGTTCACAGCCGACCAGGCCGCCGTGAATCTCCACAACATTGCGGACAAAGTGCAGGCCATGTCCGGTACCCCGTTCCAACTCAGCCGAAGCAGCCCGGTATCCTTCATCGAACAGTCTCCGGGCCTCGCTCTCGGGAAGGGGCCTGCCGGTGGTAAAGAAATTGAATCGCACCCCATCGACACCTGCTGCAAAGGCATCTTTCAGGATCTGGCGACTGCAGGAAACCAGCTTGATCTGATTGCCCGGCTGGTCTTCCACCGCCGTCGTATACTTCAAGGCATTGGAAAAGAGGTTGTCAAAAACCTGAGAGATCAACCCCTTGTCGACGTACAGGGTGATCTCGTCGTCGGGAACATCATCGAGACTGTTGTTGAAGGCAATTCCCTTCTTCTTGAACGAAGACAGGTATCGTTCCACAAGCGGTGCGATGACTTCCGTCCTAAAGTTGCAGGGCTGCTTTCTCAGCACATAGGTACCCTTCAGAAAGTGGTCCCGGCGGAAGAGCGTCTCGAGGAAGAGGCTCGTATGTTCGTAGTGCTTGGCGAAGGCCCCGACTTCTTCTTCCATAGTATCGCTGTTGCGGATTGCAGCCAGATAGATTTCATTCAGCTTATTCGACAATGCACTGTTGCCGTCTTGAACCGAATGGATGGCATCACGCATTGCGACCTCGATTCGATCATACTCGGCAATGAGCTTTTTCAGTCGAATGAGGAAAAGCTTGTAGTACAGATTCGGCGAAATCACATTGTGTTCAATATCGGATACCAGTTGGTTGATGAATTTGATGTGATTGATATTCTGCTGAATGAGAAGCTTCTGGTGAAGGTTGTAGCCGATCCGATTGGTGAATTTCTCAAGGAAGAACTGTCCCCTGTCATTCACTGCTTCCTTGGGATAGATCCCGAAGAGCCCCAGCACCTGGTTCTGATCAAGAAAAGGGATCCTTTCGGTCAGCACCTTGTTCCCCGGGATGGGAAAAACCCATAATTCCCCGGTCTCATAGGGACGATCCGAAAGGCGCAACGGAGAGGGCAGACGCTCCTCAACCGGGACCAGACCTGTGCGGCTGCAGCAGACCTTTTCAAGTCGAGACGTCTTCTGATCGATGACATGCAGCTCACTCTCCAGTCCAAAGAATTCCCTCGGGACCGCTACACTGATCTGGTAGAGATATTCGAGGGTGGTATACTCCTGAGCCAGATCGAAGAAGACGGCAAACGCCTCCTCCTGGAGCCGTTCGAAGTTGTAGCGGTGATAGCTCTCTTTCTTCTCTCTCACCCGATCCTGGATCCGTGACATCACCATCTCACGCATCGTTGCGCTCTGCCCTGCTTTTTAGAGAATTTCCAATTCGTGTTTGAGGTTTCTCTCCATCAGGGCCTGGACGGCTGTCTCAGGCTGTCGGCCTGCGTGCACCACCTGATAGACCTGTTCGCAAATGGGCATATCCACTCGCAACTGCTGTGCCAGGTAGTGCACCGATTCAGCCGTCTTGACCCCCTCGGCCACCATGCGCATTTCCTTCAGAATCTCCTCGATCTTCCTTCCCTGGCCGAGTTGCAGGCCCACCTGCCGGTTTCGGCTCAAATCCCCGGTGCAGGTCAGAAGCAAATCGCCGATACCGGACAGCCCGGAAAAGGTCAAAACATTGGCCCCCATTTTGACTCCCAGCCGGGACATTTCGGCAAGTCCTCGCGTAATCAAGGCGGCCCGCGTATTGTGCCCAAAGCCCAAGCCATCGCTGATTCCGGCGGCTATGGCAATGATATTCTTCAGTGCCCCTGCCAGTTCCACACCCCTTGTGTCGGAGCTCGTGTAGACTCGAAACGCGCTCGTGGAAAAGATCTGCTGAACCCGCACGGCGAGATCGAGGTCCTCGCCGGCAACCACAATCGCGGTTGGAATGTTGCGGATGACCTCCCGGGCAAACGAGGGTCCGGACAGTGCAAGGACTGGAACGGCATCCGGATCAGGCAGAATATCTTTCCATATGTCCGACATCAGGAGCAGGGTGCCGTTTTCGATCCCCTTGGTCGCACTCACAATGACGGCATTTCGCTTTAAACAGGGAATCATCCGGACAGCGGTCTGTCGGTAGACGTGAGAGGGCACCACCATCAGAACCAGGTCGTGGTCTTCCACCACTCGGTGCAGTTCATGATGCGCGGCAACGTTTTCATGGAGCCGGAATCCCGGCAGGTAATCCGTGTTCTCGCGGGTGGTTTGAATCGTCCGGCAGAGACTCTCCTCATAGACCCACAAATCGACCCGGTAGCCCTTTGCAGCCAGCAGTTGACTCAACGTGCTTCCCCAGCTTCCCGCCCCCACAACACCGATAGGACCCACCGCTTTCATTCGCTTCCTGCTTCCTCCTTGCCGTCTTCCGGTTCCGCCGAGACGGCCAGGTCCACAACCTGCTCTCCGTCATCCAGGACCATCAACTTCACGCCCTGCGTAACCCGCCCAATGGTGCGAACCTGCACCGCGGGCATCCGGATCAGGCGACCTCGATTGGTTATGATCAGGACCTCCTCATCGTCGCCCACCTGACGAAACCCGACCACTTCACCGTTCCTGTCCGTAACACGGATGTTCAACACCCCTTTTCCACCACGGCTCTGACATCGGTACTCACCTTCGAGGGTCCGCTTGCCGAAGCCCTTTTCCGTGATAACCAGGATGCACTTGCCGGCATCAATCACGTCCATTCCCACCAGGGCACTGCCGTCAAGATTCATGCCTCGAATCCCGCGACTCACCCTTCCCAACGGCCGGAACTCCTGCTCCGCAACCCGGATGGACTTGCCCGATTTGCTCATCAGGAAGAGGTCCCGGTGGCCATCCGTAACCCGCACCGCAATCAGTTCGTCGTCGTCATCGAGCACAATCGCCCTGATGCCGGTCGACCGCGGGTTGGCATAGGCAGCCAGCTCCGTCTTTTTGACGATGCCGTTCCTTGTCGCCATCACCACGTACTCCCCATCCTTGAATTCTTTCACAGGCAGGATGGTCTGTATCTTTTCTCCCGGCTGGAGCGCCAGCAAATTGACGATCGCCTTTCCCAGCGCCGACGGACCCACCTCGGGGATTTCGTAGACCTTCAGCCAGAAGACCTGCCCCCGATTGGTGAAGACCAGGAGATAATCGTGTGCGGAAGCGGTAAAAACCGTGGTGACAACATCCTCCTCCCGGGTGCTCATCCCGCTTCTTCCTCTGCCGCCCCGTTTCTGGCTGCGGTAGATGACCAGCGGGGTTCGCTTGACATAACCCGCCTGCGAGATGGTCACCACCATCTCCTCGTTGGCAATCAGGTCTTCCACGCAGAGTGCCCCGGATTCGGCGATGATTTCCGTCTGACGCACATCGCCGAACTGATTGACCAGCTCCTGGATCTCCTCGCGAATGACCTGGTCCACCAGGGCCGATGAGGCGAGGATTTGGCGCAACCGTTCGATCTCTTTCAGGACCTGTTGGTATTCTTCAATGATCTTTTCCCTCTCGAGGCCGGTCAAGCGCTGCAGCCGCATCTCAAGAATGGCCTGTGCCTGCTCGTCACTGAATTCAAACCGCTGAATCAGCCGGCCCCTGGCTTCCTGAGGATTTGCCGCGGAACGGATCAACTGGATCACTTCATCCAGATGGTCCAGGGCCCGCTTGAGGCCCTCCAATATATGGGCCCTTTTCTCTGCCTGAGTCAGTTCATACCGGGTGCGCCTGACAACCACCTGACGCCTGAACTCCAGGAACTTCTGAAGCACCCCCTTGAGATTGAGCACCTCCGGCTTGTTGTCCACCACGGCCAGCATGTTGACCCCGAAGCTGCTTTCCAGAGGCGTGTGCTTGTAGAGCTGGTTCTCGATGACCTTGGGTTCATCCCCCTGGCGCAGGGTGAGCACGATCCGCATGCCTTCACGGTCGGATTCATCACGAATGTCCTGAATGCCCTCGATCTTCTTTTGCTTGACCAGTTCGGCGATTCTTTCGAGGAGCCTGGCCTTGTTCACCTGATAGGGAAGCTCGGTTACGATCAGGTGGCTTCTGCGCCCTGATTCTTCCACTTCCACCCGGGCCCGCATCTTGATGGTGCCGCGCCCCGTTTCATAAGCTTCCCGGATGCCTTCGCAACCGCAAATGAGGCCGGCGGTTGGAAAATCAGGCCCGACGATGTGGCGCATGAGGCCGCTCACGCTGATTTCCGGGTCGTCCAGCATGGCCAGGAGGCCTCCGCAAAGCTCGCGGAGGTTGTGAGGGGGGATGTTGGTTGCCATGCCCACTGCGATTCCCGACGAACCGTTCAGGAGCAGGTTCGGGACCCTTGTCGGCAATACCAGCGGCTCCAGGATAGTGTTGTCATAGTTGGGCTGAAAGGCAACGGTCTCCTTTTCAATGTCACGCAGGAATTCGTGACCGAGCCGATGCATGCGGATTTCGGTATAACGCATCGCTGCGGGGGGATCTCCGTCCACCGACCCGAAGTTGCCCTGTCCGTCGATCAGGGGATACCGCATGGAAAAACCCTGGGCCATTCGGACCAGGGCGTCATAGACGGCGGCATCGCCATGGGGATGATATTTACCGATGACATCCCCGACAATGCGTGCCGATTTCTTATAGGGCTTGTTGAAGTCGTTGCGCAGCTCGTGCATGGCAAAAAGAATGCGCCGGTGGACCGGCTTCAGGCCGTCCCGCACATCGGGGATCGCCCGCCCGATGATGACGCTCATTGCATAATCGAGGTAGGACAGCTTGATCTCATCCTCGATATTGATGGTTTTCAAGTCCATATGGGTCCCTCAGAGAGTGTTGTTCAGATATCGAGCTCCCGAAAATCCAGGGCATTGAATTGAATGAAATCCCGGCGGGGCTCGACCCGATCCCCCATCAGAGTGGTGAAGAGCTCATCGGCCAGGACCTCGTCTTCGATGCGCACCTGCAGGAGTGTCCGTTTCTCCGGGTCCATGGTGGTTTCCCAAAGCTGCCCCGGGTTCATTTCTCCAAGCCCCTTGTAGCGCTGGATGGAAAGTCCCCTTTTCCCATCTTCCATAAGGGACTGAAAGAAGTCGCGAGGATGATCGAATCGCTGTTCTCCCTGACCGCTCTTCACGATACAGGGCAACTGATAAAGGACTCCCAGCGCATTGAAGAACTCCACCAGCTTGCGAAAGGCAACGGATTCCAGGAATCGATCCCCGAATTGAAACCGGCCGGGCCCGTCCGTCGATCCGACGGATGCCAGAACGAAATCATATTCTCCCGTCTCTTCTTTCACTTCAACCGATACGATTTCATATTGCCCCGGCTTTTCCAGCTCCTCCCTGATCAAATCCACATGCTTGTCGCGTTCCATCGAGGCCAGCTTGCGAGTGCTGTAGATCTCCACGAGCTTTTCAACCAAAGGCTTCGGGATACCCTTGCCGCTTTGGCGGTCCAACCAATCTTCGTAGCGCGAAAAGGCTTTGAGCAGCTGGACCAGCTGACTCCTGGGAAGCGGCTGATCCGATCCACCCAGGTAGACATCCTTCTTCTCAGCCGCCCTGGCCAGCAGATGGGTATTGAGGCCGTCATCGTCCTTCACGTACTGCTCCTGTTTGCCCGCTGCAACCCGGTAGAGCGGGGGCTGAGCAATGAACAGATGACCCCTTTCTATCAATTCCGGCATCATTCTGAAGAAAAAGGTCAGCAGGAGGGTCCGGATGTGCGCGCCATCCACATCCGCATCCGTCATGATGATGGTCTTGTGATAGCGCAGGCGGTCAGGGTTGTATTCTTCCTTGCCGATGCCGGTCCCAAGGGCCGATATCATGGTGCGAATCTCCTGGTTCTCCAGCATCTTGTCGAAGCGCGATTTTTCCACATTGAGGATCTTGCCCCGCAAGGGAAGGATCGCCTGAAACCTGCGGTCGCGCCCCTGTTTGGCCGACCCTCCGGCGGAATCCCCTTCCACGATGAAGATCTCGCTCTTGGCCGGATCGCGCTCCTGGCAGTCCGCCAGCTTGCCGGGCAGAGAATGCTCACTCAGAATCCCTTTTCGCCGCGTCAGCTCCTTGGCCCGCCTGGCCGCTTCCCGAGCCCTGGCCGCTTCCAGCACCTTGTCCAGGATGATTTTGATCACCCGTGGGTTCTCTTCAAAGAATGTCGACAGTTTGTCGTAGACCAGGTTCTCAACCAGCCCCTTCACCTCGCTGTTGCCGAGCTTGGTCTTGGTCTGGCCTTCGAATTGAGGCTGCGACAGTTTCACATTCACCACGGCAGTCAGTCCCTCACGGACATCATCGCCGGTGAGCTTATCGAGATCGCTTTTCGGCATCTTGGTTTGCAGCGCATACTGCTTGATGGATCGGGTCAGGCCGGTCTTGAAGCCAAAGAGGTGCGTCCCGCCTTCTTTTGTATTGATGTTGTTGGCGAAAGTAAAAATCTTCTCGTTGTAGGTGTTGTTGTACTGAATCGCTGTCTCGATGCTGACATTCTGCTTTTCCCCGGCAATGTGAATGACTTCCTGGTGCAGGGGTTCTTTATTTTTGTTCAGATATTCTATGAACGAAACCAGGCCGCCCTCATAGCAGAAACTCCTCTCTTTCGGCACGCGGTCGTCGGAAAGATCAATGCGCACGCCACGGTTCAGAAAAGCCAGCTCCCGGAATCGTTGTGCGAGTACCTCGAAACTGATCTCGGTGTCGGTGAAGATGAGGCAATCCGGCTTGAAAATGATCTTCGTGCCGCGCAGGGAGGTTTCCCCCTTGATGATGAGAGGCGTTTTCGGTTCTCCCCGTTCATACCGCTGATAGTATGCTTTTCCGTCCCGGCGAATCTCCACCTGGAGGGATTCGCTCAGGGCGTTGACCACCGAAACACCCACACCGTGCAATCCGCCGGAAACCTTATAGCTGGAGTCATCGAATTTCCCGCCGGCATGCAGCTTGGTCATCACCACCTCGACCGCCGGAAGGTTCTCCTTTTCATGAAGGTCCACCGGGATGCCGCGCCCATTGTCCTCGACCGTTACCGAACCGTCGATGTGGATCTCGACCTTGATATGGTCGCAAAAACCTGCCAGGGCTTCGTCTATGCTGTTGTCGACCACTTCATAGACCAGGTGGTGAAGGCCCTCCGTCGAGACATTTCCGATATACATCGACGGGCGTTTTCGAACCGCGCTGAGCCCCTCCAAAACCGTGATCTGTTGTGCGGTATACTGGCTTCCCTGACTGCTCTCGTCAGGTTTCAAATCAGTCATAAAGCCCTCTTGATTGATGGGATGAACCCGCTTTTCCCCGTTTTCTCTTGTGATTGAAATCCGTTTTCTCTTTTAAAACGCCACTATAGCCTATTCAGCTTCCGTTTTCAATGGATTTTCAGGCTGCCTGACGAGCTAATCTGTTCTGGAATGATCTGTGATTGTCAGAAACAAGTGTCCGAATTCCCGTTCGTCATACCGGCGCAGGCCGGTATCCAGGAAGCATTTCTGGATTCCGGCCAACAGCATGCCGGAATAACGGCCTGCGATAATAGTGCTGATCTTTGTTCCGCCCTTTCAGGGCTTGTATTGGGGGGGTTGGTGCATCTCTTCCCAGGGCGTTGCCCTGGGCTGGTATGTTTAGCCCCATTCGGGGCTGATTATGCTCGTTTGCTGTGTTCAGTACCGCACCCCGGAAATGATTGTCGGAATTCCCGTTTCCGATTCATTCCAGCCGGGAACATAAAGGTCCAGTGGAGATCTTGGGGAACGGGGTAGTGACTTTGCGATGCCCTGGAGGCGATTCACAGGTCCTCGCTGCTTCTCAACTGTTTCATCATATCCGCGAAGGCCACCTGCCAGGGACGGGGATTAATGCCGAAAACGCGGGCGATCTTGGTGCAGTCCAGTATCGAATAGGCCGGACGTGGTGTTGGAAGCGGATATTCCGAGGAGGCGATGGGAACCATCCGCTGAACTTTAACCTCTCCCATTTCCCGGGCATGGTCCACGATGCACCGGGCAAACTCAAACCAGGTGGTCCAACCGTCATTGCAGCAATGGTACGTGCCCCAGGGCGCCGTGACCGAACCGCTAAGGACCTGCAAGGACATTTCGACCAGGATATCACTCAGATCTCCCGTCCAGGTCGGACTCCCATACTGGTCGGCAACCACCCGCAGTTCGTCTCTCTCCCGGGCAAGTCTCAGCATGGTTTTCACGAAGTTGTTGCCGCGGACACCGTACAGCCAGGCCGTCCGAACTATAAGATGTTCCGGCAGAAGGCTTCGAACGGACTGCTCCCCGGCCCACTTGCTCCGCCCATAGACACTGAGCGGACCGGCAGGGTCATCCTCCTGGTAAGGGCGCGTGGCTTTGCCGTCGAAGATGTAGTCCGTCGACAGGTGGATGAGGGGAATGCCAAGGTGTTTACACCCTTTCGCCAGGTTTTCCGGGCCGGTCCGGTTGACGGCGAAAGCAAGATCGGGTTCCACTTCCGCCTTGTCCACAGCGGTATAGGCTGCACAGTTGATCACCAGCTGCGGCTTGTGTTCGCGCAGCACACCATCCACCTGAACGGCAAGGGTGATATCGATTTCCTGGACATCCAGTCCTACCGGCGTCTGGCCTCGCGCTTCAAAGCAGGCCAGAAGGTCCTGCCCGAGCATACCGCGATGTCCGATGACCAGTATGGCGAAACGAGGCAGCGAATGCACAACGGGGTATGAGATCATGAAGCCTCCTTGAACAGCGGCAGGTCGTCCGGGGGCATGGAAGCGAGGGTGAGGCCGCCGGCGTCCTTTTCCGAAACAATGGGGTCAGTGATCGGCCAGTCGATGGCAAGGGCAGGGTCATCCCAGCGGATGGTGCGCTCCTCTGCAGGAGCATAGTAGTCGGTGCACTTGTAAAGGACCGTAGCGGTCTCGCTCACAACGCAAAAACCGTGGGCAAAACCTTCCGGAATGTAAATCTGCAGGCAGTTCCGTGCGGAGAGGGCGGCCCCCACCCACCGGCCGAAAGTCGGCGAACCCCTTCGGATATCCACTGCCACGTCATAGATCTCGCCTTCCAGGGCCATCACCAGTTTTCCTTGAGGATTGCCACGCTGGTAGTGCATTCCTCGCAGCACTCGATTCCTGGAATGGGAGACATTGTCCTGGACAAAGCGAGCCGGCAGGCCTTGTGCCGGATACCGTTCACCGTGATAGAGTTCGAAGAAATAGCCGCGCTGGTCCTTGAAGGTCCGCGGCTCGATGAGAACGACTTCGGGGATGGACGTTGACGTTACCATGATGGATCATCCAGGATTTTAAGGAGGTACTGGCCGTAGTCATTTTTTCGCAGCGGTTCTGCCAGAGACCGCAGGGCATCCGCACCGATGAAGCCCATCCGATAGGCAATCTCTTCCACACAGCCGACCTTCAGCCCCTGCCGCCGCTCTATGGTCTCAATGAAATTACAGGCCTCCAGCAGGGATTCCGGCGTTCCCGTATCCAACCACGCGAACCCTCGACCAAGGAGCTCGAGCTGCAGTTCCCCCCGTTTGAGATAAACATTGTTCAGGTCGCTGATTTCCAGTTCTCCGCGAGGTGAGGGTCCCAGGCCGGAGGCAATATCGACCACCTGGTTGTCGTAGAAATAGAGTCCCGGAACAGCAAAGGATGATTTGGGTTTCTTGGGTTTTTCTTCAATACCGATCACCCTCCCGCCGTCTTCGAATTCAACCACTCCGTATCTTTCGGGATCTCGGACCCAGTAGCCGAAGATCATTCCCCCCTTTTCAAGGAGCGTGGCCCGGTGAAGGATCTTCCGAAATCCGTGTCCAAAAAAGAGATTGTCTCCCAGGATCAGGCAGACCCGATTCTTGCCGATAAACTCCCTGCCAAGTATGAAAGCCTGTGCCAGCCCTTCCGGGCGGGGCTGCTCGACATAGGAGAAACGAATGCCCCACTGGCTTCCATCCCCGAGAAGCTCCTGAAACCTGGGTAGATCATGAGGTGTCGAAATAATGAGGATGTCTCGAATGCCGGCCAGCATCAGGGCGGAGAGGGGATAGTAGATCATGGGCTTGTCATAGACCGGCAGCAGCTGCTTGCTCACAACCTTGGTTATCGGGTGGAGCCGCGTCCCAGCACCACCGGCCAGGATGATGCCCTTCCACGGGGTGGAGCTGCAATCAGCGGGGGAAGAATTGAGAAGTTCCCTGTTCATGTGTCACCCTTTGTAAGAGTCAAAATGCAATTTGAGAAGAATCAAACTGAAAATCACTTGAACGAAAAGCCTGTGGCACGCCTGCGAGCCTCGAGCGAATCATTGCGAAAATCCTGAAAAAAGTAAAGTGCGAATCCAGTTGAGTGCCCCCCAAAAGTGAATCGTCATCCGGGCTTGAACATGTTACAAGGATTCGGGGCGATCCGTTGCCCTCAAACGCATTTCGTGCTCAGCAAAAAGGGTGCATCGGTCGGGACCAGGGGTCAAGCATGCGGATCAACATTCGTTCGGTAGCCTTTCTCCTGTTCCTTCTTGCCATGGGTGCGGCGGGAAATCATTTCAAGTATCAGCTCTTCTTCAACGTCGATTTCATTTTCGGAAGCATCTTCACGATCCTCACCATCACCCTCTTCGGACCGGCATGGGGTTTATTTTCGGCGGCCGTCGGTTCGAGCTACACCTACCTTCTGTGGAACCACCCCTATGCCATTGTCATCTTCTGCGGCGAGGCCCTGTTTATCATCCTCCTTTACCCCAGGAAGAGCGACAATCTGGTCTTGCTGGATACCCTCTACTGGCTGGTCCTGGGTATGCCCCTGGTGTTCCTGTTCTACCATTTCACCATGGAAATCGATTACCTCGGGACCACCCTGATCATGCTCAAACAGAGCATAAACGGGACCTTCAACGCCCTCATTGCGAGCATCCTCTATTACCTCCACCGGTGGGTCCAGAGCAGGTTCAGCGCGCATCCAGACCCTGCCAGGACCCCTTTTCGACTCACGCTCTTCCATATCACCGCATCCTTTGTGCTCTTTCCTGCAATTCTTGCCATGACCGTGAGCAGCCGGCACGAACTGGGCAAGATCGAGGAGGAAATCAAGCAGCGGCTTCAAAATGTTTCCTCGCTCACCGCTCAAGTCCTCGATTCTTGGTTTGAAGAACATGTGCAGGCGGTGAAATCCCTGGCAGCGCTCGCCGAAGAGGAGGAGGGGACGGAAGGGGTTGAAATCCTACAGCGGAGCATCGAAAACATCCAGAGGGCCATGCCCGATTTTGTCCGCATCGGCGTCATGGATGCAGCAGGGCGATCCGTTGCCTTTACTCCCCTCCTTGACGAACTGGGAAGATCGAGCATAGGAGTGGACTTTTCCGATCGTCCCGCCTATTCCCAGCTCAAGCAGGGCGTTAAACCGGTCTTCTCCAATGTCATCACGTCCAAGATCGGAACCAGTATGCCCTGCGTCACCATCGGCTATCCGACCCAGCGAGGCGGCGCTTTCAGCGGCTACGTATCGGGTGCGGTCGGGCTGTCGTTCATCAAGGACCTGCTCTCCAGGATGGTTTCAACCGTTCCCATGCACGCCACGCTTCTGGATACCACCGGGACCGTGATCGCCAGCACCCACAAGACCCTGGGGGCCTTCAGTCTCTATTCCATTGGCAGCGACAAGGAAATCGTGCGAACCCGGTCCGACGTCTACCTGATTTCCAAAAAGAACATCAAGAACATCTCGGTCATGGAACGTTGGAAGAGCTCCAGCTATGCCATAGACAACCCGTTCATGGAGTCCGCCGGGTACAAGCTGATCCTGGAAGCACCTCTGGCGACCTACCAGGAATCCCTGTACCGCGAATATGCCGGGGCCATGTTTCTGGTGATGCTGCTCATCGTCGCCACCATTCCGTTGAGTGCATTCCTGAGCGGCAGAGTGGTCACATCCATCAATATCCTGCGCGAAGTAACGACCAACCTGCCGGAAAAGCTGTCCGGGAACCAACCCATCGATTATCCGAACACCTCGATCTCAGAGATCGATGCGCTCGTTGCCAACTTCAAGTCCATGTCCAATATCCTCAATCAGAAGTTTGAAGAGCTGCGGATTCTCAACAGAACACTTCAGGAGAATGAAGCACGGTTCCGTTTGCTGACGGAAAACGCCACCGACATGATCTCTCGTCATGCCCTGGATGGGGAGTTCCTCTATGCTTCCCCTTCGTGCCAGGTGCTCCTGGGATATAGCGCCCATGAATTGAGGCATCGTTCCATCTTCGAATTCATCCATCCGGAGGACCTGGAGGACATTCGATCCCGCACGCCCGAACCGGAAACGTTTGACGAAGGCATCGTCACCTATCGGTTCAAACGGCGTGACGAGACCTACACCTGGCTCGAAACCAAGACCAGACGTTTAGGCCGGGACACCGCATCCGAAGAGAGCGATTTCATCGCCATATCCCGGGATATTAACGACAGGAAGCGCGCGGAGCTCCTTTTGCGCCAGTCCCACGAGGAGCTGGAGCGGCTGGTCCGGGAACGAACGGCTGAGCTCACTGTCGCCAACGAGAATCTCAGGTTGGAGATTGCGAAACGCATTCAGAGTGAAGCGGAAGTTCAGGAGAACAACCGGCTGCTGAGCGTAATCAGTCAGTCCCTCTCTCAGTTCATCGCCGAGGTTGAACCCCGGGCATTCTTCGAGCAGCTGCTGGCGGATGCCCTTTCTCTGACTCAAAGCAACTGTGGACTGATGGGTGAAGTGATGGTCGGAGATGATGGCCGGCCCACCCTCAACATCCGTGCAGCACTGGGAATGTCGCCGGCAGGGCAGGCCCCGTCGGCCCACGACGGCACGGGAGAGTGCGACTTCAACTCATTCCCGTTCAGCGGAATTCTCCACCGGGTACTGGCCTCCAACGCCCCGGTCATTTCCAATTCGCCTGCCGATTTCGTGGATGTCCAAGAGGCATCGATCGACCGGTCTTCCATCAGGTCGTTTTGCGCCCTGCCTTTCCTCAGCGGGAAAGCGATCCTCGGCCTGCTGCTCCTGGCCAACCGGAGCGCCCCCTATGATTCCGAACTGGTGGAATACCTCCAGCCTTTCCTCGCTACGTGCGGGAATCTCATCGAAGCCTCCCGCAATGAGAAGAGAAGGATAGAAGCCGAAAGAGAGCTCGAAAAACTCTCCCTGGTCGCCAGCAAGACGGACAACGCCGTGGTCATTACCGACCGGGACGGCTACACGGAATGGGTGAACGAGGGATTCACCCGACTGACCGGCTATACCGTGCAGGAGGTTGTCGGCAGGAAGCCCGGCAGTCTGCTGCAGGGCGCCCTGACCGACCCCAACACCGTCCGGGAAATCAGGGAATTGCTCGGGGAGAAGAAGAGTTTCAGCAAAGAGGTCCTCAATTACCACAAGAGCGGCTGGACCTACTGGGTTTCCATGAATATCACACCGATCTTTGACGACATTGGGGAGGTCGTGCGCTTCATTGCCATCGAAACGGATGTTTCGCAGCGCAAACAGGCCGAAATCGCCCTCAAGGAGAGCGAAACCCTGATCCGGACCATTGTCGATAGCGCCGTCGACGGCATCATCACCATCAATGAACAGGGCGTCGTGCAATCCTTCAATCGTGCTGCGGGGGAAATGTTCGGCTATACGCCGGAGGAGGTCATCGGGTCGAATGTCAGGATGCTGATGACCGAACCCTATCGCAGCGAACACGATACCTATATCCACAACTTCATCCGGACGGGGCAGGCGAAAATCATCGGGACGGGAAGAGAGGTTTATGGGGCTCGCCGCAAGGACGGCACGGTATTTCCCTTCTATATCGCCGTCAGCGAGGTCCCCCTGCATGACCGGCGCCTGTTTGCCGGCATCCTTCGGGATATCACCCAGCAGAAGCTCAACGAGCAGGAATTGAAGCAGGCCAAAGAGGCGGCCGAAGCAGGGGCCCGGGCCAAGAGCGAATTCCTGGCCACCATGAGCCACGAGATTCGAACGCCGATGAACGCCATCATCGGTATGGCGGACCTGCTGTGGGAATCCGACCTGACGGAGGAACAGAGACAATACCTCAGCGTTTTCAAACAGGCCGGGAAGGTCCTGCTGGGCGTTATCAACGCTGTTCTGGATCTGTCCAAGATCGAGGCGGGGCAGCTGCTGCTGGATGTGCGAGGGTTCTCTCTTTCTGAACTGGTCAACAATGTCTATGAGGTCATGCGGCCTGCCGCCCGGGATAAAGCCCTCTCCCTGACCCAGAGTATCTCGCCTGAGACACCGGACCTCCTGCTGGGGGATTACGGACGGGTGCAGCAGATTCTGATCAACCTGATGGGCAATGCGGTCAAGTTCACACCCTATGGGTCCGTAGCCCTTAACGTTATGACAGTACCTTTTGCAGGCAGCCCTGTTCCTGTTCCCGTACAACCCGAGGGCGATTCGCCTCCGGGGGAAATGGTCCTGCTGCGCTTTTCCGTGCGGGACACCGGCATCGGCATTGAAGAACGGAAGCTTGAGGATATTTTCAAGAGCTTCACCCAGGCCGATTCCTCCATCACCCGCCAATACGGCGGCACCGGTCTTGGACTGACCATCTCCAGGCGCACGGCGGAGATGATGGGAGGAACCATCCAGGTTGAGAGTCACCCGGGCCGGGGAAGCACCTTCCACGTCTTCATCCCCTTCAGGGTCGGGACCCCGATCGAAAAGCCCGCTGCTGAGGCCACGCCGCAGGAGCGAAAGGTCCCGCCCACCGGGCCGCCTGCACCGGCCGGCGCCGCTTCCGGCGAAGCGTTGCGCGCCCTCCGAATCCTGCTCGTGGAGGATATGGAAGACAATCGCCTGCTCATCCGGGCCTTTCTCAAGAAGACTCCCTATTCGCTCGATCTGGCGGAAAATGGGCAGGTCGCTGTGGAGAAATTCAAAACCGCACCCTTCGACCTGGTGCTCATGGATGTGGAAATGCCCGTGATGGACGGCTATACGGCTACACGGGAAATCAGAAGATGGGAAGCCGAGCAGTCACTCCCTGCAACGCCGATCATCGCTCTCACAGCCCACGCTTTTCTCGAGAATCTCCAGAAGAGCAAAGAAGCCGGCTGCACGGCTCACCTGACAAAGCCCATCAGCAAATCGGACCTGCTTGCAGCCGTTGCCCGATACGCCCGTAAGCGGGAAGCATGATTCCCGCTTCTCCCCGGTCCGGCATCGTCTGAAAAGAGACTGTGGACAGAACACAGCATTGACTATACGGGTAGGGTATTCTACTATTTTGTTATCACTTTACTCTGTTCAGCTGCACCAAGATAAGGCTGTCGGCCCATGAACCATAAACTGAAAAATGAAGCTCGCGACGAAGCAGACAAGGCCCGGACTGACGGGGTAGCCCATCAGCGGAAGGCGGCGCCGGACGGTGCTCGACCGGGGCCTTCCGGCGGCCGGGGTCGGTCAGACGCGGAACTGCTGGAACAGCTGTACCGCAGATATGCCAGGGGTGGCACCCGCTTTGCCAGGATTCGCGGCACAGCCTATTTCTACTTCAAGAAATACAGCTGGATACTGGTCATCGAGTCTGCCTACTTCATCAAAAGACTCCTGGATGTGATGGTTTCCGCCATCATGCTCATGGCCCTCTCTCCTCTCTTCCTGCTCATCGCCCTGGCCATCAAGATTGACGACCCGGGGCCCGTGTTCTTCAAACAGACCCGGGTCGGCAAATGGGGCCGACTCTTCACGATGTACAAGTTCCGTTCGATGATCGCAGCCGCCGATACGATGAAAGAGCAACTCCTCGACCAGAATGAATCGGGAGGGATCATTTTCAAGATGAAGCAGGACCCTCGCATAACCCGAACGGGCCGCATCATTCGAAAGCTCTCCCTCGACGAACTGCCGCAACTCTGGAATGTACTCAAGGGTGACATGTCTCTCGTTGGGCCGCGGCCTCCCGTTCCCAAAGAGGTGGCTGAATATGAGTACACGGACCGGCGACGTCTGGAAGCCATTCCCGGCATAACCTGCATCTGGCAGGTGAGCGGGCGCAGTGAGATTGATTTCAAGGGGCAGGTCCGGTTGGATGTGCAGTACATAGAAAACCAGTCTTTCTGGGGAGACATCAAGATCCTTCTGAAGACTGTCCCGGCCGTCCTGTTTGGGAAAGGCGCCTACTGATGAATTCGGAAACCGTTGCCATCCTGGGCATACCGATCGACAATCTGACCATGGATGAGACCGTCGATCGCATATTCGCCATGATCGAGGCTTATCACGGCGATCAGCGCCCGCGCCAGGTGGCCACGGTGAACGTTGATTTTGTCGTCAATACGCTGACCTGGCGACTCGGTCGCATCCGCCATCCGGAATTGCTCGATATCCTGCGGCGTGCTGATCTGGTCACAGCCGACGGCATGCCCGTGGTGGTCATCAGCAAATTGCTGGGATCGCCCCTCAAAGGCAGGGTAACCGGAGCGGACTTGGTGCCCCGACTGGCAAAGGATGCCGCCCGGCGAGGGAAGTCACTCTACTTCCTCGGCGGGCGCGAAGCCGTGGCCAAGGAGGCGGCCGCTGTGCTGCAAGAACAATATCCGCAGCTGCTGATTGCCGGTTTGGACTCGCCTCTTGTTTATGTCGAAGGCAAAGACCTGGCTGACGCCGAGGAAGTGGATCAAGAAATCATCGAGCGCATCAACCAGGCGAGGCCGGATATCCTGCTGATCGCTTTCGGCAATCCCAAACAGGAAGTATGGTTCAACCGCAACCGGAACCGGCTCCGAGTGCCTGTGTCCATCGGCATTGGGGGTACGTTCGACTTTATTGCCGGATCGGTGCGGCGGGCCCCGGGATGGATGCAGCGCTCCGGACTGGAGTGGATCTTTCGGATCACCCAGGACCCTGGCCGGTTGTGGCGACGTTACCTGGTGGGATTTTTCAAGTTTGGCCTGATGGTTTGGCCGGCTGTTCTCTATCACCGATACCAGCACCTGCGAAGTCGATCGCTTCGCAAAAAGGAGGTCCTGCCGCCGGAGCCAGCGGAACGCGGAGGAGCGCCGGTCTCCGGATCGCTCAACATAGTAGCCATGCCGAGCCGTCTGGATCTGGTCGCCCTGGAGGGTGTGTCGGAAGAGGTCGACCGGGCGCTTGCCGGAGCATCGAGCGTCGTTCTCGACTTTGGCCAGGTTTCCTTTGTGGATTCAACAGGGCTTGGATTCCTGATCCGCACATTCCGGCGCAGTATGATGGAGGGCCGCGAACTTTTTCTGCTGGGAGTCTCCTTGAAGACACGGCGTTTCTTCGAGCTCAATCGGAGCTGGGACCTCTTCGAGGCGAGGACCCGTCAGGACCTGGATGCAGTGCGTACCCACCTGGAAGCAAGCCACAGGCTTCCCCCCTTCTATTACATCCTCACCCACAAACCGGAGTTTGCTCTGCTGGACCTCTTCGGGCATCTCGATGCACAGCAGACTGCGACAGTGGACCTGGATGCCCTGCTCAGCGCCACAGGCCAACGTCATTGTATCCTGAACCTCGCTCATCTGAATTTTGTAGACAGCGCGGGTCTGACCTTCTTCTTCAGAATCCGGAAGCACCTGGTCAACTCGGGGAAGCAATGCGTCCTTTGTTCCCTCAACCATAATGTCCGTCAGCTGTTTCGATTGACCAAACTCGATCAGTTGTTCCGTATCGTGCCGGACCTTGCCGCCGCTCAGCGGATCGTCGAGGAGGCCGAGTGAAAGACCAGCAATGAGCGGCAATAGACCCCATCTTTTCGATGAACTGGAGGATCGCATCGGCAGGGATCACCTGGCCACGCGGCTCCGGCTCCAGGTGAATCACTCGGCGAAATACTTCGGCCGGGGCTTCGGAAGCTTCCACTGGGAAAACAGCCACCTGTTGCCTCAGGTCCTGGAATTCCTGCTCAAAGCTTCGGGACTTCTTGGGGTGGGAAAGCAGAATGTTTTGGATTTTGAGGTGGTGGAAATCGATGTCATGCTGGAGGACTTGCCGGAGGCGCTGGAGGGCTATTGCCTTCTCCAGTTGTCGGACATCCACATAGACGGCATGCCCGACGGGGGAGAAAGACTCATCCGGATCATTAGAACGCTTCGCTACGACGCCTGTGTCATGACCGGCGACTATCGGTTTCACACTTTCGGCAACTATAAGAATGCCCTCGACGGGATGAAGAGGCTCGCAGCCGCCATTGAATGCCCTGATGGGATTTACGGCATCCTCGGCAACCATGACTTCGTCGAAATGGTCCCGGCGCTCGAGTCGTGCGGCATTCGCATGCTGCTCAATGAGGCCGTTCGCATTGCCAGGGGGGACGCAGCCATACATCTTCTGGGCCTGGACGACGCTCACTTCTATGGGGTTGCCGTGATTGAGAAAGCCATCCGTGACCTGCCTGCCGACGGACTCAAGGTGTTGCTGGTCCATTCCCCCGAGCTGATACCCCAGGCAGCCGAAGCCGGTGTGAGCTATTACCTTTGCGGCCACACACATGGGGGTCAGATCTGTCTGCCGGGCCGCATCCCCCTCCTGACCAATGCCAGCTGTACTCGAGAATATGTCGGCGGTGTCTGGCACTACCAGCACATGGCCGGCTACACATCGCGGGGGACAGGGTCGTCATGCCTGCCGGTGCGATTCTTCTGTCCCCCGGAGATTACGCTGCACCGGCTCATTCGGTTGCGCTGAGAGGCTGTCTGACACGCCCATATGCCTTGGGAAAGGAGCTCTCGATGTCGGCGGATGGGAATCGACTGCTCCACCGGAAAGGGGGAAACCATGAAAGTCTCGGTCATCATCGTCAGCTTCAATGCCGCCGGGCTTCTGCGGGAATGCCTGAGGTCCCTTTTCCAGACTTCGACCCGGCACGAATTGGAGGTTGTCATCGTCGACAACGACTCTGCGGACGATTCGGTCGCCATGATGCGAGAATCTTTCCCCCAGGTCATACTCCTGGAAAATAACTGGAATGCCGGTTTTGCCGCGGGCGTCAATCAGGGCTATGCGGTCTCCAGCGGGGATTACGTATTCCTGTTCAACCCGGATGCACGGCTGAAGCCCGGGGCCATCGACCGGGCGGTCGACTTCATGGAGTCTCACCCGGAGTGCGGCATCTGCGGTGCCAGACTGCTGAACCCGGCGGGTGGGTTGGAACCGTCGGCGAGGCGATTTCCCAGCGCTTTGTACAAATTCCTGACCACTTCCGGACTCAGCACCCACTTCCCCCATTCGAAACTCCTAGGGAAAGGGGACTATCGCTATTTTGACCACAACAGCGTACTCGAGGTGGACTGGGTGCCGGGCACCTTTTCCGCCATCCGCCGCACGATGCTTGAGCAGTTGGGCTTCTTCGATGAACGGTTCTATCTCTACTACGAGGAGACGGACCTGTGCCTGAGAGCCAAACGTAGGGGCTGGAAAATTTATTTCATCCCCGATGCCGAAGTGGTGCATGAGGGAGGGGGGTGCAGCAAGACCCGCAAGGATTTGGAGTTCGATACGGGGGGATCTCAGTTGCTGAAATTCCGCATGAGGAGCGAGATGCTCTATTTCCGCAAGAACTTCGGAATTTCCGCGGTTATCGCCAACGCCGGCGTGGAAATGGGCTGGCATGTTTTGCGCGCCCTGGTAAACCTGAGACCGGGCAAAGAATCGCAGGTGAAGCGGAGGGCCTCGATCGAGGCCATTCGCCACGACATCAAGGCACTGAAAGAGACTCAGTGGGGCAGCTATTCACCACCAAAACCCTGGTGAAGCAGGACATGAACGATCGGAACCACGATCCAGCGGGGCACCTGGACTTTCATCTTAAGGGATTCCCGTTTTTTGCTAAGTACAGCCCCGCACAAATGAGTGTCCATTTCCCCAGGTTGTTATTCCGGCATGTTTCCGGCCGGAATCCAGAAAAGCTTCCTGGATACCGGCCTCCGGCGGTATGACGAAGGGAATACGGACATTCATTTCCGAGGTGCAGTAAGCAGGCAAACGAACATAATCAGCCCCGAATGGGGCTAAACATACCAGCCCAGGGCAATGCCCTGGGGGAGATGTACCAATCAACGCCCAATACAAGCCCTGAAAGGGCGAAACAAAGAACAACACAATGCCGCAACTGGCGTATGATGAGCGATATGTTTGGGATTGAGGTGGTTTGTCTTGGGGTTTGGGGCGATACGGTCAGGCCTAATTGTTGCGCCCCGCTGGGGCTCACCTGGGTGGCGGATTCGAATCCCAGGGCGCTGCCCTGGGCTGGTATGTTCAGGCCCTTCGGGCCACGGCGAAGCTAACATCCCAACATCCCACGGGCCGGCCATGTCCGTGACGTTCCTTCGTGCAGCGCTGCACAATAGAGTGCTCTTAACCGCAAGTTATCATTCGGGAATGTTTGTAGATCCCGGCCAGGACCATGTCGGTTGACTACTTGCGACGATGGTCACTTTATTGTGCGGGGCTGTACTTAGTTTTGCAGAACCGTACTAAGCGGGGGCAGGCAGATGGCGATCTTTAAGGACCTTCGGGCAGACTTGAAAACCTATGAAGGGGACTGGGCGAAGCAGGGATTCTGGGTGATGATCGTCTATCGCTTTGGTCGCTGGCGGTATACCATCGGGAATCGCTTCATCCGCAAGCCCTTTTCACTGTTGTACAAGATTCTCTACAAGCTCATTCAAATCATCACCGGTATCGAATTCCCGTGCGAGGTCGAAATCGGCAGAAATTTCAGAATCGATCATTTTAGTGATATTATCGTCAGCGGTTATGCCCGCTTTGGGGACAATTGCATCATCCGAAACGGTGTCACGGTAGGCCTGCGCCAGTTGGACCACGTGGCAGCCCCGAAGATCGGGAACAATGTGAACATCGGGGCAGGGGCCAAGGTCCTTGGGGACATCACCATCGGGGACGACGTGGACATCGGTGCGAATGCGGTGGTTATTCAGGATGTTCCGTCGCACAGCATAGCGGTGGGAATCCCGGCGAAGATTTATCCGAAAAAGAACCCTGCCGCCTGAGGACCTTCGGGCAGAACAGCATCTTCCTTGAGGAGTCACATGACCAGACTGGCGGTTGCCGCAGGATCAGTAGATAGTGACGAGTGGGATGTGGATTGCGTGATCATCGGTGTCAACGCAGCATCCACCCTGTCTCGGTGCATCGAAAGCGTACTGCGGAGCCGCTACTCCCGCGGTCGGATCTTCATCTATTACGTGGATGGCGGTTCAACGGATGAGAGTGTGGCGGTTGCGCGGCGCTTTGCCGACGTCTGGGTGATTGAACTCCATCCGGAGTACCCCACTCCCGGTCTTGGCAGGAATGCCGGCTGGCGCGCGGGGACCTCGCCGCTGGTCCAGTTCCTCGACTCGGATACGATCCTCGACCCGGAATGGATGGAAAAGGCTGCTGAGGCGATTGCTTCGGCTCCAAATGTCGGAGCGGTGCGCGGCAATCGCAAGGAGATGCATCCTGAGGCGTCGGTCTACAACTGGATTGCCGACCTCGAATGGAATGCCCCCCCGGGGGAGTGCGAGGCGTTTGGGGGAGACGTCATGATCTGGCGCAGGGTGCTAGAAGCTACGGGTGGGTATGATGAACTCCTGGTCGGGGGTGAGGACCCGGAACTGAGTCAGCGTGTGCGACTGCAGGGTTTTGCCATCCGTCAACTGGACGAACCGATGACCCGGCACGACCTGGCTATGACCCGGCCCGGCCAGTATTGGCGGCGGGCCTATCGCACGGGCTATGGGTATGCGGCGGTGACCCTGCGCTTCCTCACTGCCGCTCACGGCTTCTGGTTCCATGAACTGATTCGCATTATTGTGCGCGGCGGAGGCGCTCTGGCGCTCTTTGCCGCCGGGATCGTCGGGGCCGGCCGACAGCCTTCGCTCCTGACACTCTGGATACCGGCAGTGCTGCTGCTTCTATTTCCCAGACTCTTCAGAATTTCCTACTTTATGACGGACAAATCCTTGTCTCCGGTCGATGCCGGGAAATACGCCTGGCACTGCTCCTTGATCGTTGTCCCGGAGTTCTTCGGGGTCCTGCGCTTTGTCTTTGGCACCCTTTTCGGAAGACCTCTGCACAACCGGCGGCATGGACTGGCCACCCGCACCACGGATGCGAAGAGACGATGAAGGTCTACGAACCGTCCCGGCTAATCCGTACAGCGCTGCACAATAGAGTGACCCGTGCCGCAAGTCGTCATTCCGGCATGTTTCCGGCCGGAATCCAAAAGAACTTCCTGGATACCGGCTTAACGGTAAAGCCTGCCGGTATGACGAAGGGGGATTCAGACACTTATTTCCGCGGCGCTGTGCCCGGGTCCAGGCCGTCGCCTTCGACCCATCGAACTTCGATAAGGTCGCGTCGCTCTCTTTCGGCACGCCTGCTGTCGTGTTCTTTCTGCGTACTCCTGCTCTGGGTCCTTGCTTCCCTCAGCGCGTGCTACCAGGCCAGGCCGGCGCCAACCGAAGCACCTCCTCCGGTGCCGAAGCTCAAGTTTGAAACGGCAGCCCCTTCAGAGGCATTCGCCACGGCGGACGTTGTCGACCGTTTTTCCCAGGAGGTGCCGGAAGAATACTTCGTCGGTCCGGGCGACGTTTTCAAGCTCACCATCTGGCATCGACCCGAAGTCTCTGATGACAACGTTATTGTCGGACCGGATGGAACCATTTCGGTCAACCGAATCGGCACCTTCAATGCCAGCGGAAAAACCGTCACGCAGCTGGCTGATGAGATCGCCCATCGGCTCTCGAAGTTTTACGAAAGCCCGGAAGTGACCATTGCGATGAAGAGCTACAACAACAATAAAGCCTTTGTGCTGGGCCGGGTGGCCAATCCTGGAGTGGTGCGCTTTCCCGGCAAAGGGACCCTGCTCGAAGCCCTGGCCCTGGCGGGAGGTCTGCCTGCATCGCAGACGAACACCATTCTGCGAAAATGCTCCATCATCCGGGGGAAAGAGACCGTCATCTGGGTCGATTTGAACGAGCTCCTGCACAAAGGCAACACCGCCCTGAATGCTGCGATTCGCAACAACGACATCGTCTTCATCCCGGAAGGTGAAGATGAACTGGTCTATGTCATGGGCGAGGTAGCCAAACCCGGCGCAGTTCCCATCCGAACGCGCCTCACCTACCTCGATGCCGTCATGCTGGCGGGCGGTCCGACCAAGGATGCCAATCTGGCAAAGACCTATCTGGTGCGCTCCGCCGACAAACAAGGGAGTGTCGTGGAGGTTGATCTGGAAAAGCAGGTGGAAACCGGCGTGTTCACCCAGAACTACGTTCTGCATGCCAACGACATCATCTACGTCAGTCCGACGACCCTGTCCAGGTTCAGCTATATTGTGAACCAGTTTTCACCCATGATGCAGGTGATCACCCTGGGCATTGCAGCGACGAAATAGGTACGCACGCGATACGTTTCGACTTTTCAGCCGGGACGACTGCCACGAGCAGGGCCGCCCGGCAGGTGTATTGGCGAACTCATGTGTCTCTTGCAGAATTCTCAATTTCCGTCACCCCGGCGAAGGCCGGGGTCCAGAAGGTTCTGAAAGACCTGGATTCCGGCTTCCGGAATGACGCCCGGAGACTTTTGTAGGAGGCGGTTAGGGGAGCTCTACTTGAAGAGCGATTCCACACCACTGCCTTCGATTCCCTACAAGGGCAAAAAGTTTGACGTGATGGCGTTTTTGCAGCGCCGGAAGATGATCATCCTGATCCTGGGGGGGTTCCTCTTCGCCATGCTGGTGCCCTTCGCCATCGTCAAGGGCAGTTTTGTGTTTGAAGTCACCGGGAGACTGCTCATTGCCCGAGAGATCCCCACCCTGACCCGGCAGACCGATGAAAACATCGTCAGCTATTTCTCCGACTACTCCAGGACCCAGGTGGAACGCCTCGGAAGCATTGGAATCATCGAAGCAGCGATTCAAAGTCTGCCTGAAGACATCCGATGGCGGTTCAAACCGAAGGACCTGGATTACCCGGCTGCAGCCGCACTGCTGAAGAGAAACCTTGTGACGGATGCAGTCCCCAATACCCATCTGCTTGCATTGAAACTGACGGGGAGCTCACCCGAGGGTCTGGCCGAAATGCTGAACGCGATCATGGATACCTATCTGCGCAAACTGCAGAGTGAGGAGGAGAATAAGGATACCCGAAGGATCAAGTTTCTGAGCGAGGAGCGGGACAAGATCCAGGAAGAGATCAGGAATACCGAAGAGGAGGTCAACAAGCTCGCTCTTTCCACGAAGAGCATCTCCTTTCAAGATCAGAGCAACATCCACCTGGGTCGCTACCTCAGCCTTCAGACCGGCTATCTCGATGCCTACAAGGCCAAACTCTCCGCGGAAAAGGAATACCAGGCCACCGAGGCGATGGCCAAAGAGCTGAAAAAGATCCCGAACAAGGTCCTGTCAGACGAGATGGTGGCCAACGACCAATCCATCTGGCATGTGGCCAACTGGACCTATCAGAAGCTCCAGGAGCTGCGGACGATGATGGACGGAATCGCCCGGGACAACCCTGATCGCCGCTACGTGGAACAACGCATGGAAGCCATGCAGGACTATGAGCGGAAAACCCGCGAGGAGGTGCGTGAGCGGGATGAAAGGTTGGTCAATGAGAAGCGGGACTACGAGCTGGCCAAGAAACTGATTGAAGCCAGGCACGCCTATCTGGCCAGGGAAGGAAACGCCGCGGAACTCAAGAACAAGATGGAAGAAGCCCAGGCCAATCTGGAAAAGATGTCTCTGGAAATGCTGAGGGGCCAGGAGCTGCTCAAGGACCTGGAAAACAAGCGGACGAAGCTCTTCGATCTTCAGGACCGAATCAGGAACCTGGAACTGGAATCCAAAACCCCTCTACGGGTTTCCATCGAAGCCTATGCGGTCAAGCCCGAAAGCGCCTCGGGCAGTAATCTGAAAAAGCTTTATCTGCTGACTATTATCCTCTCTTTCGGTCTGGCGGCAGTGGCGTTTGTCATCTACGATTTTCTTGACAACCGCATCCGCAGTCCGAAGGACATTTTGAACTATCTGGGACATCCGCCGACCTGGCCGATATCCTGCTACCCATCGCAGGAGAGAGGAGGCATCACGAGCTTTGCCCGGGTCATGCTGGACGATCCGGACCACATTGTAGCTAAAGCGGTTCGAAGCCTGGCCGTGCGCCTCAATAAGGAACGCCTCAAGCACGGGGCGAAAATTGCCCTCATGACCGCTGTCGACGTGCAAAGCGGCACAACGGGCATCACCATCAATACGGCCCAGGCCATGAAGCATTTTTGCCGGAAGGTCCTCATTGTCGATGCCAACACGATCCATCCAGGGGTGGCGGAAATGGCCGGACAAAAGGGCGATCTCCAAAGCGACAGCGTGGCCAAAGCCTTTCGTGACTTCTTTCCCCTCGCGGCGACTGAGAAGCAAAGCGAGGCAAGGCTGCGTGAGGAGGTCCGAGCGAGGCAACTTCTCGAAACGGTCGACCTTGACATTGCTCTGCTCGCGGACCAGGAGAGGGGGATCGATTTCCTTTTGTTGGGCGATGTGGAATGGACGTCGGAGTTCCGCCGCCAGGTGCCTGTGCTGCTCAGCGAAATGTCGAGACATTACGATTTCATCCTTGTGGACAGTGCTCCCATCCTGCTGACGGATGCGACCGAGCTCCTGGTAACCCTGGCCCAGGTGGTGGTGCTCATCGCTCAGGGGGATAGGACCAAACTGATGGATTTCGCACACACCACGGAGCTTGTCTTGAGGCTGGAGGTCCCGGCGATGGCAGCGGTGTTGAACTGGGGGGGAATCAGACCGCTCACCTGGTTTGACGGCGTGATGACGAAAATCCCCTTCCCCATGGTCAGGCAGGCCCTGCAAAAGCTGAACGATATCGGGAATACAGGATAGATCTTCGCGCCGTAAATTCGTTCCCCCCCTTGAAGGGGCGGTTTGCTCCCTCTCCCTCAGGGAGAGGGTTGGGGTGAGGGAAGATCGATCTTGCGCTCGGCCCCCTCACCCCACCCCTCTCCCCCGAAGCGGTGGAGAGGGAGAAAACCTGGCCTCTGCCTCCAGAGGGGGGAACGTACTTTTGGTTCGATGCGGTAGACAGGGCAACGGGTTGCAGCCGTTCGAATCCCTGCGGGTTCAGAGATGATGAAGAGGGATCGCTTTCACGATTTATTGACGATTTCGGATGCAGCATCGATCCTTGGCATGCCCATATCCGAAGTCCAGGGCTTGATTGACGGCGGTAAGGTCGGGACAGTCCTCCGAGGCGATACCGTATGCCTGCGGTCGAGCGATCTGGAACGTATTGCCCGCGATTCCGGGCCGGGTCGATCTCACTCGCCCCCCAGTACCCTGCGATGGATGGCGGTTGGAGCAGCCGTTGCCATCACCGCCGGCTCTCTGCTGCCGAATGTCTCCATTGGGGAATATGACAAGGCAATGCACTGGGTGGCGTACCTTGTGCTGAGCGGGCTGCTGGTGTTGTCCACGATGAGATCGAGGACCATGGTGATCGGTATTGCGCTGATCTTCTTGTTGAATCCGGTCCTTGAGTGCCTGCAGCAGTTCATTCCGGGAAGGAGTGTTGAGTCAGGGGACCTGGCGGCCAACTTCCTTGGGGTGCTCTCGGGTGTCATCCTGGGTTGTTGGCTGAGGCAACGATGGGGACTTCCAAGACGCGTCCGGGAGTATTAGCCTATGCAATTTCCCAGAGAGAGAAAGGTGTTCTGGCTGTGGCTCATGGTGCTTGCGGCAGTCTGTGTCGGGTCTATGATTCCCCACGGGAGCCTGCCTGAAGGGGGGTTCCCAACCGGCCTGGCGGCTCGCGTGATCGCCTTTTTCCTGCTGGCCTTTCTTCCCATGTACGATTTCCCCCGATTGCGCCATGCCCTCTACGCAGCACTTTCCATGGCCCTCGTGGGATTTTTTTTGAAGTATCTACAGCAGTCGATTCCTGGCAGACACTACTCGGCTGACGACATGGTTGCAAACAATGTGGGGGTCCTGCTGGGAATCGTGGTCGGTTTCGTTGTCAGGATCAGAAAAGAATCGAAGCAATCCTCACGGAAGGTGCAGGCCGGCCCGAAATGAATCGCATGGTCTGAAATCGAAAAGACCATAAGAATGAAGAACCACCATGAATGATTCGCTTGCCGATGAGAAGACGGTCCAATCCACCGACGGGGGGCTCGACGACGGAACTCCGGTGGGAAGCGAACAACCTGAAGAGCTCCGGGGCCTGAAGCGAGTCGTGATCAAGAGCTCCCTCTGGACCCTGGTCAGTTACGGCGGGTCTCAGTTCTTTCGCCTGGTGGGCAACCTGGTCCTGGCTCGCCTGCTTTTTCCCGAAGCTTTTGGGCTGATGGCCCTCATCAACGTTTTTATGCAGGGACTGCACATGTTTTCCGATATCGGTATCGGACCCAGCATTGTGCAGAGCAAGCGAGGCGATGATCTCGCGTTCCTGCGCACGGCCTGGACCGTTCAGATTATTCGGGGATTCGGGTTGTTCCTCTTTTCCTGCGCGGTTGCCTGGCCGCTCTCGGTCTTCTATTCTCAGCCGCAGGTCCTCATCCTGCTCCCCGTGGTAGGGTTCAACTCAGCTCTGGCCGGACTCTGCTCGACCGCTTTCTTCACTCTGAACCGGCAGCTTAACCTGGGGCGCATCACTATTCTGGATTTCTTCAACCAGCTGCTGGGTCTCGGTGTCATGGTCCTTTTCGCCTGGTATATCCCCTCCGTGTGGGCGCTGGTGGTGGGAGGGCTGGTCGGTTCCCTGTCGAGGACGATCATGGGCTATGTATTCCTCCCCGGCATCCCCCATCGGCCGGCCTGGGAACCTGAGGCGCGCGCGGAGCTGGTGCGCTTCGGCCGCTGGATTTTCATCAGCACCGCCTTCACTTTCCTGGCTTCGCAGGGCGATCGGCTGATCCTGGGCTACCTCCTGACCATGAGTGAACTGGGGATCTATTCCATTGCCTTCGCCCTGTCGCAAACCTTCGTCATGGCCTTCACGACGCTGTCAAACAGCGTACTGTTCCCGCTCTACTCGCGCCTCGCCTCGGACGATCCCTATTGGGCGCTTTACAAAATGCGGCGTCTTCGTATGGTCCTGCTCGCAGGAGCCGTTGTGCCGTCGTGCCTGCTGATCCTTTTCAGCCGGCCCATCATCAACCTCCTCTATGACAGCCGCTATCAGGACGGCGGATGGATGCTGGGCCTGCTCGCCATCGGGGCCATTCCCACCGTGGTGAACCTCTCCCTCAGCCCGATGATGCTCGCCCGGGGGGATTCATTCAGGATGATGACCTACAACGCGATCAAGTCGGTCCTCATGCTTGGGCTCATGCTTCTGGGAGGCTCACAGGCCGGAGTGAAGGGGCTCATCGCGGGCTATGTCTCATCCCAATTCGCGGAATACCTGCTGCTTGTCGGCTTCATTCGACGCTACGGCGTCTGGATGCCAATGATCGATCTGGCCTATTTCGCATTGTGCTTTGCCCTGCTGGCTGGCGCGAAAACTCTGGCCGGCTGGTAATGGCAGGAGAATGCCCATGGGACCCAAAGGATTAGACCGTTCCCCGGAGATTTCGGCTCATACGCCCGACTGGCGAAGGGAAAGCTTTGCTTTGGGCCGGTGGGACCCTTCGAAACGGTTGTTGCGAACCATCCGCTATTATCAATCGCTTCGGGAGAAACGAGGCGGGTTGTCTTTTCTTCTGAGAACTTTCACTGTGATGCGCCATCGTTTCTGGAGCGCCGTGACCGGGACCGACATACCACTCAACTGCCGCATTGGAGGCGGCCTGCTGATCCCGCATCCAAACGGGATCGTCATCCATCCCGATGCGGAAATCGGCCCCAACTGCCTCATTTTTCAGCAGGTGACAATCGGCTACGGGGGACCGAGGGAAGGGCTTCCAAAGATCGGCGGCCACGTGGATATCGGCGCCGGGGCCAAGATTTTGGGGGGCCTGACCATTGGAAATCACGCCCGAATCGGAGCGAACGCCGTGGTCCTGCACGATGTGCCGGAACACGGTGTGGCCGTGGGTATCCCGGCGCGCGTCCGGCAAACCGCTCACAACCGGAATGGATAGGAAAGCCCTTATGAACTTGGGATATCTTGTGCCGGAATTTCCGTCTCAGACTCATGCTTTCTTCTGGCGGGAGCTCAGCGCCATCCGGGCGCTGGGCGACGAGGTCCACATCCTCTCGACACGGCGGCCCCTGCCCGAAGCATGCCCTCACGATTTTGCCGACCCGGCACGCCGGCAGACCCACTATGTTTTCCCCCCCGACTGGCTGAACGTCCTCTCGACGGTGGTCCGCAGACCCGGCGGCATGGCGGCAACGTGTGGCTATCTTGCCCGGCTCGATGAATCGACTCTGCGTGAAAAAGCCCGCACCCTGGCGCTGGTTCCCTGCGCCGCCGATCTTTGGAATTTTTCACGCCGCCATCGGCTTGACCACATTCATGTTCATTCCTGCGCCGATGCCGCGCACCTGGCCGCTCTGTGCCGCACGCTCGGCGGCCCGACCTACAGCCTGACGCTTCACGGCGACCTTCCGGTCTACGGCAAAGATCACACGTCCAAGATGCGCTCAGCGGCATTCGTCTCTGCGGTAACCCGTCCACTGCAGGACCAGATTGTTCACCAGGTCGGTCTGCCGCGGGAGCGGGTACCGGTTATCCCCATGGGGGTGGATACCGACCGGTTCCGAGATGAGGGTCTCAGGTCCCATCTCCCCGATCGGCTGCACATGGCCACGGTCGCTCGTTTGAACCCGACCAAAGGCCATGAAATCGCATTGGAAGCGATGCGCCTGGCACTCAATCAGGGCTGTGATCTCCGATACACCATTGCGGGAGAAGGTCCCCACCGGAATGTTATTGAAGAGCAGGTCCGGCGTCTGGACCTCGCTGATCGCGTAGCCATGCCGGGTATTCTCTCGGAAAAGGCCGTTTTGCGACTGCTCCAGGAGGCTGACGCCTTCGTGCTGCCGAGCTTCGGTCTCGGTGAAGCCGCACCGGTCTCCGTGATGGAAGCGATGGCCTGCGGCCTGCCGGTGATCTGTTCGCTCATTGGCGGCACACCGGACATGATCACCAGCGGGGTTGAAGGTGTCCTGGTTGAACAGAAGGATGTGGCGGGTCTCGAGTCCGCCATGCTGATGCTGGCAAGCCGCCCGGATCGTCGTGCGGAAATGGGACAGGCCGCCCGCCGGCGGGCGGTTTCAACCTTTGATTACCGCACCCACGCGAAAGCGCTTCGCGACCGAATTCGGCAGGACCGCTGACCCGGCTCCTGTCAAGTTAGCGCCCTTCGGGCGAACCTGAAACAGAACCATTTAAACACGAAGACAGGAAGGATCGGAATCAACAACTTTTTGGCGATGAGAGAATAATGGCCAGAACTCTCAGACTCTTTTATGCGGCAGGACCCGGGAATGTCATCGGGACGTTTCGTCACTGGCGGGAAGGCTGGGACGATCCATCGCAGGTTTCCATGACTTACAGCGGACAGTTTTTCGATTTGTGCCGTGAGCTGTCGGCGGAAGGCTATATTGTCTCGTCCCATCCTCATCGAGAGCTCATCCGCGAGGGGCCCTTCACCCTGGAGCATTTACCGAAGCCGTGGTCGAGCGCCCGCGGCCCGTTCTACCACGTGGCGGCATTGTGGTACGGCACGCTGATCATGGCTCGGGCACTGCGTTTCAGAGCGGATGCGGCCGTGATCGCGGAAGGCACAACCGACTGGTTTGTGCTCTCACTGCTGTCGCGTTGCGGTGTCAAGGTCATTCCGGCGCTCCATTGCATGTTGTGGCCAAAGCATCAGGCCCCCGGAAGATCGCAGCGTCTAATCAACCGGTTCAATCGATGTTTTTTCAGCCGTTGGGCGTGGGGAATCCTGAGCGCCTCCGACGACATCAACCACCAGGTCAGTTTGGTCACCGGCGGGGTGCCGCGGCCGATAGTCGACTTTCTGCCGACCTACCGCCCGGACACCTTCGCCGCCGTGCAGGCGCCGCGCCACGACGACAAGCCTTTCCATGTGCTCTTTGCCGGCCGCATTGAACGAGACAAAGGCGTCTTCGACCTCCTGGAGATAGCGCGACGCTTCGTCAGGGAGGGGTGCCATGGGATTTCCTTCGATTTGTGCGGCGACGGCTCGGCCCTGGATGCGTTGCGGGACGCCGCAGCACGAGAGGGCATCGACGAGGTGTTTCACCTGCACGGCTACTGCCTCAAACCGCGGATGCAGGCAATGCTCAATCGCTCACAGGTGCTCATCGTGCCGACGACAACGGACTTTATCGAAGGCTTTAACCAGGTGGTTGTAGAGGGCATTCTGGCGGGCCGGCCAGTGATCACTTCCTCGGTTTGCCCGGCGCTGGACTATGTGCGCGACGCCGTGGTGGAAGTAGGGCCCAACGATGTTGCCGGTTACGGCGACGCCATTCTCGTACTGCAAGGCGATAAGAGCCTTTATGAACAAAAGCGTGAAGCGTGTATGAAATATCAAGAGCAGTTCTACTCCCCGGAGCGGGGCTGGACCGCAGCATTGCGCAGGGCACTGAGGGGTATTGAGCAGGCTTGACCTCAACAAAAGAGCGACTCACTCGCGAAGGTTGCTTGCGGAACCGCTTTTTCATCTTCCATGGCCTTCGTGATGGATTTGAGCCGGATGACTCAAATTTTCACCTTTTGAGATGCGAGGACAATGGCGAAGACTCTGAGACTTTTTTATGCTGCAGGCCCCGGTAATGTCATCGGAACGTTTTGCCACTGGCAGGCCGGCCGGGATGATCCTTCGCAGGTCTCAATGACTTACAGCGCACAATTCTTCGATTTGTGCCGTGAGCTGTCGGCAGAAGGTTATGTTGTCTCTGCACACCCACATCGAGAGTACATCCGCGCCGGGCAATTCACCATCGAGCATTTGCCGAAGCGATGGCCAAAGGCCCACGGCCCGTTCTATCACGTCGCCGCATTATGGTATGCCATGCTGATCATGGCACGGGCACTGCGCTTTAGAGCGGATGTGGCCGTGATCGCCGAGGGCACTGCAGACTGGTATATTCTCTCGCTTCTGCCGCCGTGCGGCGTCAGAGTCATTCCGGCGCTCCATTGCATGTTGTGGCCGAAGCACAAGGTGCCGAGAAGTCCGCAGCGTCTGATCAGCGGGTTGAACCGGTGTTTTTTCAGCCGTTGGGTATGGGGGATCATGAGCATTTCGCAGGATATCAATCGCCAGGTCAATCAGGTGGCCGGTGGATTGGCGCGTCCGATCTTTAATTTTCTACCGACCTACCGCCGGAACACCTTCGCCGCATTGCAGGCCCCGCGCCACGACGACAGGCCCTTCCGGGTGCTCTTTGCCGGCCGCATCGAGCGGAACAAAGGGGTGTTCGACCTGCTGGAGATAGCACGGCACTTCGTCAGGGAGGGACATCTCGGCATTTCCTTCGATCTATGCGGGGACGGCTCGACCCTCGATGCGTTACGCACCGCTGCAGTGCGAGGAGGCGTTGACCAAATGTTTCATACACACGGGTACTGCCTCAAACCGCAGATGCAGGCAATGCTCGATCGGGCACAGGTGTTGATCGTACCGACAACGACGGACTTCATAGAGGGTTTCAACAAGGTAGTCGTCGAGGGAATTCTAGCCGGCCGCCCCGTGATCACCTCGTCAGCGTGTCCGGCGCTGGACTATGTGCGCAACGCCGTGGTGGAAGTGGAGCCCAACGATGTTGCCGGTTACGGCGACGCCATTCTCGCACTGCAAGGCGATAAGAACCTTTATGAACAAAAGCGTGAAGCGTGTCTGAAATATCAAGAGCAATTCTACTCGCCGGAGCGGGGCTGGATCGCAGCATTGCGCAGGGCTCTGGGGTGTACAAAGAGCACAGAGGACAGCGCTATACAATAAGAGTGACCCTGACCGCAAGTCGCCATTCCGGCATTTGACTGGCTTGTTTCCCTGGAAAGCCTCCTGGGTTCCGGCTCCCGGCTTGGTGCATGCTGGGACAGGCTTCGCCGGTATGACGAACGGGAATCCGGAAACTCCTTTCCGGGATGCACTGCTAAGCAGTGCAAACGAGCATAATCAGCCCCGAATGGGGCTAAACATACCAGCCCAGGGCAACGCCCTGGGGGAGGTGCACCAGTCACCATTCAATACAAGCCCTGTAAGGGCGAAACAAAGAACAACACAATGTCGCAGTCTCTAGCCAAGATCCTCATTCAAATAGTGTTCAGCACCAAAAACCGGCTTCCCGTGTTTGCCGAACCTCTTCGCCGCGAGCTATACAGCTACCTTGCCGGTATCCTTAAACAATGCCACACTCCAGCCATCCGCATAGGAGGGACTACCGATCATGTCCATATCCTCTGCAATCTGTCCCGCACCCTAACCATTGCCATGCTCGTCGAGGAGGTCAAAACCGGTTCCTCAAAATGGCTCAAGACCAGAGACCCGGAATTTCGTAGTTTTCATTGGCAAAACGGATACGGGGCATTCTCTATCAGCCAGTCGGGGTTAGAGGCTTTGGTGGCTTACATCGACAACCAGGAGGAACATCACCGGCGCCGATCATTTCAAGATGAATACCGGGCGTTGTTAGAGCGATATCAATTGGCATATGATGAGCGATATGTATGGGATTGAGGTGTTTTGCATTGAGGTCCAAAGCGATGCGGTCGGCCCCAATTGTTGCGCCCCGCTGGGGCTCGGACTTGGGTGGCGGATTCGAATCCCAGGGCGTTGCCCTGGGCTGGTATGTTCAGGCCCTTCGGGCCACGGGGAAGTTATCACCCCACGGGCCGGCATATCCGTGACGTTCGTTCGTACAGCGATGTACAATAGAGTGACCCTGACCGCAAGTCGTCATTCAGGAATGTTTCTGGCCTGAATCCAGGTGAGCTTCCTGGGTTCCGGCTCCCGGCTCGGTGCATGCCGGGACAGGCTTCGCCGGTATGACGAAAGGGAATCCGGCCGCTTATTTCTGTGGCGCTGGACCGAGGAGTCTCTTCAAGACGGACTTGACGGAGGAAGGCGATGGTGTCGCATAATCCGCAGGAATTGACATGGGCGCTGGTGATCGCCACGTATAACCGCAGGCATATCCTGCCGCGATGTCTCCGTCTGGCGCTCCAGCAAACACGGCTGCCGGCGGAAGTGGTGGTGGTGGATGCCAGCCCGGACTGGGAAGCGTTACGAGCTGAGATCATGAGGGATGTGGCCGAAGACCGGACGCGCACCCGGCCCGAAGGGCAGGCCCCGATCACGTGGCGCTATGTCGAAGCCGAACGGCGATCGAGCGCTTTTCAGCGCAATCAGGGCGTGCGGTTGGCAACGGCTGACGTGCTTTTCCTGATCGACGACGATTCTCTCATGTACCCTGACTGCGCCGAAGCAATCCTGCGCATCTACGAAGCCGATCCCGACGGCGTCGTTGCCGGGGTGAATGCCATGCACGTACCTCTCCCCCCCGACCATCCCGACGATCCTGAAGCCTTGCACCCGAGCATCCATGGAACCACCAGGCAATATGGCCCGACGGCCCGGATGGTCCGCCGCATCCTGCGGGCGGAAGATCTCTTTGTACCTTACGACGCCGAGTTCCCCCGACACCCTCTCCCGCCGGCCCTCAGGCGCCCGGAGATCGGCACGCGTGAGCTTATGGCCGGATGGGGAATGACTTTTCGCCGCAGCATCTGCGAACGGGAACCTTTCGATGAAATCATGACCCGGTACGCCGCAGGAGAAGACTCAGACATGGGCTACCGGGCTTCCCGTCACGGACTGCTGCTGACCGCGCTCAACGGGCGTCTCTGCCATCTCGGGGCCTCCGGGGGGCGCTTGAATCCTTTTGTGGTGGCGGCACTCGGCAATATGAACCCGCTCGTTCTTCACCGCATCTACAGCACCGATCTGGAACGTTCGATGCGTCTCTCACGAAGACTCCTGGCCCGAAGGATGCTCATTCTCCTCGGCAAAGACCTGATGCAGCGCAATTTCACCCTTCCCAATGCCCGCGGCATCCTGTTTGCCCGGCAGCGGATGAAAGAGATATTTTCTAAAGGCCCGGCGGAGCTCCGTGCCTGGTATCCAGAGTTTCAATTGCGATTCATCGAAGAATACTCTTGAACAAGGGACAACGCATCATGCCCCAAATCCGAGTCCTCCAGGTGATGGAACAATGCAATCCGGAATGGCCTTCCGTCCCGCTGGTGGCCTTCCGATTCTTCGACGGCATCAGCCGTCTGGTGAAAGTCACACTGGTGACCCATGAGCGCAATTACCCGGCGCTCGAAAAGGTCAGGGGTGACCGGGAGATCATCTATATGCCGGAATCCTCGGCAATCCGGCGCTACTATGCGGCCGTTGCCCGAGCGACCTCGCGGGGCGGGGTGAACTGGCCGCTGCAACACGCTCTGAGCTATCCAGTGTATGCGCAATTCAACCGCAGCATTTATGATCACTTTGCCGGAAGGGTCCGGCAGGGTGATTTCGACGTGGTCCACGTCTTAACGCCCATGCTGCCGCGCTACCCGGCAAAGCTGATTGAAGCCTGCCGGTCCGCCCGGCCAAAGGTCCCTTTTATCCTCGGGCCGGTCAATGGTGGCGTGCCTTTCCCAAGCGGTTTCGGCCAGGTGGCCCGAAAGGAGTATGCTCACTACAATTTTTTGCGGCTCTTCTCGCGGCTGCTGCCCGGCTACGCGACGACTTACCGGCAGGCGGACTGCGTACTCTCCGGTTCCACCTTCACCCGCGATATGCTGATTCGAACCCTCGGGCTGCGCCCGAACCGCATCCGGCTGTTTCCTGAAAACGGCGTGGATGAGTCCTTTTTCTTCCGCAAGACCGGCGAACCCGCTGAGAAAACGCCTGTACGGCTCCTCTTTGTCGGACGGCTCACGGCCTACAAGGGCGCCGACATGCTCCTGGAAGCAGTGGCACATCTCGAAGGCGAGGTGCGCAAACGGGTCCAGCTCACCCTTGTCGGCGACGGCCCGGAGAGAGAGAACCTGAACCGCCTGATCAAGCTTCTGAATTTGGAGCCGACGGTCATTCTGACGGGCTGGGTGACTCAGGATCAGACGGACCATTACTATCGCCAGGCGGACATCTTTTGTTTCCCTTCCATTCGCGAGTTTGGAGGTGCGGTGGTGTTGGAAGCGATGGCCCACAGCCTGCCCTGCATCGTTGTCGACAACGGAGGGATTGCGGAATACGTCACGCCGGACTGCGGCTTCAAGGTGGGACCTCGATCCCGCGACTTCATCGTCGAGGCCTTTGCCCGGGAAATCACCCGGCTGGTATCGGATCACGGGTTGCGCGCCCGCCTGGGCACGGGCGCTTTCGAACGGGGTCGATCGTTTTCATGGGCGGCCAAAGCGCAGCAGGTGGTTGAGCTCTATCGCGAGTTCCGCCCGTAATCTGAAAACGGATAGTCACCTGATAACCTGCGGTGGGGAGTTGTGACCTTATGAAGATCGCTTTCATCTCCAAATTCGATCCCCTCAACCGAACCTCCTGGTCCGGCATCTTCAGCAGTATGGTCCGATCGTTGGAGCGGCACTGCGGGGAGGTGACTCTGATTCAACCCCAAACGCCTTCTCTGGACAGAGTATTGGGGTCAATGAGCCGGGTATCGCAGTTTGCAACAGGAAAAAGGTATGACTGGACCCGGTCCGTCGCTCTCGCTCTCCGGCATGGCGCCTGGTTGACGCAGCGTCTGCGGGGCAAGCGATTCGATGCCGTTTTTTCCCCCGCTGGAGCAGCGCAGCTTGCCTTTTTGAAGACATCCATCCCCATCGTCTATTCGTCGGATGCAACGTTCACCTTGATCAAGGACCTCTATGACGAACAGTCACAGTACTTGAGCGTTTTTCTCTGGGAGGCCGACTTTCTCGAACAGCATGCCATCCGCAGGGCTGCGACCCTGCTCTATCCATCCGAATGGGCTGCCGAATCGGCGGTGCGCGACTATGGCGCGCAGAGGGAAAAGGTTCATGTTTTCCCCTACGGTGCGAACCTGGAGACAATCCCCCAGCGGTCCGACCTGCCTGCCAGAGGCACCGACGGCCCCTGCAGGCTGCTCTTTCTGGGCGTGGACTGGAAGCGGAAAGGCGGAGCCATTGCCTGGGAGACACTGATCGAGCTGGATCGAATGGGGGTGAGCGCCGAGCTGACCGTATGCGGCTGCATCCCCCCTGCCGGCTTCGAGCACAAAAGCTTCAGGGTCATTCCTTTTCTGAACAAGAACGATCCGGCGCAGGAAGCCGAGCTCAGAGGTCTGCTTCAGAACGCTCATTTTTTGCTTTTGCCGACGCGCGGCGAGTGCTTCGGGATCGTTTTCTGCGAAGCCGCCGCTTACGGGTTGCCTTCTATCGCCACGCGGACAGGAGGAGTAGAGGGCGCGGTACGGGACGGGACCAACGGGTATCTTCTGCCCCCTGTCGCCGGCGGCCGTGATTATGCCGCCTTGATTGCCGGGACCTTTGGCGACGCCGTGAGGTATCAGGCACTTTGCGCCTCAAGCCGCAACCGGTACGAACAGAATCTCAACTGGGATGTGTGGGGCAAACGGGTGAAACAGATCATGATGGGATTGCGGCGATGACGCCTCTCGTTCCCCTTGCCTTGTGGGGCTGGCCGCCCGCAGTGCTCTGGCTTTACTCGAAACTAACCCCGCGGCGTGCGGCCATCGCCGGGTTTCTGCTCGCCTGGATGTTTCTTCCCCAGTACTCCTATCCATTCCCGGGTCTTCCCAAGTACGGGAAGATCATGGCCGCCTGTGCCGGTATCTTGCTGGGGACGGCGGTGTTCGATTCGGAACGATTCAGCACGTTCCAATTCCGGATCATTGATATGCCGATGGTTCTGTGGTGCCTCTCCCCGGTAATGGCCTCGCTGACCAATGATCTGGGCCTCTATGACGGCATCTCGGCCATGAAGAACTATGTGATGGAATGGGCCTTTCCCTATTATATCGGACGGCTCTATTTCCGGGACCTGGCCTCACTCCGGGAGCTGGCTATCGGGATCTTCCTTGGAGGAGTCTTCTACTCTCCATTTTGCCTGGTCGAGATGGTGATCAGCCCGCAGCTTCACAATATAGCCTACGGATTTCACCCGGCGGAATTTGGCCAAAGTCTTCGAGGCGGCGGGTATCGTCCGGTGGTTTTCATGGCACACGGACTGATGGTGGCCATGTGGATGGTGAGTGCCTGTCTGACCGGCGTGACACTCTTGAAGCATCAATTCATTCCAACGAACCTGCCCTTTCTGAATTGGGTCAAGCCGGCATGGCTTGTGCTCGGGTTGCTCGCCACGACGGTGCTCTGCAAGTCGATGGGGGCCCTCGTTCTGCTTATTTTCGGGCTTGCCGTGATCGTCATTTCGACCAAATTCCGAACCCCCATCCTCGTTTACGTCTTGATGCTCATTCCCATTTTCTATATGACCACCCGCGGAACGGCCTCCTGGGATGGGATGAACGTGGTCCGCTTCATTTCGGACACCTTCAGCGCGGATCGTGCCGCCTCTTTGCAGTTCCGTCTTGAGAATGAGAATGTCCTCATCGACAAGGCCATGCAACGCCCGGTCTTCGGATGGGGCGGATGGGGACGGTCTAGGGTGTACAACGCAGAGGGCAGGGACGTTACCATCACCGACGGCTACTGGATCATCATTCTCGGAACTACCGGGCTCTTTGGACTGGCGGGTCTAACCCTGATCATACTGACTCCCGCCGTGCTTTTTCTGCGGGCCTATCCGGTCAGCACCTGGAGCATACCCGCCGTTTCCGCCGCGGTCCCCCTGGCGATACTCCTCTGTCTTTTTATGATTGACAGCCTGCTGAATGCCATGCCAAGCCCCATCTATATGCTGGCGGCAGGGGGATTGTCCAGCCTCGCCCTGGAACGCAGAGGCGGGGGGGAGGTCAAGGAAATGGAGCGGCCCCCCGAGGGCGCCGACGATACGATGAGAAAAGTCCCGCCGACCCGGTTTCTGTGTCTGTCGGCCTGAACAGGCTTTGGCTTCTACGAGGAGGACCTGATGGCTTCCATGAAACTGGTTTACCTGGCCAGCGAATATCCGGGGATTTCCCACACTTTCATTTTTCGGGAGATCCAGACCTTGAGAGGCATGGGGTTTGAGGTGCATACAACCTCCATCCGCCGCCCGGAGCATCTCTCCCGGATGACGGCAGTGGAACATGAGGACGCTCTCAAGACCTTCTATATCAAGGACTCATCCTTGCTCTCGCTGGGCCGGTCTCACTATCGCCTTTTGAAAGAACGGCCCTGGCGCTATCTCTGCATGCTTGTCGGCGCCCTGGCCTTTGGCCGCCGCGGCCCCAAGAGCCTCTTCAAAGGCCTGGCCTATTTTGCTGAAGCGGGCCTGCTCATCGACTGGATGCGGCGGGAAAAACAGGTCGATCATGTCCACGTGCATTTCGCCAATCCGGCCGCTACGGTCGCCATGATCGCCGGTCTCTACGGGAAGGTCGACTTCAGCATGAGCGTCCACGGCCCCGACATTTTCTACAATGTGGAGGAGAACCTTCTGGCGGATAAGGTGAAGCGGGCGACGTTTGTCCGATGCATCAGCTACTACTGTCAGAGCCAGTTGATGCGGCTGGTGCCGCATTCCTGCTGGTCGAAGTTTGCTATTGTCCGCTGCGGGGTGGATCCTTCGGTCTTCACACCCCGTCCGGAACCGACCAACACGGCAGCCGAAATCCTCTGTGTCGGCCGGCTGGTCCCGGCGAAAGGTCAGCATGTCTTGATCGATGCGTGCAGCCGCCTCAAGGCGGAGGGCATCCCCTTTCACCTGACTTTTGTGGGCGGGGGCGACGACCGGGATTCGCTCGCCGCCCTGGCCCGGCAGTTGGGGATTGCCGAAAATGTTACCTTCACCGGCGCCGTCGGGCAGGATGAGGTGCATGCCTGCTATGATCAGGCCGACGTCTTTGTGCTCGCAAGCTTTGCCGAGGGGGTGCCGGTGGTGCTGATGGAGGCTATGGCCAAGGAAATCCCCTGCATTTCGACTCGAATCACGGGCATCCCCGAGCTCATCGATGACGGTGTGGATGGGTTGCTCGTGGCTCCTTCCAACGCCGAAGAACTGGCACAACAGTTGACCCGGCTGCTCCGCGACCCGGAGCGGAGAAAAACGCTCGGACGCAACGGGCGCATCAAGGTCCTGAAGCAGTACCATCTGGATGAGAATTGCCGGGGTATGGCCGAGCTCTTTTCCTTTGCCCTCAATACACCCGGCCGTACTGGAGAATAGCGAAGGAGGGATGGTGATGCTGGCATGGCTGTTTGCTTTGGTTTCCCTCTTGCTGGCGGGGATAAGCCTCTACCTGGTCATACTGGCGGCGGCCGCCTGTTTTTTCAAGAAAAAGATCGCTCCTCAGGCGGGACCGCGGAAGCTGGCCGTCGTCGTTCCCGCTCACAATGAAGCGGGACAAATCGTTGCCACGATCGGCACAATCCGCAATTCTTCCTATCCTGCCACCGCGTATGGCGTCATTGTCATTGCGGACAATTGTGACGATGCAACGGCAACGGAAGCACGGGCAGCGGGGGCTGAGGTTTTCGAGCGATCGGACCTCGTGCATCGGGGCAAGGGACAGGCACTCGATTGGTTCCTCCGAAATCATGCCGACACGGTTTCCGCTTACGACGGAGTAGTGGTTGTCGATGCCGACACGTTCATCGATGCGAATTTTCTGCTGGAGATCTCGGCCAGCCTTTCCCATCCCGAGGTCGCCGTGGTGCAGGGCTTTTACGGCGCTTCCAATCCAGCCGAAAGCTGGAGGACCGCCCTCATGGAGGCGGCGTTGTGTGTTTTTCACCATGTGCGCCCGGCGGGGCGAAATCGCCTTGGGGGATCGGCCGGTTTGAAGGGAAACGGCATGGCTTTTCGCACGGAGACCTTGCTAGAATACGGGTGGCCGGCGCATTCTGTTGTGGAAGACCTGGAATTCGGCACCCTGCTGCTGCTCGATGGAATCCTTGTTCATTACAACCCGGACGCCGTTGTTCGCGCGGAAATGGCGGCCACCCGAAAGCAGGCGGAATCTCAGCGCAGGCGATGGGAAGGGGGGCGACTGGAGGTTCTGGGCAAACTGGCGCCGTCGCTTCTTCGATCCTGGATCGCAAAGCGGCAGTTTCGCTACTTCGACGGCTTCATGGATTTGCTGATTCCTCCGCTCTCGGCCCTGGTTCTGGCCCTGATCGCGTTGTTCATCGTTGCGCTCCTCGCTTCATCGACCATGGCACCACTCCTTGGTTTCGCACTCGCGGGCAGCGCTTTCTACGTCTTCACCGGATTGGTGCTGAAGCACGCTCCCCCCGCCATATGGCTCTACCTGGCAGCGGCGCCTTTTCTCATCCTCTGGAAGATTCCTCTTTACCTGGGGATGTTGAAAGGCAGGGGAGCCAAGGAGTGGGTCCGAACGCAACGAAAATCCGAAATAACAAGAGACTCGGAAACCAATAGCCCGGCCCCGAAGAATTAGAGGGCCATTGCAGAAGGGAGACCATATCAGCCATGACGATTGGAGACGAAGAGAAGATTGTCGTGATCGCCGACCCGGACCTGGAGGACCTCATCCCGGGGTTCCTGGAAAATCGGCGGCAGGACCTTGCACGCCTGGCAGCAGCCCTTCAGCGGGGTGAATACGAGACCATCCGGAACCTGGGACATGCCATGAAGGGGTTTGGCAAGAGCTACGGTTTTGCCGAGATCACTGAAATTGGCAGTCGCATCGAGCGAGCAGCCCTGGAGAAGGCTGCGGTGAGAATCGCTCAGGCCGTGGATGAGCTCGCCGGCTATCTGGGACGTGTGCATGTGGTGTATCATGGGGATGAAACAACCGATCAGGCTTGAGTGAAAACAAGAAGCCCTTCAGCCGTTTGCGGGATGACCACCATCAATGGGGTGGAAATCGCCGAACAGGCCCACAGGAAAGAAATGATGCGCATCCTTGCCGTTGATGACGACCTCGACACACGATTGCTCATGACCCGGCTTCTCACGAAGTGGGGGCATGAAGTGCTTACCGCCTCGGACGGGGTTGAAGCGCTGGAGCTCCTCAAACGTGAACACCTTCAGCTGGTGATCAGCGACTGGCTCATGCCCAGGATGGATGGTCTGGAGTTGTGCCGTCAAATCCGCGGGGGCTCTTTTCCGGAATATCTTTACGTCATCATCCTGACGGCCAAAGATACCAAAGGCGAGCTGATTACGGCGATGGAAGCCGGTGCGGATGATTACATCTCCAAGCCGTTTGACAAGAGTGAGTTAAAGGTGCGTATTCGAGCCGGTGAGCGGGTCATAGATCTCAAGCAGGATTTGGAAGATCGCAACAAGAGGCTCATCGGAGCGTTGTCCACCATTCGAAAAGACCTGGAAGCGGCTGCCAAAATGCAGAAGGACCTGCTGCCTAACCCGACCGGAGGCCCATCCGGCTTCTCCTTCGACTGGCTTTTCCTGCCATGCAGTTTTGTTGCGGGGGATACCTTTCATTACCTCGAAATCGACGATCATCACGTCTGCTTCTATTTGCTCGACGTTTCCGGCCACGGCGTTCCGGCCGCCATGCTCTCTTTCACCCTGTCGAAAACCCTTTCCTCCCTTGCCTCCCCCGGGAATCCGCTCCGGGAATCCTGCGAAATCCAGCAAAGCTATGATCTTGTCTCACCTGCCGCCGCCGTGAATGAGCTGAATCGGCGGTTCCAGTCGGACGAGAAAAGCATGCAGTATTTCACCATGATTTACGGCATTCTGGACAAGCGAAACGGCCGGATAGTCTTCACGCAGGCCGGGCAGCCTCTTCCTATTCATGTGCCAAGAGGGGCCCCGCCCAGATTCGTCGGCAGCGGGGGCTTCCCCGTGGGACTTTACTCGGAAGCCACCTACGATGAGCAGGAGATCGTGCTGCAGCCCGGAGAGCGTTTGATCCTCTATTCCGATGGGATTACGGACTGTACGAACGCAAAGGAAGAGGACTTCTCACCGGAAAGACTGATCAAAATCCTGGGAGGATGGCAGGACCTGCCATTGCGTTCACTCATGGGAAAGCTGGAACAAGAACTCCGTGAATGGCGGGGAGGAGACGAGTTCCAGGATGACATGACCTTACTCGCCATCGAGAGAACCATGGTGTAGGGCGGAATGAGAGTCAACGACCTCTTCAACAACAATTCAGACACAGGTCCCCCGGCAGGCTGCGCATTCACCTGTCGACAAAGGAGCACGCATCATGGAGATTACTGAGCAGAAGATTGGTGAAGTGACGGTTTTGAAGCTCAGCGGCCGCCTTGACTCGGTCTCGGCACCGGAGCTAAAGGACAGGGTCAAAACCTGTGCAGACAACGGGCTGCTCCACCTGGTCATCGACATGGCCGACGTCAGTTTCGTGGACAGTTCGGGATTGGGCGTTCTGGTGGCCTGCCTGCGTTCGTTAAACAAACTGGCCGGCAACATGAGGATTGCCGCGCTGCAGGACCGGGTACGAGCTGTTTTTGAGCTGATTCGCCTGGATCACATCATTGAAGTTTTTGATAGCGCCGATGCTGCTGCCGGCAGTTTGCAGAGTGTTCAGAGGAAAGTCCCGACATGAGTCAACCCTTCTTCGAGGCTACCCTGCAGTTCGGGCAAAGGCTGGACTATGTCCGCCTGGCGGCCGGGATTTCCAGGCTCATTTGCGCCACTTTGCAGAAAGCGGGCCTGGAGGAACATTTCGTGGACAACATCGAGCTGGCGGTGAGTGAAGCATGCACCAACGCGATCCGGCATACTCAAGCACCTGATGCCGAAGCCAAGGTTGCCGTCCGCTTCCTGGTCTATGAAGAGCAACTGGTTGTTGAGGTCAAAGATCGCGGGATGGGCTTTGACCTCGAAAAGGTGCCGCTGCCGAACTTTGAGCAACACCCCGAAGGCGGCTACGGTCTGTTTCTCATTCGAACGGTCATGGATGAAGTCTCCTATGTGAAAGGGGACCCATACAACACCCTCACAATGAAGAAATACCTAAAGCAAGGATAGACTGGGGTGCCCAAAACGACCCGAAAGCATTCCAGATTCCTTGCCCGGTTTTTGGCACCCAGCCAGTCGCACTGATCGTGGTCACTGTTTGCCCTGAAAGGGCAGGAATACCATAACCCAGGGCAACGCCCTGGGACACGGGGCCACCTAACAGGGTCTAAGCCCTGAAAGGGCGACACAAGAAGGTGTCCCGCCCTTTCAGGGCTCGCTTCGGGGGGGCGTTATCCCATCCCCAGGGCGTTGCCCTGGGCTATGATATGTTGCCCCTTTGGGGCAAGAGCCTGCTCGACAATTCGACAAATCGGGGAGCCCAAAACCGGACAAGAATTGGAAGCCGATTTGGACGCCCCAAGCATAGACTTCATAGAGCATCGGGGGCCGGCTGGTGTAATGGGATTGCCTGCGCTCGACGGCCAATAGAATCCCAACAAATTAGTCTTTGACACCACAAGTTTTTTTCATTACAGGTACCCGCGTATAAGGGCGTGTCTTAGGCGTTCTTCGATTCACATCGTGTCATTCCGGTGGTGGGCTATTAAGAGAGTATCTCAAAATGGCACAAAGGCTGTTGAACGTCATTCCGGCGAACGCCGGAATCCAGGTTTCTATAGGTCTTCTGGACCCCGGCGTTCGCCGGGGTGACGGTGTGAGCGAGCTCTGAGAGAGTCTCTAAGAGAGTATCCGGATTTTTGCTGCACTCACTGCCCTGCTTTTCATGGGCTAAAAAGACAGGAAAGAGAATCCCATGGCGAATGTCATAGTCATAGGAACCCAGTGGGGAGACGAAGGAAAAGGGAAAGTTGTTGACCTGCTCTCCGACAAGGCTGACTGCGTGGTCCGTTTCCAGGGTGGTAACAATGCAGGCCACACTCTTGTTGTCAATAACGAGAAGTTTATCTTTCACCTCATTCCCTCCGGAATTCTCCACCCGGGGAAAACCTGTCTTATCGGCAACGGAGTCGTGATTGACCCCAGTGTATTGATTCGGGAAATGGATCTCTTGCTCGAATATGGGCTGGGTGTGACTCCTGAGAACCTGATTGTCAGCCGATACGCACACATCATCATGCCCTACCATCGAATCCTGGACGCCGTCAGGGAAAAACGGAAGGGCAAAACCAAAATCGGCACCACCGGAAGAGGGATTGGCCCCTGCTACGAAGACAAGGTTGGCCGCAACGGCATCCGAGTGCACGACCTCCTGGACAGCAGAAGCTTCCTCGAAAAACTCCACACCAATCTGGAGGAAAAGAACTTCGTACTGCATCGCTTCTTCGGAGCAGAACCGCTCGATCCGACACCCATCGCAGAGGAATACCTTGCCTATGGAGAAAGAATAGCACCCTTTGTGGGTGACGTTTCCGAATTCCTCCACAAAGCGGATCAAGACGGCAAGAACCTGCTCTTTGAGGGTGCCCAGGGAACGCACCTCGACATTGATCACGGGACGTATCCTTTTGTGACATCATCCAATACCCTGGCCGGAAATGCCTGCTGCGGGGCCGGGATCGGCCCAACCCGCATTCATAAAGTCCTGGGGATCGTCAAAGCCTACACAACGCGCGTGGGAGCCGGCCCATTTCCCACCGAACTGCTTGGGGACACCGGTATACGCATCCGGGAAGTCGGTGGTGAGTTCGGCGCCACAACCGGCCGGCCGCGCCGCTGTGGATGGCTGGACATGGTCGTGGTGAAGGCTTCGATCAGGCTGAATGGTCTGGCGGGACTGGCGATCACCAAGCTCGATGTGCTCAGTGGCATTCCGACTCTAAAAATAGCAAAGGCCTATCAGCTGGAATCGGGGCAACGGGATACACTGCCCGGCGAATCGGATGCCCTGCAAGTGTGCCGGCCTGAATTTGAGGAATTCCCGGGGTGGAATGAAAACCTCAGCACGGTGCAGCGCTTTGACGATCTGCCTGCAAATACCCGGAAATACCTTGCGGCGGTCGAGGAAATGGCGGGGGTCCCCATAGCCATGATATCCGTGGGGCCAAGACGAACCGAGACCATCATCCTCAGGCACCCCTTCGACAACCCCTGATCGACAATGTGTTATTGACAACATATTGAGTGTTGCTGTATGCTTCTGCCTGGCTGGAGGTGTTCCTTACATCAACACTTTTCAGGACTTTAGACTCAAGCATGAAGCGCAACAATCGGCTTTTTTCATGAACCTGGCCAAGGACCTTTCATAAAACCAAGGAGGTGTGCCCCGGCAACAGACCCAAAAGGTACTGTCTGAAAATACATACCAAATAAGCGGTTAAGGCCTTATTAACCAACATTTTGAGGACAGAAAGATGAAGCTGACGCGTCGAAATTTCCTCAAAATCTCTGGTGCGGCGACTGCTGGCCTTGCCTTGAACGGATTGGGATTCAATCTCACCCCGGTGCAGGCTTACACTGGAGATTTGCGTACCAAGAATGCCAAAGAAACCCCCACTATCTGCTGTTACTGTGCGGTAGGGTGTGGGATCATCTGCCACACCGACACCAAAACGGGTCAGGTCGTTTACACGGAAGGTGATGCCGACCATCCCATCAATCAGGGAGCGCTGTGCGCCAAGGGAGCCTCCCACTATCAGCTGGCTCAAAACCCAAAAAGAATGACCAAGGTGCTCTACCGGGCACCCAACTCCAACAAGTGGCAGGAAAAGAGCTGGGATTGGGCCCTGAAAGAGATCGCCAAGCGAGTGAAGAAGACCCGCGATGCCACCTTTACGACAAAGAATGAAAAAGGGCAGGTGGTCAATCGCTGCAACGGCATCGCCTCGGTCGGAAGCGCCGCTTTGGACAATGAGGAATGCTGGGTCTATCAGGCCATGCTCAGAGCCCTCGGACTGGTCTATGTCGAACATCAGGCGCGTATCTGACACAGTCCAACTGTAGCGGCTCTGGCAGAGTCGTTTGGACGCGGCGCGATGACCAATCACTGGATTGACCTTGCGAACAGTGATTGCCTCCTGATCATGGGCAGCAATGCTGCCGAGAACCATCCCATTTCCTTTCGCTGGGCGTTGAAAGCACAGGAAAAGGGAGCCACCATCATCCACGTGGATCCCAGATTTACGCGGACTTCCACCAAGGCGGACATCTATGCCCCCTTAAGGTCCGGAACGGATATTGCCTTCATCGGCGGTATGATCAAATACATTCTTGAAAAGGATAAGTATTTCAAGGATTACGTCGTCAACTATACAAATGCCGGCTATATCGTCGGGGAGAAGTTCGGTTTCAAGGATGGCCTCTTTTCCGGCTTCAATGCAGAAAAGCGTGTCTATGACAAGTCTTTCTGGGGATACACAGTCGATGAAAACGGCATTCCCAAGAAAGACCCGACCCTTCAGGACCCACGCTGTGTGTTGCAGCTGATGAAGAAGCACTATTCGCGCTATGATCTCGATACGGTATCGAGCATCACCGGGACCCCCAAGGATGACCTGGTGAAGGTTTACGAGGCATACAGCGCAACGGGCATACCCGATAAAGCAGGGACCATCATGTATGCCATGGGTTTCTGTCAACACACCGTCGGGGTGCAAAATATTCGGGCTATGGCCATGGTCCAGCTGCTGCTCGGTAACATGGGAATCGCCGGAGGCGGCGTGAACGCCATGCGTGGAGAGTCCAATGTTCAAGGATCCACCGATACCGGTCTGCTCTTTCACATCTGGCCCGGCTATTTGCCTGTACCCACAGCATCGGTCACCTCCCTTGCCGAATACAACAAGAAGTTCACTCCGGCGTCCAAAGACCCGCTCAGCGCCAACTGGTGGCAGAATCGTCCCAAGTACGTGGTGAGTTTCCTCAAGTCCATGTTTGGCGACGCCGCCACCCCGGAAAACGAGTTCGGGTACGGCTGGATGCCCAAGCTGGAGGATGGCAAAGCATACAGCTGGCTGGATCTCTTTGACGCCATGTATAAAAAGGAGCTCAAAGGCTTCTTCTCCTGGGGGCAGAATCCCGCCTGCAGCGGCGGCAATGCCAACAAGACCCGGGAAGCCATGGCCAACCTCGAGTGGATGGTCGTTGTCAACCTCTTCGACAACGAGACGTCTTCCTTCTGGAAGGGTCCTGGGATGGACCCCAAGAAGATCAAGACGGAGGTTTTCTTCCTCCCCTGCGCAGCCTCCATGGAAAAAGAGGGCTCTATTGCCAACAGCGGCCGCTGGGCCCAGTGGCGCTACAAAGCGCAAAACCCCTTGGGGCAGTCCAAGCCGGACGGCGACATCGTTCTCGAGCTTTTCAATGAAATCCGGGCACTCTACAAGAAACCGGGCGGGGCTTTCCCCGACCCGATCCTGAAGCTGAAGTGGGACTACATGACCAAACACGCCTTTGATCCCCACCTGGTGGCCAAAGCCATCAACGGCTTTTTCACCAAGGATGTGACCATCGGCGACAAGACTTACAAGAAGGGGGATCAGGTCCCTGCTTTCGCTATGCTGAAAGACGACGGATCGACATCGAGCGGCAACTGGCTTTACTGCCAGAGCTACAATCAGGACGGCAACAACATGGCCCGCCGGGACAAGACCGATGACAGCGGTATAGGGCTCTATCCGAAGTGGAGCTGGGCATGGCCGGTCAACCGCAGGATCATTTACAACCGGGCATCCGTCGACCCGACAGGGAAGCCCTGGAACCCGAAAAAACCGGTCATCGAGTTTGTCGGGGAAGTCAAAGACGGCAAATACACGACCCAGAAGTGGAAAGGGGATGTGCCGGACGGCCCCTGGTATCCGCTCAAGAACCCTGACGGAACAGCTCGTGAGGATGGGAAACTGCCCTTCATCATGAAGCCTGACGGGTATGCCAGCATTTACGGTCCCGGCCTGAATGACGGGCCATTTCCGGAGCACTATGAACCCATAGAGTGCCCCGTTGAGAAGCATCCGTTGAGTCCGCAAAAGACCAGCCCCGTGGCGGCGATGTTCACCACGGCCCGCGATGTCATCAAGTCCTGCGACCCGCGTTTTCCCTTCGTTTGCTCAACCTATCGCGTCACCGAACACTGGCAGACGGGCGTTCTAACTCGCTGGCTCCCCTGGCTGATCGAGGCAGAGCCTCAGATGTTTGTGGAGATGAGCGAAGAGCTGGCGAAGAATCGCAACATCAAGAACGGGGAAAAGGTCATTGTGGAGTCGCCGCGAGGCTCGCTCGAGGCGGTTGCCATCGTGACCAAACGCCTCAAGCCTTTCAAGGTCCTGGATCAGGAAGTCCATGAGGTAGGCATTCCGTGGCACTATGGCTGGGTCTGGCCTCCAGAGGGGGGGGAAAGCGCCAATCTGCTCACCCCGGCGGTGGGAGACCCCAATACCCGGATTCCGGAAAGCAAGGCTTTTATGGTCAACGTCCGCAAGAAAGGTTAAGCCATGGCTGGAAAAAGCTTTTTCATCGATACGACACGTTGTACGGCCTGCAGAGGGTGCCAGGTTGCCTGCAAGAACTGGAACCAGAATGGGGCCTCAATGACCAAGAATACGGGAAGCCACCAGAATCCACCGGATCTGGACGGCAATACTTTTAAACTCGTTCGTTTCAGCGAAGTGGAAGCCGACGGCAAGCCGGCCTGGTACTTCTTCGCCGATCAGTGCCGCCATTGCCTGGAACCCCCATGCAAGGATGCCATTGAGGGGTACGGGGAAGGTGCCGTTCTGGACGAAGCGACAGGGGCGGTCTACTACACGCCCAAAGCCAAGGAAGCCCCCTTTGAAGAGGTCAGGAATTCCTGCCCTTATGACATCCCAAGGCAGGCTGCCGACGGCCGCATCGTGAAGTGCACCATGTGTATCGACCGGGTGAGCAATGGGCTGATCCCCGCATGCGTGAAGGTTTGCCCCACCGGGGCCATGAACTTCGGCGAACGGGATGCGATGCTTGCCCTTGCTAAAGAGCGGGTTGAGAAGCTGAAGGCCAAATACCCGAAAGCCCAGCTCCTCGATGCCGACCAGGTCCGTGTCATCTTCCTTGTTGTGGATGACCCCAAGAAGTATCACAAGAATGCGATCGCCAGCGTGAATCATGGCATCGTGCACAAGCTGGCATCCCGCTTCCTGCGAAACTCTGCCTCCAAGGAGCAGAATGCCGTAGCGGGATAACCGGGAAACAAAAGGGGAAGGTCAAAGAGTGAACCGGTAAGAGACTATCTAAAAATGGCACAAAGGCCGTTGAACGTCATTCCGGCGAAAGCCCATACGCGTCAACTTAATAGGCTTCGAGTGCACTTTCGAATAGTTAGGGCTCCAGCTACAGACACACATCGTCACCCCGGCAGGCATTTGGCCGGGGTCCAGAACACTCTCAAGGACCTGGATTCCGGCCAGAAGCATGCCGGAATGACGTTCGGGAGACTTCCCGGTACGGTGTGAGCGAGTTCTGAGATAGTCCCTAAGCCCTACGGGATCTACGTCACTCTTTGCCTTCAGCCAACCGGCAACCTTCTGAAGGGAAGTTGGGTTCGCTCAGCTTCCCTTTTCCGATGATGGGAAGAGCATATTTGAAAACAAAAGAAAAGGAAACCATCGAGAAAATCCGGAAGAGCTTTGCTTTGGCAAGGACCGGCAAACCTGCCTATGCGGAGTTCTACCCCTTCCTGGAAGCCCTCTTTTTGATCCAGGCTCAGACTAAACGTTCCTTGAAGCTGGCTCCCCCGGAGTTGTCAGCCGAACTGGTCAGAACCAAATGGGATGAAGGGTTCCCCTTGCTCCGCCGCTGGGATTTTCCGTTCGACTCGAACGCTGCCGAAACCATGCTGGCTCACATAATCAATCACATTCCCGATTCCAATCAGGAATTTCAGAACGCCGGAGAAGCACTCCATCAGGCACTGAAAAGCCATCCGGACAAGAAGGCGGCAATATGGCAAAGCTTTCTGCAGCACGAATGGGAACCCTGGGAGGAATGGGTGAAGACCGAAGGCATCAACATTTCCTCGCTCCTTTTCCTGGCGAGAAGCTGTCTTCGTCCGTCGTTGGAATGGACCGCAGAAGACCTCCTGAAACGATTCCCTCTTCCCGCCACCTGGCTCAAGGGCTATTGCCCAATCTGCGGTTCCCTTCCGGCACTGCTCTTCCTGCAGGGTGAGGGCGAGCGGAAGGGTTACTGTTCATGGTGCGGAACAACCTGGGACATGCATCGGCTTCAATGCCCCTTCTGCGACAACCGATATCATGAATCCCTCGGTTACCTCTATGCCGAGGCCGAACCCGATTACCGGGTCCACTATTGCAGGCTATGCAAGCATTATTTCAAACAGATCAACCTCAGAGATCGATTGGATTTCCCCTACATGCCTCTCGAGGAGTGGACCACGCTGCACCTGGATCTTCTGGCACAACAGGCGGGGTGGCTTCAGCCGGCATCTCCCTCTCCCACCGTCTATGAGGACCTCCAATCCAGCTGATTCCATCCGGCCAGTCGATAGAGATTGTGAAAATGGTGCACGGGGCCGTGTCCCTTCCCCAGAGGAATTCCCTGCCGGATGGCGGCGGTTATATAGACTTTGGCGCGCGCCACCGCCTCTTCGACCGAGGTCCCGCGTGCCAGCCCCGCCGCAATGGCAGAGGCAAACGTGCAACCCGTGCCGTGCGTATGAGGCGTATCATACCGGACATTGGTAAATTCATGGAAGGTGCTGCCGTCAAAGAGCAGGTCGAGCGGGATTCCGGGAAGATGTCCGCCCTTGATCACGACATAGCGGGGACCGAGCGCTTTGATCGCGCGGGCCGCTTCTTTCATGTCGTCAAGGGTTGTCACCTCGATACCGATCAGAGCGTTGACTTCATGGAGGTTGGGGGTCACGACCATAGCCAGCGGGAAGAGCTCCTTTTTCATCGTTTCAATGGCATCCTGCCGCAGCAGCCGGTCGCCTCCTTTGGCAACCATCACCGGATCGACGACGACCCTTTGCAGGCCCAGCTCTCCCAGGTCCTCTGCAACCCGTGAAATGACGGAGGCATTCGAGAGCATGCCGGTCTTGACCGCATCGACACCTATGTCCTCGACAACCGCCCGGATCTGCAGGGAAACGAACTCGGGATCGATCTCGATGATTCCCCGGACGCCGATTGTGTTTTGTGCGGTCAATGCCGCAATAGCGCTCATCCCGTAGACACCGAAGGCCGAAAAAGTCTTGATGTCCGCCTGGATGCCCGCTCCGCCACCGGAGTCCGACCCGGCAATGGTCAATGCACGAGGAATATCAGCCACGTTCTTCACCCTGCCTCCCCCATTCGTTATTAGCCCCTGACTGTTGATTTCGCAGTTCCGTCCTCTGACCTCATGGTCTCACAGCCCTGAAATGATCCCAACCTGCCGATTTCTCAGAGAGGGCCGTTGTTGTCCCGTTTTCGAGCCTGATCCGCATTCCTTCCGCTTCATCAAGGACCCTGCCGAGGACATGACAGCGCGTCCCCGCTCGTTCCTCCACAATTCTTTGAATTTCAGCCGACGACTCGGGGGAAGCGGTAAAGAGCAGTTCATAATCCTCGCCCCCTTCCATAGCCCAGTTCGTGGCATTTGCGCCAACAACTCGAGCCGCTTCCATACAGGCCGGGCTGATCGGCAGGTTATCCATCCAGATCTCCGCTCCAACATGACTCGCCCGGCAAATATGCCCCAAGTCACTCACCAGACCGTCACTGACATCGACCATGGCATGCACCAGGCTGGAAGCACCCAATTCCCGGCCTTCGACAAGGCGGGGCTGAGGCATAAGATGCCTTTGTCCAAGCAGCCTTCGGATTTCCTCGGAAACGGTCAGGTTCGGCCGCCGGATCAACTCCAGGCCGGCCCTGGAATCACCGAGCCAGCCGGTTACCAGAATCAGGTCTCCCCTGCGGGCACTGCTTCGAAGCAGCAGGTTTTCGGGCGCAACCCTTCCCAGCAGGCAAAGATCGACAACAATGTTTGCATCGATTCGGCTGAGGTTGCCTCCCACTATCGCGGCACCGGCCATTTGCAGCTGTTCCTGCATTCCCTCGTAGAGGGCATCAACAAACGCCGTATCAAGGTCCTGCGGCAGCGCCAGGGACACCAGGGCCCACAAAGGGGTCCCTGCCATGGCCGCAATATCGCTCACGTTGATGGCTGCAATCTTTCGCCCCAGTTGATACGGGGTAATCGCACCCCGCGAAAAGTGCACGTTTTCGACCTGCACATCGCAGGTGGCCAAAAGGTATTCGGAACCGGAGGTTTGCAACACCGCCACATCATCCCCAATCCCCACAACCACCTCGGGGGGTGGAGTGGGCAGTGAGTCCTTGATGCGCTGGATCAGACCGAATTCTCCAAGCTGGCTTATCCGCATGCCTTATCTTTCAATTCAATGTTTTCATTTGATTTTCCGGGAGCGGTCATCATCCATTTGAAGGCCCTGTAAACTCCCAGGGCCTCCGGCCTGCCCCATCCCCAGCCTGGTCGAATAGCGGGAATCAATCTGCAACCCTTCGATATCGGTCGTCTTTTGCCCTTTTGCGGACTTGATCTGGTCGATGCCTCGACTCACCACCGGCTTCCTGGAGGCATACGTCAGAGCCGTCTCTTCCGAGACCAATCCCTTTTGATACAGATCAAGGATATAGTCATCGAAGGTGCTCCAGCCGAACGGCTTCGCCTTCTGCTGCATTTCATAGAAGGTTTTGCCCTCCGATTCCCCATTGAGGATCGCATCCTTGACCCGTATGCTGCTTCCCATCATTTCGAAAGCCGCCACGCGGCCGCCACCGACCTTGGGCAAAAGGCGCTGGCTAACAACCCATCGCAGCGAATCGGCCAGGCGAATGCGGACCAGGTGCTCTTCCTCCAGTTCAAACATGCCCACAATGCGGTTGATTGTCAGGCCGGCATCCGTTGTATGCAAGGTGGTGAGCACCAAATGGCCCGTTTCCGCAGCGCTCAATCCGATTTCCACCGTTTCCCGGTCGCGCATCTCTCCCACCAGGATGACTTTTGGGGCCTGCCGAAGCGCCGCTCTGAGACCATTGGCATAGGAATCGAAGTCCAGGCCCAATTCTCTCTGATTGAATGTTGCTTTATGGTGTGGATGCACATATTCCACAGGGTCTTCGAGCGTGATCACATGCACCGCCCTCTGACGGTTGATTTCATCCAGAACGGCTGCAAGTGTTGTGGTCTTGCCGCTCCCGGTCGCACCGGTCACGAAAACAATACCGTTCCTCTCCTCCGCTATCTTCTTCAGGATCGGAGGCAGCTCCAGCCCCGTTAAAGTGGGCACCACTGTGGGAAGCTGCCGCATGACGATGGAGAAAGCGCCGCGCTGTGAAAAGATATTCACGCGAAAGCGGGCACGGCCGGGCAAATGGTAGGACAGATCGCACGATCCATGGTCCGCTAGATTCTGGATATTACGCCGATCCTTGCCGACGAGGTTCAGCATAAGCATCTCGGTATGAAAAGGGGTCAGCTCGGAGAGGCCTAAAGCACGACAGACGGGGACCAGCACACCGTCCACTTCGGCCTGGGGAGGTTTTCCCGTAGTGAAGTTGATATCCGAAAGGTGAGGATATTCGTTTAGAATGCTGGTGAGGAGGCCGTCCAATTCTTTTTGTCTCATGATCTCCCTCTCAGTGAACCTTGAAAGCAGTCCGCCAAGGACCTCATCTTACATCGTTCTAGACATCAGTGAAATCTGCCGGGGGCTCGGTCAGATAGGGGCGAAATCTTTCTTTGTCGACGCATTTCATGTAGGCCTCTTCAGGGCTGATCCGTCCCGCCTGCAAATGAATGGCAATACCGTCATCCAGCGTCTGCATGCCGTACTTCTTCCCGGTTTGAAGAGAGGAGAGGAGCTGATGGGTCTTGCTCTCTCGAATCAACGCGCGTACGGCATGGGTGGCAATAAGGATTTCCACCACGGCAATACGCCCCTTGATATCGATCCGTTTGAAGAGCGCCTGGGATATGACTGCGCGCAGGCTATCGGCAAGAGTGCTGCGAATCTGGGCTTGTTCTCCCTGCGGAAAGACTTCGATGACTCGATCCACGGTCTTCGGAGCACTCGTCGTGTGCAGTGTGGAGAACACGAGATGCCCGGTATTGGCCGCCTCGATTGCCAGCCGAATCGTCTCCAGGTCCCTCATTTCCCCCACCTGGATGATATCGGGGTCCTCTCGGAGGGCGGCGCGCAGGGCGGCAGCAAAAGACCGGGTATGAGTACTCACCTCCCGGTGATTGACCACGCAGCTCTTGCTGACGTGAACAAATTCAATCGGGTCCTCAATCGTGATGACATGGTCTTTGCGCTTGCGGTTGACTTCATCGATGATCGCAGCCAGGGTTGTCGACTTGCCGCTGCCGGTCGGGCCGGTGACCAGAACCAGACCTCTCGGAAGCATCGCCAGCCGGCTGATGACCGGGGGCAGATTCAGTTGTTCCACCGTAAGAATATCGCTCGGGATCTCCCGGAATACCGCCCCGATTCCATACTTCTGCATGAAGTAATTGGCTCGATAGCGGGCCAGGCCTGGGATTTCATAAGCAAAATCCAGGTCCCCCGTTTCTTCGAAAGTCTTGATCTTCTCCTCCGGCGTGATCTCGTAGAGCATGGCTCGCAGATCATTGTCATCCAGGACCTTGTATTTTACGCGCTCAAGATCGCCCCTGATTCGCAATACCGGCTGCTGCCCCGAAATCAAATGAAGGTCCGAGGCCTTCTGCTCATTCACCAGTTTGAAGAAAGCATCAATCCGTGCCATCCGGCTCTCCTCTGTCCGTCATCGTATCTATTCTTCCTGGACCATCCAGTACTTTTGCCTTGCATCAAGGCGCCATAATCCGGCCTGCCCGGCGGCATCAAGGGCCTCTTCATACTCCCGGTGCGTGATGCGTCTTCCAAGGTTCGGTTTTCCGAATGCCTCCCCGCAGGGATGGTACTGATCCATAACATTCACATAAGTACTCCGGGATATCCCTTCGGCCAGGAACTGCAGGACAGAAGCCGTCCCGGCCATACCCCCGGGCATGACCAGGTGGCGCACCAGGAGGCCGCGCTCCGCCACACCGGCGGCGTTGATTTCCAGATCTCCAACCTGCCGATGCATCTCGCGCAGAGCGCTGCATGCCCGTTCACGGTAGTCCGGCGCATTGCAGAGTCCTTCAGCCACAGGCGAGTCCCAGAACTTGAAATCCGGCATGTAGATATCCACAACACCGTCAAGCAGCTTCAGGGCCGATGTCCGCTCATAGCCGCCGCAATTGTAAACCAGGGGAACGTTGAGGCCCATTTCAATTGCGGCCGGCAGGGCCTCGAGAATCTGAGCAATCACATGAGAGGGAGTTACGAAGTTGATGTTGTGGCAACCCTGCTCTTGAAGATGAATCATGATATGGGCGAGATCCCGAGCCGATGCCGACACTCCTTGACCCCTGTGACTGATATCATAGTTCTGGCAGAAAATGCAGTAGAGATTGCAGTGGGAAAAGAAGATGGTCCCCGAGCCATGCCTTCCCACCAGCGGCTTCTCCTCCCCAAAGTGAGGCCCGTAGCTCGCCACTACCGCATGCCTTGCGGTCCGGCAGTATCCCCTTTCCCCCGCAAGGCGGTCTACCTTACAGAGTCTCGGGCAAAGGCTGCAGCGTTTCAACCAGCGAAGGCCCCGGCGGATTTTCTCCCCCAACCGGCCGGATCGATAGGTTTCAAGATAAAGCGCCGGCACAAAGGACCCCTTTCTTTTCGATCCTGAATTCGAATCTCTCTCAGAGGCCGTCTGAAAATTGGTCCGGTGCGGGCGCGGATTAACCGCGCCCCTGCATCCTGGGGCCATCCGCAGTGATAGGGGCGGGCTTTATGCCCGCCCGACGGGCACTGACCGGGCAGCAACAGGCAATTTTCACAAAGCCTCTCATAGTGCTTTCGGATATTCCATACCATGTTTCAGCCATTTTATCATCGACGTCCCGTCTTGCCCATGCAAGGCGTTCGTTTTGGTCGTCACAGATCGACCCTGCATTGCACATCAATGAAGAAAGACTTAGAATTGAAGCCGGGCGAAGGGGTACCGAAACAACTGCCAACCGAAATCGTTAGACGAAAAAGGAGAAAAGCATGAAACATTTCAAACTGTTTGTTCTGGTGGGATGGGTGTCTGTCTTTTTCATCGCAGGTTCGGTATTGGCCCAGGGCGGCGGACAGGGCAAGGGCGGTCAAGGTCCACCCATGCTGGGATGCCAGCAGCGATTTGATGCCATGGATACCAACAAGGACGGACAGCTCACCAAGGAAGAGTTCATGGCGAATCCGCATCACAGGGGCAATCCCGAACAGATGTTCAATGCCATGGATGTCAATGGGAAAGGCTACCTGACAAAAGATGAGTTCTGCTCAGGCAAAGGCACGGGTCAAGGCCAGGGCATGGGCAGGGGGATGAGGCAAGGTCAGGGAACCGCTACAAATCAGTAGGGGTGAACAGCTTGAGGAGTGGGCCAGAACTGTTTCTACCATCTCCTGCCGTTCACTATCTGAGCCAGATACTCGGCCTTGAGGTCACCGGTGGTGAAGTAGGTTGCCCGGAGGGTGGAGGCCAGTTCTGCTGCGAGATCGGCATGCATGAAGCCGGATTTGTCTTCCGTGTCGACCACCAGGTAGTCGGTGTTCGCCAGTTCCAGGAGCAGGTGGGCGCAGCGGGCAACTTCTTCCCTGACCGGAAGATCGGTCATGCCTTGATTGGCGCGGCCGTCGCTTATGATCACCACCACAAAGCGGGTGTGAGGGTCTTTGTTGCCGACCCGGCGGATGAGATGGTAGGTTTCGAGAAGACCGGCCCCAAGCGGGGTCTTGCCCCCAACCGGCAGGTCCCTGAGCCGGTCCGAAGCCAGTTCGATACTGGAGGTAGGCGGCAGGAGAAGCTCCGCCCGGTCCTTTCTGAATGCGATCATGGCAACCCTGTCCCGCTTCTGGTAACAGTCGGTCAGCAGCGACAGGATCGCCCCCTTGGTTTCGATCATCCGCTTCTTGGCCCCCATGGAACCCGAACAGTCCACAGCGAAGATCGCCACATGGCCCATCTTCCTCTCCCGTTCTTTATAGCGAAGGTCTTCATCCTGGATGATCATTCTGCATCTTCTTCCCCGCATGCGCTGGCAGGGAGCGGCCGCTCGGAGCGTGGCATCCACGGCGATGTCATGTTCTCTGGGACGCAGCATGCTCTTCACATACCTTCCGCCCTTTCCGGCAAACTTGGTCTGGGTCCTTCTGCCTGACGCCCGCCGTTCCTTTCGATCCTTGCTGAAGACAATTCGGCGAACCTTGAAGGGATCGCCCACGCTGAAGATTTCTTCATCGGCACGCCCGCTCCGGTTCGGACACTGTGGTTCCGGGGGTTCAGGCCCGCTCTTCTCCGGGGGTTTCTTCTCTTCTCCCTGGTTGTGTTCCGGCGGGTCCCGGTTCTCTTCTCCATTTCCGTCGTCCCGATCGTCGTTCGACGGCCCCTGCGGCTGCTCGGTTTGCTTCCCTTTCTGCGGCGGCGTTTCCTGCACGCTGCGCATCCGATGCATGAGCACCATGGGAATGACCTTTTCCAGGTGCTTCTCCAGGACTTCAGCATCACCGCAGAAGGCCGCATAGGCTGTGGCGGCTCGCTGCAAGGCCAGGTCGGCCCGGTGACCGGCAACGTTGGCGGCAAGACAGGTGGTGACGATGAGCTCCCGGATCGATTCGGAAATGGTGACGGCCGGCAGGCCCCGCTTTGCCCGGTCAATAGCGAACCTCAGCCTTGACTCACGGCGCAGATATCGCTCTTTCTCCCCGGATCTCACCGAGGCCCTCCTGACCACTCTCAGCCGGTCGAATTTGCCGGATGGGCTGTCGAACTGACAGCAGAGGCCGAACCGATCGAGAGCATGAGCAGAAATGAACCCTTCTTCGGGATTCATGGTGCCGATAAGGAAGAATCCCGAAGAACGATCCGTTTCCGGATGGATCTTGTCCATCCGCGTCCCGTCGCGATTCCGTGAATCCAGGACCAGGTTCAGGGCATCCACGGGCAGCAAGTTCACGTCGTCGATGTAGAGGGCGCCACCCTGTGCCCTGCTGATGAGGCCTCGCTCCAGGATGCGGTTTCCCGTCCTGACGGCCTCCTCGATATTGACGCACCCCAGCAGCATCTCTTCGGTAACATTCAAGGGCACATTCACAAAGGCAGTGCCGCCGGGAAGCAGGTGCACGATCGATCTGGCCAGAGTGGACTTCCCGCTTCCTCTGTCTCCGATAAAAAGGACGCCGCCGATGCCTGGATCGATGAGATTCAGGATCAAAGAGAGCTTGGCTTGTTTATGATTGATGAAGGCACAAAAGGACATCTTTCACCCTAAACCTCGGCGAGCACCTGCTCCAGCTGTTTCAATTCAGAACCGATCTCCTGGAAGGGAAGTCTCTTGAGACGGTGGACCAGGACCAGTGAACAGACGTCCTTGACATCTTCGGTAAAGACCTGCCCGTGGCTGCGAAAGGCGGCCAGGGCCCTGGCCGCCCGCAGCATGACAATATCGGCGCGATGACCGTCCACCCGGATACTCGATGTAATGGTAACGACCTTATCCAGGATCTCTTCAGGGGTTTCCACCCGGGGCAGATCGCCGCGAGCCCTCACGATCTTTTCCGCCAGGTCGCGCTGCTCTCCCTGCCGGCTTTGGAAAAAGGCCTGCGGGTCGGCATCGAAGGCGGCGCGCCGTCGAAGGATTTCGATCCGCTGCTCCTTGTCGCGAAGCGAATGGACATATACGCTGAGTCCGAAGCGGTCGAGCAGCTGAGGCCTCAGATCACCCTCCTCGGGATTCATGGTGCCCACCAGCATGAAACGGGATGGATGGCTGAAGGAGACTCCCTCCCGCTCGACGATGTTCCTTCCCATGGCCGCAGAATCCAGCAGCAGATCGACGATATGGTCCTCGAGGAGATTCACTTCGTCCACGTACAGGAAATTGCGGTTGGCGCCGGCAAGGATCCCCGGCTCGAAACGCTTCTCTCCGGACTGGAGCGCATGTTCGATATCCATCGTCCCGACCAGCCGGTCTTCGGTAATCCCGAGAGGCAGCTCCACCACGCGCATTCTTCTTGATTCGCGATCGAGCCTCCCTCTTTCACCCAGCCGTTCCCTGCAGGAAGTGCAGAGAAAGGTATCGTCGGGGTCACAATTGAAGGCGCATCCCTTGCTCACCGGGTATTCCGGCAGCAATTCCGCGAGGGCCCGCACCGCCGTGCTTTTCCCGGTCCCTTTCTCCCCCATGACGAGCAGGCCGCCGATGGACGGATCGATCACATTGAGCACCAGGCCCAGTTTCATCTGATCCTGACCGACAATGGCAGAAAATGGAAAGTTCATATGCTAGCCCTTTCGTCCGAGGGTCTCTTCCAGTTTCTTCCGCCAGCCCGCAACCTCGCTTGCCGTGATGATGTCGATAGAGCCCCCCTGGAAGTCTCCTTCGACTTCCCCCATTTTTTCCTCAATCCACCCTTCGATCTCGATGTAAATCGCCTTGAGGGCTTCCTTCACATCCGGGGCCGGGTCCCACATCCCCCTTTCCGCCGCTTCAATCAGACGCCGGGCAATCTCCTCGAGGGCGTACGGGTTGTTCTCTTCGAAGAACCTTCGGTTCTCCTCGTCCATCATGAAGGTCCGTGTGATGTCGTCAAAGATCCAGTCATCCACTTCGTTGCTGGTGGCATCCCACCCGTAAACGCGCCCGATCCTTTTGCTGATTTCACCGGCACCCTTGTAGCCGTGTTCCTTCATGCCGTCGATCCACCTTGGGTTGAGCAGCTTGCTTCGGACAACCCTGCGGATTTCGTCCGCCAGGTCGCGAACCGTCACCTCACCCTGTTCACGGGTGTCACCATAGTAGCTTTTGATCGCTTTTCCCGAGACGACCTTCGCGGCGTTGATCAGCCCGCCGTGAGCGCCGAAATAGGCACAGCAACCGAGAAGGTCATATTCGTCCGTCACGGTCTTGTTGAACGTGAGCTCCACCGTCTTGAGGTTCTGCTTGAGGACCTGGTGGGCGGGTTCGCCGAAGGTCCCTTTGCCATAGGCATAGCCGTTCCACGAAAGGAAGACGTCGGCCAGGTCGGCTTCATCCTTCCAGGCGGAGGCGTAGACCGCCAGCTGAGTCCCGGCTTGATAGACGCCCGGCATGCTGGCAAAGATCCGGTAAGTGGCCTTTCTGAAGGACTCGTCGTCATTGGGTGAAGCACCGCATTCCGCCATGTGATCGAGGAGGTGTTTTCTCACATAGTTCTTCTCCGCGGGTTCATCCAGCCCGGCTACGGTCTGCACGACCTCATCGAGCAGTTCGATGGAAGAGGGGAAATTGTCCCGGGTAATTCCGGAGACCCGGATGGTGACATCGATCCTCGGACGATTGAGCGCATCCAGGGAAAGGACTTCAAACCCGCCGATCCGTCCGTTCGAGCGCCAGACCGGCTGAACACCCAGGAGATACATCATCTGGGCCATCCCTTCTCCTTCGGACCACATGATGTCGGAGCACTGCCAGTAGAAGGCGATGTTTTCAGGGTATTTGCCTTCTTCCTCGATGTATTTTGCCAGGGTCTTGCGGCCGAGCTGGACACCCACCTCCCAGGCCGATTTCGAGGGGACCTTGAGCGGGTCAAGCGAGTAGAAATTCCGGCCCGTCGGCAGGATATCAGTCCTTCCCCTGGTGATGATTCCCGACGGCCCGGGGGGAATATAACCGCCGTTCGTGCCATTCAGGAGAGAGGCCAGCTCATCCGAAAGCAGGACCCTTTCCCTTACGTCATCGATCTTTGCCTGGATTTCGGCGGCCGCCTGCGAAACCTCCCTCCAGCCGCTGTTCCGGAGAATGTCGGATCGGCTTGCGGGGCAGGTGTCGGGCAAAAGCTCCTGAAAGCTCTCAACCAGAGGTGTCCCGTCATCCAGGTAGCGGGTGCAAATCTGCTTCGCCGCTTTATCCACCAGGTCCTTCAGCACTGTGCTGTCCAGCCCGCTGTACTCGGGGTCCTCCGCCATGAGCATGCTCACCATTCCCCGGAGAGAATCCGGGGTGTTTTCGTAGCGCATGACAGCATAGATGAACTCGGCCAGCCTCTCCCCTTCGGGAAGTCGCCCGAAGACATGCATACCCTTCGGGATGTAGGAATTCTTGAGGAGCGACAGAGCTTCATGAGCAGCCTTCACCACCTGATCGAAGGGGGCACCCGCAGGCGTTTTGATCATCGTATCCAGGTTTCCTTCCCGCAGCTTCGCTTCAATCATGTGTTTCACGGTATGGGCTTTTCCCGGCTCGGTTTCCTTGAGTTTCTCGTATTCAAAAAGCAGCCGTTCGATCTCATCCAGATCACCGTAGAGCTCTCCCTGCACCATAACCGCCTGCATATGATTGACCAGAGTCCCGTAGCTGCGCCGCTTGGCGATGGTCCCCTCCGGCGGATTGTCCGCATTATAGATATAGAGGTGCGGCATTTCGTCGATCCCGACGTCGGGAAGGCATCCGGAAGAGAGTCCCGTGGCCTTTCCCGGGAGAAACTCCAGATTGCCATGCGTACCCACATGAATGACGGCATCGGCCCCGAATTCCCTCGATAGCCATTTGTAGGTGGCGATATACTGGTGGGGTGGAGGCACATCCGGATCATGCAGGACCTTGCAGACCTGGCCGTCGCAGCGCGCTCCCGCGCATCCTCTCTTGGGCTGCACGCACACCACGGCATTCCCGTAGCGAACCCCGGTGATCAAGATCTTCCCGTCGTGGAGCATGGCTGGAGGCATGCCATCGCGCTCCTCGCCGGGAGGTTCCCCCCAGGCCTCGATCATCCTCTCCCGGGTCGTTTCGGGCAGCTCCTCGAACCACGGGAGGTACTGCTGCCTGTCGAGTCGAGCCAGGGCACCTCCTTTTTTCACGATCTCATCGGTGGTCGTCCACCGGAATTCGGAGATGGCTTTTCGGCCGAGGACCTCGTCTATCAAGGCTTTGCCGTTCTCGGGCGGCGTCACGGCGTAGCCCTTTTCCTGCATTGCCTTCAGGACCTCGGCAACGCTCTCGAGGGTATCCAGGTGAGCCCCCCCACCGACGGTGGCTTCCACCGAGGCGCACGGGTTGTTATGCAGAATGAAGGCGATCTTCTTTTCGCGGTTCGGCTTTTCGGAAAGCCTCAACCACCGGGATACTCTGGCGGCCAGGCGTTCCATGCGATCCGCAATCGGTTCGTATGATTCTTCCTCCGGATCGCTGATCCCCCTCGTAGCTCCCACAATGAGCGGTTCAATGACCCCTTCGAACTCTGGAAGAGCGATACTCCAGGCCACCTGTTGGCCGAGCCCCCTGGGGTCGTTCAACCAGGCTTCCTTATCCTTGTAGTAGGAGATGATCGGGCCGATGAGAGGGACATTGAGCTGTTTGAGCAGCCTTGTCCCGGATTCCGCCTGGGATTCTCCCATATCGCTGTTCTTCTGCCCAAGAAAGAAGACGGTGAGCTTCACCAGGGCCTTGACCAGCGGGATGCCGTCATCCTTCACCAAGAACTTTCGAATGGCTTCCTCACCGCTCAGGTTGCCGATGCTCCGGTCTTTGAGAGAATAGAAAAAGACCGGCAAAACCCCCATGCCGTAGCTTTCCAGGGCACGGATCAGGGCCTTTTCCACCTCCAGGTTTCCGGTCACCCAGTTGGTTCTGGAGAAAAGGACCCCAACCAGGGAGCGGTCCCGGTGCGGGTAGGCTTGAAGAAATTCGGCGGTCGATCCAAACGGCCCGCCCCACTCCGGGTGATAGACCCCTTCCCAGACGGTTTCTTTGGGAGGGTGAAACGAGATGTCCGAGGAAAAGAGCGAGGCCGAGAGAAACTTCAGCATCTCCTCGAAGTTCTCAACCCCGTTGTACAGGATATAGCGATAGGTCGCCCCGATGATCTCGGGACTCACGGAAGAAAGCGCCCAGTAGGACGGATCGGACCCCACCACAACGACGGGAATCCTTCCTCCAAGGACCCGGATGTCCTCCTCGATAACTTCCCAGAACCCGTCGTTGGTCCGGTAAAGGAGGATCAGGTCCGCATGGCTCATCTCACGGCGAACCTTCTCGACCAGCTCGGGTTCGGCATTGATCTGCTTGCTCGAATAGGCGGTCAGGTGAAAGGTGCCGCTCTTCTCGACCGCCTCCTTGAGCACCGGGACATAACTGGCCCACATGATGGAAAACAGCTTCATGGTTCACTCCAGTTTCCTGTTTTGGGACAAACCATCTCCACGCCGTTGCCCGACAGGAATTCGACGTCGAGGCCGTAGACGGCTTTGAGGTTCTCTTTGGTGATGACCTCACGAGGCTTCCCCCGGGCAAGAACGCTCCCGCTGTTCAGCATCAGCACCCGGTCGGAAAAGAGCAGGGCCAGGTTCGGGTCGTGGAGGGTCATCACGGCGGTCATATCGTTTTCTTTGACGATGGACCTCACCCTGGAGAGCACCACCACCTGGTTCCTGAAATCCAGGTGGGAAGTCGGTTCGTCCAGGAGCATGACGGGCACCTCCTGGGCCAGACACCGGGCAATGAGGACCATTTGCCTTTCACCGCCGCTGATTTGAGTGTACGGACGCTCGGCCAGGGCTTCGACTCCCATGGCCTGCATGGCCTGCATGGCTGCGTCCCGGTCTCTGGAAGAGGGAGATGAGAAGAAACCCACGTGGGAGGCCCTACCGGTCAGGACCACTTCGAAGGAGGAATAGGGAAACGGAGGCTCATGGTCCTGCGGCACAACGGAAACGAGCCTGGCTATCCCGGTGCGGCGGATGCCTTGAATCGAGGTGCCGCCGAGGAGGACCTCGCCCCGGTCCGGTCTCCATGAGCCCATGAGGCACCGGAAGAGGGTGGTTTTGCCCGAACCGTTGGGGCCAAGGACGGTCATCACTTCACCCCGCGCCACATCGAATTCAACACCCTTGAGCACCGGGGTTTTCATACCCTTATGCCGGAAATGAAGGTCCCTGACCCGGATCATTTTCCCCAGCTCTCCCTGGCCCCGCTTCGCATGAGATAGATGAAGAACGGAGCGCCGCTCAAGGCGGTGATGATTCCCACCGGAATATCAAAAGAGGTGAGGTTCCTTGCGAGGGTATCCGCAAAGACCATAAACGCCGCGCCTGCGGCCATGGCATAGGGCATAAGCCGCAGATGATCGGGGCCGACCACCATGCGGACAAGGTGCGGGACCATGAGTCCCACCCACCCGATGATGCCGCTGACGGACACCGCGGAACCCACCGCCAGGGACGCCGCTCCGATCAGCACCAGCCGGTCGCGTTCCACGTTGATGCCCAATGCGCGGGCTTCCTCGTCGCCCATCGACATGGCATTGAGGCGCCATCTGGCAAGCAGCAGCAACCCGCAGCCGATCGCTATCCCCACACCGGCGGGTAGGACCGCATTCCAATCTGCAAGAGAGAAACTGCCCATGAGCCAGTAGACGATGCTTGCCAGCTTATGCGGGTCCACCAGGAACTTGAGGATGGAAACAAGAGCGGTGAAGAAAGCCGAGACAACCACGCCGGAAAGCACCAGGGGCAGCCGTGAGATCTCTCCCTGGTTCTTCGCCAGCCCGTAAGCCACGAAAGAGGCGACGATACTGAAGATGAAGGCGGCAGCCTGGATGGGAAGACCCGGCAGGAAGGCCACGGACAGCGCACAACCGAATGCCGCCCCGGCGGAAAGACCCAGAATGAAAGGGTCCACCAAAGGATTGCGGAATATGCCCTGGAGCGTAACCCCGGAAGCGGACAGTGCCCCGCCGACCAGAGCGGCCAGAACCACCCGGGGAAGCCTGATGTCCCAGACGATGGAGAGCTCCGGGAGGTCTCCGGCAAGGGTTCGGCCTCCGGCTATTTTCGATGCCAGGATTTTGACCACCAGCCAGGGCTGAACACTGTATGCCCCCCAGCAAAGCCCGACTGTCCCCATCACCAGGGGAGAGAGCATGAGCAGCAAAGGGATGGTTTTCGCTTTCTTGCCGTTCATACGCATCATTCGAATATACCGCCTGCCAGGGGAACACCGAAGCATTCCTGGTGGAATTGCCGGGCGATTTCACCGAGGTCGATTCCCTGGAAGGCTTCCGGATAGGTCTTTTGCGCCATCCAGAGGGTCAACACACCGGTCGACGGCGACCAGCTGTCGATAATCGGGGCCTTGAAGACACGCCCGTCTTTCACCGCCTTCACGGCCTGCCACTGGGAGCTGCGAACCAGATGGTCTGTTCCATAGCTCGCATGCCCCCAGATGAAAACCACGTCGGGATCCCAGGTCAGGACCCTCTCGATGGAGACTTCTGCATGAGCGTTTTCAACACCCGCGGCTGGGTTCACCGCGCCGATCAAGGTAATGAGGTCCTGCTGCAGTCCAATGCGGCCGGTCACGCGGGTGGGTTTTTGCCAGAGCCAGAGGACCTTGCGCCGCCTTTCGGGTGGGATATCGGCAACCCGTAACGTCACCAGCGAAAAAAGCTCATCCATCCGGGAGCGCACCGCTTTTGCCCTCTCTTCCTTCCCGAACAAACGACCGCACATCTCGATCACCTCATAGAGTTCTTCCAGGCTCTCGGGGTATACGGCAATGACCCTGAGCCCCTTTCTTGCAAGGTACTCCGTCACCTCGGGGCGATAACTCCAGGTGATCACCAGCTCGGGGTGCAGGGCCAGGATCGCTTCCGCGTTGACCTCCATCCCTGTCCCCACTGCCGGAATACCCTGGAGCCCGGGGCAGCGCTTCAAGACCGTGTTGTCGAAAGCCCATCGATTCAGCCCCAGGACCCTGTCCCACAGCCCAAAGACCGGGATGAGCTCGTAGAGGGAGAGGAAAACAGTCCCCTGGACGGGAACCGGAACTTCCACGCGCCTTCCCAGTTTATCCGTCACCGTGACCATTGTCCGGTCCCGGAGCGGCGCACACCACCCTCCGACAGCCATGGCTTCGACTATCAAAAGAAGGAGCAGGATTGTCAGGATCTTTTTCCGCATCACCTGGTCTTTGCGCCGCCCCGGGCGGCAGCGTTTCCGAATCGCCCCACACCTAGAACTTCAACGTCAGGCCCCCGTAGAATTTTCTTCCCGGCGCCTGGTAGTAAGAGAAATAGTCCTCATCAAACAGGTTGTTGATTGCGAATGAAAGGATCGCATTTTTCGTCATCGAGTATTTGATACTGAGGTCGGCGACAAAATAGGGGTCGTAGGACCCGTAGACCGCATTGGTCTTGTCCAGGTTCTCGGCATCGTTGTACTGCTTGCTCGCATATCGTCCGGTCAGCATGAGCGATGCCGGACCGTAGGAGAATTCGGTTCCGAGACTGAACATGTATTCCGGCACCCCGACGAGCTGCTTGCCCACCGTGTCCGGGAAGAGCGGAAAATCGACCATCCTGCTGTGGGTATAGGTGAAATTGGCGAAATACCGGAACCATTTGACAACCCTGTGGTCCCAGTCCAGCTCTACCCCGTCGGTTTGCGCTTCAGCCGCGTTGAGATAGCGTTTCACAATCGGGGAGACATCATCGGCGGTTATCGTCGGCTGGTAGATCATGTCATAGAGGCGATTGAAGAAGTAACTCGCTTTGATGACAGCCGCGTTCCCAATCCTTTGCTCGACCCCCACGTCCCAGGAGAAGCTCGTTTCCGGGTCAAGGTTCGGATTGGATTCATAGATGGTGTTGGTCGTACTGGAGGACCAGGTCCGAAAGAGCTCATAGACGTTGGGGGGGCGAAATGCGGTCCCGATCGAACCTCTTAGCGTCGTCTTTTCAAAAGGGGTATAGACCAGTGATCCCTTCGGACTCAGGTTGAAGGTCCCGCGGGAAGGATAGCCTGTGGGGACCCCGACCTCACCGAGCTGGTTCACACTTCCGTCGTAGGTGTGCCACCAGTCGCCGCGAAGCCCGACATACGCTTTCAGCTTCTCCAGGAGGGCAATCTCCGCCTGGGAATAGATCGAGTAGATACTGTCCTTGCCTCCCGATTCATAGGTCAGGGCGCTCCGGCTGTCCGTATCCTGCCAGCTCCTGAGCCGATACTCCTCCGTATTGGCATGATCGTATCGATACCCCCCGCCGAAAATCAGCATGTGTTTATCGAGGATGGGCACTGAGAGTTGCAGGTCGGCGATCACCGCTTGAGACGGTGTCTGATTGATCGTGCCGGGGCCAAGACCCGATTGCGTGGCGCCGGTTGATGTGGAGGTGTACCAGTTGCTCGTATTGTCCACGAACCCGCAGGAGGCCTTCAAAAAGGCGTTGCTAAAGAGACCGGTCTCATAAGCGGCGCTGTAAATGTTCTGGGTCACCGCTCCTTCACCGGGAAGGAAGTTGGATTCCGAAACGCTGAACCGCTTCTTTTCAAAGATCGCACTGCCGGACCAGAAGCCGCCTCCGTTGAGGGTTGTCAACAGGTTGTTGGGGTCTTCATAACCATACCCGTATTGATTCCTATAGTAAGAAAAGGAAGCCCTGGAATTGTCGGTCAAATCGTAGGCCAGTTTCAAGATCCCTGATTGTCTGTACCAGCTGTTGTCTCCGGCATCTCCAATGATAAAGGCCGGTTTTCCCTGAGAGGTTGTTGTAGGCTCCGCCCCGTACACAGCAGTTCCTTGTCCGGGAGTGGAGGGGGTTTTGACAATCAGATTGGTGGGATATCCGTTGCTGCCTTGATAACCGTAGCTGGCAAAAATGCTCAGGCGGTTAAACAGCTTGTCTCCATAGGAAGCGTAAGCGTTCATGTAGCTGTCGCTCCCCGAATTGCCCTGAATCGTGAATTCCCTCTTCTCCGGCATTCTGGTGAACAGGTTCACCACTCCACCCATGGCGTTTCCACCGTAGAGAGAGGAGAAGGGACCGCGCGCCACCTCAATCCTCTCAAGGTTTTCCGGGAGCATCCCGTTCCAGTTCGTAACGCCGGTATAGGCGTCGTTTATAGGCAGGCCATCGAGTAAAACCAGGTTTCGTTTCTGATCGGGAATGCCCCTGATGATGACCCGTGAGGTGGTATCCAGGGGTTTTGCTTGCTTGTCAAAGAGCCCGGGAACGAAATCCACGGCAGAATTGACGGATTGCACGTTCCGCTTGTCCAGGTCCGCCTTGGTGACCACCGATACGGAGGCCGGTACTTGAGAAAGCGGTGTTGCGGTTCGAGTCGCGGTCACGACCATTTCGTCCAGGACATGGTCCGCTCCGGCCTTCTTGTCGGTATCATCCGCTTTCGACGATTGCCCGGCATCGGGGTTCGCCTGCTGCTGCGTCACCGGCGCCTTCTCCGAGGTTTCCTGGGAGGTGCCCGGAGCAGGGAAAGCGAGCCATACCGCAAAGAACAGGAAGCACACCAGGGCTGCTCCCTTCCATCGTTTCTTGAGGTTCGACTGCTCATGGGTCATTCTTGAATCAAGACTCCGGCCGGCCATCTTCCGTCTTCCGCTTCCCGTCTCATGTCCCGCATTCATCGCAAGAGCGTTGAGTAGCTGCACGATCATTGTCCTTTCCTTCTTTGTCTCGTACCCCTCGATATGTTACAAAGAAGAGGGGATTGGGTGTTCCAGCCGATTCCTTCAGGGCGGGCCTTTTTCCTTGCCGGGGGAAGGCCTGCCCCACTCTCTCCTTTTATCAGCGTTCTTCTCGCACCTCCTTTCCTGGAGCGGTTGAAAATCCGAAAAGCCCTCAATCCGAACCCTTCAATTGGAATCGAATGGGCAGAACGGCCCTGCACATCACCGCTTTGCCCTCCCTTTTCGCGGGATGGAAAAGGGACTCCTTGACCGCTCTTATCGCCTCTTCATCGAACCCGGGGCCGGCCGACTGGACAGCCTCCACGGTAATGGGGCGGCCTTGTTCGTCGATGGTTACCCGCAGCACCACCACGGCTTCTTTTCCCAACTGCCTGGCCAGATGGGGATACTTGGGCAGGCTCTTGCGAGCGAACCGCGGGCCGTTCGCCGTTCCAAACTCCGCATCCACCGTGCCCCCGCCGTCTCCCCCACGCCCGTGGGACCCGCCGCCTGACCCACTACCGCCGCCACCCGATTCTGCAAGTCCCTGCGCCGAAGCCGTATTCCCGGACGGGGGCCCTGGAGCGGTATCTTCAGACTGAGGGCCCGAAGCGGGGAGAGGCTCGACAGGGCTGACGTCGTTTTGGACGACGGACTTTGCAGCGGTCTCTTTCAGCCTGGCCGTCGAGCGAGATCGCATGACCGCCTGCTTCGCAACGGGTTTGGTGGGCTCCTTTTCCCTGGGTTTTTCGCTCAGTTCCGTTTTCGGTGGCGGTTGCGGAAGCTCCCGGGCCGGAGGGCTTTCCGCTGGCGGACCCGCCATGGGCAAATCTTCTCCTGATGCGCCCCCCTCTCCATAACCCGCCGGAGTGCTTTCCTCTGTGAAAGCGACCAATCGCACCTCGATCCAGGGGGTCCCCATGTTCGAAGAGCTTTTGGGAATGAGAACAAAGGTGGAGATCAAGGCAAGGTGAAACGAAACGGAGAGAACAATGCTCTGCCAGACCCTTTCATGGCGAGGGACGGACCTGGACTCAATAAGGCCAAATCCGTGCTCCTCGACTGGGCCGGGAACCTCAGAAAGCTCCATGCATGCATCAAGATGCACTGTTTGGTACAAAACGCCCCCCTGGAACATGAAGAACACTCAGAAGCCGTATGAAAAATACCCACACACGTCATACCGGCAGGTCTTGGTCCGGTGCGGGCGCGGATTGACCGCGCCCCTGTCACCCCGCGGCTGTCCGTAGCGTAGGGGCGGGCTTTATGCCCGCCCGATGGGGCACTGACCAGGCAGCAATATGCATTTTCAGACAGCCTCTTAGAAGTGTACGGTTGCGTTGAGTCGCTGCCGGCAGCAAAACAAAAAAAGCCACGACGCCTTCCCCGCATTCCCACGGGGACCAAGGCATTCGTGGCCTCTACATTCCTACGGACTTATAAGAATTAAAGACTGTTGCTCGCGTTCATCGCAAACAACGAGCTCAACGAATCACGGCATACATCCAATCTTCGGACACATTCATTGTGCCATTCCAATGCTCGTAATCCGAAAGGTTTTTACCTTCTTAAAGCCGGTGCGGTCAAGCGTTTTTTCCCCTGACCCAATACCGCGGCGAGCTCCATGAAAAGACTGCGGCGGCTATTTCTTTTCGAAGGTCTTCTTCTCTCCGCATTGAGGACATTTCTGAGGTTTGCATTTGGCCTCTTTTTCGAACCCGCATTTGCTGCACTTGAAATTCGCCATCCCAGCTCCTTTTCATTTTGGTTGAGGGTTTCGAACCTGGCTGAACATCCTTGCCCGGTATTCCGGTAAAGAATTGTAGCATCAAAAGGGGAAGGGCAAAACGGAGATCTTCAGGGGTTCGATCCAGGTCCAGCTCAGTTCCTTGAAATGGTGATGGTGCACTTGCGGCAGCCACCTGAGGCAAGGAGCCGGCCCGGGCCTCGCAGAGAGAGGCTTTCGCCCGCCTTCAGAACATAATCGCAGAAACGGTGGGGAAACGTTATCCAGACTGTCCCTTCCAGGCAGGCTATGGTGCCGGCTCGGGAGAGCTCCAACACACAGAGCTCCTTTTCAGAGAGCCGTACGGTTTCAACAGATGACGTCCCGGCAGGCCCCGAACCCTTCTCCTGCTCGGGATGATGCCGACTGCCCGGAAAACACCCGAGGAAAGTGTTCAGCAGAAAGCCCCAGCGGCCCGACTCCGCCTTCCACGCATTACGATTGACGGCCCTTGACATGGTCATGTCCTCCCAAACCGACAGGCTGACTCATCTCGTTCTCCCCTTTTGAAGATGAGGGCACGGGGCATTTCATACGATGCTCGGACAAACCGCCTGGTGTCCCCTTCGAGATTGCCGCCATTCAACCCGATTATCTGTTACCGGTACAGCTGCAGTTGTGTTAAAAAACGACCATTACAGATTGCTCTGTTGCGGACGCTGCCAGCCCGCCCTGGCGGCGAGCCTCTTCAGACCTTGAGATCGGCTGTCCATCGGGACTGCTCACGGGGAGTGACGGATGTTCGTTGGAGAAGCGGCACTCATGTCGTATCGGTATATGCAGGTCGGGAAACATGTTTTGGACCTCATTGAAGCAGGGGTCCTAAAGCCGGGAGACCGGATACCGTCGCTGAGAAGCATGAGCACCAGGATGCGCGTCAGCATCTCAACGGTTTCCATGGCCTATGTGGACCTGGAGGGCCGTGGGGTTGTGGAGGCCCGGCCCAGGTCCGGGTTTTTTGTGCGCACCGGTTTTCACCGTCTTCCACCCCTCCCCGCCGTCGGCCCGCCCACGCCCCTGGAACCACGTCAGGTGAACCGCCGGGAGCTCATCGGCACCGTCAAGGAGCTCATCGGACGCCGGGATTTTCTCTCCTTCAGCGTATCCTGTCCCGACGTCTCCTTGCTGCCGGCCAAAGAGCTGGGGCGGGTCATGATTTCCGTAGTCCGCGGGGACCCCGCCCGCATCATGCATTATGAACCGATCTGCGGCAATCCGGAGCTCAGAAGGCAGATCGCCTTCCGTTGCATCGACGCCGGGGTATCGGTACGGCCGGATGAGATCATCATCACCGCCGGGACCATGGAAGCCACCTCCATCGCCGTGCGGTGCATCACGCATCCGGGCGACGTGGTGCTCATTCAGTCGCCCGCCTATTACTGCTTTCTGGAACTGATCGACACGCTGGGTCTGCGGGTGATCGAACTGCCTTCTGACCCGGAAACGGGGGTTTCCCCGCGCGACATCGCCGAAGCCGTCAGCCAGTATGATGTGAAGGCATGCGTCCTCAATTCCAACTTCAACAACCCTGATGGGAGCGTTATTCCGGACGCGGTAAAAGAGGAGATCGTGAAGCTCCTGGCAAGGAAGTCGATCCCGCTTATCGAGGACGATATCACCGGTGATCTATACTTCGGTCCCAACCGGCCCCAGGTTTGCAAGAAGTATGATCGGGACGGCATGGTAGCGCTCTGTTCCTCCTATTCGAAGACCATCGCCCCGGGTTATCGGGTGGGCTGGCTTATTCCGGGAAGGTTTTACGAGAAGGCCAGGGTCCTCAAGGCAGACACCAATGTCTGCACGGCCAGTCCCTCCCAGGTGGTCATTGGCGAATTCTTGCGCACCGGCCGGTATGAACGCCACCTCAAGCGACTGCGCAGCGCCATCGCCCGACACATGGAAACCCTGCAGCTGGCCGTGTGCCGCTACTTTCCGCAGGGAACCAGGATCACCCGGCCCACCGGCGGACTTCTCCTGTGGATTGAGCTGCCGGAGCGGGTGGATTCCAGGGACTTCTTTTTCCAGGCTCATGCCCAGGGCATCGGGATCGTGCCGGGGCTCATCTGCTCAACCTCGGACCGCTTCCGCCACTTCATTCGCCTGACCTGCAGCGGCGTGTGGAACAAGGAAATCGAAAAGGGCATCGAAACCCTCGGCCGGCTCGCAGCCCGCCTGGCCTCGTGACGCAAACCCGGCAAGGGCTGCGCCCACTTGTTCGGCTTGCCGCCTGCATCATTCTTTCGAGATCCTCAGGAGGCTATGCAGCGAGATCGTAGCCGCCCCTGCAATGTTCCCACACGTAGTCGTAAACGCGCCTGGCGATCTCCCCGGTCTTCGCCTCAGGGAACGGCGGCCGAGGCAGAGCCACACACAGGTTATCCAAACGGTTATTTGACACAACCCACCACAAATGTTACCCATAAATCATCAGAAAGGGGTTTCCTATCACCTTATCCAGCTTACCGGAGAGGAGGTCTGAAATGGCGGAACTGCTTGCCAATACGTATTCGAGGTCCTATTTGGAGCAACAAATTGGGGGGGGAGCTCAACTGAGTGATGTCCTGATGGCCCTCCACAACAATGAATATTATCCCGGCATCAAGGGGGTCTCCAACAGGTCTCTTAGCGGAAGCGTTTACCACGCCGATATTCCACGATCGCTTGCCATTAACGGACAAAAGCTCCCGCCAGAGGCCAAGAACAGCAAAACAGGGCAAGATCAATTCCTGCTCGGAGTGCTCACAGGTGAGCAGGCCAACCTGCTACGCTGGTACTATGACCAGCGTCTCTATTACACTGGTGAAGACCTCTTACAGGAGGCCATCGTCAAGCAAGGCACGTTTGCGAATTTGATGAAAATAGATGCGATGTGGCCTACGCAGACACCCCACGATGTCGAGGTCGGCGCAGAAGAGAACATTTATGTGAGCCCTCACGACGGAAAACTGAGACTGAGATCAACTCGGCGAATCCGGGGGCTTAGTTTTCTCGACGGGAGAAAAGAAATAGCATGCCGGACCTTGTTCGGCTATGTGGTGCAACAGCTCGAATTTGTGGATAATCAAGGTTTTCGTTTCGAACGGTTGGACTTTGTGGGCGAAAGGAATTTTGCCGGATTGACGGCCGCTGCCGTCTTGAATGACGCGGGCGGCGTCAAGGACGCCCTGACTCAAATCCGGAAGGCCAAACCAATCGGCCAAGCCGATAGCATACGTTATGCCACCATTTTCCGGAACATCCACACCAAACACATCTGTATGGATGAATTGAATAAGGTGCGGGCCGATTTTTCTGTATGGAAAAAGGAGAGAATAGAGAAAGTTACGTCATGGATGGGACAGTCAGGCAGAATCAAGCCGACCCTTTCCTACACCTACCTGGACAAAAACAGCATACAGCGATATCCATTGCAGGAATGGCTGGAACAGTGCGTGGATGCCTACGAAGATCCATCCTATGTGCAGATGTCGGAGGGCAGAAAGAAATCATGGAACCAGCATGTGCGCAAGGCCTTTGAAGAGGTCTACTATCCCCGGGGTCTGCACGTCGACCGGAATCCGCTGCTGACTTGGCAGCAGCATGTCTTTTACCCGAAAGAGCTCGAAAGCGCTTACAGAGGAGCGATCAGAACCCCTGGGCACAGGGTGTAGAAATCTGTTATCCTTGAGCGGATGCAACTCCCACACTTTCTGGATACGAGTCATCCGACGCAACTATTATCTTGCCGATACCAGGGTTCGAAACACCCACTGCTCATGCCGCCCTGTATCCCCAGAACGTCCAGCCAAGGCTTCGGGCGTCCCCGGTGCCGCTGCATAGGTCCCGCAAACCACCCTGTTCCCTCCTGCTCATTCATGACCCACCGTGTCTATTTCCTGGTTAGAGGAAGACGTCCGGTAGTGCAAGCCCGTCCCGCACGCCGGGCTGCAGATCTTTCAGGGGTTGCGGAAAAGAGAGGAAAGAACAGCAGCTTCACAACGCCGCCATATCCCATCAAAACGGGTGGATGCCGGCGGGTTTTCGCACCGACGTCGCAAAGAACCCGGCGCACACCGCCGTCTGTCCGCAGCGTGCGCATTCGGGCAGAAAGGTTTTCTTCCATTCAGATATGCTGGCCCCGGCGAAGGAGCGGATTCCTTCAGGGATGAGGCAAAGAGGCAGGTTGTAGAGGGAAACGTTCATCATGCGCTGGTGGAGGTAGCAAACCGCCTTCCTGAGCTCCTCCATGTAGTCCAGAGGTTCAACCCAGACCTCATCGAGATTGCTGCAAGCCACACCCGATGTCTCCATTGCCATAAAAGCGACATGGACGGCAAAGGGGAAATTCCAGAAAAGAAAGTGGGCAAGGTCGCGAAGCCGCTTTGCGTTCTGTCGGACGATCACCACACGGATTTCGATAGGGCGGCGGTGCCGCACGAGATAGTGAATGCCTCTGATGGTTTCCTTAAAAGAACCCCGAGCACCAGCCTGACAGCCTGGCTTAAGCGATATGGATAAAGCCCGGCCGGTTTTTTCTGTATCTTCCGACGGCATCGGCCGCCAGCATAGCGTGAAGGACTCGCTTCGGTGTTATTCTGCCTGCCTCGTGATGAATGCATTCGCCCGGGGCACAGGCTTTTTCAGCGACCGGCATGAGTTTGCCGTGATCGAAGTCCTGAAGACCGATGTCCGCAAGGGTAGTGGGCAAACCTACTTCTTCACAGAAAGAGAAAACGGCGGTCGATTCTTGCGGGGAGGCATCGGTGAGTTGAAGTCCGGCCAAAACACCAAAAGCCACTTTTTCACCATGATAAAACGCATGCGTTTCTTCCAAGGCAGTGAGTCCGTTGTGAATGGAGTGAGCGCTCGCCAGGCCGCCGCTTTCAAAGCCAATTCCGCTCAGCAGGATATTCGCCTCAACAATATGCTCCAGAGCCGGTGTGATGAGTTGTCGCTCGGCTGCGATCCTGGCGGCCGCACCGTATTGGAGCAATGTGTCATAACAAAGCCTGGCCAGGTTGAGCCCCGTCATTGTGCTGAGTCCGCCGCACGCGTTTTCGGACTGCGTGCTGCTGCAGGACCTTGCTTCGAACCATGTCGCCAGCGCATCGCCCATGCCTGCTACGAGAAAACGAACGGGTGCTTTGACGATGATTTCCGTATCGACAAGAACGACCGCAGGATTCGATCTTTGATAGATCACCGTTTCATAAACGCCTTGCTCGGAATACAATACCGCGCACCCGCTGCACGGGGCATCGGTCGAGGCGATGGTGGGTACGATCAGGACCGGGATGTTTGCACGATCTGCGGCGATCTTTGCAGTGTCAATGGTCTTCCCGCCGCCCATGCCCACCAGAACATCCACGTTCTTCTCGCGGATCGTTGCAGCCAGTCGGGACAGTTCTTTTTCACAACACTCTCCGGCGAATCGTTCGACGAGCAATGAGTCCGGCTTTAGATCCATGCCGCTCTCGGGAAGGACTTTTTTGTATGCTGTCCCCGAAGCGAGGATCAGCCCTCGACTTCCAAACAACTTGATCAGGGCCGGCAATTCGTCGAGAGCGCCGGGGCCTTGAATATATTTTCCGGGGAACAATGCTTTCTTCAACATGTTGTTTCTCCTTGTTTTTCCAACGCGGACCTTCCCCGCAACCGGTATTGGTTCCGCCTTTCGCCATGTTATGAGGCATGCCCATCGGGGCGATGACGTCGAGTCCGCTCTTGCCTGCGCAAGCAAACGGATGGTCATGTTCCGAGTTGATCGCTTCGGTGTCAAGTCTGTCGTATATTGCGGTAGTCGACAGAAAATCAAGGCGATGCAACCAACAATTCGGACCTCGTAAAAATTGCTGGAAAGGATGCCGCTGCCGGCTTCACCTTCAAGAGAGAGTTCCGGGAGAGCCCCCTAACCGCTTCGCCGGGAGAGTTTGCCGGAGAAGATGCTGATGAGGCCGCCGAGCATGACGTATCCCAGAATGACTTCGAGGCTGACGACAAAGGCCGCTGAGGTCGTCGTGGGGGATATGTCACCAAACCCGAGGGTGGTGAAGGTCACAATGCTGTAGTAAAGAAGGTTCGGGAAGCTGAAGTCCAGATTGGACATGGCAAAGAAGCTCGGTCCCATGGTCCAGTAGATGATACCGAACATGAGGGCAATGAAGACGGACCAGCTGGCCCATCGAACGAGGGAGCGGCCGCAATCGGCAAACATCCACCAGATAAAACACCAGAATCTCCCCCAGCCGGTGGACATCATTTCTTCCAGGTAGTCCTGATCTTGCAGGAAGAGCTTGAATCGCTGGCTTCCATAGCAGGCTGATGCATGATTGCCCTGGCAGCGGATCGTGGTGCCCAGTATGAGATCGAACCGTCTGTTCCAGAGCGCGGGGAGCCGGTATCCCGTTTCCTTCAACGTTTTCAGGAAGATTTCTCGATCGTACTTGACCAGGGATACATTGGCGTTCTCCAGATTGATGGAGGAAATTTTTGCCCCTTCCAGGTCGGCTTCGACAAAACTGGCACGGCGGAAATCGGAGAATGAGAGGATCGCCCCTTTCAGGGAAGTATAGGAGAGATCTGCAGAGAAGAAACTGGCGTCCTCGGCATGAACCCTGGAAAGATTGGCTGCGCTGAGATTTGCCTTGCGCAAGCGAGCATAAGGCAGCATGGCCTGTTCAAGATTGGAAAAAGCCAGATTGGCGCGAAAGAGGTCGGCATTCGTGAGGTTGGCGTGTTCCAGGTCCGCGTTGGCCAGATTGGCCCCGATCAGCGTCGCACGAACCATCTGTGCACGCTTCAAGCATGCACACGATAGATTTGCACCGTTCAACACAGCGTCCGTGAAGTTCACGCCCTCCAGGTTCATCCCGCTGAGGTCAGCGAGCTCGAGGTCAATCCTGGCATCCGGGTGCTCTTCTCGCCATCCGTTCCAAAGCGCTACACTCTGACCGAGGACCTGAAGCTGTTCTGAATTCGCCATGGGCGTCTCCTGCCACCGTTCAGGTGGCAGCCAGGAGGTGGTTTCGGGAAGAGTATTCTCATGTCCGCAGAAAGCCAAGGGGAAGTGTATAACAGAGTGAGGGGTGTACGGCTATTTAAAAGTCCGCAGCGATGCCGTCAAAAGGGAGAGCAAAACGGTCAGGATTCAAGAACGTTTCAGGTCCTTGACCGCCTCAGATGGACCTGCTATGCAGAGATCTCCAGAATGTTCTTCTTCAATACTCCAATGCAGGATTGCAGCCACGAGCCGACCTCTGATTTCCTGGTTGATTCTTATCGCTTTGGGCTTGCCGGTTCTTGAGGCCCTCATGGCTCATGCCGAGGAAGCTCAGCTCCATTTCGGCTCACAACTCATTCTGGACGCCTGCTGGTCTCCCGAAGGACTGCGTGGGTCACCTGAGGACAGGAGGATCACCAGGACCAATGCCGCAATGTCTCGTCCCGCCCCAGGGAGAACGCTGCCGAAGCATGCTCTGGAGGCCCTGCCCGCTGAGTTACAGGATTCGATCCGGAGCGTGGAACCGCTGCGAAACCTGAAGCTCGTTGCCCTGACCTTTGATCTTTGTGAGGGCAACGGTGAAATCACGGGGTACGATGCCGATATCGTGAACTATCTGCGGAGCAACAAGGTGAGGGCCACGTTTTTCGCTTCCGGGAAATGGCTGCACTCGCATCCTGAAAAGGCTATGCAGCTCATGGCCGATCCACTCTTTGAAATCGGGAATCATGGTTGGTCCCATAGAAACTTCCGGACCCTCGACAGTCAAAGGATTGCTGAAGAGGTCCTTTGGACCCAGGCGCAGGTCGAGGTGCTGAGGGAAGAGCTGGCGAAAAAGCCTTGCGTGAAGAGCGTTCCCCTCGATGAGCTCACAAAAATCCCACGAGTCCCGCTGACGTTCCGATTCCCTTATGGGACCTGCAATCCGGGAGCTCTGGATTTCCTTGCTCGTTCGGGTCTGCCGGCAATCCAATGGAATGTGGTTACCGGGGATGCCGCACCAAAGCAGACTGCCGTTGCGATAAGCAGGGTGATTCTGGAACAGACTCGGCCCGGTTCGATCATCATTTGCCATGCAAACGGGCGCGGTCATGCCTCAGGGGAAGCTCTACCGCTGTTCATCCCGAAACTGCGGCAAACAGGGTATGAGTTCGTCACCGTCAGCGAACTGCTTGCCTCCGGCCCGGTGCGTGCTGTGAGTGAATGCTATGAAATCAGGCCCGGAGACAACCTTCGATATGATCGGCCATCCGGAGGCAGAAAGAAATGACATCCGTTCTGCCGCCTTTTTCTGAACCATCGTACCGTTTGCCGTCATGCTCTCTTATCACTTTGACGGAGAACGAAGCCGGACCCCTGAGCGAACAGCTGCCCGCAATGGATCCCTGGCTTTCACTCGGGTACAGCGCTTCCGGACTGTTGCGCTATATGCTCCGCAGTGACCCGGCCCTGTACCGTTTTGTGATCACCATCGGACCGGCGATGGGCGGGTTGGTTTGCGTGCGCTATCCATGGCTCCGAGGTCCATGCCTGGAGTTGATTGCGGTGCTCGATCAGTACAGAGGACAGGGCATTGGCCGTGAGGTCGTGTCATGGATCCAGATGCAATGCCCTCTTGCGGCGCCCAATATCTGGACCCTCACTTCATCTTTTAACACAGCTGCCCGCTCGTTCTATCGATCTCTCGGTTTTTCCGAGATGGTCTCCCTGCCCAACCTGATAAGCCCCGACTCCGATGAAATTCTCATGCGGAAAAAGTTGAAGTGAAATCCTCTCAAGACTCCTTCTTCGCATAGGGCTGCATTCGGCAAGGTAATTTTTTCGCCCCAATCCAGAAGAATTTTCCTGCAAATCACCCGATCACGCCTGGGAACAATTTGCCAACTAGCTGTATCCACTGCATTTATTGAAATATCCACAATTGGTATCCATATTGCTAACAGTAATGCCCAACAAGCCAGGGCATAAGAAGAACTCAGATGAGGATGGGACATGCAGTCAACAGGGATCAAGTCAGCTCAACTGCTCATGGAAGTCATGGCCGGTGCTCAGGAGAAGATCGGGCAGGAGATCTCCAGGTCCGAGTTTTCCCAGCAGCTTTCCGAGCAGAATCAGCTCATCCAGAATGCCCCGTTTATGCAGTCCGCCAACCTGATCGAACAAGGGCCTCAGTCCCGGCAGTCAACCGCTGCATCGGCTGAGACGGCTTCACAGCAGACTTTCGACAGCAGTGCGAAGCTGCTCGCCGGCAATGACAACTGCTGCGCCAAGAGCACAGCCCCTTCTCTGAATTCTTTCTCTCCCAGGAGCCTGGTCCTGAGCAAATGGAGAACCGCCCAGGAATTGGTTCTTACCGATCCGATGGCATTGGAGAAGGTGTTGACCCAGTTCCATCTGGCTTCCTCCGCGCGGGAGGCGATCGGAAACGCTCTTGACAATCAAGGCCGGATCACCCTTCAGAAGCTCAGCACTATCCTTGACCGATCCGAATCAAACAGAAGCGAGCTTCCCCCTGACGGCAGGGTCAGCACCGGGGAGATCCAGTCCTTGCTGGCCGGCATGATCCAGCAACAGCAGTTTTCTCCCGATAGCTTGAAAAAACTGGGGATTCCTCAAACCGCATCGTGTGATTACCGGGAATTCCGAGGAATACTGAAGCGCATTATTGATCAGGTCGCAGCAGGAACGATCGAACAGTCTGCAAAATCACCCCTGCGACAATCTCCCGAGAAGCATGCAGCGACAGACAAACCCTCAACCGATGTCCCTTTCACTTCCAGGATGAGACTGCCCAATCAAACACAGTCTCTGACCACAAACATGATCCCCTCTTTTCTGGGAGAGAAACGGGAGCCGGCGAGAGATATCGATAGCGGCATTTTGGTCGAGGCGGTTTCTGTTTCGAATGATGACCGGCCCAAAAAGAATCGCACACCGGCAGTCGATGAGACGGTCCCCAGGGAAGGGCTGCTGCCGGGCGTTCAACGAGCCCCTCAATTGAATAGAGCAACGAATGCACCGGTGGAGCATATTGTTTCAGCAGCTCATGCATCCATCGCCTCCGTTCCACCGGGGGCCCGCCAGGTCCCCCAGGGATCAATCTCCGAAAGCGACCTGAATCCGCTGTCGCAGATTATCTCACATTCCGCTTCCGAGACCACAACCCATACAGCCGGCGAATTTCAGCCGGTCAGGATTGCCGAAAGCAATCTGGCCCCGGCACCAAAACCCCAGTCGAATTCCCCCGCAACCGGCACGGATAGCCTTCGGCAAGCGGCTGAAACGGTGTCGGGGAGCACGGCAAGCATCAATGAAGCGCTGATCCGTGCCCTGCGCATGGGCCCGGCAGAATATGGCCCCAACGGTGACGAGATTCCGGTCGAGGGGACCATGTCCGACAGGCCATCTATTCCTGCTGTGGAAAAAATTGCCGCCCCGGCAGGGTCGAATGCCACCTCAAATCAGTCCGGTTCTTCCGGAGACGCTTCTTTCACTCCGGACAAGGCTTCCATCTCCTCGACTCACTATGCAGAGCGCCCGCTTCAGACCCTCAACGAGACGGTATTGCCCCATGATGGGCCGGATCAATCGAGTGAGGATTTGAGGACCGTTTTCAAAGATCTGATCCAGCCTCGCATTGTACTGTCTGCGACCCGCATGGAGGAAAGGGCGGCCGCTTCCGACTCGACCAAGAGCTCCCTCGGGATGCTGAAATCCGTGGGGTTCGAGCCCGACCCGATCCTTGAAACCGGTACAATCCCGGAAGGTATGGTCTTGAGATCAAGCCATTCTCGCCCTTCCGGCATCCTCTCTGTCAGCTCAAGTGACATTCCCGCCTCGGCGGGTCAAGCGGCCGTAACCCTGAGAGCGATTCTTAAAGATGTGACCCGGTCTCGCATTGTGCTCTCCCCGGCCACCCGGGAGCAAAGCGCAGCCGTTTTCGACCCGATTGAGAGCACCTTGCACACCGGAGCGGTTCAGAACAATTCCACTCCCGATGCCTTAGTGTTTGACAGCAAAATTTTGGAAGGTGTGGACCTGACCTCAAGCAAATCTCCTTCTTCCGGCGTCCCTTCTTTCAGGCCGAACGATACTCCCATCCTGTCGAGTCAATCAGCGGTACGGCCTCTTCGCACCTTCACCGGACAGGCATCCCCTAATGCGGTTCCGGATCAATCGGCAGAGGACCTGAAAGAGGCTTTCAGAGATGTGACCCGGTCTCGCATTGTGCTCTCCCCGGCCACCCGGGAGCAAAGCGCAGCCGTTTTCGACCCGATTGAGAGCACCTTGCACACCGGAGCGGTTCAGAACAATTCCACTCCCGATGCCTTAGTGTTTGACAGCAAAATCTTGGAAGGTGTGGACCTGACCTCAAGCCAGTCTCGCCCTTCCGGCATCCTCCCTGTCAGCTCAAGTGACACTCCCGCCTTGGCGAGTCAACCGGCGGTACAGCCTTTCAGCACGCTCAACGGGCCGGCTTCCCTTGATGCGGTCCCGACTCAACTGAGAGATGTCGCCCATTCACGCATCACACCGTCACCAGGCGGCATCGAGCAAACCGCAGTCGCTTCCAACTCGACCGATGGCGCACTGGAGAGCAGAGCGGTTCAGAGTGATTCCGCTGCCGGCCCTCCTGCGAATTCCGAGCCCGCATTAAAATTCACCCCTGCCGACTATAGCGATTTGCCGGCTGCCGGGAGCAAGGACCTTTCGAAGGCGGCTTTGGAACCTCAGACGACTCAGGATACGCTTCCTCGAACTGCAATGGAGCGGAGCGTCCCTGGACCGGCGAATGAGGGCGTTCCGGCAGAACCGGTAGCGGCTGCATCCAACATGGTTGTCACTACGTCGGGAGAGGCCGATGTCCGAAAACCTTCCCTTGCAGCCTCGCTGAAGAACACGGTTTCCGGAAGCAGTGTTCAGGGGACATCGCACCCGGACACTCTGCCGGGAGGGGCCAGGCCGAGCAATCAAAACAATGTGGAGCTTCTTGCCGACAATGCAGCGGCCACCGAGCAGATGACCGTCAGAGGCGAACCCTCTTCCAGGGAGGCGGTGGATCAAGCAACTCGGTCGACCAATCTCGAAGCCGGCGAAGGCGGGCTGGATACAGAGAAGCTCGCAGACAAGGCAACTCCTCGGGCCTTCACCGGGAATCAATTCGATCACCACGAACGAGGCCGGGATGATGCCTTTTCCCTCTACAGAGACGGTGTTTCGATGACATCCGTCCCGACGATTCCGGCGGCCCAGAAGGCGGCGGAATCGTTTGCCGGCTACGCGTCCTCGCTGACCGCAGAGCTGGCCCAGAGGATCCAGGAGATCACCAGGCACAGACAGAGCGAATTCATCCTGGAACTGCAACCGGCCAGTCTCGGCCGCCTGGTGGTCCGGGTCGGCGCTGATGCCAACCGGGTCAAAGCTCTCATTTCCACCGACAGCGAACAGGTCAGAGAATTGCTGAGCAGGAACGCTCCGCAGTTGCGCCAGGAGCTGGCATCCCAGGGACTGGTTCTCGGACAGCTTCAAATTGATGTGAACAGCCAGGCCGCCGCCCAGGAACACTTCTTCCAAAGACAGGGCAACGAAAGCCGAAGAAACGGGTGGAACCAGAAGTTTTCAGCTCACGGCAGAGGCATGACTGAGTCCCCCCCGGTCAGGAGGGCACAGATCAGCCAGGCCGATAACCTGATCAGCGTTTTTGTGTAGCTCCGGCCCACCGCGACGGGCAGGACGAGCGGTCCATACCGAGAGGAAACAAGGAGAAAGCCATGTCGATCCTGGCAACCCAACCCGCAACCGATGCGACAGCTGCAGCAGCCCAAAGTGCCGCCAGCAGCCAGACCAATTCCAACACCCAGGCTGCCAGCCAGAGTGCCTCCACCAGCAGCAAGCTAGACATGGATGCCTTCATGAAGCTCTTCCTGACCCAGCTGCAGTTTCAAGACCCAACCAATCCCATGGAATCCTATGAGTTGGCTGCCCAGCTGGCACAGTTCACTTCGGTGGAAAAACTCAATGAGGTCAACAGCAACCTGGTCAATGTGCAGGGCTACCTCTCATCGTTCGGTAACGCTCAGATGATCGGAATGGTCGGCAAACACGTGGTCGGCCAGTCCGACACGCTCAAGGTGACATCCGGGACAGCCACCAACGCCAACTACACCCTCGACAAGACCGCAAAGGTCACCGTCAGGATCTACGATCAGGACGACAACCTGGTGCGCACCATTGACGCCGGGACTCAAACCGCCGGCGATTATCAGGTCAACTGGGACGGCAAGAACGACGCAAAACAGACCGTGAGCGACGGCCTCTACACCGTCAAACTCGAAGCCGTAGATGAACAGTCGAACAGCCTGGATATCCAAACCACAATCAGCGGGATGGTCTACTCGTTTCGCCTGGAAGACGGCATGGCCTACCTGGTTTTGGATGGGACCGGCGGCATCAAGCTCCCCGTCAGCAATGTTATGGAAGTCACGGCCTAGAGGCCGTTGCACGGTTGTATCAACCGGTTTAGGGACCACTAATATCAACAACCATCAATTCAACACGGATCAAGGAGAGACAACATGAGCGCGAATTCAACCCTATACATCGGAGCCAGCGGCCTGCGATCCTTCGCTTCGGCAATGTCCCTGGTGAGCGACAACGTGGCCAATGCGAATACTACCGCATTCAAGTCGAGCCAGGCCCGGTTCGGCGATATGGTCAGCAGCTATGTCTCGACCCTCTCGGCGAATACCGACCGGGAAGGCTGCGGCAGCTCCCTGCTGGGAGTCTCGACCAACTTCGAACAGGGACCGATGCTGGGCACGGATAGCTGGTCGGATCTGGCCATCAACGGAGACGGCTTCTTCAACGTTCAGAAACCCGGCGGCACCGAAAACTTCTACACCCGCGACGGGGCCTTCCATCTTGACAAGGACGGCTACCTGGTCAACAGCCAGGAGTATGCGCTGCTCGACACAAGTGGAGCCAGGATTCAAGCCGAGCCGACTCCGGACACCCCAACCTATAAGGCTTACAGTGTCACAGCCGACGGCGAGGTCTACGGCACGCCGACGGGCGGCGGCGACGCGGTCCTGATCGCGACCGTTCGCGTCTGCAGCTTCCCCAATCAGGACGGCCTGGTCCGGCAGGGAAACAACCTCTATCAACCCGGCCCGACAGCAGGCGATGTCGTCGATGGACAGGCCAATGTCAACGGGAACGGTTCCATTAGCGACATGACTATCGAGGGATCGAACGTCGATCTGGCGACCGAAATGGTGAACATGATCATCTACCAGGCAGACTACAACGCCAATTCAAAATCGGTCACCGCAGGCCAGGGCATGCTGGATACCGTGATCAACATGGTACGGTAGCGGCTGGGCTTTCCGGGTTGAATCGGGTTCATAATCTTTCCGATTTAGCCCGGGTTTTGCAAGCCGTCAACTGACGACGGTTTGGCACCATCCAGCTCCGGCAGGCGGAGCGAACCTCTCGATGACCACTGGAATGGTCTGTCGGAGCACAAGAAACACAGGGCTGTGTCAAGGAAGACTTAAGGAGTAATAACCATGTCACTTCGAATCAATACCAACGTTGAGGCCATCGAAATCCACGGAAAGCTTGTCGACAACAGCAAGCTGGTGGCAGATTCATTGAAACGGTTATCTACCGGTAAGCGCATCAATTCGTCCAAAGACGACGCCGCGGGATTTACAGTAGCCAACAAATTCCGGAGCGACATTTCATCCATGCGTGTTGCCTATCAAAACGCCTCCGAAGGGCAATCCATGTTGTCCGTGGCGGACGGCGCCTACAACAAGATTCACGATATTCTCGTAAGAATGAAGGACCTGGCCACCCAGGCCGCTTCAGGCCAGACACCCCAGGCCCCGTTGCAGAGTGAATTCCAGCTCCTGCAGTCGGAAATCGATCGGATTGCCAACTCGACCAAGTACAATACGAGTGAACTGACCAAAGCCGACTCGAACGTGACATTCCAGGTTGGCCAGTCCAATGATTCGAATTTTCAGCTGACCATTGCCATGAAGGGCGCTACGGCAACCCTCCTGGGCGTCAAAACGAGCTTAGTCAGCTCTACGGGCGATGCGCAGACGGCCATGATGAATCTCGACACCGCCCTCTCAAGTGTCAATAGCTTTATGAGTACGGTGGGTGCTTACCAGAATCGGCTCCAGTACACCATGGAGAACCTTGCCGTCAGCATCGAGAATTTCTCAGCATCCGAATCCACGATCCGCGATGTCGACATGGCCTATGAAGTGACGCAGTTTACGAAGAACCAGATCCTGCAGCAGTCCGGCATGGCCATGCTGGCCCAGGCCAATACGGCCCCACAACAGATCCTCAGTCTGCTCAAAGGCTAGCCGGCCGGATGCAGTGAGGCCTTCCGGTGGTCAAATTGTTGACCTCGGGCTGTTCTCTTTGACAGATCCAACAGTGCCTGCGGAAACGGATCGAGGGTTTTGAGCCGGGTCCCCCGCAGGCGCTGTTCCAGCCGGTAATCCTTCCACTACAACGGGCTTGGAGTACACAAAGAGCACGAACGTCATTCCGGCATGTTTTTGGCCGGAATGACGTTCAACGGCCTTTGTGCCATTTTGAGATAGTCTCTTCGTACAGCCCCCCACAAATAAGTGTCCGGATTGCCCTTCGTCATACCCCTTTATAATCCGCCCGGGTCAGAAATGGACTTCCTGGTGGTATGGTAGGAGCGGCTTCCAGCCGCGACGGGATGAGACTTCGAAGAGGTCGCGGCTGGAAGCCGCTCCTACAAAAGTCCAGATCTCAACCGCCCGCAGTATATCATCTAAATTGCCTTCCTGGCATGCTCATTGCTGTACATAGCAACCGATCCTCGACGGCAGTCCCCTGTGGAGTCTCCCGGTGTCCCGGACAACGGTGGGCCGAAGACGGAGGCCTTCTCCAGGCGGTTTTCTACTAATCGACGTTTATCGATAATTAAGAGGCATCCAGCGATGGCGAAAGACGACATGGAAGAAACAGAGCGGGCAGCACCTGCGAAAGCGAAGAAGTTTCCTTTGGTCAAGTTGATCATCCTTGTGGTCCTGCTTGGTGTCCTGGCCGGCGGCGGGTACCTGGCTTATGCCAAGTTCCTGAAGCCCCCGCCACCCGAAGCGAAGCAACCCGAAGTGCCGCAAAGTGTTGCCCTGGAGTTGGGGAACTTCCTGGTGAACCTGTCGGACCCTGGCGGCAAACGCTATCTGAAGATTGCCATACAACTGGAGCTCAGCAATCAGCAGGCCAGTCAGGAGTTGAACAAAAGGAATGTGGAAGTGCGGGACATGATCCTGATGATCCTCTCCAGCAAGGAATATAGCGATATCGGGACCGCGAGCGGGAAAATGGTCCTTAAGCGCGAGCTCGCCACCAAGTTGAACAAGATGCTTCGGGATGGTCAGGTCAAGGAGATCTATTTCACTGAGTTCCTGGTCCAATAGCCTACTCAACGGAAGCGATGCCCTATGGAAAAGGTCCTTTCCCAGGCTGAAGTCGACGCCCTGCTCAGAGGGCTCTCGGACGGCCAGATCGAGGCGGAGCAGGACAAGCCGTCCGATCAGGACGGCATCCGATCCTACGATCTCACCAATCAAGATCGCATCATTCGTGGCCGTATGCCCACACTCGAGATCATCAACGATCGTTTCGCCAAGCTCTTTCGCAATACCGTTTCGGGTTCACTACGGAAAGTGCTTGACGTGACGGTCACTCAGACCGAGATGGTCAAGTTCGGCGAATTCATTCGAACACTTCCGGTGCCGACCAGTCTGCACATTTTGAAGATGGACCCGCTCCGAGGCCACGTTTTGCTGGTTGTCGAGAGCCGCCTGATCTTCAATCTGCTGGACTGCTTTTTCGGGGGAACCGGCAAGACCACAATGAAGATAGAAGGCCGGGATTTCACCGCCATCGAACAGAAGGTCATTCAGAAGGTGGTGCAGATGGTCCTCAAAGACCTGGAGCTTTCGTGGAAACCCGTGGTTCCCATCAACTTCCAGTTCAGCCGGTCTGAAATCAATCCCCAGTTCGCGACCATTGTTCCGCCCACGGAACTGATCATTGCGATCCGTTATGATCTCGAGCTGGATTACCTGATCGGAAAGATCACGCTATGTCTGCCCTATTCCACGATTGAACCGATACGAGCAAAACTCTACGCGCGGTACCAGAGTGAGCAGCTGGAAGTGGATCTGGAGTGGATTGAACGGGTCAAACGGCAGCTCCGGGACGTTGAGGTCGAAATGGTGGTCGAGCTCGGGAAAGGGCAGGTGACCCCGCGTGAGCTCTTGCAGATCAGCCAGGGTGACACCATTGTGTTAGACCAGCGCATCGATGAGCCCTTGACGGTCCGAGTTGAAGGGATACCCAAATACCGGGCCTTCGCAGGCACATCCAAAGGCGTTCAGGTGGTAAAGATTCACCAGGAAATCGATCCATTGAGTGCAATATAATCGATGACCTATCGATGGAGGGAGGAAAGAGCGTGGCAACCCAAGGAGATGACCAAGACCAGGCGCTTAGCAATGAACTGGATTTCATTGCAGCCACCAAAGAACAGCTCATGAGCATGGAGCAGGAACGGCTCAGAAAAGACAGTATCCGCGACATGGATTTCATCCTCGATATTCCGCTGGAAGTCTCGGTCGAGCTGGGGCGCACGAAAATGCTGATCAATGACCTGCTCCAACTTGGGCAAGGTTCGGTGATCGAATTGAGCAAGCTGGCGGGAGAGCCCCTGGAGATCCTGGTGAACCGAAAACTGGTGGCTCGCGGTGAGGTGGTGGTCGTGAATGAGAAGTTTGGAGTCCGGCTCACCGATGTCATCAGCCCCATGGAACGGATCAAGCAGCTGGCTTAGGGGGCGTTGCGGAGATGAGCGTCCGACTTCCCTCCGTCATACCGGCATGCTTTAAGATTGAAGAGGAGGCTCAAGCATGGAAAACGCTCTGGACGTAACCGTCCTTTCGTATCGAGTATTCGGCAGTCTGGCAGTGGTCCTTGCAGTCCTCTTTGCAGCAGCTTATTGCTTCAAGCGACTGGGGCAGTTCCCGGGGAAAGCCCCCGCCGACAAACGAATCCGACTGCTGGCCAGGCAGTCCGTCGGGCCAAAACATCACCTGGTCATGGTTGAGGCGGCGGATCGACTGCTGCTTCTCGGTATCTCTCCTGAAGGCATCCGCCTCTTGAGTCCGCTGGGTGAAGTCAGCCTGCCGGTTCAGGAAAACCAGGTCGAAAAAGAGGTTGAAGCACCACCAGGTCCCTTTCAAAACATCCTTGACCACATGACCGGTATGAAGGCCTGAACGAGTTCGTTGCTTCCCGTCTTTTGCCGGCTACCGAACACCTGGCTCCACTGGCGGGATCGGACCCCGGCGCCCCATGGCGGAGCATCGGACAACATCGAACGTTCGGAATGGAGATATTGATGTCGGCAAAAACCAGGCAATCCCTTGGGACCATCCTCTTGCTGGCGGCTGTTTTGCTGACGGGCCTCAACGCGCCGTGTCTCGCCGCCGGGCTCAACCTGCCTGGGGTTCAGTTCGACATGGATGACCGTGAAGCTCCCCAGCAGGTCTCCAGCGTCCTGCAGATCGTTTTCCTGCTGACCGTCCTTTCCATTGTACCGGGTATCCTGGTCCTGACCACTTCCTTCACTCGCCTGGCCGTTGTTCTTTCATTCCTGCGGCATGCGCTCGGCACCCAGGGGTCCCCTCCCGGCCAGGTCATTGTCGGCCTTGCCCTTTTCCTCACCTTTTTCATCATGCAGCCGGTCTGGCAGAGGGTCTATACGGAAGCGATCACACCCTACAAGCAGCACGAAATTTCGGGTGAAGAGTTCATGAATCGAGGCTTAAAACCCTTGAAGGATTTCATGCTCAAGCAAACACGCACCAAGGACCTCGCTCTGTTTGTGTCCCTGGCGGGCGACGAGAAGCCAAAGAATGCCGAAGCGCTCTCCATAGTCAGCATCATTCCCGCTTTCGCGATCAGTGAACTGAAGACCGCCTTCCAGATCGGATTCGTTCTCTACATTCCCTTTATCATCCTGGATATGGTCATCTCGAGCATCCTGCTTTCAATGGGCATGATGATGCTGCCGCCGGCCATGATTTCCATGCCGTTCAAACTCATGCTGTTTGTCCTGGTGGACGGCTGGAACCTGTTGATCCTGTCGCTTGTCAAAAGCTTTCAATGAGGGGTTGGCCATGACGGAAGACTTCATTATCGGCTTTGCCCGCCAGGCGCTGGAGACGACGCTCCTGGTGAGCCTCCCGGTCCTGCTTGTTAGCCTGATCGTTGGTGTGATCATAAGCCTGTTCCAATCCGTCACGCAGATGCAGGAAATGACCCTCACGTTCGTCCCCAAAATCATCGCCGCTTTCGTCTCCCTGGTTTTGTTCGGGCCCTGGATGGTTGGAAAACTCACCGATTTCACCAGAGAAATCCTGCAGAACCTGGCCTATTGGGCCCGTTGACCGACCCGCGGCGGTTTCAAAGGGTTGGGATTCGACACAGACGGCCCCCGGCCCCATGATCGAAAAAGCGGCCGGGGCCTTTGTGGAGATGGCTGTCGCAGAAGAGCAGGCGAGGCAGCGATGCGTGGAGTTTGAATAGAGTGATGACCGTTCGGATCGATCCCCTCGATGTTGCCAGGTTTCTGGCGATTCTCCTGCGTCTGAGCCTGGTCGTTTTTCTGGTTCCCCCTTTCAGCAACACACGGGTTTCAGCCAGCATCAAGGCCTGCCTGGTGCTGATGCTGGCCGCCATGCTCTTCCCTCTCCTGAGAAAGGACGTGGTGCCGCTTGCATTCGACGCCGGGTCACTGCTCTGCACGGTCGCAGGCGAAGCCGTTTTCGGACTGCTCATGGCGCTCTCTGTCACGCTGGTTTTGGCCGCCTTTGAATTTGCCGGAGAACTGATCAGCTATCAGGCAGGCCTTTCTATGGCCCAGGTGGTCGATCCCCAGGGGGGGTTCCAGATGACCATCGTCAGCAACCTGATCGAATTGATCGCCCTCTTGCTGTTTCTCACCATCAACGGCCATCATGTCATTCTGAAGCTGATTGTCGAAAGCTTTCGAACCATTCCGGTCGGGGAATTCAGCCTGAACGTTGCCACGATCGATCGATTGGTCCTGGCATCGGGACAGCTCTTTGTCATCGGGATCAAAGTGGCTGCCCCTGTGTTGGTGGTCCTGTTTTTGATTCAGGTCGCGCTTGGTGTGATCTCCAAGTTCGTTCCCAGCATCAATATCCTGATGACCAGCTTTCCGATCACGATCGCCGTCGGCCTGTTTTTCATTGTGTTGGCCATGCCGTTTTGGGTTGAAGCCATGACTCATTTCTTCAAGCAGCTCTTCGGGTTTCTGCAGGGCATCGTTCAGCTGCAGCCCCCGGCAAGATAGCGGAAAGACCGCGCTTCAACACTCAAAGGGTGTCTGAAAACTGCATAGTGCTGCCTGTTCAGTGCCCGGTCAGGCGGGCATAAAGTCCGCCCCTATGCTACGGACAGCCCCGGGATGTAGGGGCGCGGTTAATCCGCGCCCGCACCGGACCAGTTTTCAGACAGCCTCTCAGGCAGTTTACCGTGAAAATCCCCCCGGCCCGCCTTTAGAAAAGGGGGGTTGGGGGGATTGCTGCCGCTGGGGGTAAACCAGTGCCCACAGTTCATGAGTGTTAAGATGGTTCGGGATGGCTTCCTGGACACGCTCTGAGACAACAATTTGACAGCAACAAGTCCTTTTGACGCTCTGATTGGACGGACGACAAGATGGCCTCCGGACAGGAAAAGACAGAGAAACCCACCGCAAAAAGGCTCTCTGAAGCCCGCAGGCGCGGCAACGTCGCCAAGAGTCGTGAACTGAACGCAGCCATAACCTGCCTGGGGGGAAGTGTTGCCGTCTATTTCAGCATCGGCCTGATTCACTCTCAAACCGGACAACTCTTTACAAGACTGTGGGGGGGCGGCTTTGAATCCGCACTTGAAACCAATCTCAACCAGAGCCTTTTCATCCAGATCGCGACTCATTTTTTCCTGATGATCGCTCCCACAATGGCAGTGATCGTCGTCCTGGCCCTGGTGGGAAACCTGATTCAGGTCAGATTCCTGTTGGCCTGGGAGGCGATCAAACCCAATCTTTCCCGGCTGAACCCGCTGAAGGGCTTCGGAAATTTCTGGTCGCTCCGTTCGCTGGTGGAATTCGCAAAATCGGTCTTCAAGCTCGTCATCGTCACCTCCGTCGCCTACCTTGTTGTCCACAAGGAGAGTCAGCAGCTCCTGCCCCTGGTCCAGATGGAACTGATAGACATTGCACGCATCGCCGGCAAATTGTCCTTCAAAATCCTGATCTATGTCAGCATCGTCATGCTCATTCTCAGTGTTCTCGACTTCTACTACCAAAAATGGCAGCATCAGAAAGATCAAATGATGACCAAGCAGGAAGTCAAGGAAGAGCACAAACAATCTGAAGGCAACCCTCACACCAAGTCCCGGATCCGTTCCCTTCAACGGGCACTGGCTCGACAGCGGATGATGGCCAATGTGCCGAAAGCCGACCTGGTCATAACCAACCCCACCCATTACGCGGTCGCACTATCCTACGACAAGACGATGGAAGCCCCGAAGCTATTGGCCAAGGGCCGGAATCTCATTGCCAAAAGGATCATTCGGGTCGCGCGCAAGAACCAGATTCCAATCGTTCAAAACCCGCCTTTGGCACGTGCTTTGTATCAGCAGGTTGACGTTGATCAACAGATTCCGGTTTCACTCTACCGGGCGGTAGCAAAGATCCTGGCTTATGTTTATCAGCAACGGCAACAGCGGCCTTGACGCGATACCGGGCACACCAAACAATAAGAGGGTGATGTGGAAGCAGCATCGAACACCGTGAATCCAATCATGCAACGACTCAAGGACCTCTCTGACAGTGATGCGCTGTTGGGGATCGGGATGGTGATCATTCTGGCGGTCATGCTGCTCCCGCTGCCGGCCAGGTTTCTTGACATCTTGCTGGTCCTGAACATCACCTTCAGCCTGGTCATTCTGTTGACCTCTGTCTATACGCTCAGACCTCTTGATTTCTCGGTCTTCCCTTCCCTTTTGCTGATGACAACCCTGTTTCGGCTTTCTTTGAATGTCGCCGGGACCCGCCTGATCCTGCTTCACGGCCATGAAGGAACGACCGCCGCAGGACACGTCATTCACGCCTTCGGTTACTTTGTAGTCGGGGGCAACTACCTGGTCGGGTTGGTGATCTTTATCATCCTGGTGATTGTAAACTTCATCGTCATCACCAAGGGTACGGAACGCATCTCGGAGGTCGCCGCCCGCTTTACCCTGGACGGCATGCCCGGCAAACAGATGAGTATCGATGCCGATCTGAACGCCGGGATGATCGATGAGAAAGAAGCACTCCGACGGCGCACTCAGATCACACAAGAAGCCGATTTCTATGGAACGATGGACGGAGCAAGCAAGTTCGTCCGGGGAGATGCCATCGCCTGCATTCTGATTACCCTGATCAACATACTGGGAGGTCTCGGCATCGGGATTCTTCAGAATCAGATGAATCTGGTTGAAGCCTTGCAGAATTACACCCTGCTCACCGTTGGTGAGGGCCTGGTCGCTCAGATACCAGCCCTGGTTATTTCCACATCCGCAGGCATGCTGGTCAGCAGGACCGCATCGGATCTGGGCCTGGGCAAGGCTTTTTCCATCCAGTTCGGCCTTCAGCCGAAACCGATGCTGATTGTCTCCGGATTGCTGATCCTCCTGGCGCTCATGCCGGGTTTTCCCGGTTTTCCCTTTCTTGTTGTGGCGATCGTGCTGGGCGTTGTCGCTCTCTACCTCATGAAGAGACAGGAACAGAGAGAGGCCGAGGGAGAAACGGCAGCCGCGACACCGGAGGCTGAAGGGGAATTGAGCGAACTACCGCCGCCGCTCGACATCCTTGAACTGGAACTGGGCTATGGTCTGATTCCGCTGGTCGACGAGAGCCAGAGAGGGGACCTGCTGGGGCGCATCAAGGCGATCCGGCACCAGCTGGCTTTGGAGCTCGGGATCATCATTCCGGCCCTGCATGTTCGCGATAACCTGCAATTGAAGCCGTCCGAGTACCGGCTGCTGCTCAAAGGCAACCCCGTGTCGAAAGGGGAGCTGATAACGGGGCATTGCCTGGCATTGAGCCCCGGCGACAACAAGCAGCAGATCGCAGGAATACCGACGACTGACCCCGCTTTCGGTTTGCCGGCTGTCTGGATACCGGAAAGCAGGCAGCAAGAGGCGATCCTGGCCGGGTACACCGTGGTCGACCTCTCAACGGTGGTAGCCACCCATCTCACCGAGCTTTTCAAGAAGCATGCGGATGAGCTGCTTACCCGCCAGACGGTTATGCAACTCCTTGAACATCTTGGAGAATCACAGCAAAAACTGGTGGATGAGCTGGTCCCCGGCCTGTTGTCGCTTGGAATCATTCAGAAAGTGCTTCAGAACCTGGTACGGGAGCGGGTCTCGCTTCGTGATCTGCAGACCATTTGTGAAACGCTTGCCGACTGCGCCATGATAACGAAAGACCCGGATATCCTCACCGAATACGTGCGCCAGGCACTGGCCAGGACCATCACCAGGCCTTATGAAACCGAAGACGGCCTGCTCTATGTTTTGACACTCCAGCAAGAGGTGGAGGAGCGCCTGGGAAGAGGAATCCAGAAATCGGATCAGGGAAGCTTCCTGAGCCTGGAGCCCGGTTTTCTCCAGAGGTTCGTACAGGCCAGTAATCGAGAGGTCAAAAGGATACTGAACCTGGGTCATCAGCCGGTTATTCTCACCACCCCCCTGGTGCGCCGCCATGCGAGGAAACTCCTGGAACGGTTCATGCCGGAAGTAGCAGTGATCGCTCACAGCGAGCTCTCCAGCCCTCTGGAGATCAAGTCCTTGGGAATGATTGGGGTCCAGTATGCAGATTAAGACCTTCAGAGCGGCTACGGTCAATGAAGCGCTTCAGCTAGTCAAGAAAGAACTGGGGCCCGACGCCGTCATCTTGAAGAACGAGAGGGTGAACCTTTCCCCCTCGCAGTCTTACGTCGAGATCATGGCCGCGACCGAACCCGGATTGCACGATGAAGGACAATCCAGAGAGGCCCAAGCCATGGACATCCAGGTCCATGACGACATCAAGGAGATCAAGAGCCTGCTCTCCATGTTGATCTCCTCCAGGGACTATTTTACCCAGCTCCAGATTCAACAACCGCTTGCGGAGATCTATCACAGCCTGCTAGCTCGAGGTCTGGATGAGAAACAGACCTTCCTTATTCTGAAGAAGGCCCTGTCCGATTCGAAAGAAGGGACATGGACCAAGAAGGAGATCATCACCGCTTTCTGCCGCCAGTTGTTGAGCAGAGTGAGCTTCGTCAATCCATTTCGCAACGAATCGCTTGCCCGGTCGAAGTTCTTCTCTTTCCTGGGACCCACCGGCGTCGGGAAGACCACTACCCTGGCCAAGCTGGCCGCCAACCTGAAGATCAAACGGAACCTGGATGTGGCGGTCATCTCCCTTGATACCTATCGAATCGGCGCAGTGGATCAACTCCAGCATTATGCCGAAATCCTGGACGTCCCAATGGCCGTGGCTCAAACGCCGGCTGACCTGACCGCTGCCGGAGACCGGTTTAAGAGATTCGATGTCGTCCTGGTCGATACGATCGGAAAGAATTTTCTGCACAAGAAGCACATCGGGGACTTGCAGGCGACCTTCGGCCAAAAAAACGACGTTCAGCATTTGCTGGTTCTGAGCGCAACGGCCAAAGACGAGGACCTGAAGCAGACCATAAGACATTTTTCATCCATAAAGATCCGCTCTCTGGTCTTCACCAAGCTCGACGAAACACTGAGCCCCGGAAGCATGCTCAACCAGCTGCTCCGCTTCCCCCATCCCCTTTCTTATCTGGGTACCGGCCAATGTGTGCCCGAAGACATCAGACTGGCCAATCACAAGAACCTTATATCTTTTCTTTTCCCATCGGAAAGAGATACGAAGGAAGAAGAATAGTATGCATCGAGAAGACCCTATCGACCAGGCAATGGGATTGCGCAACAAGATGAGCAATAGCCCCCAGGAGAGTCTGGAAATCCCGGCTCCGGAGTGGATAAAGCCCCCAAACGCCGAACAGCCTGTCCGGGTGATAGCCATCAGCAGTGGGAAAGGCGGAGTGGGCAAGAGCAGTATCGTCGTCAACCTGGCCGTAGCGCTGGATCGACTCGGCAAGCGGGTATTGATTATGGATGCCGACCTGGGGCTGGCCAATATCGACATCCTGCTGGGACTGGCCCCGAAATACAATATCAGTCACTTGCTCGACGGCAGCAAGCAACTCGAAGATGTGCTGGTACAAGGCCCGGGTAGGATCCGCATCATGCCCGCCAGCTCCGGAGTTCAGGAGCTCACCAAGTTGACCGACGAACAGAAGCTGATCTTTCTCGAAATGCTGGACGGCCTGGAGTCTGAAATTGACATCCTGCTGATCGATACGGGTGCAGGCATTTCGGACACCGTCGTGTATTTCAATCTGGCCGCTCAAGAGAAGATCATCGTCGTGACCCCGGAACCGACATCTCTGACGGACGCTTACGCCCTGATCAAGGTGCTCTACACGCGTCATGATGAGCGGCATTTCAAGATCTTGACCAACTCAGTCAAAGATGAGGCGGCAGGGAAGGGGATCTTTGCCAAGATCAGCAAAGTAGCGGATCATTTTCTGGACGGCCTGTCATTGGATTATCTTGGAGCCATTCCTTATGATCCAAACATGCCGAGGGCTGTCATGCAGCAAAGGCCCTTGTGTGAGCTGTTTCAACAGACTCCGGCGGCAAAGGCATTCGCTGACTTGGCCAACAGGCTTCATAAGGCCCCTCCCCCCTATTTGAATCACGGCAATATCCAATTCTTCTGGAAGAGGCTCCTGCATGTCTGATATATTTATCCCGGCAACCGTCCACATCTGTCAGCCAACCAACGGGTTACCGATGATTCGTGAACCGTAGAAGAAGACCTCTTATGGCCGCTGGAGTCTACTGCCGCAGCACTCTCTACACGAAACAGGCCCATGTGGCCGGAGCAAGCACCGAGCCTTCTACAAAAGAGGAAACGATTCTCGGCCACCTGGACCTTGTCAAGTATCTGGCTTTGCGCCTGGCCCCGCGCCTTCCCGGGGACATTTCGGTGGACGATCTTTTCAGCGCCGGGATCATCGGTCTGATGGATGCCATCGACAAGTTCGATCCCTCTCAGCAAATTCAGTTTAAGACCTATGCAAAAATCCGAATCAAAGGTGCCATGTTGGACGAAATCCGTTCGCTCGACTGGGTGCCGAGATCGCTGCGTCAGAAAAGCACCATGTTGGGGCGTGTCTGTGTGGCCCTGGAGGAAAAGCTGGGGCGCCGGCCTGAAGAGGAAGAGGTCGCTGCCGAGCTGAACCTCTCACTGGAGGACTACTACGGGCTCATCGAGGAGATCAAGTCCATTTCCGTGCTCCCATTGGAGGTCCTCGATACGATGGAGGATGGGCACCCGGAAGAGCTGTTGAGCCTTCAGTCCGATGGGCCTTTTCAGAATGCTTACCGCAAGCAAATTCAGCAAAAGCTCGGCGAGGCCATCGGAACACTCTCCAAGAACGAACAACTGGTCCTGTCGCTCTACTACTACGAAGAGCTCACGATGAAGGAGATCGGTGTGGTCCTGGGATTTACGGAATCGCGCATCTCGCAGCTCCACACCCAGGCCGTTGCGCGGCTGCGCACCCGCCTGGCCCGCTCCTTCAAGAAGGACGATCTACCCGACTCTGCTTGAGTCCGACGGTCGGCAAAAGCATCGTAAACCATCCTTTCGGGGACTACCATGGCTCGGACCATTAAAAAGAAAGCCATTAGTGACGACATGCTCTTCGCCGATAACTTCGATGAAAGCATGCTGGATAAGATGGAAAACGATCTGGATGCTTCCTTCAGTCGTGATGAGCCTGAAGAGAAGACCCTCGATTACAGCCCCGACAAAACCAAGACCGGGAGCCCGAGCGGCAGGCAGGGCGGACCCATGGAGGCCGGCAATCTGATGGAAGAAACCGGCTTCGACAGCGGCCCGGATCTATCCGACTTTGAATACAAACCCGACGGGGAAACCTCTGCACGACCTTCTGATGAAACAGGTCCTCAGGGCGAGCCCAAAATGCAGCACCCCTTTAGCGGAGTAGCCCGGTCCAAGAAGGTCCTGCTGATCGGCATCGCATTGCTGCTGATCGGCATTGCTGCTGGATTGACCTTCGTTCTTTGGCCCGGTCATACGGAACAGGAGGCCTCCAGGGTGGAGATTGTTCGGCACCAGATTGTAATCCCGAGTTATCAACAGGAGGTCAATTTCCTGATTCTCTCAACGGCCCCAGGCAAGAAGGACCTCTTGAAGATGGACCTGGAACTGGATTTTTCGAGTCTTGGATCTCACGAACGGTTTAAGGAGAAGCAAGTCCTGTACAATGACATCATCTACCAGTTCCTGCTGAAACAACAACCCCCGGAGAATACTGTTCGGTATTGGCAACAGATCTTGGAAGAAGGCCTGCTGACGGCTTTTCAGAGCGAACATCCGGAGGTCCGTTTGAACGCTATCCACATGAAGAATTTTCTTCGGCTCTGAACAACCGGTGACTCTGTGCACTCCCGGTGCCCGGGATTCGGGCATCTTTTTCCGGAATGGATTCAGAAGCTGACCCATCGTCATAATGATTAGATCATTCCAGAACAGATTAGCCCTGCGGCTGGATGTGAGGCGGAGGATATTTGATGCAAACTGTGCTGCAATGGCTGTATGAACCGGCCAACATTCTGACACTGCTGCAGGTCTTCCTTGATGTCGTGCTGATTCTGTTGGTGATCATCTTTCTGGCCAGGAGGCCGAAAGAATTCAATACATCAGCCTACGAGGAGTTGACCACCTCCCTTGAGAAGATCATCAACGAAACCAAGCAGCTGGCTTCCGAATTTGATGTCAACCTCCAGGAGCGCCACCAGCTGATTCAACAGATTACCGCCCACCTGGATACCCGTCTCGATGAAGCCAGGAGTGTATGCCGCCAACTCGAGGCGATGCAGCAGGGCCTGGAGCGAACCGCCGGCCAGGAACCGGCGAAGCGCACCATCGATCAACAGGAAGTCCTCCGGCTCGCTCGAAAGGGACTCAGTGCCGAATCCGTCGCGGCGAAGCTGAAAAAGCCTATCGGCGAGGTCGAATTGATCCTCAAGCTAAACAAACTCTCCGGCAATTGAAGCTCCGGCTGCAGCGACTCAACTGCGGACCGCCGGCCGGAGTGAACCGCGCAGTCCGGTAAATTTTGCCGTACACGGCCAAAATAATCCTGCCTGCCCCTCAACCACACGCCTCTTCGCCTGCCAAACCCTTGTCCGTCAACCATTCACTTTTGGCATTGCCATTGCAGGACTGAACGGCTGAGAGGAGATCAAACGATGCGAATAGGACTCTATACCGCAGCCATAGGTGCAAGGGCTCAGCAGAAGCGCATGGAAATCGTCGCCAACAATATCGCAAATGCCGGTACCCCGGGATTCAAGAAAGAGCATGCCCATTTCGAGGACTACATCTATACGACATCCTCCCCGAACATGGAACAGGGAGCCATCAGAACGACCGGCAACCAGCTCGATATTGCACTTTCAGGCGAAGGGTTCCTGAAGGTGAAGACCGATGAAGGCGTCCTGTACACCCGGACCGGCAACCTCAGCCTGAACCGGAACAAAACGCTGACCACCCAGGAAGGCTGGCCCGTTTTGGGCAGAGGTGGCCCGATCACCGTCAACGGCGGGAGTTCGAATCTGAGAATCGAAGCCAATGGTCAGGTCTTTGACGGCAACCAAACTCTTGACTCCCTGGACGTAGTCAAGTTTCCACCAAAGACGACCATGGTGCGGGTCAATAACGGCTATTTCAAACCGGCGGACGAGGAGGTCGATCCTGCCCAGGCTGATAACTGCGCCGTTCAGCAGGGGGCCCTGGAAAACGCCAACTTCAGCGTGGTCCAGGAGATGACTCAGATGATCGACACGATGCGGAGCTTTGAAGCCTATCACAAGATGATGCAATACATTGAACAGATGGATTCGCAGTTGTCCAACAAGCTGGCCACCCTGGCAGGCTAGGGGGAAACCGGTCGTTTGCGGCCGATGCTTGTTGCGGGAGCGCTCAGGCCGCCGAAACTCCAGGCAGATGCAAGAAGAGAAGGAGGAAAACCATGATTCGATCACTCTTGACTGCAGCCACCGGTATGGCATCGCAGCAATTGAATATGGACGTGATTGCCCACAATCTGGCCAATGCCAATACCACGGGCTACAAGCGCAGTCGCGCCAATTTTCAGGACTTGATGTATCAGACGATTGTTGCACCCGGCGCACAAACCTCCAATGACACCCAAATCCCGACAGGCATGCAGGTCGGAATGGGGGCCAAATCCGCATCGGTGGAAAAACTGTTCACCCAGGGGAATTTCACAGAAACCGCAAACCCCCTTGACCTGGCTATTGAGGGCAAAGGGTTTTTCAAGGTCATGAAGGGGCCGGATGAAGTCTATACCCGATCCGGGTCCTTCAAGCTGGACAAGGACGGCTATATCTGTGACGGTGAGGGGAACCGCCTGCAACCTGAAGTCAGTATCCCCAATGAAGCGGTCAACATCACCATCGATCCGGGAGGAAGTCTGAGCGTGATGGACCAGACGGGAAAGGTGATCTCCACGGCGGAACTGATGCTCTACTCTTTTCAAAATCCATCGGGCCTGGCGAGCATCGGCAAAAACTATTTCAAGGCCACCGAGTCGTCCGGTGACGAACAGGCCGGACAGCCCGGGGTAGACGGCAACGGCACACTGCTCTCCGGTTTTCTTGAGAATTCCAATATCAACGTGGTCGAAGAGATGGTCAATATGATCATCGGTCAGCGCGCCTACGAAGCCAATTCAAAAATCATCAAGGCATCCGACGAAATGCTTCACATTGCCAATAATGTCAAAGGCTAACAGCCCATGAAATCTCGTGCGCTCCCTTCATTGCCGCCCAAAATCGTCCTGGCCGCGATCTGCTGCCTGGTTGCCCCGGGGATCTGTGACTTCCGGGAATGCGGTCCTTGGGTCCTCACCGTCGGGCCGGCTTACGCCATCCAATCGGTAGATGAAATCAGCGTCCGATCCGACGTGGCAGTCAATGATAAGCGCCTCACATTGCTTGATTTTTGTGATTCAGATGCCATCCCGGCCGACTGGAAGCCTCTTCTCGCGGAAGTCGACCTCGGTCCGGCACCCGAACCCGGACGAGAAATGAGCATCAATCCGCAACAGCTGGCCTACCGCCTGCAGCGCTTCATCTCAGCTCAGGGAATGGATCCCGATGAGACCGACATCCAGCTTCCGGAGCGAATCACCGTGGTACGCCGGCAGATTCAAATGACCCGCGAACAGATTGAGGCCATCTATCAGGAATTCATTCTGAAGAACCTGCCCGGCAAGACACCGGAGGACCTCGTTGTCCGCCTGAATTCCCTGCCGTCTCTGCCCGCACTGCCTGTGGGAGAGATGAGCTACCGGGTGACGGCTTCTCCAAACGAGGACTTTCTGGGGGATGTCGGTGTCACGATTCATTTTAGTGTTGATGGAGAAGAGATCCGCAATATGCGAGCTTCCGGCACGGTTGAGCTTTACCAGGATGTGGTCCACAGTGTGCGGCCCATGAAGCGCAACGAGGTGATTGCGGAGAGCGACATCCAGCTGGTGAGGACCAACATCGCCATGCACCCTGATCGATATGTGGCACAGCGGGAGCTGGTTATCGGCAAGAAGCTGCTCACCAATATCGGGCCCCATCAACCCATCAACCTCCGCAACCTGGAAAAGCCTTCCCTGATCAAACGGGGTGATCCGGTAACCATCATTTATCAGGAGGAAGGGATCAGGCTGAATGCCAGGGGAGAAGCAAAGGAAGACGGCGCCCAGGGGGATCGGATTCGAATCAAGAACATCGATTCCAAAAAGAGCATTCTTTGCCGGGTCGTTGATTCTCAAACCGTCGAAGTCCTACCCTGACAGAAAGGAACCTCCAATGCATCCAAAACAAAGTAAAATCCTCTTGTCCCAGCCCCCGGACCCCGCTTTGGAAGACTCTTTCCTTCTCAGGACTATCAGCCGTTCCCGGTCGCACTGGCAAGCTCAAGGCAACCGGCTCCTCGGCTTCGCCCTGCTGGTGTTGCTCCTTGCTCAGCCGGCATGCGTCACGACCAGCAACACCAGGACGACGGCGGTCCCCTATGACCCGGCCGGCGCATCACCCGCAGCAGGGGCCAACCCGGCTTCCCCGGAGTCCCCGGTCATTCCTCCCGTCGCGCTGCCGGCCCAGGGTCCGAGACCCGATGAGACCCCACCGACCGGCTCAATCTGGACCCCCGCCAGCTTCTCCATGTACCAGGACCTCAAAGCGAAAAGAGTCGGCGACACACTGACCATCACGGTCGTTGAAAACTCGGATGCATCGAAGCAGGCAGGCACCACAACCGGCCGCTCCAGAGACAATTCCGCCGACTTTAATTTCGCGGGCCTCACCTATGGCGCTTCAACCCTCGTCCAACCGGTCAAGACCGGTTACACGGGCAAGTTCGATAACAATTTCAAGGGATCCGGGGTCACGACCAAAACCGATAAAATGAGCGCATACATGAGCGCCACCGTCGTGGATGTTTTGCCGAACGGCAATCTCCTCATTCGCGGCGCACGCTGGACCAAAGTCAACGACGAGCTCCAGCAGATGATTCTCGAGGGAATCGTCCGTCCGGTCGACATCGACAACAAGAATCAGATCCTTTCCCAGAAGATTGCCGATGCCAAGATCTTTTTCATCGGCAAGGGACCGGTGAGCACCCAGCAAAGACCCGGATGGCTTGGACAATTGTTTGATCTGATAAACCCATTCTAGTGAGGTCGTTATGGATAAGAAGGTCCGTTTCTGCTTTCTCATCGCTCTCTTATTGAGCAACGGGCTTGCTGCAACCTGCTCCCACGCAGCCCGCATCAAGGACATGGCCTACTTTAAGGGGGGCCGAGTCAATCAGTTGATCGGCTATGGGCTGGTCGTCGGTCTGGACGGTACGGGAGACAAAGACCAGACCAAGTTTACCAACAGCACACTGGCCAACCTTTTGGACAACATGCGGATCAAGATCGATCCGACCCAAATCAAGGTGAAGAATGTGGCAGCCGTGATGGTAACGGCAAACTTCACGCCTTTCCTGAGAAATGGGAGCAGGATCGACTGTCAGGTTTCTTCGATTGGAGATGCCAAGAGCCTCCAGGGAGGGACCCTCTTGATGACCCCCCTGCAGGGCCCCGACAACCAGATCTATGCAGTGGCCCAGGGCCCCATTGTCATCGGCGGCTATCGATTTTCCGGCTCCAGCGGCACCAAGGTCGAGAAGAACCACCCCACTGTCGGGCTCATCAGTGAAGGGGCTATTGTGGAACGTGAAGTGCCTTCACAGCTTTCGGAATCCCGTCAGATGCAGCTGGCATTGAGAACTCCCGATTTCACGACGGCCCTCAAGATGGCTCAAAGTATCAACTCGGCCCTGGGAGGCGGCTGCGCCCAGGCACTGGATGCCGGCACCGTTAAACTGGAAGTCCCGTCTCATTTCGAGAATCGAACCATTGAGATGATCGGTCAGATTGAAAACCTCCAGGTTCAACCGGAAACGGTTGCCAGGATCATTGTCAACGAGCGCACCGGCACCATCGTAATGGGCGAACATGTGCGCATAACCCCCGTAGCGGTCGCTCACGGCAATTTGACGGTCCAGGTCACCGAAACCCCTACGGTATCCCAGCCGCTCCCCTTTTCCCAGGGCAGGACGGTGGAAGTGCCCGATACTCAAATCGAGTTACAGGAAGCCAAAGGGGCACTTCGCCTGATCAAAGGCAATTCCACCATCTCTCAGCTGGTTAAGGGTTTGAATTCCATCGGGGTGACCCCTCGAGACCTGATCTCCATCCTTCAGGCCATCAAAGCCGCCGGTGCCCTGCAGGCCGACCTGGAGATCATCTAGCTCGCAGAGCAGGATCGCTCCCGGGAGCATTAACGATAGCTTTTCAGACAAGGGAAAGGGCCACATGCAATCCGTTTCAGTCGCCGGAGCCGGTACGGGACCCCAAACGGACTTTCAACAGCAGAGACTGAAGAAAGCCTGCGAGGATTTTGAGGCCATCATGGTCACTTATCTCTTCAAGTCCATGCGCGAAACCGCCATCAAGGCCGATAGCGAAGACTTCGGGGGCGGCCGGGACCTCTATGAGGGCATGATGGATGAGACACTGGCCGCCCAGCTTTCTCACCAGGGGGAGCTCGGTCTGGCAAAGCTCCTTTATCAGCAACTGGCGTCCGGCCTGCAAACCGAGGAGTGAACGCCCTCTTGATACAGCAATAAAACCTAAAGCTCATTCGTGTTGGAACCGATTAGACAAATAAAGGGTTCTGTTCAGCACAGCGAAGCGCGAGGCGGAAAGCAGGAAGGAACCACGCATGGTGGCCTCAAGGCAGGAAATGGCAACAGCCGGATTACAGGACAATGCAGCTCTCGCCTCAAAAGCGATGAAGCAGGAGAATACTCTCGACCTGGATCGTTGCATCACAACCTCCGAAAGGCTGCTTCGCATCCTGCGGGCAGAGGCGGAAGCGCTCAAGGCATTTCAGAAGGAACGACTGCTGGAGCTCGTTGCCGAGAAAGAGGCGCAGGCGATCGAGCTGGCCCACAGAATGAAGGCCGGTCATGAAGCGTTACCGCATCAGGCGCCGAAGGAAGCCGGCGGCGAAGAGACATCGGAAGAGCGCACGAAGCGGGACCTTCTGCGGGGGCTTCTTGATGAAATCACCAGGTGGAATCAGAAGAATCACTTGTTCGTTCAGGGCTCTTTAGGCCACTGGCAGGACATTCTGAATCTGTGTCTGCCCGGCACCTACACGTCACGCCAAAACGGCCAGGCGGTCAGACAGGCCATACGCACCAAGGGCCTCGCTTTGAACAGGGAGGTTTGACATGGCGGGTCTCACCAGTACACTTGAAATCGCCAGGCGCACGCTCCTCAATGAGCAGATACTGATCCAGACCGCATCACACAATATCGCCAACGCAGAAAACAAGACCTATGCCCGTCAGAAAGTCACTCTGACAACCAATGCTCCGGAGCGGGTCCCAAGCGGTTGGATGGGGACCGGGGCCTCAATTGACCGGATCCTCCAGGTTCGCGATCAGTATATTGAACGGCAGCTCATGACCAGTACAGCCCAGGAATCCGATTTCCGAACGCGTGTGAGCTTTCTGGAGCTGATCGGAACATACCTGAAGGATAACGGCGAGACCGGGATTTCTCAGGACCTGGGAGAATTCTGGGATGCCTGGGGCACCCTCAGCACAAACCCGGATGGGATTGTAGCGCGGCAAGGAGTGATCTCGGCCGCCGAAAAGTTGGCCGGCACACTCAAGACCGCCAATTCGGACCTTTCCGCCTTGAAGGAAAAGATCCAGTCCCAAACCGGGGAGACCGTCACCAAGATCAATACGCTGCTGAACCGGATCGCGGATTACAACAACAGCATCTCAGGCATTGAATACAATGGACGGCAGGCCAATGATCTGCGCGATCTGCGCTACAAGGCCATAGCGGACCTTTCTGAGTTGGCGGGGATCACTTACGGCGAAGAGTCCGACGGATCCATCACCGTCAGTTTGAAAGACGGCGCCACATCGGTCACCCTGGTGTCAAACGAGAAGGCCGGCAGTCTTTCCTTCAGCCAGTCGACCGGCCTTGTCTCCTACAAGGACGCCGACGGCAATGACATTGCGCCGGATCCCAACGATCTGAGCGGCGGCTCTCTGGCCGGCCTTTTGGCTTCAGCACAGAAGACCACCGATTTCAGCAACCGGATCGACACCCTGGCCGGGGAGCTCATAGAGCAGGTGAACGACCGGTACGACTCAACGCATGTGCAAACCGTTTTTGACGGCAGCAGCGCCGCCGATATCGCCGTAAACAGCGCCTTCAGGACCCCCGGCAACATCATTGCGGATTATGCATCGGATATTGCGGATTTGGAGGACACCGAACTGGCTGATCTGGATAACAGCCGCTTTGTGGACTACCTTGGCGCCGTCCAGCAACAGATCGGCCTGGACCAGGAAGACGCAGCCTCCCGAGCTGATTTTCAGCAGGCACTGGCTGAGTATCTCGAAACACAACGGCAGTCCGTATCCGGGGTCTCCGTGGACGAGGAGATGATAGACCTGTTGCAGTTTCAACAGGTCTATCAGGCCGCGGCAAAGGTCGTGAATACCACCCGAGAGCTGCTCGACACGGTCATCGGGATGGTTGGGTGATTCTGAGGGAGCGAAGCCATGAGAGTGACTTTCCTGTCGACCTTTGACAAGACGACCCACGATATCAACCAGAAAAAGGAAGACCTGGACCGCCTGACCCGGATGGCCTCGTCGGGCTCCAGGATCTTGAAGCAGGCTGACGATCCCCTCGCCTGGTCTCAAGCCATGGACTGCAGGCAGGCCATCAGGCAAATTGACGCCTTCCAAAAGGATGTCGATTTCGCTGTCGGCTGGACCCAGACTACCGATAATGCCCTGAATCAGTTCACCGATCTGGTGGAAAGAGCCAGGCAGCTGGCCATTGCGGCGATCAGTGCCCCGAGCACCCAGAAGCGGCAGGCTCAGACCCAGGAGATGAACCAGATCATTCAGGAGGCCGTCAACCTGGCGAACAGCCAATACGGTGACCAGTATGTGTTCAGCGGCCGACAGTTCAACACCGCACCGTTCACCATGACGAAGGACTCCAGTGGCGAGGTTCAGAGCATCAGCGGCTACCTGGGAGACACACAGGAGGTTGCAGTACGAGTTGGAAAGGGAGAACGCCAGACTATCAACGTAAACGGCCAGGAAGCATTCGCGAAGACAGGGACCGACGTCCTGCAGCAGCTGCTGGGCCTGAAGAACGCCATCCGCGACGGGGATACCAGCGCGATCCAACAGCAGGAGGCCGGTATCGAAGCCAGCTATGAGAACCTCCAGCTCCAGAGCGCAATCACCGGGACTCGCCAGGAAGCCCTCGATGAAAGACAATCCCTGCTCAGCTCAGTCAAAATCAATGACCAGAGTCAATTATCCGACATTGCCGATGCGGACACCGTTGAAGTGATTTCTCAACTCCAGCAGAAGCAGGTCGTGTTCGAGGCGGTTTTGAAGGTAACGAGCATGCTGGCAAACCTGAACCTGACCCGATTCCTCTAGTTCCCCCTGGGAATCCATTCTATTGGTGATTCAAGCTTTTGAGTAAAGGACAGATCGAGCACGGAAGGCAAACCGGACAGCCGTCAGACTCCTGACCGGGGACAACGGTCCACTGACGGCTGATAGACGGGAACGTCCCAGAGCACAATCACCACTGCTCATCCAGGATTCTGCCGGCGACCTGGTCCGGATCAACCTTGTAGGTTCCCTGCTGGATCATCTTGCGGACATCCTCTACACGGTCCATGCGAATGTCAGCCATCTCCATGACCACTTTCTTGATCCGGTCGATTTCCTGATAACCCTTGGAGAATGCCACACGGTCAGAAGACTCTGCACCCGAATTCGCTTTCGTTGAAGCGGCCTTCGCCTGTTCGATCGGCCGGGAATCCATTTCCTGGACCCTGGCCAGCCTCTGATCGCTGTACGTTGCGATTTTCTTGATGTCCATTTTGCACCTGTAGAGAAGTGATATTCGTTAAATGCCGGTGTTAGCCTGCTGTGCTCTTTTCGGGGTTCAGCCCATCATAGCGAATCCTGACTATCACTGTAGTAAAGATGCTCCAGTGCCTGAGATTTGGCTCGATCCATCAACAGGCGCTGCCTGGCCTCATCCGAGATGCTCACCTTCTCAGAGGGCATCAGCCGATCCTCGCCGGTCGTCTGGTTTACCAGCTTAGACCGCTGCAGCTGCCTGCTGTAGGTCCGAAGAACACTTTCAACTTGATAATCGGTTATCACCATGACCGTTTCCTCTCTTCAATCATCTCTTCGACCAATTCAAAAGAAAACTTGAGAAAAAACATCTCGAATCTGCCGTTTTTTTTTCGGCAAGGCAGCAGACCCCAACCTTCAGCCTCGCTTCGCCTTCACATCCTTGCCGCCCCCGTTGACTTTGGCATTGATCTTGAATTATTGGTTGGCGGGGAGGATCTATGAGGTGAAAAAGCAGCGTGTCCATTGTCCCAACTGCAAGCACTTTGGAGTCACATGGGACCCCGCTTCTCCCTATCGTTGCAGGGCATGGAATATCACTTCAAAGTGGCATCCCGCTGTAGCGGTTCATGCCAGTTCAGGGTTGCCATGCCAGCTGTTTGAACGGAAGCAAGAGGACAAAACAAAGAAAGCACCATAAGATGGTTTTTTGTATGCTCGGCGGAGTTTTTTGCCACTGTCCGATGGAGTTATTTGCCTCTCTCGCCCGGAACGTCACGGGGACCGGGTTCAGTGGGCATGTTCCCATGGGGCTTTCTCGGATACAAGCAAACCCGGTATGAGGGAGGAACGCAGCATGGTGTCCCGGGGTCAGGCGAACCAAGGCTTTCCGACAAAGAACATCGAACGGCTCTCCGCAGTCATCATTGACGCACTCAAAACACTGTCCGCTCAACAGCGGCAGTTGACCCCGGGGACGCTCTCCGAGGCCCTGGGAGCAAACTATCACTTCCTGAGCCTGCTCCGGGGAGAGGCAGGGGGCCCCCCGAGAGCTTCTGTAATCAAGCCTGAGGAGAACGGGCTGGACCCGGAAGCATTCGACCGTTCCGCAGGCGAGGACCCGGAGGTGGTTGATTTCTACAAGAGATCCATCCTGACTCTGGCTGCTCTGGCTCAAGAGACGGCGAACAGGCGCCTGTCCGATTCTCTCGAACAGTTCAGGGCATTGATCCTTGGCAACCATGGCGACCTGGTGATACTCGGAAACAGTCTCCAGGAAATCAAGAATGCTGTCATGAAAGAGGACCTGGGCTCATCCGCCGTGACAGAAAACCCCCAGGAAACCTCATCCTTCTGGAGCTTCCTGCAGAGGCGCTCAAAGCCCGGCAAAGAACGAGACGGCTCGGAGGAGATCGCCTTTCATCTGCAACAACTGCAGAGTGCCTTCCTGACCATCGCAGGTCAACTGCAGCCCGGTCTGGGTCAAGATTATCTGCAGCGTTTTTCCGAACTCAGGCAACGCCTTGAAGCCTCGACCGATCTGGGTACCTTGATCGCCTATTCGGACGATCTGATCGATATCATCCAGGCCTATATCAGGCATGCCTCGGAGGAACGCGAGGAAGTAGCAAGCTTCGTAAAAGAGCTGGGAAGAGATCTGCTGGAGCTGGAGAGCCAACTCCTGACGTCTCTCAGCCAGACCCAGGAGTCTCAGCAACTCAACTCTCACTTCAACGAATCCTTGCATGCAGACCTGGAGGTCATCCGGGACACTTTTGGTATCAGTAAGAGTTTCGAAGAGCTTCGCGGCCTTGTATTCTCGAAGCTGAAGGCCATCAAGACCGCATTGGAAACCAAGCGCATGCAGGATGAGAGCTATCTGCAGAACACCAAGGAGAGAATGGGCGGCCTGCAGAAGAATTTTCAGAAGATGAAGCAGGAAATCGGAGAGATCCAGAAGAAGGCTCAAATCCTGGAACAGGAAGTCCTGCTCGACAGTCTAACCGGCATACACAACCGGCGCGCCTATGAAATCCGCATCAAGGAGGAGTTTCACCGCTATCAACGCTACAGGCAATCGTTTTCCTTGGTGATGTTCGACATTGATCACTTCAAGCGAGTAAACGACAAGCATGGCCATCAGGCGGGGGACAAGTGCCTGAGGGAAATTGCCCGCAGGATAAAGCCGGCCCTGCGACATTGTGATTTTTTGGCTCGCTACGGTGGAGAGGAGTTCGTCATCATCCTCCCGGCAACCCCCGAGGACGACGCGCACAAGGCAGCGGAAAAGGTCCGAAAACTTATTGAAAACACTCGCTTTCTCTATCACGGGCAAGAAGTCCCGGTAACGATCAGCCTTGGTGTAACCGAAGTGAAACCGGCAGACCCGGAACCCGATGTGATCTTCAGGCGTGCCGACGGAGCGATGTATCAGGCAAAAAAGAACGGCCGGAACCGAATCCATCGGCAATAGCGAAGGATACCCCCTTCATCAGAAACCGAACTCGGCCAGCAGTGAATCCACATCATCCTGTGAATGCATGGCCGTCGCCACGCCTTCATGAGCCGGCCCATAGAGCTCTTCCGTCACGGCTTCCTTCTGGCCGTCAACCCGGACACCGAAGGTGCGGATGACGTTCACCAGGTTGGATTCCAAATCGTTCAGCAACGCAATGATCTTCAGGATGATCTGACCCGTAATGTCCTGGTAATCCTGGGCCGTCAAGACGGTGATCAGGTCCGCACTGGTCTGACTCACTGATTCCTGCAGAGCATCCAATGATTGCCGCGTTTCAGCCAGGAGGTCCTGCGCTTTGTCGCCTACAGCCCTCATACCATTGTGCAGGTCCTTCAGCCTGGCGAGAGCGGCCTGCTGATCCTGGTTTCGCTTCTGCATTGCCTCCACATGATCCAGCGTTGTATTGGCGGCCCTATCGGTCAATTTGAGTATGTGTTCGAGGCGGCTGCCGGAATCCGGGATTTTATCTTCAACAATCTCCACAAGGGTTGGATCGAGGGTCTCCGCAAACCCCTTGAGCGAATCGTGGAGCTGTCGAGCAAGCACTCCGATTTGCTTGTAGAGCCCGGCCTGCTGTTGTTGCTCGGCCAGAGTCATAAGGATCTCTTGTGCCTGCCTGAAATCCCCGGAAGAAAACGCAACCATGAACTGCTCGAATACGTGCAGGACCTTCTCTACCCGGCTGTCCTGCTGGGTCAGTTTTGCGGTGAAAGCCAGGTTCAGCTCGCAAGTCGAAAGCATTGTCCGGATTCGCTGGATATTCGCAGCGGAAGCAGGAAAACTCAACCGCAGGGACTCCCCCCCACCCTCATCAGGCCCAATCAGCAGTTTGCCGCCCAGGCCCCTGGTGATCCGATCGAGATCGGACACATCGAACGGTTCGGCGTCACCGACCGCCTCACCCCCCTTGTCGGCAGCGGCAGCCTCGGTCTCATCACCCGGGACATCCGACGACAAGGAAAAGCCCGAAGGCAGTTCGTCTTCCGTCAGTTCCCCGGCGATATCGCCTTCAGACAGTTGATCGGGAATCGAATGCAGGATCTCGATGATCGCATCGACATTGAAGACCGGTTCATCTTTCCCGTTGAGGCAGTTCTTCATTTCACTCAGGATGGCCTTGATAGCGGAGACGAAGGACAAAACCAATCCCCCTTCAACCCCTTCAACAGCACTGATTCGATTGATGAAGAAATCCTGCAGGGCCAGGCCCGACTGCTCTATGGCCGACAGCCCCAGCATTGCAGCAGTAGTATGAAAAGACTGCAGGCCTTGACGGACCGCCTCGAGATTCTTCGGCTGATTCTCGCCATCGGTCAAAGAAGCTGCAGTTTGTCTGACATCTTCCAAGAGTTGCATCAACTCTTCGAGATCTTCCTTCTCAAAAACCATCATTTCCTGTTCCCCTCATGCATACTGACGACACCCTTCACATCGACAATCAATGCCACCTTGCCGTCGCCCAGAATCGCGCCTCCGGAGACTCCAAGAACATGGCGCAGGGACTCTCCCAGGCTCTTGATCACCACCTCCTGGCGCCCAATGATCTCATCGGCAAGCAGACAATAGGATCGGTTGTTCTCACTGACCACGAGGACAAGGGCATCCCATGGGTTGAGGTGCCGCGGCTCGACGCCGAATACTTCATGCAGGCGAACCAGTGGCATCAGGTGATTGCGCACATTGATCACTTCTCCTCGCCCTTTCACGGTCAGATAGGACTCCTGTGGAGGTCTGAGCGATTCGTTCATGGCAACGGTCGGGACAATGTAGCGTTCATTGCCGATCCGAACCACCATGCCGTCAATGATCGCCATGGTCAGCGGCAGCTTGAACTGGAAGCTGGAACCCTTCCCCGGAGCGCTGGCAATATCAATTTTGCCTCTCAGGCGGTCGATGCTCTTCTTGACCACATCCATCCCCACGCCGCGGCCGGACACTTCGGTCACCACTTCCTTGGTGGAAAACCCGGGCTGGAAGATCAGCTCGAAAAGAGCTCCTTCCTCAAGACTGTCGGCGGCGGAGATGAGGCCCACTTTCAAGGCCTTGGCACGAATCTTTGCGGCATCCAATCCGCGGCCGTCATCCTGGATCTCAATGACGATGTTCCCTCCTTTCTGCTGAGCAGTAAGAGTGATCGTACCGCGGGGACCTTTGCCGGCGTGAATCCTCTCCTCGGGCATTTCAATCCCGTGATCCAAGGCATTGCGGATCATGTGGACAAGCGGTTCATAAATCTCTTCCACCATGTTCCGGTCGATCTCCGTTTCCTCGCCCTTCATATCGAGGGAGACTTCCTTGCCCGACTTTTTGGAGAGGTCACGGACCAGGCGAATCATCTTCTGAAAGGTGCTTTTGATGGGAACCATGCGCATGGACATACTGATGCGCTGCAGCTCCGAGGTGATGCGCCTCAACTGGGCACTGTCTTTTTGTAGCTTCTGCTCCTTGATCATTTCGATGGAGGGATTGTTCAGCACCATAGACTGGGCAATCACCAATTCCCCGACCATATCGACCAGGTTGTCGAGCTTCTGCGTATCGATCCGGACAACAGCCGAGTTTTCCTTCATCTGCCTCTGTTCACGCAGGGCCTTGCCGACATCCCGGGGCTCCACCAGGCCTTCCTTGATCAGCTGCTCACCCAGCTTGCTGCCGCTTCCACGGCTCTGCTCGGCAACCTCTTCCACGACCTCGGGTTCGATAACCCCCCGTTCCACCAGGATTTCCCCAAGTTTGTCCACCGGAGCATCGGCAGCCTGAATATCCGGTTCGCCCTGCTGGATGCGCTTAACCCGCTCCAGGAGCATTTTGATCTGGGAGGAGGGGGTCCGTGGGGCGCTGCCCACCGGGCCCTCCAGATCAAGCAGCAGGGATTTCAGGACATCGACCGCGGCAAGCACCACGTCAATGGCCGTATTGGAAATGCGGAGCTTGCCGGACCGTGCCTGGTCCAGGTAGTTTTCGACTTCGTGTGAGAGCTCGTGTATCTGTTTGAGGTTGAGGAATCCGGCCACCCCCTTGATGCTGTGAAATGGGCGGAAGATATCGTTGATGACCCCGGTATCACCCGGGTTTGCCTCCAGAGCGATCATGTTCAATTCAATGCTTGCCAGATGCTCCTTGGCTTCCTCAATGAAATCCTTCAGCAGCTCCGGGTCCTGAAGCTCGGATGGACTCTCCTCTTCCCCGGTCACGGATCCAGCTTCTGCGGTCTCATGGGACACAGTTGCCTCTTCAAGGGAAAGGGCCAGATCGGAGGGAACGGGCTCGCCGTCCAGTTGGAAACCCAGAGAACCGATCAGCCTTTGAATCTCATTCCAACTCTTCTCCAGGTCCGGACATTCATCCAGAATAACAAGCCTGAAAAGTTCCTTCAGCCTGTTGATGGTGTTGGCCGCAGGTTGGGGTAATGGGGCCGCCTCGATCTCCAATTTCTCGATGAGGTTGATGCATTCGCCCAGTCCGGCAAGGTCGTCCGGTCCGGCAAGGATCCCGTTTGTCAGCTGTTCAACGATTTCTCTCACTAGCGTCCACCCCGATGCTTGTGCCTCCCCCGATGCGACCGGACTTGCTTGCGTCAATTAGGGAGGATCTTGGCAAGCTTTTCTGAAAGAGTAATGGCCGTGAAGGGCTTGATAATGTAATTGCTCACCCTGGCTTTGACAGCCTCCACTATATTTTCCTTTTGAGCTTCAGCCGTAACCATGAGGAATGGGATGTCTTTTGTCCGTTCATTGGACCGAACGAATTTCAACAGTTCCAATCCGGTCATCTTGGGCATGTTCCAGTCTGAAACGATCAAATCGACCTTCTGGGTTTTCAGGATCTCTACAGCAGTGCTACCGTCATCGGCTTCCAGGATCTCTTTGAAATCAAGTTCGCGCAGGATATTGCGCACGATTCGACGCATGGTCGAGAAATCATCCACTACCAGTACCGTCATATCTTTGTAAGCCACGGAAATCCCCCTTGAAAAAATACCGTATCAGTTTGCCCTCTTGTCTCTCTGGTCGGCAGGTTGTATCAACAGCTGAAAAATCATCTGCGGAATCTGAGTCAGGGATACAACCTTTTCCACTCCACCCAGCCGAATGGCCTCTTTGGGCATTCCAAAAACAACGCAGCTGGCCTCGTCCTGTGCAATGTTGCGGGCCCCGGCATTGCGCATTTCCAGCATACCCTTGGCCCCGTCAGCACCCATACCGGTCAGGATGACACCGACCGCATTGGCCGCAACGTACTGTGCAACGGAATGAAACAACACATCGACCGATGGGCGTTGATGGCACACCAGAGGCCCCGATTTCACTTCCACATAATAACGCGCCCCACTTCTTTTTACCACCATGTGGTAATTGCCGGGCGCAATCAAGGCAAGCCCGGGCAGCAAGGTATCACCATTCCTGGCTTCACGCACTTCAATCTGGCACAACCCATTGAGGCGGTTTGCAAAAGCCGTGGTGAATCGAGGGGGCATGTGCTGAACGATCACGATCCCGGGGCTGTTGGGCGGCATTTGAGTGAGGACCGCCTTCAAGGCCTCCGTGCCTCCAGTGGAAGCACCGATAGCGATGATCTTATGGGTGGTTTGACTCAACGACCGGGTCTGAATCCCATCACGCGCAGAAGACGTTCGTTCGGGTTCATTCTGAAGCGCTGAGGCAGGCTGCATACGCACCTGGGCCGCGGCACGGATTTTCTCCACCAGCTGAACACTCATGTCGCCGACGGAATAAGACCCGCCGGGCTTTGCCAGCACCTCTACCGCACCGTACTCCATGGCTTCCAGTGCCATTTCACTGTTCTTCGGGGTCAGTGAGCTGACAATGATGGTCGGCACAGGATGATACTTCATCAGCTTGCGCAGAAAACTGAGTCCATCCATCCGGGGCATCTCGATATCGAGAGTGATCACATCAGGCTTCAGGGTCACAACCTTATCCCTGGCCACATAAGGATCGGGTGCCGTACCGACGACTACGATGTCCTTGTGTTTGGAGAGCTCCTGAGTGAAAATTTTTCGAACAATAGCTGAGTCATCTACGACTAAGACCTTGATTGGCTCCATATTCCCCTCTGGCAAGCACTTTGCCTCGGCAAGGACCCTACACAACTCACTGATCTACGTATGAATGAATGACCGCCATCGGTCTATCATCCCAGGAGACGACAACCGTGTACATCTCCGGAGCAAAGTAGGCGTCGGCATCGGCCTTGGGCTGTTCGATCTTCGGGATCCCGAGCTCCCAGTTATCCGCAGGCAGTCGGACCAGGCAGTCTCCTCCAACCATATTGGCAAGTTCTTTCAGGGTATCTTCCATCTCCTCCAGGGGGACTTCCTCCTGATCCACCCCCAGGAAGTTGGCAGTGATGGTGGCGGCAAACTCCTTCGTTACCCTGAAGACCAGCCTCAAACCCCTTGCCTTGCTCGCTATGATGATACTCGACTCCAGGAAGAAGGGCCATTGCTGAAAGGCACGCAAATTCCGGCCTTCAGCAAATTCCGGGCTTAGAAAGAACATGGTCCCCAGTACGTTAGAAATCGCATCCCTCATCGTTGTCCACAGTTGGTGCTTCATCTCTGTCTCCCATGACCCGTGACAGGAAAGATCGTATGTTCTCCGGTGTAAACGGCTTGCGGATGTAGCCTCTGGCACCCAACGCCAGTGCTTTTTGAAGCCGCTCTTCGTTGGCTTCGGTAGTGATCATCACTACAGGCAGATCACGCCAGCAGCTGTCCTCTTTGAGTGCCTGAAGAAGGCCGAAACCATCCATCTCAGGCATGTGGATGTCGGAAAGAATCAAATCGACCCAGCTGCCGGCCAGCACTTCCAGCGCCTCCCTGCCGTTGCCGGCCTCGAGGCATTCACCAATCTTGAATCCCGAAAGACTCAGTGCTTTCTTGATGACCTGGCGCATGGTCTTGGAATCGTCTACGATCAGGACATTATAGGACATGTTCATTCTTGCCTTGCGTTATAAGGAGCTAGAGTTCCACTTCTCCAAAACCAGAGACCTTGAGGATGACCCGGCCGGTCGCCATCTCCAGGCGCACCGTGCGATTGACGCTTCCTCCAACATGCTCGGCGGTGATCAGCACATTGTTTCGCCAAAAAACCTTGCGCATGGACAGATAGTTACGCTTGCCTATATTGAAGACCCCGTTCTCATCCATGATTTGGGAACCGCCCGCAACCTTGACCAGGGTGTTCTTCTTGGTTGCTCCCAACTGATAGCTCTGCTTGAAAAGAACAGGAATACCCGAATCGGCAAACATAGCAGGCCTTGTCTTGGCTTTTTCCATATCCATACTCGCTTCGGGCAACATGTAGTGCAAGATCCCTCCCACCCTGGCCACGGGATCATAGGTGATCACTGCTATGCACGAACCGAGCGAGTAGGTGATCAGCGTCTCGTTAGCCTGGTTGCTAACAGCAAAATCAGCAACACCAATTACTATTGCCATAAATCACTTTTCAGAGCGGTTTTTGTCATCCGTGCAAGGGGCCGACCGGCTTCTGCAGGGTCTCTGAAAGGCATCGCCCCCTCCCGCCATTCCACACATCAGACCCTCGATTTTTTGTAGACCGACGGCTGAACATACGTCAATCGGTGGTCAAGTCCCGTAAGACTCTCGGAATGCCCAACCATCAAATACCCCCCCTCAGCCAGGTAACCGGCCATCTTCTGAACCAGGTGCTGCTGAGTCTCCTTGTCAAAGTAGATCATCACATTGCGGCAGAAGATGAAATCAAATGGACCGGAAAAGGGGTAGTTATCCTTCAGATTCAAACGTCTGAACGTTACGATTCTCTTCAATAAAGGGGTGATTTGAAAAAAGTCGCCGCTCTGTGTGCGCTGCCTCTGAAAATAGAGCTTTTGCAGCGCCTGTGGGACCTTCTCAACCCTCTCCTTCGGATAGACCCCCTTGAATCCCACATCCAGGACCCTGGTCGATATGTCCGTTGCCAGGATCTTGAAGTCCCATTTCCCCGGATCATCCAGGTGGGAAAGGACTGACATGGCAAGACTGTACGGCTCTTCACCGGTCGAACAGCCCGCACTCCATATCCGAATACGCTGATTTCGATCGTTTCCCTTGCCGAGCAGCAGCTCCGGCAGCGCAGTCCTGTCAAGAAACTCAAAGTGCTTCGGCTCACGAAAGAAGTAGGTGAGGTTAGTGGAAATGGAGTCCAGAAAATGGATGATCTCGCCATTGTTGTTCGGCGAGGTGATGTGCTCATAGTACTGACGATATGACTCTATGCCCGTTGCACGCAGCCGCTTGTTCAAGCGAGCCTGTAAAAGCTCTCGCTTGCCGCTGTGCAAATTGATACCACATTCCTCGTACACCAGGCGACTGAACCGCTCAAACAGCTGATTCGACAAATCCTGTGCAGCCATCATCAAGCCCTTCTCCAAGAAACCGACACCCGGAAACAGCCGCTATTCGGACCGCTTCCGGAAACGACCTGGAAACTATCTCGGAACTTGCTCACACCGTCACCCCGGCGAACGCCGGGGCCCCAAAGACCTTCAAAACCTGGATTCCGGCTTTTGCCGGAATGGCGTTCAGCGGCCTTTGTGCCATTTTGAGATAGTCCCTTACAGCTAACTCATTTATCGGATATTTCAGATCTTCACTTGAGAGAAAAAAGACCGTTCGGGCCCCCTGGTCGGGACGGCGGGCGAAAATACAGGAGATGGACTCACTGCGTCAGTGAGGGCGCTGGTTTCCCGCAGGATCAGAAAATCGCCTTGGCGGCGGCTGCCTCCCATCAATGACCATATTTCTCAGCATGTCCCAAGACCGCTTCTCTTTTTCTCTCTCTTCCCACTGGCGTTCCTGGTAGTTCCTGTCCTTGGGATCGCTTCGAAGAATAACGCTGTCCTCTCGCTGCACCATTTCCGCCAGACGGAACACCCCGGACCGTTCTGAAGCAGCGTCCGGACAGCCGGCCACAAACCCCATGCTTCTCAGCGTCGGTTCTCTCGCTTCACAACAGGAGGTCCCCCCGGCAAACTGCAGTGCCAGCAACCCCATGGTCCCGACAAGGGATAGCCTCCTTGCGACCCAACGCATCCAGTGCATCACAGGTAATCTCCTCTTCTGTATTTGACCGACTCCACGCAGGCAAGCACGGACAGCTCATCCGCCATCTGCCTGAGGGGGTGGTCTTGCGGCAGACCGGTCACACGGCCCTGGAGCTCTGCTGCGGCAGAAGTGAGGTCCCCTATAGCCGTCGCAACATGCTTGAGGCCTCCCTTTGGGTCCTGCAACGCCGACTGCAGCTCTTCCAATCGGTCAAGGGTCCCCTCAACAGCAAGCTCCGCCGTGCGGGATTCTTCAGAGAAGTCATTCCGCACTGCAGAAAGCCGGAAATCCACAATGGATGGCAATGTCATAAGCTCCATCCCACTTTCAGCTCCTCTGACAGCCTCACCCATTTTCTCCGATTCTTCCGCCAGGAGTCGAGAGAACTCGCCGGGACGTCCATCGGCCGGCTTTGCCGGTTTTGGCTCGGAACCGGGATCGCATGGCTTGATTTCTAAGATCTTCATCCTCATTCCCCTGTTCTGAAGTCAACTGGTGAAAGGGTCCCTGCCTCAGAGAAGCCCTCTTCGCCAATCAAAGAACGATTTCACACCCAAGCATAGCAAACTCCCTGCCAGGTCCAAACACCGGGATATCCGTCATGTAGCCCGGCCGCCGGCAATCCTGCACACTCTCACACCATAAGTATCTGGAGGATGGTCACGGCGTGGTCAACCATACCGAAGGCTTGATGAGTCAATCCAATGAGAAGGGAAAACAGGAAAAATTTTCCGGATCCGGTAGGGAAACAGGCATTATTGACTACAGCCACGGATTCGGTTCGCACCCCCCGTCATGCCTTCTTTCCCGGAGGGCTGATCTCTTTTGCTCTCGAAGCGATGCTCGCGTTGATCGGGATATCCAGGGCGGCAACCGTTTCATCTCCGTCTTGCCTCAGCCTGACCTTGATTCCATAAGGTCCCAGGAGAGCAGCCGTCAGGAAGAGGCCGACGCCGAAGTGCCTTTCCGGTTGATGGGCTGCCGGCGGCCATCCGGAATAGAACAGGTCGAAACACTTCTCCTCCTCACCGGGCTTCAACCCGCATCCGGTATCCCTGAATGCCAAACCCATCCACTCCGCATCCACAGTGGTTTCAATCACCAGTTGCTTCTTGCGCGCTCCGCGCAGAGCGATCATGGCGTTCTCAAACAGATGGACGACGGCAGGGATGAGATGCCTTGCCAGGACGCGAATGAGCGGTAGATGGCTTGCCGGCTTGAACTCGAATCGCACCTGATGCTTGAAGAAAAGGTCGCAGCGGAATGCCGGAACCAGGCTGGAAACCAGCTGGTTCAGATCAACCTCGGTAGGATTACATTCAATCTCATTGAGCAGTCTCAGTTCCCGAAGCATGATATCGAGCAGGGAAACCTGCTGGGACAGCTTTTGCGACCATTGTCGCTGCCGTTCATAGATCTGGTTTCTTTCGGCGAGCTCTTTGTCGCAGCCGGGATTGGAGAGCTCATCCAAACGGCCAAATCCAGCCTGCATCATCTCCACCAGCATGGACACATTCTGCAAAGGGCCATTGAGGTTATGGATCAACCCCTCACAAAAAGCACCGGAGTAGCTTAGCCGCTCCTTTTTGAGCACAAATTCGATCCATTTGGCAACGGTTTTGGGCGAATGATCTATCGAGTGCATCGTTTCAAACAACTCTTGACGATCGACTGAGGTGAAGGAACGCTCCGGTCAGGGGACCGGCTTGACTCTCGGCTTCCCCATGGTCAGCTCGGATTGGCCCATTTCCTTAATGGCACCCCGACCTTCCAGAAACGCGTCGACGACCCTCGGGTCAAACTGCTTGCCCCGGTTCGCAATGAGCTCGTTGACCGCATCCGAATGCGCCATCGCAGCACGATAGGCCCTGAGTGACGTCATTGCATCAAAAGCATCCGCCACCGAGACAATCCTTGTCAGCAGAGGCACATCCTCCCCTGCAAGTCCATCCGGATAGCCACGGCCATCCCAGCGCTCATGATGGTGCCTGATGATGGCCCTTTGTTCCGTGTTCAACCCCAACTCCATCACAATGGACTCGCCGATGACAGGATGTTTCTTGACCAGTTCATATTCTTCGGCAGTGAGGGCCGAGGGTTTGTTGAGGATCCTGTCGGCAATTCCAATTTTCCCGATATCATGAAGATAGCCAACGGTCCTCAGGGACTCAATTTCCGTTTCCGGACAGCCCATCTGCATGGCAATGATAACCGAGTAGGCTGTTACCCTGTCGGAATGGCTTCGTGTATAGGGGTCCTTTGCCTCAAGGGCACTGACCAGCGATCTGAGGATTCCGTAGAAATTGCTGACCAGGTTTTCATAAAGGGCCAGGTTTTCAATCGTTAGAGCAGCTTTCTTCACCAGGACATCAACGAGATTCACATCGCTCTCGGAAGGGAGTGTCGATTTGCCGTTGTGGTGGGTCATCAGCAACCCGAAGAGCTGCCCGCGAATTCGGAACGGCCAGCAGGCAAGCCTGCCGCCTCTTTCAGCCAGGGCCCTGAATTTCGGGTCGTCCTCCAGCGCAGCCGCATCGACCACGACATGGCTCAAATCCGGTTCGCGAAGCCTTTCCATCCAATCGTTTTGAACACAGAAAAACCGCTCGGCCTGCTGTTCACTGCAAAATCCCTGATCAGAGATGAGCAGAAGGGAATTGGGATCACCCGAAAGGATAAAAAAACCCGTCCGCTCTGCGGCAGTCAACCGTGAAGCGATGTCAACAATACGTGGATAAAGACTCTCGCTTGAACCGATGGCTTCCATTTCGCGAAATATGTCAAAAAGCTTCGTCTGTTCCCGAATCTTTTCCTGCAGCTCGATGTTAAGCATTTCGGCACGCTTGCCGGCCAGAGACTCCAGTTGCAGGCTCAGGTTCTTGAGCAGCAGTTCACGCTCCCGGGTCACCCGCTCAAGGGTCAAAGCCAGGTCGCTGAAAGTGAAGGGTTTGGCCAGAAAATCGCATGCCCCCTTGCGCATCGCCTCGATGGCGGTCTCCATGGTCGGATACCCGCTCATCATCACGACGGGGAGAACCGGATCTGCAGCCCTTATCTTGTCGAGCAACCGGAGCCCATCATCATCAGGGAGCCTCAGATCGACAAAAACACAATCAAATTGATCCTTTTGAATGGCAGAATAACCCTCACCCGCAGTATTGCAGACCTGGACCTTTTCGTGGGACAAATCCAGAAGGAAGTCATGAAGACACTCCCCCAGCATCACATCGTCCTCTACGATCAGTATCTTCATGACACACCGTTGACCGGGTCAATTTCAGACTGAACCGTCAATCGCTTCCTCAAAAGGGTCATCCTATACACTCAGGCTGTCCATTCTATCGAGGACATTTCTTTTCAGACGTTCCAGTTCCTCATCGTTGATGATTCGATGCCGTCTCAAATCCTTGAGCCGCTCCAGCACCGCCAGGACACGATTCGGCTCATCGGGAGATTTCTCGAAAAGAGCGAGCGGCAGGGTGTGCCGTGGGAAGAGGTTCAGGGTCTTTGATGCTCCCGACATTGCTCCCCTCGGCCCCTCGTCGGATTGCGCAGGCTTTGATTCTCGTTCCGATTCAAGCTGCTGCAGCCTCCCATAGGCCAGTCTCAACTCCTCCAGGATCCGGTTCTTCTCCCGCAGCATCTGAATCTTTTCAATGGCATTGCGCGTGACAATCTGGATCTCTTCGATCTTGAACGGCTTTTGAATATAATCATAGGTCCCCGCGCGAATCGCTTCGATTGCCGACTGCAGGGTCCCGTAACCCGTAATGACGATGGTAAGAATGTGAGGATAATGCTGCCGGGCCTCCTGCAGGAGGGTTAAACCATCCATGCGGGGCATGTTGAGATCGGTGATCAGAATGTCGAACGGGTCCCGCGCAAGCTTCTCGAGGCCTTCTATCCCGTCACCCGCAAGTGCGGCTTCAATCCCGAGCGCGACAAGCGCGTCAGCCAAAATCTCGCGACAGATCTGATCGTCATCGACAATCAATACTTTAATCGGCAGATCCACAACGCTTTCCTGATCAGCCCTGGAGGGCCCTTAGTCCTTCGGTTCGGGATAAGAGGATTCGCAAGGAAAAGGTCCACGATCCCTCGCTTGAGCCCTGTTCACTGGGGAACAGGCCGCCATTGCATGATAGTCACTCACTGGTGCAAAGGCCATCTCAGCCGCACCGACTCGGTTCGTCCATCATAGCACAATTGTGCGAGGAGAACACTTTTTCCCTCGGTCGACCTGCGCCGTCGCATCGGTCCATTATCAACGCTCCCGGTGTTCTCTTTTGTTTTCCTATGAGCGGTGAGACTTCTGATGGGAAAAGAGCACCGTGCGTGCCATGCACTTGAGAAATTCACTGATCTCAGGCTTTACCCGCGAAGAGGACCCCCCGAAGCTCTTCCAGTTTCTCACGCACCTTCGGCAAATCCTCCGGGGGGATCTGCCGAATCACCTCCCTGGTCTCATTATTGATGACCTTCGCCACGAGTCGGCCCGTTTGCTCACTGATCTCAAAACTCAGGCTCACGTCAAAATCCGCCAGGTAGTTCTGGATATCCTCGGCCAGTTCCTTTGCTTTTTCAGGATCGAGTGAGGCGGATTTCCCCTGCTTCCTGTTTTCCGAATCTCTGGTCAGTCTCTGAAACGACGATTCCTCAGCCTTTGCAACCGGTTTGATCAAATCAGGTTCTCGGATGTTGTGCTCCGGCAACACCCACGGTTCCATTGCCATCGGCTTGATATTGGGGATTTTAGTATCCATCGCAGCTTCTCCTTTTTCGGATCAATGGGGATCTTTTCAGTTAATCATTCTTTCGGAAAGAACCGGACAAAACTTTAATCAATTGTAATCATCCCCCCCTTTTCTCCCATCCCAACCTGAATTCAGTTCCGATGTCGATGATCCATGGCATGTTAATTGCTCTGAAATCCCAGCGAAGCGTCTTTTCATTACACGAGGAATGGAGAAGACTTGTGAAAACAGCAGAGAGTCCAAAGCTTCTAAACAGGCTTTCCGACCCGATCAAGCGGCAGAATTTGCCCCCTGCCGGCAAGAATCAACTGCGTTTCGCAGCGCTGTTGGATGCCATGGGCAAACCTGACCAGCTCAAAAACTCCTCCTCAGAGGTCAAGAATTTGGCTCCTTTGACCCTGGAGGACTACAGAAATCAGGCTATTCCTGTTCGTCGAAAATTCCTCTTGTCGAGATTGCGCAATCGGACCCCATTCACTGCCGGGAATGACGATCTGAAAGCGCCTGATCAGCTTCAGAAAGTGATTGAAGCGGCTGCACACAAGTACAGGCTCCCCAAAGATCTGGTCACAGCCGTCATCAAAGTGGAATCCAACTTCAACCCCCGCGCCGTCTCACCGGTGGGCGCCAGAGGGCTGATGCAGTTGATGCCGGGCACTGCGGAGGACCTCGGCGTCAGCAATTCGTTCGATATCAAAGAGAATATCAACGGCGGCTGCCGCTACCTGAAAGAGATGTTGGATCGATTCAACGGCAAGCTGGAACTGGCCCTTGCCGCCTATAATGCCGGTCCGGGCGCAGTTGAGAAATACGGCAAGGTCCCTCCCTACAAGGAAACCCAGGATTATGTTAAAAGGGTCCTGGCCTATTGCTAAAAAGCGACACCCATTCCATTTTTTATTTTCAGGATTTCCCGCTTTCTACCGATAGGGATCGAAAGAGGCAGCCTGTATGCCTCGCAATCCTCAAACTTGTTTGGATGGAAGAACCGGTTTAAATGACTTCAAAGAGGGAAAGGGAATAGGGCCATGAGATCGAACCTTGAGGTAATGGATCAAGCTGTGAAACGGGCTGCCGATCGAGAGGGCAAATATCTGACTTTTTCGCTTGAGCGGGAAGAATATGGTATCGGCATCCTGAAGGTTAAGGAGATCATCGGGATGATGCGGATAACGCCTGTCCCCCAGACGCCCGAATATGTCAAAGGGGTGATCAACCTGAGGGGGAAAGTCATTCCGGTTATTGACCTGCGACTGCGGTTCGGCATGGAATCGATGGAATACAATGATCGAACCTGTATCATCGTTGTGGAGATCAACACGAACTCCGGCAGAATTCATACCGGGATTGTGGTCGATTCCGTTTCTGAGGTGCTCAACATTAAGAGCTCGGACATCGAGGATACCCCGACCTTCGGTACCAAGCTGAACACGGACTATATTCTCGGAATGGCAAAGATGGGTGGAGGAGTCAAGATCCTCCTCGACATCGACCGTGTTTTGAGCAAAGAGGAAATGAGTCTCCTGGAAGATGTCGGTTAGGGCATAAGAAGGGTTGCGCTGTCTTACTCAGCACCACGACCATCCTGCCGGGAAGCCCCCAGGGCCTTGGAAACCACCTCGGCAATTTCACGAAGACTGAGCGGCTTCATGACAAACGCTGTGACTCCGGCTTCCCGGGCCATCTGCTCAGTGATTGCTTCGCTGTAGCCGGTGCACAGTACCACGGGAACATCAGGCCGCAAACTGAGGATTCGCTGAGCCAGTTCGGTGCCGGTCATCTGAGGCATCGTATAGTCGGTGAACACCAGATCGAACCAGGCTGGTTGGGCACGGAAAACGACAAGCGCCTCCCGGCTGCAGGTCAGGGATACCACCTCGTATCCCAGATCGGTGAGCATCTCTTTTCCCAGATCGGCAAGCGTCTCCTCGTCATCGACAAACAGGATACGCCCCGAGCCTCTCGGCAGAGGACAAGGCAAGTTCCTCTCAGCAGGCGCTTTCTCTTTGAGCCTGGGGAGATAAACGCTAAAGGTGGTCCCTTTCCCCGGTGAGCTGTTGACGGCCACAGCGCCGCCATGACTTTTCACGATACCGTGCACCACTGACAGCCCCATCCCGGTCCCCTGACCCGGACCTTTGGTCGTAAAAAAAGGATCGAAAACCCGGTCAATGATAGCTGGATCAATCCCGCACCCCGTATCGCTCACCGTGATTTTCATGTAGGGAACGTCCCTGAGTTTGCTGTAAACGCTCAGGGTTTCCGTCCGGGGATCTCCATCGGCCAGGCTCACTTCCAGAACACCGCCCCTTTCCCTCATGGCATAAGCGGCGTTGGTACACAGGTTCATCAGCACCTGGTGGATTTGAGTCGGATCGGCCAGAGCGACTCCATCCGAGGTCAAACGATTATTCTGGGAGATCTCAACCGTTTTGGGAATCGATGCTCGAAGGAGCTTGAGTGCTTCTTTGACAACAGGCCAGATTTCGACCTTCTGAAACTCCTTTTCACCCTCGTGCGTGAACATCAAGATCTGTCTGATCAGGTTCTTCGCCCGATGACCAGCCTTCAGAATCTGCTCCAGATTGCGCTCCGCCAGGCTGCCCTGGGCAACATTTGCCAGGGTCATCTCGGCATAACCCATGATTGCCGCCAGCATGTTATTGAAATCATGGGCAATCCCTCCAGCCAGCGTACCAATCGCCTCCATTTTGTGGACCTGCCGCAAATGGGCTTCCAGCTTGCGATGATCGGTTATGTCCTGATAGGTGCACAACTGCCTGCCGTCATCCATAAGCACCGATCGAACATGGACGACTTTGGACTGACCGTCTTTGCAGCTGACCGTAACCGTTCGATCTTCAACCGTCCCAAATTCTGGGCTTCCAGGCGGGTCTTTCTTCTCCGGGCCGACTCCATCCGTCCGGCAGTCCGGCTGAGGAGAGGCCTTCTCAAACCATTCCCGCTCCCCCGGCAGGTCGTCCAGGGTGTAGCCCAGGATCTCGGTGAACCTTGGGTTGAGGTATTCGAAGGTCAGATCGCAATTCCTCAGAGAGATCCCAAGAGGGGCCTTTTCCACAAGCAAGCGGAATCGCTTCTCACTCTCACGCAGAGCATCCTCGGTCTGTTTTCGTTTGGTGACATCGCTCAGAATCCCGACAGAGCCAATCAGCATTCCCGACTCGTCACACCAGGGGAAAGAATGGTCCCGAACCCATTTCAGTTCCCCCGACCGGGTACAGATCTGGTAGTCTGCCTGGTATTCTCTGACTTCTCCCTCCCGGCGATTCTGGATCAAACGGTCCACTGAGACATGCTCCACACCGGGCATTTCAATCTCTTTCACGAGCCTGGAAAAACCGAAGGTCATGATTTCATCCGCCCAGTAACCCGTCAACTGCTTGACTGCAGGGCTGAGGTAATCGTACCGCATCGAGTCGTAGTTCAGGCGATAGAGCACATCCCCCGTGTTTTCCGCCATGAAGCGAAAACGTTCTTCACTCTCCCTCAGATCTTCTGCGAGCTTGCGCTCAGTAATGTCCTGCAAGGATTCGATGGCACCAATGAGATTCCCTTCCCGGTCGTAGATGGGACTGGCTTTTGCCTTCAGATAGAGACCTCTGCCGTTGACAAAGAGCATCTGACCTGTTTCGGCGGCCAGGACATCCTTCTGCCTTTGCACAAAGGAATACGTATGCTCTACCTCCAGACCGGCTTCAAAAACCAGGTCGACCAGCAAAGGCCGCCGAACCCCGTAGAAGGGCAGCGCATACTCACGGTCCCCTTTTCCGAGGATGTCTTCGGCATCAATGCCGGTCAATTCCTCCATGGCCTTATTCCATGCAATGACCTCTCTGCGGGGATTGATGGCAAAAGTCGGGTCGGGAAGAAAGTCGACCAGGTGGGAGAGGACGTATTGCGTTTCGCCGATGGCTGCTCCCGGAAATTCGTGCTCATCAGCCATTGACTGGCGGACCGGTCCCCGCCTCTCCAAACGTTGCCTGAGTCTCCTGTTCTCGGCTTCGAGCTCGGCGATCGTCAGGCGGAGGCTGACCGATTCTTCGGTGCAATCCGTTGCGATCTTACCATCAACGATCATCTAAACCCCTCCGGAGACAGCCCAAAAGACCAGTTTGCCCGGATAGTTGACAGCAATCAAGTAGCCTTTCCCACTTTCCCACTTTCCCAAAGGGAGGGCAGGGGGGATTTTCGACGTTGCACCTATCCAAATCCTCCCAGCCCCCCTTTTCAAAGCGGGACTCAGGCCCATGGCTTATTTGTGGACAAACCCCTAGAAATCGTCCGATTCACTACTCTTTGAGGGTATCAATCTCTTCGCAGGGGTCTCTCCTTGAGCCGGCATCGCTTCATCGCTTTTTCTGTGAGAAAGCCGGCCTCGTATGGTTCCTTTGCCGGCCGCCGATTCTTTGACGGCCTGGAGCGCATGGGTTTCATCCTCACTGCCATGGACCAGGGCAACCAGTTCCCCGACATACTGCCGGGTCTCTTGAGCCTGAACATTGAGCTCAACAGACGCCGAAGCCGATTCCTCCGCCTGCGATGCGTTCTGCTGCACCACTCGATCCATTTCCGCAACAGCCTTGCTGACCTGGTCGATCCCCTGCGCCTGTTCATTTGAGGCCGCGGCTATCTCCGACAACAACTCGCTGACTTTGGATGTGGTGCCGGTGATCCGGGAGAGGGCTTCTTCGGTCTTTTGCACCAGGTCGGAACCGTTGTGGACCCTCTTCACCGTGCCTTCGATCAGCACAGCCGTGTTCTTGGCGGCATCCGCCGCCCTCATGGCCAGGTTTCTCACCTCTTCGGCGACCACCGCAAACCCGGCGCCCGATTCGCCGGCCCGTGCCGCCTCAACCGCGGCGTTCAACGCCAGGAGGTTCGTCTGAAACGCAATCTCGTCAATCGTCTTGACGATCTTCTGAGTCTCCTCGCTGGCCCTTGAGGTTTCATCCATCGCCACGATCAGGTCTCGCATGGAGCTGTTGGCCTCTTGCACAAGCTGCAGGGCTTCCGCCATCAGCCTGTTGGCCTGAGTCGCATTCCCTGCATTCTGCTTCGTCATGGAAGCCATCTCCTCCAGGGCCGACGAAGTCTCCTCAAGCGATGCCGCCTGCTCGGAAGCTCCTTCAGCCTGCGCCTGGCTCGCCGACGACACCTCCCTGGAAGCTGCGGCAACGCGCTCTCCTCCCGTCGAGAGACCACCAATGATCCGTACGAGCGGGTTGGCAATGCTCCTGCTGGAGAAGAACCCCACAACACCCCCCAGGAGAACCATCACCAGGGTCATCGCCCCAATCATCATGGCCGATCTACCGGCGCTGGCATCGGCATTCTGCTTGATCCCCTCGGCCAGCTCGAGGAATTCATCGACGGGACACGTTATCACCAGCGAGTAGGTCCTGGTGCCGATCTTCAACGGAACAAAGTAGCTGTATTTGGAGCTCCCCTCAAAAACGTACTTCCCCGATCCCTCTTCTCCTTTCAGCATGCGATTTTTCGCAAGCTCGGCCAGTGCGCCGAACTTGGAATCGGTTATGTTTATGGGATTGACCAGATCGAATTTCGGGTGGGAGACGACAACACCCTGTTCATTCAGAATGAAGGGATAACCGGTCTTTCCATACACATGGCCCTTGAGCTGTTTCCAGACCAGCTGCCAGTCGAGGTTGAAGACCACCAGGCCCTTGAATGTCTCGCCCACATAGACAGGGGCCGCCATGCGCATTTCCGGCAACCCGGTGTTGGCTGCCAGGATCGCGCCGGAATTGTAAGTGTTCCCCTTCTTGAGCGACAGGCATTCCTTGAACCACGCCTCACCCGCCTTGGAAGCCTGCTCCGAGGTGAATTGGCCGAGTTTCAGGTTGATAACCTCCTGCCCCTTTTCATCGATGTAACGGATCTGATTGTAGGCAGGCTGAGATTTGCCGTCCACTTCGATGGAACCGGTCCGGTGGACGTCCTTGAATTCTTCTTTTACGGCGGCCATCGAGGAATTGGTGGATTCCTGAACAAGCTCATCCCAGAAACCCAGTCCACAAACGATCCAATCCCATTCCGGAAAGTAGTAGTAGACAAGGAGCATGTTCTGATTGTCGCTCTTGTAGCTGACGGCTTTCGCTTCACCCGCCTTCTTCTGGCTGAGGACCTCTTCCAGGTTCGAAACCTTGAGGACTGACGCGGCATTTTTCCCAACCAGATCGGCCTGAGGATGAATGACAAGCGCTCCCTTGGAACCCATCACAAAGGTGTAACCGGACCGGCCGACTTTCCCGCCGGCTATGGCATTGTTGAGCCTCTCCCCCTCACGCTCCTTGACACCGTTGTAGAGCATCCCGACGAGCTCCCCTTTGCTGCCGAAGAGCGGTTTGTAGACGGTGATGTTCCAGGCATCGACCACAAAGGCCCTGCCCTTGTAGGTTTCTCCTTTCAGGACCTTTGCCACGACCGGGTTTGGCTGGCCGTCGGCGTTCTTGGCGGGGATGAAAGTGCCGGTGGCACGCGTTCCATCGCCCTTCTTCACGCTGGTGGAAACTCGCAGCATGTCTCCCTGGTCATTCATCTTCTGAAAAATGGTGCAGCTTCCTTTAAGCATTTTCTGAACTTCGTCCACTATGGGAACGAACTGGCCCTGAGCATGCTCCGACCCGAAGGAAACGTCTCCAACCCGCAACACGGGAAGTGAGATGTTCTGGCTTTCCTGAGTGAACTGGTTGACGGCTTTCCACTCGGAGGTGGCATTGGACAAAACCGGTTTTCCATAGGTGGACAGAAGATGCTCCGTAACAGCCAGGTCGCCGTCCAGCTTCTTCTCGAGAAGCTCCTGCTGGACCTTGCACATCTCCACGATCCCCTCGACCGTTCTCGACGCCTCTTTTTCCACCATGCTGTTCAAGAGCTGGTTTTTGCCGTCAAGGGTTTCCAGGTAGTTGGTCAGTCGATAAGACCCGGCAAGAATCCTCAGGTCGCTCTCACTCTTATCGATGAATCCGAGCACTCTCTCCTTATCAATCTTGACGCCGTTGGAGAGAATATCCATAGCCTGTTTTTCCAGGCCGGAAAAAGACTGGCTGACCGTTTCCTGCGAAAAGGATTTCAATTGAAAGAAGCTCATGAGTCCGACAATGACCACCGGAACGATCACCAACAGAAGGGACACAGCCAAAAGCCTAACTTTGAGAGACAGTCTCAGTTTCATTCTTCTTTTCCTTCTCTGGTCGAATCTTCAGAAAATGTGAACCACCGGCGCAGCGCTTTCGACACTCTGTCAAGGATCTTGGCTAAAAGTCCTTCATATCGTCTTCACCAAAGGGGATAACCTGCTCCGGCGAAACCCCTTTGACCTTCCCTTCACCCTTCTTCCCTCCCTTCAACGGCTCGTGAACCGCCGGCTTCGCTTCCTCGGCTGCGTGCCCCCGAGCCGGCGGCAGACTCAGTGTTTGCCGGCGACCCCGCCGACTGCTCCCCTTCGCCCGGGAATCGGTCGAACCGACCAGTTTAACCAGCTCCCCGACGTATTCCTTCATCTGCTCAGCCTGAGCATTCATCTCCTCCGCCGCCGCAGCGGATTCTTCCGCATTCGCTGCATTCTGCTGAACGACCTTGTCCATTTCCGCCACGGCCGTATTGACCTCACCGATCCCCTGGGCCTGTTCCTGGGACGCTGCCGCAATCTCGCCCACCAGTTCCCCGGACTTCGTCACGCTGGCCGATACCTGCTGAAAATCCTGGTTCGTCTTCTCGACCAACTGGTTTCCTTCTTTGATCTTTCTCACGGTGCCCTCAATCAGGGCCGCCGTGTTCTTGGCAGCTTCCGCGGCCCGCATGGCCAGATTGCGCACTTCGTCGGCAACCACCGCAAACCCTGCACCGGCTTCCCCCGCCCTGGCAGCTTCGACCGCAGCATTGAGCGCCAGCAGGTTGGTCTGGAATGCAATTTCGTCAATGGTCTTGATGATCTTCTGGGTTTCCTCACTGGCCCTCGATATCTCATTCATGGAGGTGGTCAGATCGGCCATGGTCTGGTTGGCTTGATTGACTATCGTGCTGGATTCCATCATCAGCCGATTCGCCTGAATAGCGTTGTCCGCATTCTGCTTGGTCATGGATGTGACTTCCTCCAGGGCCGAAGAGGTCTCTTCAAGCGATGCCGCCTGCTCCGAGGAGCCCTCGGCAAGCTGCTGACTGGCGGACGAAACCTGGCCGGAAGCCGATGCCACCTGATCCGAGGCTTCGTCAAGGCCCGAGATGGCCCGGTTGATCGGTCGGATAATGGATCTTGCCAGCAGCCCGGCGAAAATCAGTCCGCCCACCGTACCAACGATGATGAAACCCACAATCACCATCTTTCCGCCCGATGCAGTTCCGGCAAAAGAGTCCATCGCCATCTGGCCCACTGAGCCGGCAATCTGCCCGATCCTGTCGGCGACCTGGTCAATCTGTGAGATGTCCTTCTGACGGGCCTCATTGTTTTTCACTCGCCGGGTAAACTTGTCCAGATAGGTATCGGCTTCTTTCTTGAGACCTTCCGTGGCAATCGGAAGCTCTTTGACCTTGGCGATATTCTCGCCGACTTTTCCCGCTTCGATGCCGAAGGCCATATAGGAGAGGGCATTCACTCGAGCCTGCTGGGTGAATTTTTCAATTCCGTTTGCCTGCTGCAACCGGCCAAGACCATCCTCGACCAGTTGCGCCATTTTCGCCACCTGCTTTTCCAGGTCGTCGATATAGACACCGGCGCAGACGACCAGCCCCCAGGGCTTGAAGCTTTTTGCATAAGTCACCTTGGGAAAGACGGCATCACCCATCCCGGGCTTGGTCCAGAAGTACTCAGTATAGGATTCTCCGCTCTTGAGCGCACTGTCCACCAGCTCTCTCATGAAGGTCTTGCCGGTCTTCTTGTCCTGGATCTTCCCGAAATCCTGCCCTTCAAGCTTCCGGTTGCTTCCATGGGCAACAAGAATCAAATCCTCCTGAACAACGAAAAAGTAGTTATCCCCCTCGAAATGCAGGTTTCTCAGTGCATCGAGCGCCCCTTCCTTGGGCATGGAATGATCGTGATAGTACTTCATGACATCGTACCCGACCCCAACCACATCCTTGACGCGATCATAGGAATATTCTTTCAGGGTCTTGGCGTTGTTCTGGAGAAGGTTCTCCTTGGTGCCGGCGGTTGCCTTGGCGGATTCGGATTCGGCAATGGCAGAAATCGTTTTCGCCACATCCTGGAGCTCCTTCAAAGCCAGCGCATCATCCTCTTCCAGCCGTTTGAGCTCATCAGCGGCCTTTCGGTAGACCTGCTGCGCCTGGATCATCTCGTCGGCTTCCTTGCTCTGATCCATCGAGGATTTCAATTCGGTCGTGAGCCCTGCCAGCTGTTCAAGGCTCTGCGTCAGTTTTCGGTACGACTCTTCGTTCTTCTTGAGAATGTAGTCCTTCTCGAATGTTCTGGCCTGAAGGATCTTGGCCTCAACCTGCTTCGCCCTGGCATTCAATTCCCCCCCGCTGATGACCCGGTTCAAGCTGATGTAACCCGCCCCCCCAATCACCACGCCGACAAGGATCAACGAGATAAAGCCTCCGAAGATTTTGGTCCCGATACCCATTTCGCCTCCCTTCCTTTCTGATCCATTTGCCTTGATTCGAAATAACCCGCCCTAAACCCTTTCCTACCGGTCCTACCGCTGATCACACCTCCATTTAGAATCCCGGTTACCATCCCGAAAGGACTATCTCAGAACTCGCTCACACCGTTACCCCGGCGAAGGCCGGGACCCAGAACTTTAGGAAACCTGGATTCCGGCTTTCGCCGGAATGACGTTCAACGGCCTTTGTGTCATTTTGAGATAGTCTCTAAGAGCAAACTTCCTCCCCTTCCAATGCCTCCAACCGTTCACCTATCATCTGTTAGCACATCTAGCACAATAAAGTGATCACGTTCGCTCAATTGTGCAGCGCTGTACGAAACAACGTCACGGACATACCGACCCGTGGGGTGATCACTTCCCAGTGGCCCGAAGGACCTGAACATACCAGCCCAGGGCAAGGCCCTGGGATTCGAATCCGCCACCCAGGTCCGAGCCCTGAAAGGGCGCAACAATTGGGCCTGACCGCATCGCCCCGAACCCCAAAACACCTCAATCCCAAACATATTGATATCGCTCCAACAAGGCCCGGTATTCATCTTGAAATGATCGGCGCCGGTGATGTTCCCCCGGCTTTGGGTGCCAAACACGATATGGATGAGGATCCTGGCTAGAGACTGCGGCATTGTGTTGTTCTTTGTTTCGCCCTTTCAGGGCTTGTATTGGGTATTGATTGGTGCATCTCTTCCCAGGGCGTTGCCCTGGGCTGGTATGTTTCGCCCCATTCGGGGGCTGATTAGGCTCGTTTATTTCCTCATATCAAAAACCAGTGTAACCCTGCTATAGATTTCAACGAAAGAGCATCAGAAATTGCAGGACAATGGTGGTGGACGCAATGCCAAGTGACATCCATCTCTTGGGCAGTGCCGACCGAGCCACCACGGCAAAAACAACTCCCGGGAATCAACTCTTGTCGTAAAATTGTCGGCCTCTTCAGGGTTTTTCATGAGCAGAAAATAACAAGGGGCTTTTTGAAAGCGAAATCCCTGAGAGCGCTTTGGCCCACTCGTTGCATTACCTCAAGGGCCGAGGGAAAAGAGTGAATCGTGAGTGAAAAACCGCCTCAGGCATTCCCATGTGATCTGCGGAAGAACCTGTCTAATTTCTTGGAAAGGGATGAGAAATGCGTCAAACCATTTCAGCTCTCAGGTTAGTGGCCATAGTCGGACTCTTCTTTATGATCCAGACGGGATGTATGCCGGCAATCGACAAGCTGACCCAACCCGTCAATCACGTTGAGTCCCAAGTTTTTCTGCAGCCCGCATTCATCGCGCCGCACCAGGGGAAGCTCGTCATCTATCCTTTCACGCATCCGCATTACGCTCCGGGCACCGGGACTGCCGTTACGCATGAATTCTACCAGGAACTCCTGCGCTCGGGTCTATACCGGCAGATTGTTTTGAGCAAACAGATGTCGAATGAGCCGGCGGGGACCCTGATCTCCCCGGAGCTGCAAGACTTTAATCTGGCGATGAGGGGAAGGATCGTCCACGTTCTGGCTGGATCGGGCAACACGCCGACCCAGCTGACGGTCGAAATCCAGATCATGAATGTTTTCGACGGGGCTATGATCTGGTTCGTCAGGCTTGAAGCGACGTCCGAAACCGGCGCGGACATCGATCTGGTCTGGCACACCTTTCCCGGCCAGGGCACCCACTCCTATCAGGCCCTGGCACGCGCGCTCGCTCAGCAACTGGTCAGATTGATGACACCGCCGCCTGAAAATGAGACCCCGGTCGTCCCCAAAAAGAGCCCGGTCGCAACGGGACCGATGCACAGCCGGAATTGACATCCATGCCGGAAGACCCGGATTCAACGGCCGGGCGGTTGAGCCGACCGAATCCCTATTGCCTGGGAATGACACAAAAGACTTAAGGGATTCGTTTTTCTTTCCGAAAGAATAGGAGATGATGGAGCTGATTTCATCGAGGATTTTTTGCGTCCGAATGAATGGCCGGCAGCGGTCTCCGATTGCCGGGCAGGAGGCCGGGTCATGCGACCGCATTCTGACGACAAGAGAGCAAAAAGGGTAAAGGAAAGATCTATGCTTGAATTATCGTCGCCTCAGATTCAGGAAAAGCTGCTCGCATCGGCTGAAAAGCTGCCTCCCTTTCCGGACATCATCGGCAAATTGACGCCCCTGATCCAAAGAATGGCGCCTGTACATGAAATCGAAGCCGTCATCAAGTTTGATCAGGCCATCACGGCAAGGGTGCTGGCCATAAGCCAATCGCCCTACTACACGCGCCGGCAGCCCATTCACTCGCTCAGGGATGCCATCCTCTGTTTGGGACAAAAGCAGCTGATTCAGGTGATTACGGTCGCCTGCTCCGCCCGGTATTTCAAGGCCGACGGGAGTGGATACGACCTCAGGGAGGGAGAATTGTGGGAGCATTCGGTCGCTGTTGCCCTGATGGCTGAACTGGTTGCCCAGCGAACCGGGCTTCGAGATGCGTTCACCGTCTACACGGCGGCATTGCTGCACGATATTGGGAAGACCTTGTTGAATCTCTATGTGAAGGACTATTTTGACGCACTCCTGCCCTTGATTCAAAAAGAGAAAGTGCGCTTCGTCGATGCCGAACGCCGCCTTTTCGGGATCGATCATCAGCAGCTGGGTGCTACGATTGCGCGGCGCTGGCGCTTTCCATCGGAGGTGGCAACCGCCATCGGGTATCACCACTATCCGCGCGAAACGAGCGAAAATCGCGAGGTGGCAGCCACAGTCTATGTCGCCAATCGGATGGTTTCCGGCATGGGTATCGGGTGCGGCCTGGACGCCTTCCTGCAACCCAATCAGGATGAAGTATTCGTGGAACTGGGCATTACGAGCCGGATGGTTGAGCAATTCATGGCTGATCTGTTGGTCGTTCTGGATGAAACAAAGGCCTTCTTGATGGGCCCTGCATGATCGACCCCGAACAAGGGCGTGCCCCCAACGCCCACAACCCGGGGGGTCCTCACGGAGTGAGAGAATCATCCTTGCTCCTGTTCCCCACAAGGTCACAGGGACGAATCTCATGAGCAAGTCTATGGGAATCCTGGCAAAACTGCTGATCTCTTTCTTGACCCTTTCAGCCATCCCATTGATCGTACTGAGTTATGTCGCCAACAAGAACCTGAATGAAACGGGCATGCTCGCCACCCGCAGGGCCGAGGAGATGGGGGCAAGGAACCTGGCCGCAGCCGAACAGATCGGCAGGACAGCCATTGAGGACAGCGTTCGCGAGCTTGATGCCGGATCAACGGAGGCCGTCGAGCTGCGAACCCTGGAGCTGGCTCAGAGGATTGCGGATTTCTTATACGAAAGAGATAAAGACATCCTCATCCTGGCCTCTTTTGTGCCCGATCCGGAAAAGTATCTCGAAATATTTTCCCTTTCCAGGCGAGATATCATCTTGCCCGAGCCGCAGTCTTCCCGACCCGGGGAAAAGCAGCCGCCTGAATTGACGAGCGGGAACCCGGAGAACCAGAAGTCCTGGAGACACAGGCCGCCTGATGACTTCGCAAGGGAATCCCTCCCCCTGTACCGGGAAATCACCTTCATCGATCTGGAGGGTCAGGAACGGATCAAAATCAAAGACGGTAAGATTTCAGAGCACCGGATCAATGCCGCCGGGAAGGAAGAGACCTACTGCAAGGCTGAGGACTATTTTGGCCGCCTGGAACACCTCCGGAAGGGAGAGATTTTTGTCTCAAGAGTAATCGGGCCCTATGTGAAGGGCTGGCTCTACACTACCGACGAAGGCGTTAAGGTTCGAGAAGAGAGTGCCTATGCCGGCAGGGAGAACCCCTACGGCAGGAGATTCGAAGGGATCATCCGGTGGGTGACACCCGTCTTCGACGGGCATGACGAGAAGATCGGTTATGTCACCTTTGCCCTGGACCACAAGCACCTGCTGGAATTCACGAACCACGTCGTCCCCAGCGACAAACGGTTTTCAGAGCTGCCCGACGCGGGTTCCGGCAACTACGCCTTCGTATGGGACGACAGGGACCGGAGCATTTGCCATCCGCGCGAGTTCTTCATCTGTGGATATGATCCAGAAACCGGAGAAGAGGTCCCGGGATGGGTGAGCGAGGATACCTATGCCGAATACCTGGCGAGCGGTTTGACCTTGAATGAATTCGTGGAAAGACTCCCTTCGTTCAGGGACTTCACCCAGAAGAAGCCCGGCTCCACTGATCAGCTAAAAGCCGGAAACATTGCTTTGGACTGCAGGGTCCTCGACACCGCACCGCAATGTCAGGGATGGCATGAAGGCACCGAAGACGGCGGCTCCGGCTCTTTTCTGATCTACTGGAGCGGGCTCTGGAAGCTCACCACCTATGCCGCGATTCCCTACTACACAGGGCCGTATGCGAATTCAAGAAGGGGCTTCGGCTATGTCACCATTGGGGCCAATGTGGATGAATTTCACAAGGCAGCCAACAGCACCAGGGCAGAAATCGAAGAAAGCATCCGTTTGCAGGGCAGGGATATCGAGGCAACAGCGGTTCAGACCAGAGAACTGATCGAGCAGTCTTCTACCAGGAATCGCAACCTCCTCACCCTCATAACCATCGTTTCGGTCGCCGCCATCATTGTCGCTTCAGTGGTGATCAGCCTGGGAATAACCCGGCCCTTGAGGCGCCTCAGCGAGGTGGCTGTCGCCATGGGCCGCGGTGACCTGAATCAAACGATAGAGGTCAAATCGAAGGACGAAATAGGACAACTGGCCCGATCATTCAATGAAATGGCCGCGGCAGTGGCTGAAGTGGATAAAATGAAATCGGAGTTTGTCACCACCGCTTCGCACGAGCTCAGGACCCCGATTCAAGCCATGCTGCTGGGAGTATCCGGGATACTGGAAGGCTATTCCGGCAAGATCGATGAGGAGGTTCGAGAGGACCTGCTTCTTGCAAGAGACGGCATAGAACGGCTCACACGGCTGGTTCAGGACCTTCTCGATCTCTCCAGGATCGAGGCCCGCAAGATTGAGCTCAACCTCGGCAGAACCTCCGTTGCCGAGATCATCGACAAGGCAGTTGAAGTCGTATTGGAACTGGCCCTGTTCCACGATCATACCATCACGAGGAATGTGCCCCCCGGCATACCGAAGATTGTGGCTGACAAGGACCGGATGATTCAGGTAATGGTTAATCTCTTGAGCAACTCCATCAAGTACACCCCGGACGGCGGCAGAATTGTGATCGCAGTGGAAGCAGTGGAGAACGAAGTCATCTTTTCCGTTGCGGACAACGGGTACGGCATACCGTTGTCCGCACAGGAAGAAGTCTTTAAGAAGTTTTTCCAGGCCGACAGCGTCATGTCCCAGAAGGTTGGCGGGTGTGGTTTGGGACTGGCTATCAGCAGGGGAATAGTGGAAGAGCAAGGGGGGACTATTCATTGTGAGAGTCCGATACCGGGAGGGCGTTTTTCCGGCCTTCCCCTTGGTGGCGAGCGCAAAGGCTCCGTTTTTATCGTCCGTTTGCCGATGGATGGATCGTCCGGAGTTTGACCGCCGGAAAAGTCGGGAGTCAGTTCATGGCGATAGAAAAGATACTGATCGTTGACGATGAAGTACCAATCTATTCTTATCTGCAAAAGAAGTTCACGAAACTGGGCTACACCGCATTGACCGCGGGCAACGGTGAAGAAGCCCTGGAAAAGGCCCGTCTGAACCTGCCGGATATCATCATTCTGGATGTCAAACTGCCCAGGTTGAGCGGGATTGAAGTCTGCAGGCGGCTAAAATCGGGAGAACGGACGAAAAACATCCCCATACTGATGCTTTCAGCCAAGGCCCAATCCAATGAAATCAGGGAAGGGATGGAGGCCGGTGCGGATAAATACTTGTGCAAACCGATCGGCTTCCCGGACCTCTTGAGGGAAATTCGGGCCTACGAAGGAAGTTGATCGGACTATCTCAGGGATTTCGGAGTACCATGACCGCAGAGAACAAACCGGAGCTGGATGAACAGCAGAGGCGCGGCCTTCAGGAATACATCTTCAATCTTGAGGAAATCAAGGAAAACGCCGAAGAACTCACCATCGCTCACGAGCAGCTGAAACGCTCCCAAGATCTGCTGCTCTCCGTCCTCGGCTGCACCGTTCACGGCCTGTGCCTGATCAGGCATCGCGACATTGTCTGGTGCAACAAAGCGCTCACGGACATCTTTGGATGGGTTCATGAGGAGTTGTTGGGCAAGAGCATCGACATCCTCTGCTCCAGTGCGGATGACTATGACAAGATCTGCGTGATGCTGGAGGGCCGGACCTCCCAGGGCGGTGTGATCGCTCAGGAATTTGAGTTTGTGCACAAGAACGGCCGCCATGTTCCATGCTTTCTTTCGGGATGCGCCATTGACGAGGAGGACCCGGCCAAAGGCCATGTTTTGTCCTTCACGGATTTCACGGAACGAAACCGCTCCCAGGAGGCTTTGAAGAGGGCTTACACTGAACTCGAGCAGCGCAGTGCTGAACTGGCGGACACCAACAAGCAGCTGAACCGAGAAATCGGAGAGCGAAAACTGGCGGAAGCAAACCTCCATAAATACCGGGAACAACTTGAGGAGCTGGTGAACGCACGCACCAGGCAGCTGACGGCGGTCAATGAAAAACTCCGGCAGGAAATCAGTGAGCGGAGCAGAGCCGAAGAAGAGCTCAAACGGGCAAACGACTATCTCGAGAGCATCCTGAAGGATTCCCCCGATGCGATTGCCATTGTGAACAAGAATGCCAGGGTCGTCAAATGGAGCAGAAAGGCCTCGGACCTTTATGGCTTCGATTACGATGAATTCTACAGGAAGAGGGCCCTCGATTTTTATGCAGACCGGATCGAGCGCGACCGCATGCTGGCTCAGTTGCGCAGGAACGGGTATATCAACAAGTGCGAAATCCATATGAAGAGAAAGGATGGGACAAGCTTTCCGGTCGAACTGTCCATCAGCATCCTGAAGGACGATCATCAAAGGACCGTTGGAAGCATCGCCATCTCAAGGGACCTGAGCGACATCAAGAAGATGCTGGCCGCCCTCAGAAGGACCAATGAGCGATTGCAGAGGGAAATCGCCGCTCGTCGGGAGGCGGAAATCAGTCTCAGGAAATCGGAAAGCGAGTACCGTGCGATTTTCCAAAACAAGGGGACTGCGACCGTCATTCTGGAAGAGGACACCACCATAACCCTGGCCAATACGGAATTTGAAAAGCTCTCCGGTTTTTCCATCGAGGAAATTGAAGGCCGCAAGAAGTGGGGCGAATTCATAGCAAAGGAAGACATGGAATGGTTGACGAGGCATCATCGGCTGAGCAGGACCCATCCCGATGGCGATCCACAGCAACATGAGCTTCGCTTCAGGAACAGGTATGGTCGGATAAAGAGCATTCTTCTGACGATGAGCACGATCCCGGGGAGCAACAGAATGGTGGCCTCTCTGCTGGATATCACCGAACGCAAGCAGGTTGAAGAACGCCTCATGGAATCCCAGCAACAGCTGGCCGATATCATCAACTTCCTGCCCGATGCCACCTTTGTGATCGACAGGGGGGGCCAGGTCATTGCCTGGAACAAAGCGATGGAGGAGATGACCGGGATCCTCGCGGGCGATATGCTGGGAAAGAACCACTACGAGTATTCGCTTCCCTTCTATGGTGCGAGAAGACCCATTCTTATCGACCTCGTCCTTGAATCGCAGAAGGAAACCGAATCACAATACCTGACCATCGAGAGAAAGGACCTGCTGGTTGCAGCCGAGGCGCATATTCCTGCACTCAAAGGCACGGAAGCCTATCTGTTCGGCAAAGCGAGCATCTTGCGCGACTCGAAAGGGGACATTGTCGGCGCCATCGAATCAATCCGCGATATTACCGGACGAAAGCGGGTGCAAGAGGCCCTCAGACGGGCGGAAGAGAATTATCGCAGCATATTCGAGAACGCTATAGAGGGGATTTCTCAGACTACGGTTTCCGGTCGCTTCCTCAGTGCCAACCCGGCTTTCGCCCGTATCCTCGGATATGATTCTCCTGAAGAGGTGATCCGCTCAATAACCGACATCGCTCAGCAGATCTACGTCAATCCCGAGCGGCGCGCCGAGCTTTTGCGGCTTGTTGACGAATACGGTTCGGTTCAAGAATTTGAAGCTCAGTTTTTCAGGAAGGACAAGAGCATTGCATGGGTTACCCTCAACATGCGTGGCGTTCATGACAAGAACGGAAAGATCGCCTACATCGAGGGGACCGTTGAAGACATCACCGACCGCAAGGCCATGGAGACCCAACTGCTTCAGGCTCACAAGATGGAGGCCATCGGCACGCTTGCCGGGGGCATTGCGCACGATTTCAACAACATTCTCTCAGCCGTCATCGGATACACCGAACTGACCAGAGGAAGGCTGCCTCAAGGGGAGCTGCACGGCTACCTTGACCGTGTGCTGAAGGCCTGCGACCGAGCCAGGAACCTGGTGGGCCAGATCCTCACTTTCAGCCGCCATGCCGACCAGGAGAAAAAACCGCTCGATGTGTGTCCGCTCATCAACGAGGCGTTCAAGCTGCTTCGTGCAACCCTTCCGTCGACCATCGACATTCAGCAGCGAATCGCTTCCGGTGCCCACGCTGTTCTTGCCGACCCAACTCAGATTCACCAGGTCCTCATCAATCTTTGTACCAATGCGGCGTACGCGATGCGTGAAAAGGGAGGTCGGCTTGAAGTCACTCTGAGCACTATTGACCTAAACCCGAAAACAACGCCCCTTCATTTGGACCTGCCCCCGGGCCCCTACGTCAGACTCACGGTGGGCGATACGGGAACGGGCATCGCACCGGAAGTCATTCATCGGGTTTTTGATCCTTTCTTTACAACCAAGAAACAGGGAGAAGGGACAGGCCTGGGGCTTTCAATGGTCTATGGAATTGTCGCGCGATGTGGAGGAACGGTGACCGTTCAGAGTGAACCGGGGGAGGGTTCCCTCTTCAGTGTGTACCTGCCGGCGCTTGGTCATCGCATAGAATCGGTCGAGGCCCCTCCTGAAACAGTTCCCGAGGGTAGCGAACGCGTCCTGTTTGTGGACGATGAAGAGATCTTAATGGAGATGGGACGGGACATGCTGGAAGATCTCGGCTACCAGGTCACCACGGCACCAAACGGCGTCAAGGCCCTGGAGATTTTTCGCAGCCGCTGCGACCAGTTCGATCTCCTCATTACGGACATGACGATGCCCGCAATGACGGGTGCAGACCTTTCGAAAGAGGTCCTCAAGATTCGGCCGGATATTCCGATAATCCTGTGTACGGGCTTCAGCGAGATCATTACCGAAGAGAAAGCCAAAGAGCTGGGTATCCGGGAGTTTCTCATGAAACCGGTCACCATGAAGCACCTCGCAGAGGTCATCCGCAGGGTCCTCGACAGGAAAGCATCCTGTTGAAGTCATTCCGCCAGGAATTTGTCGAGCTCCTGGAAAAAGCCGGTGTGGAATACGACCCGAGGTATCTTGATTGATGGAGCTGCGACCCCCTCCGGGGTCGGCTCGTTCTCCTCCGTTTTCCGGGGGTGTCGGCCTACGGCCTCACCCCCCGGATAATGGCTCATATCCCCCCGGGATGATGAAACCGCGCTCCCGAAGGGATCCCGGCTGATGCTCCTCGCGTAGAAATCCACGTTGGTCCGTGATTCGCAGCCCATTGGGGCATTGTTCCAAAAGACCCTTCGGCAGTCAGGATTCGTGGACTTCACCGCCTTCATCCGAGGCAAGGAATTGCTTCAGCCTGTCAAACTCTTCGCTGAGTGACTCAACCAGGTTTGCCGCCCCACTCATTTGTCCGCCCCGTGAGGCGGTCTCGACAAGCAAGGCTGCCTCCTGAAGGGCATACGCACCGACATTTGCGGCAGCCCCTTTAATCGAGTGAGCGCAATGCGCGGCCTGCCCGGTGTCGCCCTTTGAGACGGCTTCCTCTAAAGACTGGATTTGCCGCGGGATGTCTTGGAGGAATAACTGCATGACCTCAGCAACCATCTCCGGGTCACCCCCCACCCGGTTCAACAGCGCAGATCGATCGAATACCGAGTTGCTGTCCTTCCGCCCTGTCCCCGTGCGATGCTCTTTCACCCCGACAGGACCGGCGGAAGTCCATCGAGCGATAGTTTCTGCAAGCTCCTCCGGTTGGATTGGTTTGCTCAGGTAATCGTCCATGCCAGCATCCAGGCACTTCTGCCGGTCTCCCTTCATGGCGTTGGCAGTAATGGCGATGATGGGAACGTTTCGATTAGGGTTGGGAGGTCGCATGGAACGGATATGTTGCGTAGCCTGAAACCCATCCATTTGCGGCATGTGCAGATCCATCAGTACGAGGTCGTACAGGGCGGTCTCCAGGGCCTTGACCGCCTCGGCGCCGTTGTTGGCGAGATCCACCCGGTATCCGAGCTTCTCCAATATCCGGACAGCCACCTTCTGGTTGACGAGATTGTCTTCAGCCAAAAGGATTCGAACTCTCAGCTTGCTATCCTCCGCCACGCTGTGCCGGGTGATGATGCGGCAGGAGGAATCAGGCGAAACGGGTTTCTGTCCGGCAAGTGCTGTGAGGCAGGCGTAGAGCTGTGATTGTTTGATTGGTTTGGTCAGGTAGGCCGAAAATCCGGCTTTCTCAAACCGGCCGACATCGCCGCGGTTGGCGATGGATGTCGATATCATCAGTCTGGTACCCTGAAGCGCAGCATCCTCTTTGATCATCCTGCCCAGGGACTCGCCGTCCATGTCCGGCATGCTCATGTCCAGGATGGCAATATGGAATGGATCACCCTCGGCTGCCGCGGCACGGAGCCGCTTCAGCGCCGAAGAAGCGTCCTCCACCTCCTCATGGCGGCACCTCCAGTGCTCCAGCATGCCGGCAAATACCCGACGGTTGATCGGGTTGTCGTCTATGGCCAGAACTCGCAGGCCTGCAATATCCGAAACCGGCTGGATCCTCTTCTCTCTCAGTAGAGTCTGTTTGGCAAATTGGGCCGTAAACCAGAAACTGGACCCCTTGCCGTCTTCGCTTGCGACACCTACCTCTCCACCCATCATTTCAACAAGCCGTTTGGAAATGGAAAGGCCCAGGCCCGTGCCTCCAAATCTGCGGGTAATGGAACCATCGATTTGCGTGAAGGGCCGGAAGAGGTTGCCGAGCTTGTCCTCAGGGATACCGATGCCCGTATCCGTCACGGTGAAACGGACCATGGCCGTGGTGTCGTCTTCTCGATCAAGCGTGATATGCACCACTATCTGCCCTTCATGAGTGAACTTGATGGCATTGCCGATGAGATTGGTGAGGACCTGACGAAGCCGCCCGGGGTCCCCGTGAAGCAGCGAAGGGACCGCCGAATCAATCAGGCACGTGAACTCGATGCCCTTCTGATGCGCTCGCAAGGCAAGAATGTCGTTCATGTCCTCGAGGCTGATGCGAAGGTCAAAATCCAGAGTGTCCATTTCGAGCTTGCCGGCCTCGATCTTCGAGAAGTCCAGAATGTCGTTAACGATTCCGAGCAGGGCATCGGCGCTCTTCTTGACCAGCTCAGCATATTCCTGTTGCTCGGCTGTAAGATTCGTATCGAGCAACAGGCTGGTCATGCCGATGATCCCGTTCATGGGGGTCCGAATCTCGTGGCTCATACTGGCCAGAAAATCACTCTTTGCGATATTGGCCACCTCAGCCTCCAATGCCATCTGGTTTGCACGTTGAATGGCCTCCTCCAGTTCACGGTTGGCTGCCTCGGCGTCTTCCTTGGATTTCACAAGCACTTCTTCAATCTCTTTGCGTTCCGTAATGTCGTGAACGATCGAGTGGAGAATTTGTCTGCCTCGAAACAGCAGCGGCAGACTGTAGACTTCCACGTCACGCACTTCTCCCGAGGCCGATCGATGAGTCGAGCTGTAATAGTGCAGGTTTTCGCTATGCACCGACTCCAGAATACGCCGGATCTCTTCGGGGGGGAGCCTGCTGATGTCGGAAATGTTCAGAGCGGTCATTTCAGCGCGCGAATACCCGTAGAATGCGCAGGCGGCCGTGTTGGCATCAATGATATCCCCATTCCAGGGGTCCACCAGCAGCATCGCCGCGCCATTATCCTCAAACATGCTTCGATAGGTGCTCTCCGATTCGGCGATCCTCCGAGCCGACTCCCACGATCTCTGCTGAACCAGAAAGAAGCTGATCAATAGGACACCGCAGAGCAGGGTGATAAGGACCCCGAACAGGCGGGATATTCCGGCCCACTGCATCGGACCCAACGTCACGATGGACAATTCTCTGTTCTGAGATGTCCTGCGACAGACCTGGAGGTCCCTTCCACCGAACCGGTATTGCATACCATGCCCCGGCTCTTCCTGCAGCAACGGGTCATCCGGAAGAATGGGGAACTGTCCGGAATCGATCAGCCGGCGCCTGGTCTCTTCGTCAATCGGCCAGAGCAGGGTCAGAAGGTGCTCGGGAAGAGAGGAAACAAGGATAACCCCATGAGGATCAACGACAAAGCCATGCTCACTGCCGGACAGGGCAATCGGGAACTCCCGAAGCTCCACTTTGCTCACCGCAACAGCAACAATCACCCCAGCCCCGTTTCGCACAGGGAAGCTGGCGTAGTAGCCCGGCAGCTTCGACGTCATGCCGACAGCAATGTAATGACCCGGCTTTCCCTCCAAGGCATCCTTGAAATAGGGCCTGGCTGCATAGCAGTTGCCCACAAAACTTGCCGGTTCTCCACGATTCGAAGAAGCCAGGGTAACACCGTTGAGGTCCATCAAGTAGCAGATTGAACCCGTAATGACTGAACTGTACCGGTCGAGGACCGAGTTGATCCTCGTCATATCTATCAGCTCACCGGTTCCCAGGCCTTGAAATGCCGGGGAACCGGCCAGGGACCTCACCAGGCGATCGGCGGTTTCCATGGCCGCATCCAGCGTGTTCTGGGCCAGATCGAGCTGTGCTTCGCGGTTTTCACGGTCATGATTTTCACCGTACTCACCGAGATGGCAGGTCAGCAACCAGCCCCCGACCAGGAGCAGCGCCAGCACCAGCTGCAGCCAAGACTCACGGCGAATGGAGACTCGATGTTCCTGCGTGGGTGGGACCGGATGACAGGACAGACAGTAATAATACCAGAGGGTCATAGAGAGGATGACGGCCAGCCCGGCACGCAGCCACTGAACGGAAGGACCCGCGACGGCAAGGAATGGACTTTCGCTGGAGACCAATGCCGTGAAAGAGGAGGCCCCGGGCAGAATGGCCCCTGCGGCCACGGCATACAGCGCCATGCACACAGCGGCAACCAGCAGGGCACGGCTCTTAGGCAGGCTCGTCCGATAATAATTCAGGAAAACAAGGGCTGCCCAAAGCCCCCCGATCAGCCCAATGGTACAGCGTACAGTAACCTGTAGCCCACTCAGACCTGATAATCCCCCCAATGCCGCCACACCAAGAAACGGTACAAAGATCCACCGGCCCGGCGCTCCTCCCCGGACTGCCAGGGTGCCGGCCCGGCCGAACTCCAGCAGGAAGCAGAAAGAAACCGCCAGGAGGAGCAGTCGGAAGGCGGCAAAGGTCAAACTGTCCCCTACGCTAAGGCTCAGGACCACCAGCCCTTCACTGACGGCATGGATCAACCCGAACAGACCGAGATATTTCCAGGGCAGCGGGGTTATGCTCTTCCGACTCATCTCCTGGCCGGCTGCAGCAAGGAGCAAGAAAGACAGCCCTTGAAGAAAATAGACATAATCCATCTGAACCTGGAAACAATCCGAAGTCATCAAACTGCCTTTCCGAATAGAGTGTTCATCGTTCTATCAGACTTCCGGGTTTTTATCGGAATTCCACCGCCGGCATTTTAGCCGAGATGGCAGGGGAATTTCCATCGAGGTTTTTGGTTTACACGACTATGGACTTCGGATCGCTGTAAAACAGCTCCGGCCGTTCACTGCTCACAGAATCCTGTGCCCGAATGGAGACGAACATGATATGCTTGTCTGCGGGCAATTTGAGTACCTTATTGGTCCCAGGACCTTTCCCGCTCTGCACAAGAGCTCCTGCACGCCGGGTTCAGGCCGGGAGCAACCATCAAGGAATACGAATGATCGAATACAGAAGCTTTTCATGGCTTTCTGCCTGGCTGCAGAATCGCTTCTCTCCCCTTTTCCTCCTGGTGGCGGTCTTCACGTCGGCCACGCTGTCCTTTGTGCCCAACGCGCCGGCCCAGGACAAGAGAAACGTCCTCATTCTAAACTCCTACCACCAGGGCTACAAGTGGACCGACGACGAAACCCGTGGCGCCGTCAGAGCTCTCGACCCCATCCAAAATGAGGTCAAGATCTATATCGAATATATGGGCACCAAGTGGGTGAACGATGACGACTATTTCCAGCAGCTCCGCCATACCATGAAACAGAAGTTCCGAGAGATCAGGTTCGACGTGATCATCTCATCCGACAATGACGCCCTGAACTTCCTGGTCCAATACAGGGACGAGATATTCGGCAGGGTCCCCACTGTCTTTTGCGGAATAAACTTCTTTACGGACAGCGACATCAAGGGACAACCCCTCTTCACCGGGACCAACGAAACAGCCGACTTCTCGGCAACCCTCGAAATCGCCCTCAAGCTTCATCCGTCAACCCGAAAGGTGGTCGTCATCAACGATACGACCATCACGGGCAGAAGGATTCATGAAGAGCTGATGCATGTCATCCCTTCCTATCAGGACAGGGTCCGGTTTGAATTCCTCGAGGACCTGACCATGCAGGAAGTCCTGACGGAAGTGGAACAGCTATCATCCGACAGTCTGATTCTCTATACCCTTTTCTTCTGGGACAGGATCTCCCGGTTCTATGAATACGACGAGAGCATGACTCTGATCTCGCAGCGGGCAACGGTCCCGATTTATGGGACCTGGGACTTCAGCCTCGGGTACGGGATTTTAGGGGGCAAGTTGATCAGCGGACAGGACCAGGGCAGGATTGCCGGAGAGATGGCCCTGCGTATTCTGAGGGGAGAAAGCATTGAAAACATCCCGGTGGTCAGGGAAAGCCCGACGCGCTACATGTTCGATTATCGACGGCTGGAGCACTTTCACCTGAGTGTTTCCGCTTTGCCCCCCGAGAGCGTGATCATCAACAAGCCCGTTCCGTTCTACTCGGTCTACAAAGGGCTGGTCTGGGTGATTCTTTCAAGTGTGGCCGCCCTGGTCTGTATTGTCATCGTTCTCCTTTTCAACATCCGGCAACGGACAGAGGCGCAAAAGGCACTGCAGTCGGCCCGCGACGAGCTGGAGATGCGTGTTCTGGAGCGTACAGCCGACCTTGAAAAGGCAATTCGTCAACTGCGCAACGAGATCACCGAGCGCAAAAGAGCGGAAGAGGCCCTCACGGCGAGTGAGCAACAGCTCCAGAGCATCATCCAGGGATCGCCGATCCCGACTTTTGTTATTGGCAGTGACCACAAGGTCATATGTTGGAACAAGGCACTGGAAGAGCTTGCCGGCATCAAGATGGAAGAAGTGGTCGGCACAAAACAGCATTGGAGGGCTTTCTACTCCAATGAACGTCCCTGCATGGCCGACCTGCTGGTGGACGAGACCCTGGAGGCAATTCCTCAATGGTATTCCGGCAAGTACGGCAAGTCCCGGTTGCTTGATGAGGCTTATGGGGCCGTCGATTTCTTCCCGGACCTGGGCAAGAACGGAAAATGGCTGCAATTCACCGCCGCCACGATCAGGAATCATCAGGGCGAGCTCGTTGGCGCCATGGAAACCCTTGAAGATATTACCCTGCGCAGGCAGGCCGAAGAGGCGCTTGTCCAGGCAGAGGAAAAATACCGGAGCATCTTTGAGAACGCTGTCATGGGTATATTCCAGACGACCTACGATGGAAGGATACTGAGCGCCAATACTGCTTTCGCCCATATCCTCGGCTATGATTCTCCGGATGAGGTGACGAATTCGATAACCGACCTGGCCCGGCAGGTGTATGTCCATCCCGAGCGTCGAGCGGAACTGATGAGCCTCATCGAGAGACGAGGCATCGTCCGGGAATTCGAAGTGCAGTTTTATCGAAGAGACCGGAGCATTGCCTGGATCGCCATCAATCTGCGCGCTGTTCGTGACAGGAACGGGAAAACGCTCTACTACGAAGGTACTGTTCAGGACATTACGGACCGCAAGCTCCTGGAATCCCAGCTCCGCCAGTCACACAAGATGGAGGCCATCGGCACCCTGGCAGGCGGGATTGCTCACGATTTCAACAACATCCTGGCAGCCATCATAGGGTACACGGAAATGATCAAAGGAAGGCTAAAGCAGGTGGAGCTGCACCGGTACATCGAACAGGTCCTGAAAGCCGGTGATCGGGCAAAAGACCTGGTCGGCCAGATCCTGGCCTTCAGCCGGCAGGCGGAGCGGGAGATAAAACCCGTTGATGTCAGCCTGCTAACCAAGGAGACCCTCAAGCTGCTTCGCGCCACGCTGCCATCGACCATCGAGATCCGCCCGGATTTCGGCATAGGGGTGGGCGCAGTCCTTGCGGACACGACACAACTCCACCAGGTCATCATGAATCTATGCTCGAACGCGGCTTTTGCCATGAGCGAAAAGGGAGGCGTCCTGGAGGTTGGGGTTGCCAACATGGAGATTGCACCCGAGATGATACTCCACTACCCGGACCTGCAGCCCGGCCCCCATGTGAAACTCACCGTCAGCGATACGGGAAAGGGTATAGCCCCTGAGATTATCGACAGGATATTCGATCCCTTCTTTACCACCAAGAAGAGGGGAGAGGGCACCGGCCTCGGCCTGTCGGTAGTCTACGGCATCGTTAAGGAGTACGGAGGAACAGTAACCGTTCAAAGTGAGCCCGGCGGCGGCGCCACCTTCCGCGTATTCCTGCCGGCAATCGAACACGGTGCTCAATCGGATCAGGAGCCCCCTGAAGCCGTTCGAGGACATGGCGAACGGGTCATCTTCGTCGATGACGAGGATGCTCTGGCCGAAATGGGCAGGGACATGCTGGAGGGGATCGGGTATCAGGTCACTGCAACGACAAGCAGTACCCATGCCCTGGAGATCTTCCGCGCCGACCCTTATCGATTTGATCTCGTTGTCACCGATATGACCATGCCGGGCATGACGGGGAAGGACCTTGCGGAAGAGCTCCTGCGAATTCGCCCGGATATCCCCATCGTTCTCTGCACGGGATTCAGCGGGCTCATCAGCGAGGCAGAGGCGAAAGAGCTGGGAATCAGGGCCTTTCTTCTGAAACCGCTTTATCTGAGGGATATCGCCGGCACCCTGAGGAAGGTGCTGGATGAAGCAAAGGGCTAGATCATCCTTTACTACCGGGATGCCCGGCCGCAGGTCCTCAAGACTTCCTGGGCAAGCCTTTCCAGGGGAAGCACCCTGTCCACGGCCCCCCGTTTGATCGCCTCATTCGGCATGCCGAACACAACGCAAGACTGCTCATCCTGTGCAAGCGTCACCGCCCCGGTCTCCTTCATCTCCAGCATTCCCTTCGCCCCATCATCCCCCATACCGGTCATGATGATCCCGATGCAATTCTTTCCTGCATAGCGGGCTGCCGAACGAAACAGGACATCCACAGCGGGACGGTGCCGCGAGACGAGCGGCCCGTCTTTGATCTCTACAAAATAGCACCCGCCATTGCGCTTGAGCAGCATGTGGCGATTCCCGGGGGCAATCAGGGCCCGCCCTGGAACCAGGGCGTCGTTGGCCTCCGCCTCTTTCACGGATATCCGGCAGATTCCGTCGAGACGTCGGGCAAAGGCACCCGTGAAATACTCGGGCATGTGCTGGACAATTGCCACGCCCGGGGCATTCACGGGAAGCGCCTCAAGGAAAACCCGCAGGGCTTCCGTTCCCCCTGTCGAAGCCCCTACGACAATCACCCTGTCAGTGGTTTCGACTGTTTCGACATGCTTCGGCTTTTCGATAACGGCATCAGCGGAAAGCTTCGGTTCGATCTTTCGTTCTTCGGCAAGGCACTTCACCCGGACCTGAGATGCCGCTTTTACGGCGTCACAGATCCGCACTCTCGACTCCTCGAGAAACTGCTTCGTTCCCAGCCTGGGTTTTTGAATGATCTCGACGGCCCCATATTCGAGTGCCTTGAGGACACTTTCGGAGCCCTCTTCAGCCAAACTCGAGCATATCACCACGGGAATGGGATGCTGGACCATGAGCTTTCGCAGGAAGGTGATGCCATCCATGTTCGGCATTTGGATGTCGAGCGTGATGACGTCGGGGACCTCCTGCCGGAGCCGTCTCACTGCCACGAGAGGGTCCGAAGCCGTGGCAACGACGTCGATCTGAGGGTCCGAAGCGAGAACATCATGAAGCGTCTGGCGGACCAGGGCCGAATCATCGACGACCAGCACTTTGATCTTCTTTTTCATTTGATCTCCCTCAAACCGCGAGATATCGGGCGGCCCGGCCACACGAATGCAGCCGCATCACCCCATTTCAGGCAAACAGCACAATGTCTCCTGAATTCCGGGCTTCTCTTCTCACTTGATTGAGATACTTCCGCTCTTCTAGGTCGATCCTCGGAGAAGAGAGAGGCGGAATGCGCTTCAGAAGGACCTCTCCGGTGTCGGTGTGAAAGCTGATCCTTCGGGTGTCGTAACCCCCCAGGTCCTGCCCCACAACACGGATCGACTCCATCTGCAGGAAATCGAGCACAAACGCGGCATTTCTCAACCCCATCCCGTTCTGCCTGGAAAAGGATGAAAGCATGTGAGCCCCGCCGAAGATTTTGGCGACCAGAGGGCCCCTGGTGCTGCCAAGGGCCATGATTCGATTGATCAGCAGCTCCATGGCATTGATGCCATAGCGGGACACCGAGTCAAAGTTGCTCAAATCGGCCCTTCCAGGCAGCAAGATATGGTTCATGCCCCCAATCCTCTCGACCGGGTCGAAGAGACAAACGGCCACACAGGAACCGAGGACGGTCTCGATGATGGCAGGTTCTCTACTGGCATGGAGCCCGCCGATATGAATCCTCGTTCTTTTCTTCATTCCGCTGTCCTTTGCCGACACCGCTTCCCTACACCTTCCGGTGAACCGTCGCCGCCGTCTGGAGCAGGGGCAGATTCATACCGTGAAGGGACTCCGAATGCCCCACAAACAGATATCCCCCGGAACTCAAAAGCCTTGTGAGCCGCCTTCCGAGCGCCTCCTGGGTCGGCCGGTCAAAGTAGATGGCAACATTTCGGAAAAAGATGATCTCCATCGGTTCGTCGATCCCATAATCCTCATCCATGAGATTGAGCCGTTCGAACTGCACCAGGGCCCTCAGCTCCGGAGCGATCCTCACCAGCCCCCGGTCTCTGTCCTTGCTTCTCAGGAGATATTTCTTTCGAAGCACCATGGGAATCGGCTCAACCCTCGCCTGTTCATAGATACCGGACTTTGCTTTTTCCAGCGCCGCCGTTGAAATATCGGTTGCAAGAATCGAAAAGTGAAACCCCGGACACGCCTGTGCAAATTCACTCAGGACCATCGCCAGCGTATACGGTTCTTCTCCTGAGGAACACCCTGCGCTCCATACATTGAGCCGCTTCCTGGTCCCGAGGCCGAAACGACCGACCAGGTCCGGCAGGACCCTTTGCAGCAGGCAGTCAAAATGTTCGGGCTCGCGAAAAAAATCCGTCTTGTTGGTGGTCACGGCATCGATCATGTGGACCCGTTCTTCTTCAAAACCCTGAGAGCTGAACAGATAGTCCCGATACCGCTCAAAGGACGCGATCCCCAGCGCACGCAAGCGTTTGCGCAGCCGTCCTTCAAGCATGAGCTTCTTGGCAAAAGGCAGCCGGATGCCGCACAGACCATGAATCAACTCACTCAGACGAAAGAAGTCCGTGTTTGACAGGGAGGCTTCCGGGTAGCAAGCTGCTTTCATGCGGCCTTCTCCAATTTGACTCCCCTATTCTCTCTTAGCGCATCTCCACACAATAGAGTGGCCCTTATCGCATGTCGTCATCCCGGCATACTCCTGGCCGGAATCCAGTAAAGTATATGGACCTGGCCTCATGCAAAAGTCTCAAATTCCGTCACCCCGGCATGCATCTAGCCGGGGTCCAGGGACCTTAAAGCCTGGATTCCGGCCCCAAAACCCTGCCGGAATGACGCCCTGAGGGACTTCTACAAGAGGCTCGATCGCATAGGAATTCCCATTTCTCACCACAGAGGACACAGTTGCTGGATTCCGGCTTTCGCCGGAATGACGTTCAACGCCCTTTGTGCCATTCTGAGATAGTCTCTTAGGACATATCACGAGTCTCCCGGCCGTAATCACGGGATTGGCTCGTCATCAAGGCATCCGGCCGCGATAAGCTCCTCTGCAGAGAAGACCCTGTCGATATCCAGGATGACAATGAAGCCGTTCTCCCGCTTTCCCATCCCCCGGATGAAGCCGGTTTTCAAGCGAGTGCCAATCCGAGGGGGCGGTTCAATCTGGTCGGGATCAAGGTCCATCACCTCTTGCACTGAATCGGCCAGCGCACCCAGTATGGTCGTCTCCCCGTCGATTTCGATCTCGACAATGATGATGCACGTGTTGACGGTCGTCTCCGTCCGAGTCATGCCGAATTTCAGACGCATATCCACAACCGGGACCACACTGCCCCGAAGATTGATCACTCCCAGCATGAAATCCGGTGTCCGGGGCACCTTGGTCACGGAAGTAAAATCCAGGACCTCCCGGACCTTGGAGATGTCAAGCGCAAAGACTTCGTCCTCCAGCTTGAAGGTCAGCAGCTGGATGGTTTCCGTTATTGAGGACACACTCATCCCGTCTTCCTCCTAATACCGTTCAAAGTCCTCATCCGCCGCATCCCCTTTCAGGTTTTGCGCCAGTTCCAGCGCAAACCCCTTTGAGGCCCCGGCATGGCCTTCATGAACGGCAGGCGGCATTGCGGCAGCGAAGGGCGGACCGGCTGCTTCCCTTCTTCTCGATCCGCCGGGCATCGAACGCACCGTCCGAATTCTGCGCTCTGATTTGACAGGGCTGCGATCCTTTGCCGTATCGACCCCGGCGGCCGCAGCACCCTCGATTTTGAAGAAGGCAATGGTGCTCTGAAGCTGTTCCGCCTGGTTCAACAGTTCAACCGATACAGACGCCATCTCCTCCGATGCCGAAGCGTTCTGCTGGATCACCTGGTCCAACTGCTGGACGGCCTTGTTGATCTGAGCCGCTCCGGAGGTCTGTTCATTGCTGGCGGCAGCGATCTCCTGCACCAGTTCCGCGGTCTTTTGAACATCCGGCACAATCCCGGCCAGGAGCTCACCGGCCGTCTCGGCAATCCGAACGCTGGAAGCCGACAGTCTGTTGATTTCACCGGCCGCCGTCTGGCTGCGTTCGGCCAGTTTGCGCACCTCTGAGGCTACCACGGCGAATCCCTTGCCGTGTTCTCCCGCACGGGCCGCCTCGATGGCGGCGTTCAGCGCAAGCAGGTTCGTCTGGCGAGCAATCTCTTCAATAATGGAAATCTTCGCCGCAATTTCCTTCATGGCGGCCACCGTTTCCGCCACGGCCTTGCCGCCCTCATTGCCGTGATCGGCGGCCCTGAGCGCCATCCTTTCCGTCTGCTGTGCGTTGTGGGAATTCTGCTTGATGTTTCCGGCCATCTGCTCCATGGACGCCGACACCTCCTCTACCGACGCCGATTGCTCCGTTGCCCCCTGGGAAAGTTCTTCGGCACTGGCACTCATCTCCTGACTCCCACTCATCACCTGATTGGCAGCCGTCCGGATGTTTGAGACAACGTTTGTGAGGCCGCTGACCATGGCCGCCATCGCGTGCATCAGCTTGTCCTGAGCGGAACGTTCCCTGACTTTCACGGTCAGGTTTCCTGCGGCTATCTGCGAAGCGGTTGCCGTCACCTCATTCATGGCATCAATCAGCACATTGAGGTTGTTCCGGATCTCATTGAAGTCCCCTGAGTATTCCTCCGTAATCCTGGGTGGAATATCCCCCTTGCTGATCCGTTCCACATAACCGGCGGCGACGTTCAACGGACCGATCACCGCATCCAGGGTCTTGTTGACCCCGTCCATGATCTTGCGGAAATCTCCCTTGTGCCGGCTTAATTCGGCACGGGTGGAGAGTTTCCCTTCTACGGCAGCTTGAGACAACCCCGCGGCATCGTCGATCAGGTCTTTTATACTCCCCACCATGTTCTTCATCGCAGCGAGCAGCTGACCGGTCTCATCCTTGCTCTTCACTTCAATCGCTATGCTGCTGTCCCCCTCGGCCACCCTGTTCGCCACACCGATACACTCGGCAATGGCCCGGGTAATACTGCGGGCAATGACCAGGGAGAGTACGCTGCCCAGAATGACCAGGGCTAGCATGACTATCAGTATTTGAAGCAGCATCTGGTTCAGCTCTTCTTCCACATCGTCCACGTAGATCCCTGATCCGATGATCCATCCCCACTCCGGGAATCCCTTGACATAGGATATTTTCGGGACCGGCCGGGCACTCCCCGGCTTGGGCCAGTAGTAGTCGACAAAACCCGCCCCGTCACTTCTGACCTTTTCCACCATCTCCGAGAACAGCCTCTTGCCGTTGGGGTCTTTGTCTTCAGACAGGCCCTTTCCCTCCAGCTCGTTCTTGAGGGGATGCATGATCATCCGCGGCTCCAGGTCATTGATCCAGAAATACTCGTCGCCTTCGTAGCGCAGGTTCCTCACCGCCTCCAGGGCCCGACGCTTTGCTTCATCCAGGGTCAGGACTTTTGCCTGCCCCTGCTTTGCGTGATAGTCCAGTATCCCCCAGGCTGTTTCCACTACATGCCGGGTCTTTAGATACTTCGCATCGATCAGTCTCTGCTTGATGCCCGGGTAGATGCAGGCGAAAACCAGGGCGAAACAGGCCGTCAGAATCAAACCCAGCAACAGTATCCTGGTAGAGAGCTTCAATCTGTTCAACATCGCTTTGCGCTCCTTTTCAGCCGATGGCTTCCTGCAAGGCAACACCCCGCACCAGTTTCGGCATATCCATAATGAGCGCGAGGGTCCCATCGCCCAGAATGGTCGCCCCGGAAATCCCTTCCACATTACGGAATACCCTGCCGAGGTTCTTGATAACCGTCTGATGTTCCCCGATGACCTTGTCCACAACCAAACCGATGATTCCGCCGTCGACTTCCGTGATCACCATCTGCTCCATGGGCGGGGCATCTCCATCAATCAGAAAATGCTCCCGGAGCCTTACGTAAGGGACGATACTCCCCCTGACGCGCGTTATGTGCCGTCCGTGAGCTCGCGCAATATCCTCACGGGTCAGTTCCACGCATTCTTCCACAGCCGACAGAGGCAGGACGAAATATCCATCGCCGACCTGCACCAGCAGGCCGTCGATGATCGCGAGCGTGAGCGGCAGTCTGAGTGTGATCGTCGTCCCGACTCCCCTCCGACTGCTCACCTCGATAGAACCTCTCAGCATGTCGATGCTGCTTTTCACCACATCCATCCCCACACCGCGCCCGGAAACCCGGGTCACCTTGCCGGCGGTGGAAAAACCGGGGGTGAAAATGAGTGCGAAGGTTTCACCTTCGCAGAGTTCCGCATCGGCTGCAATCACTCCTCGCTCTATAGCCTTCGCCCTGATCGCCTCAGCATCCAGCCCCGCACCGTCGTCACTGATCCGGATCAGCACGCTCGCGCCGGAATGAGCAGCCGAGAGGTGCACCGTTCCTGCCCTGCTCTTTCCGGCCGCCTCACGATCGTCGGGCGGCTCGATACCGTGATCGACACAATTCCGGATGAGGTGCACCAGCGGGTCACTCAGGTGCTCGATCACTGTCTTGTCAAGCTCGGTCTCCGCTCCATCCGTTGCCAGGACCACCTCTTTCCCGAGCTCATCCGCCAGATCGCGGACCAACCGCTTGAATTTGCTGTACGTTGTTCCGATGGGCACCATGCGGATGCTCATCGCATTGTCGCGAAGCTCTGCGGTGAGCCGCTCTACTTCCTCGGCAATCGAAACCAGCGCCGCATCCGCCATGGAAGCGGCCGTCCGGCTCAAACGCGCCTGAACCGTGACCAGTTCGCCCACCAGGTTGACCAGAATGTCGAGCCGCTCGGCGGGCACCCTGATGTTTGAAACCAGTTCTTCCTTCTGTTGCCGGTTGCGAATCGACCTGACGTGTTCCTGTTCGACCAGGGCGGATTCAACTCTGCTCGGCCCCACCACCCCGGCATCCATGAGGAGCTCTCCGATGCGCTTCTGTTCTCCGAGGGCCCTTCGCACATCCTCCGGCGATATGTCTCCTCGCTCGACAAGTATCTCTCCGAGTTTCCTGGGAGACGCCTCGTCGCCGGATGCATCCTGAGCCCCGATGACATCAATCTTCACCTCACACTCATCCTCGATGAAAATGAAGACATCCCTTATGGCATTGATCCCCCGCCGGGTGGAGAGGATCACATCCCACGAGGTGCGGCACTCTTCGGGATTGAAGTCCTCCAGCTCAGGAATGGCCTCCGTGTGGGCAATCACCTTGCACTCGCCGAGCTCGCGCAGCTCGTTCAGCAAGAGGATCGGATTGGTCCCTCTCAGAAAGACATCGCGGTCCAGACGCATGGCAATCCGATAAATCGTCTCTTCTTCTGCATTCTCGGCGGGCAGGGGCGCCTTTGCCTCGTCGACTGCCGATTGGTTCTTTTCAGGCAGCAGTTTCTGGAAATCGTTACGGATCTGAGTGGCCCTGATCCCATCCGGGGCCGGTCCACCATTCGACCCATCGAGCATGGCACGAACCTCGTCCACCGCGGCGAGGGTCAGGTCCAGCAGGGATTTGGTGACTGCTATCCTCTTTCCCCGCACCAGGTCGTACACGGTCTCCACTTCATGAGTGAACGCGGCAATGTCGTCAAATCCAAACATGGCCCCTGAACCCTTGATCGTATGCATGGCGCGGAAAACACGGCCGATCAGCTCTGCATCGTCTGGAGCTTCCTCCAGGGCGAGAAGCGAGGTTTCGAGCTCATCCAGGAGCTCATACGCCTCTTCCCTGTAGGTCTGTCTTTGCGCCTGCATCATCCAAGGACCTTTTTGACCACGGCCAGCAGTTGTTCGGGCTTGAACGGTTTCACGATCCAACCGGTGGCACCGGCCGCTTTCCCTTCCTGCTTTTTTTCAGCCTGAGATTCCGTTGTCAGCAGCACAATGGGGATAAACCTGGAAGAAGGATTGGCCCTCACATGGCGAACGAGCTCGATGCCATCCATATTCGGCATGTTCAGATCAGCCAACACCAGTTGCACAGCCGCCCCCTTCAATTTCGACAAGGCATCCCGGCCGTCTACTGCCTCTATGGTCTGATACCCCGCCTGCTTGAGCGTGAAGCTCACCATCTGGCGAATACTGGCGGAGTCATCGACGGTCATAATGGTCTTGCTCATGATTCCCAACCTCCCGTCCACAGACAGTCCTCGATTCTGTCCTTACGGCAACCCAGAGTACGTGCATAACCCGCATCCATCACAGTCTTCATGAATGTTTCCGGTTTCCTGTCGGCCAGAGCAAAACCCCTGTTTCGCTCTGCAAATGCCCTGTGGGCCGAGCAAAGGAGCTGCAGGCAGGAGAGGTCCACATGGAGAACACCTTCCAGGTCGACGATCACATCCTTCTCCCCTCCCAGGGCCTCCAGAAGAAGGTCTTTCAGCTCGTTTGCCCGGTCTATGGTCCAGTTGCCCTGAAGTTTCACGACATGGGTCTCGACCGATTCGAATACCTCGGAGTGCATCCTCTTCCCCTTCGTTCTAAGAAGCCGTCTGAAAAATGCATATTGCTGGCTGTTCAGTGCCCCATCGGGCGGGCATAAAGTCCGCTCCTACGCTACGGACAGCCAATGGGTGTAGGGGCGCGGTTAATCCTCGCCCGCACCGGACCAATTTTCAGTCGGCCTCTAAAAGAGCTCAACGTTGTCTCCCATATCCGTCGCCGGATCGTTTTCAGGGCCCTCTTTGGGCTTTTCATCTTTCATTCGTGAGACACTTGAAGGGCCGCCGGGACGCGAACCGGGTTTCCTGAAAACAGCTCCGGTTGCCGACACGGCCGATTGGTGCACCTGCCGCTCACCCTGCATCGAATAGAAGGTCTCCAAACCCTTTATCAGCTCCGCAGGACCCGATCGGCCGGCAATCGGATCGTGACGCCGGCAATCGGATACGATTTCATCGAGCTGGTCGAGCGCCCTCCCGACAACGTCATCGACACGATGATGAACGGTCACCTGCGCAACGGTCCTCCTGATGCCTTCCGAAAGGAGATGAGCCCCTTCGTTCATGCGGGCCAGCAAAGAGACCAGGTCCCGATTGACAGCTTTGAGGCCGCCAAGGAGCGTCTTAAGGGTCTCGCCCATTCGGGTCAGTCCTGCATTTGCCCTGTTTGCTCCGTCGTTTCGAATGCCTGCATACAAAGACCCCGAGGCCGAGACTATCGATCGGAGGGCCTCCCCTGCTGTTTCAGTCCGCCGGCACGCCTCGATCGAAAGACTGTGGACCGCTTCGGCAAGCACGTCCAGAGTCGCTCCTTCATCGCCAAGTTGTGAAGCCTTGACGATCGCATTCAGGGCGATGCGCCTGATCTTCGCCCCTATCCCCTCGATATCGTCTGTGTAGGCCGACATCTCTCGAAGGGTGCCTCCCACGGAGTCCATCAACGTGGCAAGCTCACGACTCGACACGTCATAAGCGGAAAGTTCGGCAATGACCGCATCAAAGCCTTCTTCCACTTTGGAAAGGAACGACTGGTCCGTCTGGTTCGCAGCTCGGGCCATCCCCTCTGTCTCTTGAGACATCATCACCACCTGGTCGGCGACCCTGACCAGGTTCTCGATGATGTTTTCAACGGCAGATACCAGCTGATCCCTGGCATCCTGGAGCTGGGCCGCCTGAATCGCGCAAATCTCCCCCGCCGTCCGAAACGGATTTCCGTTCCTCGGGGCCCGGCCCGATCTTCCCGGCAGACCGGAGAAAAGCCTTTGAGCTGCTCCGACATCTTTCGCGCGTCTTGTCCCGCCGCTGTTCGGCCTTGCACAGACGATGCTGTCGAGGGCTTTCTTTACATGTTCCATCCTCTGGCGGGTGATATCGTGAAACTGCATGGATGTCACAATCTCCCCAATGCTCCATGAGACGGCCTCATAACGGGGGGAGATCTGCTTTGCGGCGGCTGATGAAAGGGCGTGTTTTTCCTGGAGAGACCCAAGATTCGACATCGTCTTCTCCAGGATGAGCCCCGCCTGAACATGCTGCCCGGCTTCGATCTCCGTCACCCGAAGAAGGGCCCCGCCAATGATACCGTTCAGCGACTCAGATCGTGCAAGAAGGTGCGCCGTCTTTTCCTCGATCAAAAGGGCCAGGTTGCCCACCTCCCCGGCGAGGGCACTGAAGCCGATGTCTCGTTCGCCAAGGCGCGCGCTTTCAATTCTTGTCGAAACACAAAGGACCCGCAGGCTCCTGGCGGTTTCAAAAAAGCTTCTCAGCTCATGATCCAGGCGAGCCAGTATTTCGAGGACATTGGCAAGAAGCGTTGTGTTCTGCCTCGACTCACCCTCCAGCCCTCTCATCCGGTCCATCACTTCACGGAAGCCTTTGATGGCCGCCGAGGTCTCCTCTCCGGACAGCAGCCTCGCAACCGAAGCGGACCGCTCTGCAATCTCCCCCGCAAGCCCGTGAAAGTTTTGGAGCTTCTCGCCAACGGAAAGAAATTCCTTCTCGGTCGACCGGCCCAATGCCTCCAGTTCGCTTCCAAGCCCCGGCAGAGCATTCAGGCATCCGTTGCCGGCAGATCCGTCTCCCTGGAATCGCTTGATTGCCCCGCTTGACCAGGCTCGTAGACCTCTCGGAATGAACGCCTTGGGATTCAGGTTGAGCATGGTGTTCCTCTTCGATAGAGCATTCCCGATTCCCATGTCGTGGTTGACGGTCGAAACACCCTGGACCCTCCGGAAAGCCACGGGGTTGAGTGTGAATGGGGCTCAGAGGCCCATATGCTCGGACCTTTTTCCATAAACCCTGAGCATCTTGGCCAGTACGGCGGACACATAGGAAAAATCCGCATCGGTAAAAGTGAAGAAACGCGGCCTCAGGGTCAGCCCATGAGCAATGGTGGCAGCGTCTCGATCCGGCAGAATGAGGATCGTTCGAAGGTCCTGAAGGCAATCGTGAAGGGCAACGATCTCGGCAAGGTCCTGCCTGGTGCAGGCGAGCAGAACAACAACCGTTAAATCACTTGTTTTTTGCCGGAGCCTCTTTGACAAGGCAACGGCAGTCCGGCAGATTTCCGCATCACACTCGGAAATCACACCGACCACTGCATGATAAAGGAGTTCCGCCGCTCCATTGCTTCCATTCAAGTAGAGGAGCACTTTCATGCTTCAAACCCCTCCTTCCGGTGCTGCCCAGGTTCGCCTGCTCTCTGACGCCGATCTCCGTCACGGGGATCGGCAGCCGTTCCCGTGTTCTGTCGGCTTCGCAACGGAACAAAACAAGAATCGGGCCAGGAAGGCCGGTCCATGCCTTTATTGAGCTTTTTCAATGTGTTGGAGGTTGACGAAGGTTGAGGGCTGAGGGTATTCAACTGAAGACCGGCAGGAATCCGTCCGGTGAGAAGAGACAGCGGGATGCCTTGAATCGTATAGGAATTTCCATTTCTAAACACGAAGGCACGAAGAACCTTGTTGAGAGCATGTTGGAATCATTTCTTCGTCTCCTTCGTGTCTTCGTGTTTCAATTGTTGTGTTCCAGGTCCGCCCGAAGGGCACTCACTTGAATCGAGAGGCCCAACACGGTTCACCGGCTCCCACGCTCTGCGTCGGAGCCCATGCCTTCGGGCACTCTGCGCCAGTGGACGCGGAGCGTTCAGCGTGTGCGTTCCCACGCAGAGCGTGGGAACGAGGGGGAAGTTGACACGTACGGGCCTTCGCCGGGGTGACGGTGTGAGCGAACGCTGAGATAGTCTCTAGGTGACCGGCTGCTGCAGGCTGATCAGCGATGAATCCACGCCTTTGCAGGTCCTGTCCGGCCTTCGCGGACACCGTCCGGCTCAGCCGGACACACCGGATTCTTCCACTGATTCGACCGGCCGACCGCTTCGGGTGATTCCATGCTTCTTCAGAAGCGCATAGAGCTGTGATCGGGACAGGCCGGCCATTTTACAGGCTTCCTTGATGTTCGTGCCGGTGAGGTACATGAGGCGTTGCAGGTAATTCCTTTCCGCATCGGCAACAGCCGCTTCACGGCTATCCTGCATTGTGGGGAGTCTGCAGCAGAATTCGACAACCTCCCTTGGTCCTGCTGCATTCGGGGCCGCTCTGGCAATGGAAGTGCGAGCCACCTGGATGCGAACGTGAACCGGCAGGTGATCCGGGTAAAGGATGGGTTCCGAACGCGCTGCAATCAGAGAGCTTTCCATGGTATGAACCAGTTCCCTCACATTTCCCGGCCAGTCATAACTGGTCAGGGCATTGAGGAACTCGGGGGAAAGCCCCTTGGTGCAGGTCCCGTAGCGCTCGCACTGTTTGGCCATGTGGTGAATAGCCAGGTCCTTGATGTCCTCAACGCGATCCCTCAGGAGAGGCGCCTCGATGGAGAGAGAGCGTAGACGAAAAAAGAGGTCTTTGCGGAACTGCCCTTCCCGCACCATTTGTTCGAGGTCCCGATTGGTGGCTGCTATAAGCCGGAAATCGCTGTGATCTTCCTCCTTTCCGCCCAAACGTCGAAATCGATGCTCCTGAAGGACCCGTAAAAAGGCTTTTTGAACGGATGGCGGCAGCTCCCCGACTTCGTCCAGGAACAGCGTCCCACCATCGGCCTGCTTGATCATCCCGTCCTGGGCCTTATCGGCTCCCGTGAACGCTCCCTTCTCGTGGCCGAAGAGGACACTCTCAACCAGGGACTCGGCCAGTGCCGCACAATCGACCACGACGAAAGCTTTCCCGGCTCGGGAACTGTTTTCGTGAATGGCGCAGGCGAACAACTCCTTTCCTGTACCGGTTTCACCGGTGATGAGCACGTTGGCGTTGCTGCCGGCCGCTTGAGCAAGCAGATCCATGCAGGCTTCCATTTTGAGACTGTCGCCGACGATCCCTTCCCGTTTGAAGGCCCTCACCGCTTTGCCGCTCTTGCGGATGTGGCTCTTTACCGCCTTCTGTTCACGGAATTGCAGCGCTCGAACCAGGGGCAGCCTGATCGCCTCACACGAAGCAGGTTTCTGAACATAGTCCCAGGCGCCGTTCTTGATGGCCAGTTCGGCTCCGTCGGGGTCCCCTGCCCCGGTGAATATGATGACTTCCGGTCTGGAGGGCATCTCTCGAATCTCCGGCAACAGGTCCAGTCCGTTTCCGTCCGGCAGGTAGACATCGAGAAACACCACATCGAATGCTCTCGCCACGATCTTCCGAAGCCCTTCCCCTAGAGAAAGTGCATAAGTCACGTCATGGCCCATGCGGGTCCCAATCTCACACAACAGTGTGCACACCATCCTGTCGTCATCAATGATCAGCACCTTTGCCATTAAACCCTCTCATTTGAAGGACCCGGAATGGAAAGCCTGTCATCCCGAGCTTGGAATCACGAGCGCTTCCCATTTTGGCGACCCTCTGAAATGCTTCTTAGATTACTCGGTCATCAACAGCAGAAACATTAGCCGTTTTTGGTGTTGAGGCGGTCGAATTGGACACAATGCAGGAGGAATGAAAAGGAGAAGATGTGCGCCTTCCGGCTAAGAGACTGTCTGAAAACGCATATTGCTGCCTGTTTAGTGCCCCATCGGGCGGGCATAAAGCCCGCCCCTTGCTACGCCACGGACAGCCACCGGGTGTAGGCAATGCTGTTGAATGATGCGCGACTTCCCTGCGCGGCACCGTCACCCCGGCGAAAGCCGGGGTCCAGAAGATATGGAAATCACTGGATTCCGGGGTTCGCCGGAATGACGCACAGGGCTTCAACAGGGAGGTCCTGCACGCTAATTCAACAACATTGCCGGGTGTAGGGGCGCGTTTAATCCGCGCCCGCACCGGACCAATTTTCAGACAGCCTCTAAGACCTGCCGGTATGACGAAGGGGAATTTGGACACACACTTTTGCGGAGCAGTACTCACTTCCCCTGGAGCAGCTTCAACACCTTCCCCAGCTCTTCGGTACGGAGGTCCTGGTAATCCAGTACTTCTCCAATCCGGACGGGCAGGACAAAGTGCAGCCGGCCTCGAATGTTCTTCTTGTCGGTCTGCATGGCAGCCAGCAGGGCATCCGGGGAGAATTGCGCAGGGATACGCACCGGAAGGTCCCAGGCCCTGCAAAGCGTCTCCAATCGGTGCAGGTCCCGGGCATCCGCCCTGCCCAAAGAGACCGACAGCTTCATGGCAGCCATGAGCCCCATGGCCACGGCGTCCCCATGCCGGATGCGGTAGCCGCTGACTCTTTCCAGGGCATGGCCCACGGTATGTCCCAGATTCAAGACCCGCCGGAGACCGGTTTCTTTCTCATCCCGTTGCACCACCCCAGCTTTCAGCCGGCAACAGGCCGCAACGATCTCAAAAAGCGCACCGCTGCGCCGCTCCTTGAGCGCTTCCGTATGGGCTTCCAGAAAGTTCCACAGGGGTTCGTCCCCAATCATGGCGCTCTTGATCACTTCCGCCATCCCCTGCCGGAACTCTTCCGGGGGGAGGGTCTCCAGGAATTGCAGGTCCATCCAGATCACTTGCGGCTGATGAAAAGCACCCAGGAGGTTCTTCCCTTCTTCCAGATCGACCCCGGTCTTTCCCCCGATGCTGCTGTCAACCTGGGCAAGCAGTGTTGTCGGCACCTGGATGTGGGGGATACCCCGCATGTAGATGGCAGCAAGAAACCCCACCACGTCACCGGTCACCCCTCCGCCTACAGCAACCAGAGCGCTTCCCCGGTCTGCCCCGAGTGAAAGCAGCTGTGTTGCGAGCTTTTCCACGGCAGAGAAGCGTTTGTTCGCTTCCGAGGCGGTGAAGCAGAGCAGACGCTCACTTGTCATCGCCGGCCAGGGTGTTCGACTCAGACGTTCTTGCCAGAGCCGGTAAACACGCTCATCCCAAATCCACCAGGCGGTGCGGTCCTCGAGGTGGGATGCCAGCACACCCCCCAGGTCCGCGGCGGTATCCCTGCCGATAAAGACCTCCGAGGTAAAAGGGGGGGCCCCCGGCAACTCAATCGGAATTTTTGTCCGCATACCTTTTCATATCCTCACAGCTCCGGCCTTCGAACACTGCATGCTCCGGCCCCGAACAAGGGGCTTCACCCGATGCATTCGGGCAGCAGCATCCCGAACACCCGCAAAGCGTCGATCGGCCGCGATAAGCCCGAACGCCGAGCCGAACGAGATAAGCCAAAACCCCTGCCAGGATGATCCATACAATAACAGTCTGCCACATCGATCTGACCCGCTAGCCTCCGATTCCAGCCAAACGGCCTCCCTGGTATACGGCAACAGCAACCAGAAATGCCAGAAATGTGTTGAAGACCACGGAAAAAAGCCCCCATTCCCAAGCCCCGGATTCCTTGACAATGCATATGACGGTGGCCAGGCACGGGGCATAGAGCATAATAAAGACAATCAGAGTCATGGCCCTCAGCGGATTCCACCCGGGATCGGCCCCCAGTTGTTCGCTCAGGGAGAGATCATCGGACTTCGTCGACTTTCCCAAAGAATAGGCCGTACCGAAGGTCGAGAGGATCAATTCTTTCGCCGCAAAGCCGGAAAGGAGCGCCACATTCGTGCGCCAGTCGAAACCGCACCAGGCGGTCAATCCTTCCAGGGCCATTCCAATGCGTCCGGCAAACGAATACTGCATCGCTGCCTGAGCCTCCTTCCGGTCAATGCCTTGCAGCTCGGTCACGGCGCTTTCGGTCTCCGTTGAAAACGGGGCCCCCGGACTCGCTGTCTCTGCCAGAGAAGCCCTGAGGGCTTCGGGTACGGTCGACAGCACGCTCTGCCTCTTTTCTTCAAAAAGCTTCCTTTCCGCTTCGGGCAGTCCGGGGTAGGTCATCAGGGCCCAAAAGAGGATGGAAAAGGCCAGAATAATCGTTCCGGCTTTCCGGATATACTGCCATGTGCGCTCCCAGGTGTGGATGATGAGCCCCTTGAAGGTCGGCAGGCGGTACGGCGGCAATTCCAGGAGAAAGGGGGTGCTCGGTCCTCTCAGAATGGTCGAGCGAATGGCCCTTGCCGCCAGAAGCGCTACAACCCATGAGAACAACGTCAGAAGAAACATAACCTGCGCGTGCCTGGCTGGGAAAAAGGCGGCAATCAGCATGGCAAAAACAGGCAGCTTCGCTCCGCAGTTCATGAAGGGAGCAGTGAGCAGAGTCGCCAGGCGTTCTTTCGAGCTCCTCAGCGTCCTGGCTGCAAGGACCCCCGGGACCGCACATCCCCCCGCAATGCCGCCGGAGATGATGAAGGCCATGACCGAATTCCCGTGCAGGCCGAAGGTCCGAAAGACGCGGTCAAGCATGTAGGCCACTCGAGCCAGATAGCCCGTATCTTCCAGTATCGCAATGGTGAAAAACATGAAAAGCACAAGGGGAACAAAACCGAGAATACCGCCCACCCCGTCAATGATCCCGGATAGTATCAGAGACTTCACAGGTCCCGCAGGAAGGCTGGAATCCACAAATCGGCCCAAAGCGGCAAATACCAGCTCAAGACATCGTACCGGCAAGTCGCTGAAACTGAAAGTGAACTGATAGACCACATAGAGGATCGCCATCATGATCAATGGACCAAAGAAGCGGTTGGTCAGAACACCGTCCAATTGATCGGAAAGGAAAAGTCGATCGGCCTTTTCGCTCTTGCTCAGTACGCCGTCCTTGAGAAGAGCGGAAATGAACCCATATCGATGGTCGGCAATGATTGCCTCCGGATAACTGTCGAGGGTCTTTTGAAGGTGTTCGGTAACCTGGTCTGCAAGGGCTTCCAGTCTCTTCGAAAGTGCGAGATCGGCATCCCTTCCCTTAGCGATAACCTGGTCATCCGCTTCAAGATACTTCAGTGCGGTCCAGCGAGGCGGAAGTTCAGCCGGAAATGCCGACCCCCTGATCGCTTCCTCCATCTGATTCAGCACGGGATCAATATCCGGACCATAGGAAATATTGAGTGGGGCCCATGGAGCATTCTGTTCGGCGTGGTCGATCGTCGCGCTCAGAAGCCGTTCTTTTCCCTTGCCGCTCTTGGCAACCGTCGGAACGACAGGCACCTGCAGCCGCCGGGAAAGCTCCTCCGCATTGATCTCAATGCCCCGGCTTGCTGCGGCATCGATCATGTTTAGAGCCAAAACCACCGGAATGCCGAGCTCGCGCAATTGAACCGTCAGATAAAGGTTCCTCGCCAGGTTCGACGCGTCCACAATGTTGATGACCACCTGCGGACGATCATAAATCAGGAAATCCCTGGCCACCCGCTCTTCCAGTGAGTAGGCCGTGAGGGAATAAGTCCCCGGCAGGTCCACCAGGCGCACCGATCGGCCGTTGAGGTCGAACAGCCCCTCCTTCTTCTCCACGGTTATACCGGGATAGTTTCCGACATGCTGGCGTGCGCCGGTGATTTCGTTGAAAAGAGTCGTCTTTCCGCAATTGGGATTTCCGGCCAGGGCGATCAAAGACTGAGGTCGCGGCTCTGTCATGGCGCCTCGTCTACATCCACAAGGATATGGTCGGCTTCGTTATTGCGCAATGTCAGGGTGAAATCCCTGACGCGTATCGCCACCGGGTCTTTCAGGGGCGCCCGCCCCCGTACCTCGATCGGGGTCCCGGGCACCAGCCCCATGTCCCGGATCCGGCGGCCAAGCTCACCGTCAGCCTTCACCTTGGATATCACACCCTTTTGACCGGAAAGCATCGATCTCATTGGAATCAGCACCGTTTCCCCTCACGCTCGACAATGAAATTAGGGAGCCCTAACTTTTCCCCGCCAAAAGAAGCGGCTCTTTTCAGCCGCTTTGACCAGCCCGGACCGCGCTCGCTACCGGAGTGCCGAGGTAACCAAAATCTTATTGGACAACCCGCACCCGAGGCTTAGTGTACAGCCATGCACCCGCACCAGGCAAGGACAATTGCACCCGGCACAGACCACTTCCACTTCCACTCCGGGGTAGATTCCCATCGCAGCCAGGCGGGCACACAAATGCCGCCCACCCTCAATCCCCGCAACCCTGCACCGCTGGCCGGCACTGGTATTGGAGAGCGGCAACGCGCTGGAATCGTTTCCACTCTTGCCGGAGCACGCACAGCATTTGCCCTGATCCCAAAGCTTCCACATAGCAACCTGACCTCCACATGATCACTGCAGCTTTATGAATTAGGTATAGCAAACTTTATATGCGGTCAATACCTTTGTCAAAAAAAATCTCACTTTGCCAGGAATGGCTATTTCCTGGAGAACGGATTGACTTTAATCTTGCTTTATCTTTGGTTTTTATCGGACAATAGGCTCCTTTGATGGGAGCTTCGGGCACCCTTCCGGCCACAGGGTCCATTGCAGGACCCTTCATGCCGGCGGAAGGCTGGGGAGGTCGATAGAACATGGTCAATTTCCAAAAGGCGCGAGATCGAATGGTGGAAACCCAGCTGGCCGGCCGAGGCATCAGCGATTCCCGTGTCCTGGAAGCCATGCGCAGGGTCCCTCGTCACCTGTTTGTGGAAGAAGCGCTCCAAGAGCAAGCCTACAGTGACTTTCCTTTGCCCATAGGTGAAAAGCAGACCATTTCTCAACCCTATATTGTCGCCCTGATGACCGTGACTCTCGGTATCGAGGGACACGAGAAGGTCCTGGAAATCGGGACCGGATCCGGCTATCAGGCCGCGATCCTGGCTGAACTGGCAGATCGAGTCTTTTCCATCGAACGTTTCCCGGGGCTGGCCTACCGCGCGAACCAAATCCTCCAGAAACTGGGCTATCGGAACGTTATCATCAGAGTGGCCGACGGATCTCTCGGGTGGCCCGAGGAGGCGCCTTTTGATGGAATCATTGTAACCGCCGGGACCCCCAGGATTCCTGATCCGCTGATCGACCAGCTGGCGATAGGCGGTCGACTGGTCATACCGGTTGGAGGCAAAATCTCTCAGGAGCTCGTTCTGGTGGAACGTACACCGGAGGGGAAAAAAGTGACCGAGCTGGGTGGTGTGCGATTCGTCGACCTGGTGGGAAAATGGGGCTGGGAAGAGTAATTCAGACACGTAGAGGTTGATGCGATGGAACACGACCATTCGACCCACAGCGAAGACCAGCCGGTGATGGACCAACCGGCTGGACCGGGGTCCCTGACGTCGCTGCAAAAGGAAAACACGGAGCTCAGGGAACAGCTGGCTCGGGTCATTGCCACCGCATCCACCAATGAGAAGATCTGGCGCCATTTTGTTGAGATTGAACGGATCCTCTTCAGGACCCGCCGACCGGACCAGCTTGCAGAAGAGCTTCTGGGGGAGGTCATGAGCCGGTTTCAGCCGGACAGGGTTATCCTCTTTCTCTCCCACCCCGATCTGCTCGAGCGATTCTTTCCGGGGATCAGCGTGGAAAGCGAACCTGTTGGAGAAGGCGCCTGGATTTTGCCTCTGCCCGTAGAGACCGCTCAGCTTCTCCTGGACGGCCTGACAAAGCCGTTTCTTCTTACCCCCGAAAACCTGGAAACTCTTCTCCCGTTTCTGCCGGATGCAGCCTCACTGGTTCGCTCCGGTGTGGTCATCCCTCTGGGGATCCACGGACTCCTTTTCGGCGGTCTTCTGCTGGGAAGTCTCGATGCCGATCGCTACCATCCGGATGACGGAACGGACCTCCTGGAGCAGCTGGGCATCAAAGTCGCCCTGTGCATGGAGAACTGCCTCAGTTATGAACGGGTGAAGGACTTTGCCGTTCAAGACCCGCTGACAGGTCTGTTGAATTTCTTCCAAATCCATACGGTCCTGGAGCGCGAATTCAGAAAAGCCCGCCGTCTTGACACCCCCCTGTCGGTGATGTTGATCAAACCGAGGTTCTTCCATCGATTCGATGACGACACGGACATCGGCAACGAGGTGATCAGGCATGTGGCCGGGCTTTTGAACGGAATCCTTCCCCAGGGGGAGAGTATCCTGGGCCGATACGGCAGTGACGAGTTTCTGGTATTGCTGCCCAATGTCCAGAGGCAGGAGGCCCAGGAGGTTGTCCCATATCTCAGCCAGACGATCCGCAGAGCACCTTTCCTGCACGCGAACACCGCCATCCTGATTCAGACCCTGGCAGGCGTTGGGTCACTGGATGAGCAGACACGGCAGGCCCAGGACATCATCGATATGGCCTGCGGTGAGCTCTGCCGCCTGAAGATGTCGCCCTATGAGCCCTCCAGTCCATAGAAATTCGAAAAGATCCAAATAATTCCTTGACCGTGCTTCAGGAATAGGATATTTGTCCGCATGCTTAAAGAGGATTTTTGTGAAGGGATTGTGATCATGTGCGGTCATACCATTCGAGAGACAGGGTTTTGGTGCTGGTGGCGGACAACTGGCGGGGGAGGTGTGCCAACGTAGTCTTGCCTGGTTAAGCCACTGGCAATAATAGGTAATCAGGGACTGTGGGCCGCCGGCTCACGGTCCTTTGCTTTTTCTAAAGGGGACTGTGGGAATTTCCTGCAATCCCCTTTTTTTGTAAGGAGAAAAGGTCATGCTGGTAGTCATGGATCAGAAGGCATCCGAGGCTGAGATCGATGCCGTAACCGCCTTGATTGAATCGAAAGGGTGCACGGCCCGCCCCATTCCGGGAGGACACCGGGTAGCGATCTGCGTGCTGCACAACCAGGGCCCTGTCGAGCCCAATTGGTTCTTGAGCCTCCCCGGTGTGAAAGAGGCGATTCCCGTCACGCATCCCTATAAACTGGTCAGTCGTGAATCGCAGCCCGACGACACCGTGATCGAGGTCGGCTCCGTGGCGATTGGAAACGGGCACCTCACCATCATTGCGGGGCCGTGTGCGATCGAGAGCGAAGAGCAGGCGTTGACCATCGCTCGCCATGTCAAGGCTTCCGGGGCCCATCTCTTCAGAGGTGGCGCCTTCAAGCCCAGAACATCCCCTTACGCCTTCCAGGGCCTTGGCGATGAAGGGTTACGGGTCCTGGCCCTGGTACGTGAGGAAACCGGTATGCCCGTCGTCACCGAAGCCATGGACCACGAGGTCTTCGATATGGTGGAAGCGTATGCCGATGTGATTCAGATCGGGGCCCGCAACATGCAAAACTTCAGTCTGCTCCGGCGTGCCGGCCGGGCCGTCAAGCCGATTCTGCTCAAACGCGGGATGTCCGCAACCATCGAAGAATGGCTCATGGCGGCCGAGTATATCATGGAAGGGGGAAACAGCCGGGTGATCCTCTGTGAACGCGGGGTCCGAACCTTTGCTCATCACAGTCGAAACACCCTGGACCTATCCTCCATTCCGGTTGTGCAGAAGGAGAGCCATCTGCCGATCATCGTTGACCCGAGTCACGCGGCCGGGCGCCGCGCCCAGGTCATTCCGCTCAGCCGGGCCGCGGTTGCCGTCGGGGCCCACGGGTTGATGGTGGAGGTGCATCATGCGCCGGATCGGGCACTGAGTGACGGTGCACAATCCCTGTATCCGACTCAGTTCGAAGACCTTTGCAGGCAGATTGCACCCATTTTCGAGACGGTTTCTTCAAAGTGAGCATCGGCTCCCCGCCTCCGCCGGAATGACGGGGAGGGTGGCTGGAACAAGAGTGATGGAGGAGGTGAGGACCATGCGTTTGAGAGTGTTTCCGGAAAAATCGGAATTCATGAACAGGGTGGGGCTCGGCAATGTCATTCCAGTCTCTATGGATATCCTGGCGGACACGGAAACCCCCTTGTCCGCTCTGGCCAAGATCTACTCCGGCAAGGGGCCGGTTTTCCTCCTGGAAAGCGTTGAGGGTGGTGAGCGCTGGGGACGATACAGCTTTCTCGGGGCATCGGCCCAATGCAGTGTTCGGGTCTATCGTGAGAAAGTGGAACTGGAAGAGAACGGGTCTCTTCGGGTAATCCCCCACCACGGGGACCCGCTCCCCGTCCTCAGGTCCCTTATGGCAGGCTACCGGCCGGTGTCGTTTCCCGGGCTGCCCAGGTTCTGGGGAGGAATGGTCGGCTATCTCGCCTATGAATTCGTATCCTTTTTCGAGAATATCCCCAACGCCTACCCGGAGGATCGGCCACTGGCTCATTTTGTCATCCCGGATCGCCTCTTTATCTTCGACAACATCCGTCACACCCTGACGCTGGTGGCCTATACCTTTCTGGACGGCAAAAAACCTTCCGAGGCTTACGAAGAAGCCCTGGTATCCCTGGCCGACATGCAGGATTTGCTGACACAGCCTCTGGTTGAACCGAGAATGCTCACCCAGGGCCCCTACCGTCTGGGACCCCGGGTCGATCCGGATGCTTTTCGTTCCCAGGTGGCCCGGATCAAGGAGTATATCACCGCCGGGGACATCATTCAGGCGGTGCTTTCCCAGCCCTTCGGCTGTTCTCCCCCTCCGGACCCATGGTGGCTCTACCGGGTTCAACGCTACATCAATCCGTCTCCGTACCTCTACTTCATGCATCTGGACCATACCGTGCTCGTCGGGTCGTCTCCCGAGACGATGGTGCGGCTTGATTCCGGCATCGCAACCCTGCGCCCTATCGCCGGCACGCGCCCTCGAGGCAAAACCGAGCAGGAGGACCGTCAGTATGCCGATGAGCTGTTGCAGGATCCCAAGGAAAGAGCGGAACACCTGATGCTGGTCGATCTCGGGCGGAACGATCTGGGCCGGATTGCAGAAACCGGAACGGTCCAGGTAACAGACCTTATGGTCGTTGAACGCTACTCTCATGTCATGCATCTTGTTTCCAATATCTCATGCGACCTGCGATCCGGGTTGGATGCGTTCGACTTGCTGCGGGCGACCTTCCCCGCCGGAACGCTCAGCGGGGCACCGAAAATCCGCGCAATGGAGATCATTGCCGAGCTCGAGGAGGAGCCAAGAGGTCCATACGGGGGAGCAATCGGCTACATCTCCTTCACCGGAAACATGGACCTGGCCATTACCATTCGCACCGCAACCATTCAAAACGGAACGCTCACCGTGCGGGCAGGGGCAGGGATTGTAGCCGATTCAGACCCGGAGCGGGAACGCCAGGAAACGGTCAACAAAGCGATGGCCATGCAGAGGGCCCTGGAGCTGGTGCATCGGGTTTCCGGTTCTTAGAGTCTATCTCAGAACTCGCTTACACCGTCACCCCGGCGAAGGCCCATGCGCGTCAATTTAAGGATTTTTCGTGTGGCACCAAATGGTTACAAAACCCGGAAGTCTCCCAAACGTCATTCCGGCATGCTTCTAGCCGGGATCCGGGTTTTTGAGAGTCTTCCGGACCCCGGCCAAATGCCTGCCGGGGTGACGATGCGTGTCGGCAGCCGGAGCCCTATGTAAGAGTGACCATAACCCTGGCCGTCAACCGGCATGGTTTTAACCGGAATCCATAAAAGCTTCCTGGATACCGGCTTAAAACATGCCGGTATGACGAAGAGGAATTCGGACACTCATTTCTGCGACACTGTACTCGGTTCCCAATTGATAGAATAACAGGAGGAGTAAGATGATCTTAGTGATTGATAATTATGATTCCTTTACCTACAACCTGGTTCAATACCTGCTCATGCTCGGTGTTCAGGTTGAAGTGGTGCGGAATGACCGGATTTCTCTATCGGAAATCCAGGAGATGAACCCGGACGGCATCGTCATCTCGCCCGGCCCGTGCCGCCCTGAGGAGGCCGGCATCTGTGTGGAGGCGATACGCGCCTTTTCCGGCCGCATCCCCATCCTCGGGGTATGTCTCGGCCATCAGGCCATCGCTGTCGCTTTCGGAGGCAAGGTCATCGGTGCCGCACAGTTGATGCACGGCAAAGTCTCCTCGGTGACCGCTGATGGAAAAACCCTGTACCGGGGCATTCAAAGTCCCTTTGAGGCCATGCGCTACCATTCCCTGGCCATTTCCCGCGAAGACCTGCCGTCCTGTCTCGCGGTCACCGCCCTGGCGGAAGACGGTGAGATTATGGGCATTCGCCATACGGAACATCAAACTGAAGGCATTCAATTCCATCCGGAATCCATCATGACTCCCGTTGGAAAGCGCCTGCTCAGAAACTTTCTAACTTCACTGAAAGCGTGCAGAGGAGAGAATGGATCATGATTCAAGAAAGCCTCAAGAAAATCGTTCAAAGACGGGACCTGGAAGAAGAAGAAATGGCCGACGTCATGACCGAAATCATGTCGGGTGAAGCAACGGAGGCACAGATCGGGGCCGTCATGGCGGGCCTCGCCACCAAGGGAGAAACCTTCTCTGAACTGGCCGGTGCAGCCAGGGCCATGCGGCGCAGGGCCACCCGGGTACAGGTGACGGCCCCGACGATCGTGGACACCTGCGGGACGGGGGGAGACCAGGCCCATACCTTCAATATTTCCACTACGGCAGCCTTTGTGGTCGCGGGCTGTGGAATCACGGTGGCCAAACACGGCAATCGCTCCGTTTCCAGCCAATGCGGTAGCGCCGATCTGCTGGAAGCCCTGGGTGTGCGCCTCGATGTCGTTCCGGAGCTGGTCGAAGAAGCGATTCGCGAGATCGGTATTGGATTCCTCTTTGCGCCGCTCTACCACGGGGCCATGCGGCATGCGGCCAAACCGAGAAAAGAGGTCGGGATCCGCTCCATCTTCAACATGCTCGGCCCCCTGACCAACCCTGCCGGAGCGAACTGTCAGCTCCTCGGGGTCTATGCTCCGGAGTTGACCGAGATGTTTGCCCAGGCCCTGCGCCTGCTCGGCGCGAAACGAGCCCTTGTGGTCCATGGACATGACGGCCTCGATGAGATCTCGGTGTGCGCTCCAACCCGTGTCTCCGAGCTCAAGGGAGACGCCATTCGTACGTATGATCTCACTCCGCAGCAGCTCTTGGGAAGACAGGCCCGGCAATCGGACCTCCAGGGGGGAGACCCCGTCGTCAACGCGCAGATAACCCGACGCATTCTCGATGGAGAAAAGGGCCCGCGGCGGGACGTCGTGGTCTTGAATGCTGCGGCAGCCCTTATCACGACCGGCGTGGCGGACGCTTTTCCGCCGGCGATTCAGCTTGCTGAATCCTCAATCGATGAAAAGAGGGCCTCTGCGAAACTGGACGCCCTTGTCCGCTTCACCAACGAAAACGCCTGAGCTGTTATCTTAGAATTGGGTCACAGTGGCCCCAACGTCATGCCGGTGAAGCTTGTCCCGGCATGTTTCAAGCCGGGAACCGGCATCCAGGAATTACACGGCTTTCTGGATACCGGCTTAAAACATGCCGGTATGACGTATGAGCGTATTTTTCTGACGGCTTCTGAGGTCCCTTCAAGCGATGAGGGTATATAAGCTATGAATCATGATTTCCTCAGCCGGATTATTGACAGGAAGAAGGAGGAAGTGACGAACGCCTGCAGAGCGGTCCCCGAACAGGTCCTTCTGGAGAAAGCTCAAAACCGCAGCGATCGCAGGCCCTTCTTCAAGAAGCTTGCTGCCCCGGGGGCCTTTGGGGCCAACATCATCGCGGAGATCAAACGGGCTTCCCCCTCTCGAGGAGAGATCCGAATCGACCTGGATGCGGAGCAGCTGGCACGATCCTATGAAAAAGCGGGGGCCGCGGCCATTTCCGTGCTCACCGACCAGGCTTTTTTCCGGGCCAGGTCCACCGATCTGCAGACGGTAAAACAGGCCGTTACGCTTCCAGTGCTCAGAAAGGACTTTGTCATATCGACCTATCAGGTGTATGAAACCGCCGCCATGGGAGCGGATGCGGTCCTGCTCATCGTGCGGGCGCTCTCCCGTGACCGGCTCAAGGAACTCATCGGCCTTTGCCGTGAACTGCAACTGGATGCCCTGGTTGAAGTGCATTCGGAAGATGAAATGGCGGAGGCGACCCTGGCCGGGGCGCGCCTGATCGGCATCAACAATCGCGATCTCAGGTCCTTCAAGACCGATCTGAGCACTTCCATGCGCCTGGCCGGCCTGCTTCAAGAGGGCCAGGTCGCGGTCGCGGAAAGCGGCATTCAGGAACGAAGCCAGGTTGAGATGCTGCTGGGAGGCGGAATATGGAATTTTCTGATTGGAGAAAGCCTGGTGAAAGCACCTGATCCGGAGGTCTTCCTGAAGGACCTTCTGGGTATCCATTGCCGGGATCGATTGCCGGGCGGAGAAACAGCGCCTTCCAGCCGATAGGGAGAAGAGCCATGCCCGACATGCGAATTCGAAGTCAGACCGCTTCCGAAGGAAGACGATTCAGGCCCCAGGTCAAGATCTGCGGCCTGACCCGTGAGGATGAAGCCCTGGCTTGCGCGGAACTTGGAGCCGACGCCATCGGGGGGGTATTCTATCCGCGAAGTCCCAGGCATCTCAGCGAGGAACAGGCACGCAGCCTCTTTTGCAGCCTGCCCGACACGGTTTGCAAAGTCGGCGTCTTTGTGAACGAACCCTTCTCGACAATCATGCAACGGGTGGATCAATGCGGATTGAATGCCGTGCAGTTGCACGGTCGGGAATCCCCGGACCTTGTGGATGAACTGCGAAAAACGGGCATCATTGTCATCAAGGCTATTTTCGTCAACGGTACCCCGTCTCTCATGCGGATCGACTCCTTCAATGCTTCGGCCTATCTCATCGAATGCGCCGGCGGGACCCTTCCCGGCGGCAATGCGCTGGAATGGGATTGGAGTGCTGCCGCCGGGATTTCCGAGAGGAAGGCCGTGGTCCTCGCCGGGGGACTCAACCCGGCCAACGTCGCCCAGGCCATTCAGGATGCCCGGCCCGATGCCGTGGATGTGAGCTCGGGAGTTGAGTCCGCGCCGGGCAGAAAGGATCTGGAGAAGGTCAAATGCCTGCTCCAGGCCGTTGCATCCGCGGGTTGTCTGAAGAGAAAACCGAGGAGGGTTTTTCAATGATTGATCGGGAGGTTGCCGGCTCTGCAGCATAGCCTTTCCGTCGCATTTGTGATAGAAATTTCCGGAAGGCCCACTGCACACTCGGAAATCACGCAGGAGATACCATGTTTTTCTTTATCGGGGGAGTCCAACCAAAGACCGTGACCCTCGACGAAACACCCCGGCTGTGTCCCGTGTGTGGACTGGCTCAAGCCAGGTTGAAACGCATAGATCACTACCTGAGCCTCTTTTTCATCCCGCTTTTTCCCGTGAAGCGGGGAGATGCCGTGGTGATTTGTGACCGTTGTCAGGCCGTATCCCGGCCGGATCAGGGGATTGGGCCTTCCGCTGCGAGATTCGGCAAAACCGCCTGCCCTCGCTGTGGCTATCCCCTGGAATCAACCTTTCAATACTGCCCCAATTGCGGGGACCCGGTATAGAGGGGACGCAGCCGAAGAAAGCTGGGCGACGGTGCAGCAATAACGGCAAAGGATAACGTTTCTGACGGGCATGGAGGTTCCAGTTGGTCAACAAGATAAGAGACAGTAATAAGGTCCTGCACTTCCCGACTGTTGCGCAGCCGAGCATCGAGGATGTTCTGGATCGTTTTCTCAAGGATCAGCGAAAGCGGCTCAAACCTAGGACCTTTCAGCGCTATGAGGAGATCATCGATCTTCTGCGGCACTGCCTGAACGGCTATGGGCACCATAATCTGGACCGCTCTTCCGAGGTGACCCTTTATGAACGGCTGTATTTTCAGAAGAATATTGAATTCTGTACCATTTTCGGACCGGACAAGATCCTGTCGGCCCTGTACAATTTCCTCAACTACTTCATGATTCGAAAGGTGATGGCTTCGGAAGCCCTCCTTCAGTCTGCGGGAACCGTTACCAGGAAACTGGTCAAATGGCTGGGCGAACACGGCTTCATCGGCGACGAAGAAGCCATGAACGGTGACCGAATAGCCTCCGAGGCCACCAGAGAATTGCCGGCCGCCGAACGATTGGCAAGGCTGCTCTACAATTTTGCTCAACACTACGCCCCACGCCACTGGACCGATGAATTGGATGACTACTTCACGATAGAAGGAATTCAGCCCGGGCTGCTCACACTCTCGGGGGCAACCACATCGGGTTCCATTGAAGTCAAGGTCCCTATCGAAATCAGCGATCACTGCAAAGAGGGATGGACGGTCAACCTCCTCCTGGGAAAGACGCCGCAGGGCTGGTGCATACTGGAAACGGGGAATGTTTACCCGGGATAGAGCGCGGGTGGTGGACCAGCAGCTTCCAGCCTTCCCTTCAATTGCGCAGAAACGGGTTTGATCGATGCGCATTGCAGTGGTCTCAGACATTCACAGCAACCTGGAAGCATTTCAGACCGTGCTGGCGGATATTGACGGCTCCGGTGTGGATCACCTTGTCTCGCTGGGCGATAATATCGGGTACGGTCCGGACCCCGAGGAGGTGCTGCGGCTCATTCGCCTGCGCCAGGTCCCCTCGGTCATGGGAAACCATGAACTGGGTGCTGTCGATGCTTCGCTCCGTTCCTGGTTCAATCCGTCTGCTTTGCGCTCCCTTGAGATCAATCGAGAAATGCTCTCCACCGTAAGCCTGGACTGGATTCGGACCCTGAGTCCCGCTTTTGTTGTCGGCGAATGCCTGTTCGTTCATGGTTTTCCCCCGGATTCGATCACCACCTACCTGTTTAACGCCTCGGATGGCAAACTGAGATCGGTTTTTCCGCTAATCGATCAGGAGATCTGCTTCGTAGGCCATACCCATGATCTGAAACTGATTGCTTTCGATGGCTGCTCCGTTCGACATGCCCGCTTGCCCGAAGGCCAAACCCCTCTGCGCCGGGGACTCAAATACCTGATCAATGCGGGCAGCGTCGGCCAGCCGAGGGATGGTGACAATCGAGCCAAGTACCTGATCTGGGACAGCCAATCCCGCCGGCTCGAAGTGCGCTTTCTTTCCTACGACTTCGCTAGAACCGTTAAAAAGATCCTGACGCTCGGTCTACCCAGGATCAATGCAGACCGGCTTTGGTGAGGCTCTTTTAGAACGACGCCCGAATGGGTTGTAATTCCTTGCCCAATCTGAGTTTTGATCTAGAGCACGGTTGACCATCCCGGAGGGATTAAAGCCATTAGCCGGGGGTTGAGGCCATAGGCCGACACCCCCGGAGAACGGTATAGCAAGGACACGACCCCGGATGGGGTCGCAGCTTTGTCAAACAAGATAGCCCATTGGAAGACATCGAGTACCCTTGCTGGCACCCCTATGATTGCGCAAAATGGCGTGTTCAGGTAAAAGGTGCGCAA